>JAFULF010000010.1 GCA_017483225.1 Alistipes sp.
CTCTGGCTCTGGCTCTGGCTCTGGCTCGGAGTCGCCACCCGCTTGGGTTTCCGGAGATACAAAAGGAACAGGGTTTCCCTCAACGTATATCCAGTTAGAATTGAGTGGGTCGCTCTCTACATTGTATTCAGGAATTATTGGCGTTTCCGTCCCGCCACCTTCGTTGCCATTACCGTTTCCATTTCCACTATCGCCGTCGCCCTCACCCGAGGAGGAGCCAGAATCGCCACCACCCACAGGAATGCCACTGGAATTTCCACTATTATCACCCCAAGATGGGACAGTAGGTGCAGAGCCTCCACTACCTGCGGAGGAATTGCCACCATTGGAGCTATTCCCTTCCAATGCACTCCAATACATTGTTACGGCATCACTGATACCATCGCCGTTAAGATCTACATATACATATATTGATCCATTTTGGTCTTGAAAAATCTCTCCGGGAGCTCCATAAATCATATCCCCTTCATCACGGGTGCCTCCTGAATTTTGAGATATGTATATGCCGGAAAATAGGGATTTGAATCTCGCAGTACGTTCTATGGTACTATATTTAGTATCTCCTAAGAATATTCCTTCAACAATCTTTCCCTCGTTGAATTTTGCAATGCCAACGGGAGATCCTTCGAGAGTGGTATAGTATTCTAATCCACAGAAATTACCTCGACTATTGAAGTTTAGACCCAAGTTTTCCATGTTATAATAATCATAGTCCTTGTCAGGAATACGTACACGGACATATATGGCTCGTCTGCTTGTTCTGTAATCTTTTACAATCACTATATGTGATGTGGTTGGAACGGTGTATAGTTTGTTGTCTGTATCTATACGGCTAACATTATATGTATAGTTATTACTAATTGGAATGTCAACAGCTGAAAGATATCCCGTAAAGGATATCCCTGCTTCATTCCAATGTAGCAGGGCATCTCCGATTAAGAATGGTATCCTGCTATCTATAATTGAGCGAGATGTTTGTTCCTCGCAATATTTATCGTATAATTCTTTTGCTTCCTCTATGGTAATATGATTGCCGTGTGTGTATGAATCTATTATGTCGTAGGTTGCATCGTTAAAAGAACATGAAGATAATATAAGCGAAATAAACACCATCGCATATGGAAACATTTTCATATGGATATGTTTTTTATGTTAATTATAACTTATAGGTCTTATGAATGTGCCGTCTGCACTATGCACAGACGGATAGTATTTCGCCAATAATAGGAATGGAGGCGATGCATAATTGGCTGATTGCCAATGTGCTATATGGTACAGATAATATGATCATAACACATCTTACTATATAACCTTGGTACAAAGATATAATATTATTCTATAATTTGCAATAAATATTCATCGGTATCACAAAAAAACGCTTGACAGTTGCCTGCCAAGCGTTTCGCATTTTATATCAGCGAGTGTTATGCACCAATTTCGAGTGCGCCGCCCTTGCCGAATACGTTGCCTACGAGGGTATCGAATACCTGTGCACGCTTTGCAAGGTCGAAGAGGTTTACTCTCCAACGCATAAGCTGTACGAAGTTGGTCATATTGCGCCACTGCTCACGAGATACGCCAATCTGCTCCGGAGCAACCGGTGCGCCGGCAGTCTCGAACAGGTGCTTCATCTTCTCGAAGGTGTAAACCTGATTGCGCAACTTCTCCTTGAATTCAGGCCAGTTGTTCTTCACACGGAGCAACTGCTCACGAACCTCCTCCGGCGACTGCCACTTCTTGCCAATCTCGGTAGGGCCGAGTTCAGGCACAGGGAAGTTCTTGAAGAGCTCGGTAGCACGAGCAACCTCCTGCTCCTTTGTAGGCCAAGCCTTCACGCAAGCATCAACATCCAGCTGTGTGAGGTCGAGTTTGAGCAACTCGTCGAAGAATGCACACATAGTAACGGTACCAACCGAAACCTGGAAGCCGTGCAATACCATACGCTCCTCAAATGTGTGGTGAGTCATATCGAGGTAGTGGCTGAAAAGGTGCTCTGCGCAAGAGAGAGGACGGGTGTCGTTGGCAATCTGCATAGCCACGCCCGACATAGTAAGACCTGCAAAGATGTTCTCGACAGCCTTAGGAGTGCGGTCTGCGATACCCTGAGCATCAGCCAACACCTCAGGAAGCATATCCTGAATCACGTGCCAAGCGGCAGGTTGGATAGGCTCCGTGCCAAACAGGTCGGCAATCATCCACTCGCCACCGGCAGGAACCTTCGCTGCGAGGTCGGCATAACCGGCAGTGGTGAGGCGTGCAGGAGCGTTGCAGAGGACATCCGAGTCACCGATGATTACCAGCGGTGCAGGACATACGAAGGTCTGCTTTGCGCCATCCTTAACGATAGCCGAACCCGATGCCGAGTAGCCGTCGGCCGAAGCAGCCGAAGCGATGCAGATGTAACGCTGGCCAAGGCGGTGCGAGGCGAGCTTACAAACGTCGTTGATAACGCCCGAACCTACTGCGATAGCGATAGCGCCTGTCTCTTTGAGTACGTTCTCAATCATCTCGACGTACTTCCACTCTGCGTGGAAACTCTTGTCAGGAATCACGAACTTCTCGCAGGTGATGCCCTCGGCGTTCATAATGTTGTACACAGCCTCTCCGGCAGCGGTCCATACGAAGTGGTCGGTGATAACCACAGCCTTCTGTCCCGGGAAGAACTTGCGGAACAACGTAGGGGTGCTCTTCAATGCGCCCTGCGAAATCTCTGCGCCCTTGGTCTGGCCGGCCATTTCGAGCGCTTTGTCCATTCTCTCTTTAATTGTCATAGCAAAAATGTTTTATATGGTTAAATACTTTTCTGTAACGTCTCCTTGCACTCCGTAAGCTCCTTACAGGGCTACGCTCTCGCAAAGATAACATTTTTTTTGTTACATTATCCACCCAGAGGCATTATAAATTCTATTTCTCGCCTCGGAGCACCACACGCTCGGCCACGGAGCGCAGGTATGCTGCCGTCTCGGCATCGAGTTTTGCGTTGGCCGCCGTCCCGCCAAACGGCGTGCGATATATCACCTGATATGCCACGGCAGCTGCCAAGTAGGAGCCTGTATATGATTGGTGGTGAGCATCTTTCCAGTAGAGCTCGATGTCGGGACGCTCTCGGCGCACGATACGCCAAGCGATGCCTACGGGCGAGAGCTCGGTGTTGAACTGCTCCGCCTCGGCCGTAAGTACCTCGATAAGTCGTGCCTGCATAGCCTCATAGTCGGCGAAGAACTGAGGGTACTTCTCCAACAGCGGCTCGTACTTGCCCAGTGCATTGCTGCCGTGCTTGCGACCCCACGTAATCTCTATCACGGGCTTGGCGTTAGGGCTATACCTCTTCACCTGCTCAATCATCTTGCCCATATTCTCCACGATGCCCGTGTCGTCGGGGGTGCCGTTCAGCAGTGGCTGTATGCTCTGGTCTTGCAGGAAGGCGTAGTCGTAGCCACCCTCGGCAACCACCGCACGGGAGTACTTGTTGGCCAGATGTGCCTTCATCGTATATCCTCCCGAGATGAATATGTCGCAGTCGGCATAGTGCCCCTCGTGCCACGCTATCTCCTTGAAAATCATAGGGTAGGTGTAGTAGTAGGTGTAGCTGTTTCCGATGAAGAGGTATTTGAGCGTGTCACGCACCTCGACATCCTTGTAGCAGACAATCTGGTTGAGCTGTCCTCGTGGTGACGGGTTGTGAACGGTCACGGTGAGCGGCTTGTCTTCGACCTGTCGCAGACGGAAGGCGATGTTGCCCTTCTTGATGGCTTTGGATAGGCGCACGGCACACCAAAGACGGCGAGGGTGCTTGTTGGCGGTGGTGGTCACGTAGTTGCTGCCATCCTTGTCAAGAGGCATTGCCGGCAACCACTTTTTGCCATCCAGATATTCGAGTGCAAAGCGGTGATTCTCCTTCATCGGCTCGGTGTTGAGTTGTGTCCAGAAATCGACCACCGTGCCTGCCGGAATGCCCTTTGCCGGCATCTCGAAGAGCCAATAATCCCCCTTCACGGACTCCGCCTGCGCTCCGCCCTTCTCGTTGAGCGACGACTTTGCCACACGCCCCTTGTGGATGAAGCTCAGAGAGGCCTCGCCGTATGTTGCGGGATAGACTCCGCTCTTGATGAACTCGTTGCCCGCCGTGTTCTTCTCGGATGGTTTTGCCATAACCCACTCGGCCCTCGGTACGGAGTTATCTGCGAAGGCAAGCAGCGGGAGGGCAAGAAGAGTCAGTAGAAGTGAAAACTTTCTCATATCAGGTTTTTTTTATGGATAGTCGGTATTTATACAAAGATAAAATATTTTTGGGGAAGATGGGTCTTTTTGCTCAAAAAAATGATGATATTTTTTGCAAGGTGCATAATAAAAATGCCTGTCGGGGGCAGGTGCGCATACCGAAGACGGGGTGGGGCGGAGGGGCGATTTTTTGCACCATTCTTATATATAAATAGGTAAAAAGGCTGAAAAATGTCGCTTCGGAATTTTATTCAAGCAGTGAAAATCACCATTCATAACCCTTTTCCGACCGCTCATATTATCTGTGGGTAGTTTTGATATTCGATTTTCTAAATTCGCATTACCAACTATGACCATACGAGAGCGTGCAGAGTGCTCTTTATGAAATAAAGCGAAACAATAAATAACCGAAAAATGAATAAACCAAAACTCTCCTTTTGGCAGATTTGGAATCTCAGCTTTGGATTCTTGGGCGTGCAGATTGGCTACTCGCTCCAAAACTCCAACACTTCGAGCATCCTCCAATCGCTTGGTGCCGACCTCAGCCATCTGAGCTACTTCTGGCTGGCTGCCCCCGTTGCGGGACTTATCATTCAGCCTATCGTCGGAATCTTCTCCGATGGTACTTGGACCCGCTTTGGTCGTCGCATCCCTTACATCCTCGGCGGTGCCATCATCTCGACCATCGCACTGCTGTTGATGCCTAACTGTCCGACGCTGCTCGCCTTTGCTCCGCTGGTGATGGGTGCGCTCATACTGCTCTTTATGGACCTCTCGTTCAACGTCACTATGCAGCCGTTCCGTGCTCTGGTGACCGATATGCTCGATGACTCGCAGAAGACCGAGGGCTTCGTGATTCAAACCCTGCTTATCAACCTCGGAGCCGTTGTCGGTGCCCTGCTTCCGCTCGTTATGACGTGGTGCGGTGTGTCGGATGCTCCAGTCGAGGGTGGCGTGTCGAAACATATCGCATACTCCTACTATGCGGGTGGCGCAATCCTCCTGCTTACCGTTCTTGTGACGGCATTCAAGGTCAAGGAGTACCCTCCGAAGGAGTTCGCCCTCTACAATGCAGCCTCCGAGCAGGAGGCGGAGCCTGCCGAGAAGCCGGGCTTTGTCGCCCTTATGCGCAACATCCCGAAGACGATGCTGCAACTCGGCATCACGCAGTTCTTCTCGTGGGCGGCCCTCTTCCTTATGTGGAACTACCTCAAACCTCTTATCACGGGTTCGTTTATTGCCGAGGATGGTTTGAGCGTCAATATGGGTGCTGCGGAGACGTGGACCGGCGTGCTCAATGCCGTATATCCTATTCCTGCCTGCATCGCCTCGATTTTTATGGCGAAGATAGCCAACCGCTATGGCAACAAACTCGTCTATGCCGTCTGCCTGCTCTGCGGAGCCATCGGCTACTGGGGCCTCACCGTGGTTAGCGACCCTTATATGATGATGTTGCCGATGGTGGCAATCGGTATTGCGTGGGCGGGTGTGCTTGCGATGCCTTACTCGATTCTGTCACGAGCAATCGACGCTCGCAGCTCGGGTGCCTATATGGGTATCTTCAACTTTACAATCACTATCCCGCAAATCTGTATGGGCCTTATCGGCGGCTCTATCGTGGGCGCAATCAAGCGTGGCGTGCTCGATGGACGTGGCTACGAGACAATGTCGCAGGTCGAGCAGGTTGTCGTAGATAGCCAGAGCGCATCGTGGATGATTGCCCTTGCTGCGCTGTTTATGCTTCTGGCGGCCATCTCCGTGTGGTTTGTGAACGAAAAACGAGAAAACGTATAACAACAACTATAATAAATAACCTTTGTATGAATAGAATTTTTACTCTCTGTGCGACTTTGTTGCTCTGTGTAGCAGCAACTTCGCAAGCCTTTGCGCAAGGCAGCTATGAGGTAAAGGGTCAGGTTGTCGATGCCTCGGGTACACCGGTAATCGGTGTTACCGTGCTCGAACAGAACACCGCCAACGGAGTCTTCACCGCTCCCGACGGTACCTACGCCATTACCGTTGCTGCTCCAACATCTGTTGTAGAGTTCAGTTTTATCGGTTTTACCACCATGCAGTACGAGGCGAAGGCGGTTCCTGCCGTTGTCACCCTCGTCGAGGAGACCACTACGCTGAATGACGTTGTAGTCATCGGTTATGGCTCGCAGAAGAAGAAGGAGGTAACCGGTGCCGTGGCCTCCATCAAGTCGGAGGACTTCAACGCCGGTATCAAGACCAACCCTGTGGGCTTGTTGCAGGGTAAGGTTGCCGGTCTGAACATCATCAAGACTTCAAGTGACCCGACCAATACGGGTTATAGTATGCAGATTCGTGGCTTCTCGACTCTGGATAAGGGTGCGGGTACCTCGCCGCTGTTTATCGTTGATGGTGTGCCTGTGAGCAGCATCGACAACATTGCACCGGATGAGATTGCCTCGATGGATGTCTTGAAGGATGGCTCCGCTGCCGCAATCTATGGTACACGTGGTACCAATGGTGTGATTATCATCACTACCAAGCGTAGCGAGAACTTCACCGATGTTGCCGAGACCCACGTCGAGTACTCGGGCTACGTGTCGGCTTCGATGCGTAATGGCAATACAGGTATGGCCACTCCGGAGGAGTTTGTGAACTTGGAGGAGTTGTCGGGCGGTGCGGTTAAGCCTGTTATTTATGAGGATGAGAATGGCAACTATACCCTTACCGACTGGACCAAGGAGCTCACCCGTAAGGCTGCTATCACTCACAACCACAATGTTGCCGTTGCCGGCTCCTCTCGCAAGTTCAACTACCGTGCGTCGGTGAACTATAAGAATGCCGAGGGTATTGCGAAGGTGTCGAATCGTGAGGAGATTGTTGCTAAACTCTCCGCATCGCAGAAGGCGCTGAAAGGTTGGTTGCAGTTGCAGTACGACTTCTCGTATATGCACTACCGCAACGACTTCTTCTGTGGCGACTTCAAGCAGGCGGCTATTGTAAACCCTACATATCCTATCTACGACCCAACCACCACCTCGGGCTACTTTGCTCCGCAGGGCTCGGGTCAGTCCAACCCTGTTGAGGCAATGAACCAGAAGGAGTCCTATCAGGATGGTAACTACTTCCGTGGTTCGATTAAGGCCACGTTGGATATCAAGGCAGTCAAGGGGTTGAAGGTCAGTGCATTCGCTGCTATGGAGGAGGGCGATAACCGCTCCTATTGGGCAAATCGTGCCATCAGTACCGACGAGTCGGGCTCGGGCCGTGCAGGTCGTTCCAGCGACAAGAGCATCAGCAAGCTCTTCGAGGCGACCATCGACTACGCCAACTCTTGGGGTGAGCACAACCTCTCGGCTGTGGCAGGCTTCTCGTACCAGAACTTTATGTACGATGCGATGAATATCTCGAATAAGGGATTCCCGACCTACGACTCGAAGTATTACCAGATTCAGAACGGTGATGCTACGAAGAAGGAGCTTACCGTTGGCTCGTCCCGTAGCTCCAACACTCTGGCGGCCTTCTTCGTGCGTGCCAACTATAACTACGACGGCAAGTACCTCGTGTCGGCATCTGTTCGTCGTGAGGGCTCTTCCCGCTTCGGTCTGAATAATAAGTGGGGTTGGTTCCCTGCCGTATCGCTCGGTTGGCGTATTAGTGGCGAGAACTTTATGGCAGGTCAGGATTGGTGTAACGACCTGAAACTGCGTGCCGGTTTTGGTGTTACGGGTAACAACCTCGCCTCCGACCTCCGCTCTATCCTGACCCTCTCGCAGGGTGGTACCTTCTGGTATAACGGTAAGTGGGTTAACACCTATGGTGTGAGCCAGGATGCAAACCCTGACCTGTGCTGGGAGAAGAAGATGGAGTACAACGTCGGTTTGGACTTCTCGTTCCTCGACAACCGCCTCTATGGTAGCATCGACGGCTACTACCGCCACACGAAGGATTTGTTGTGGGAGTATGCTGTTCCTATGCCTCCATATCAGTTCGAGTACTACCTCGCAAATGCGGGTGCTATGAAGAGCTATGGTGTCGAGTTCGCCATCACGGGTGTTCCTGTCAAGACGAAGGATTGGACTTGGACAACCACTCCTACCATCGCCATCAACCGCAACTTCATCACCAAACTCTCCGACCCTGCGAAGAACTTCAACTATAAGGAGACCACTTCGGGCGGCATCGGCGAGAACGGTATTATGAATACCAACACGCAGATTGTCGTTGAGGGCTCGCCGGTAGGTGCTTTCTACGGCTATAAGTTCTATGATATAGATTTCAGCAAGGGTCAGAACTGGTGGTTCTACACCCCTGCGGGAGGTTATGTTCAGGCGGCGAATGCCAGCGACGGTCAGCGTCAGGTTATCGGCAATGCGCAGCCTAAATTCACCTTCGGTTGGAACAACACCGTGCGTTGGAGAAACCTCGACGTTTCGATTTTCCTCCGTGGCGTTGTCGGCAACAAGGTGCTCAACGTAGCACGTTGGGCATACGGTCCGCAGGAGTCGCAGGCTATGAATGTCTTTATGCACGATGTGAGCAAGACCAAGACCGTCTATGCCAATAAGGGTCGTTTCTCGGACTTCTACCTCGAAGATGGCTCGTATATGAAACTCGACAACATCACCGTCGGCTACACCTTCAACTTCGACCAGAGCAAGTATGTTCGCTCGTTGCGCCTCTACCTGACCGGTCAGAACTTGGCAACCATTACCAAGTATAGCGGTCTGGACCCTGAGGTTGATACTACCAGCGTGTGGAGTTCGGGTATCGACGATGTCGGCTTCTATCCTACGGTTGCAACCGTTATGTTCGGTGTAAACTTTAACTTCTTCTAACGAATTATAGTCAAGAGATATGAAAAAGTTTCTGAAAAATATATTTGTAGCCGTAGCCGCACTGCCACTTATGGTCTCGTGCGAGGGTATGCTCGATGAGCCTGTTTACGGCCAGTATAAGATTGAGGATATGGTTGCCGACGAGGAGAATGTTGTGCTGCTCGTAGGTCAGTCGTATGCCGATTTGAAGTGGTTGCACGACCACTGGGGATATTGGGGTGTATCGTCCCTGACCTCCGACGAGTGTGTTTGTCCTACCCGTATGCCGGGTGAGCACTGGAAGGACTCCAACTATTGGATGGGCCTGCACACTCACAAATGGAATATGTTCGGCGATGCGTTGAAGAACATCTGGAACTCGACCATCTCGGGTGCCGTGCGTTGCAACCAGACCGTCAAGATGATGACTGACTATAAGGAGAACTTCTCGGAGAAGACCTATACCGAGTTTGTTGCCGAGTTGGAGATTCTTCGCTCGTACTACTACTTCCTTTTGTTCGACTGCTTCGGACGTGTTCCATACGTTGAGGAGTATGTCGAGAAGTTGGCAGAGCCGCTCGTGGAGCCGAATGTCGTTTGGGCAAAGCTCGTCACCTGCCTGGAGAAGAATGCTCCGAATATGGTTAAGGTGACGGATGCAAACCGAGCAAACTACTACGGACGTGTTTCGCAGGGCTTCGCCTATACGCTGTTGGCACGCCTCTACCTCAATGCGGAGTGCTATGGCATCACGCCGGAGAGCGTTAAGGATTTGCTTCCGGAGAGTGTTGTCATTAACTCTAAGGAGGACTTCTATACCAATGCTGTTCGCTGCTGCGACGAGGTTATTGATGCGAAGTCTTACACTATCGAGAGCAACTTCTTCACCAACTTCAAGATTGACAACGAGGGTAGCAAGGAGAATATCTTTGTGCTGGTTGAGAATGGTGTTGCAGCGGAGGATTTGCGCTACAACGGCTCGATGATGAACAAGTTGCGTATCATCCAGCTCTCGTTGCACTACTGCCACCAGCAGGCGTGGGATATGATTGAGAAGCCTTGGAACGGATTTAGCGCACGCAAGACCTTCTTGGAGCGTTACGCTTCGACCGACGTGCGTGGTCCGGGCAATGAGGGCAAGGGTACGCTCAACACCAAGCAGTGGGGTTGGTTTGTAGGCCCTGTATGCGATGCCAATGGCAATGTGCTTAAAGATGAGAATAAGACCCCGGCAGTCGTTGTTCCGGAGATTACCTCTTTGGAGAAGGCTACTTGGAACGATGGTGCACGTATGCTCAAATATGAGGTCGATAAGTCGAAGTCCTACGAGTGGGGCGAGAACGACTTCGTGCTGATGCGTTATGCCGATGTCCTCTGGATGAAGGAGGAGGCTATCCTGCGTGGTGGTACTGGTACCAGCGGCTTCAATACGCCTGAGTTCGAGACCCTCAAAAAGCGTGCATTTGCTTACGATGCCAATCCGCTCGAAGCCTACCATCAGGCATACCCTGACGTGCAGACCTCGCTGGATGCCATCTGCGACGAGCGTGGCCGTGAGTTCGCTTGGGAGAACCTCCGCCGTCGTGACCTTATCCGCTTTGGCAAGTACCACGATGCGAAGTATATGGAGTATGTCGAGAAGACAGGTTCGAAGATTCCGGGCTCGGAGGTCAACTACCTCGACTGGTTCCCAATCCCTTACTCGGTGTTGGAGAAGTCGGTACGTGACGAGAATGGTAACCGTATCTGGACACAAAACTATGGCTATTAACAGCAAACAATAATCACTAAACTTTTATTAACCAATTTTTAATTACAAGGAGTTATGAAAAAACTTATGTATTTGATGAGTGCTTTGGCACTCGTATCATTCGCTGCTTGTGAGCCTAATAGCAGCAATGGTGACAATGACGGTGATGACAGCAAGTTCGCCGGCATCGTTGAGGATGGTTTCTACGTAGCAGGCCCTGCTACCGGTCTGGATGGCATCCAGTCGGTTGGTATGATGACCGCAGGTACCAACGAGGCTGACAAGACCAACCGTAACGGTATGTACGAGAAGTATGTTGTTCTCGAAGCAGATAAGGAGTTCGATTTGAGCCTCTACGAGGCAGGTAACGTAACCCGTTACAGCGCAACTTTGGAGTCTTACAACCCTGGCGATGCAGGTTATGCTGAAGAGCCTGTTTTGGACTTCTTCCGTGGTGAGTTGAAGACCGGTGCTGATGCTCCTGCAATGACCGTTTCGGAGACAGGTCTTTACCACATCGTTCTCGACCTTAACAAGGCCGGTGACCTCGCTTACCCACAGATTATCGTAGTTCCTACCGCTTGGGGTGTTCGTGGTGACTTGAACGGTTGGGGTTATACTCCAATGACAATGACTTCGGAGTTTACTGCCGACACTATCACTTGGGAGATTACCGAGCAGAAGCTTATGGCTGGTGGTAAGTTTAAGTTCGCTTACGCTCACGGCTGGAAGATTCGTTTGGACGATGCAGGTCTTGTAAAGGCAGAGACTAACCTCGGAACTGACTGTGTGAGTGGTGGTGCCGATATCGTAGCAGAGGAGGGTGGTCTTTACACTATTACCCTCTCTTACACTATGGCTAATGGTGCTCACGACGCTTCTTACGATATGACAATGACCCGTACCGGTGACCTTCCTGGTTTGAAGAACGTATATATGATTGGTGCTTCGTTCGGTAACTGGAACTGGGATGATGCAGGCGTTGCTGAGTTGACTCCTGTACACAGCGAGCCGGGTGAGTTCTACACTATCAAGTATTTGAAGGCTAACGACCCATTCAAGTTCTGTGATGTTAAGGATTGGAACGGTGACTTTACTTCGTTTGGCGAAGGCTCTTACGAGGGCTATACTATCGCTGATAACAACTGCGTTGTAGCTGCTGATGGCGTTTACACTATCTATATTGATTCAGTCAATGGAAAGATGTCTATTAAGCCGGCAGAGGTTTATGGTATCGGTGACGCATTTGGTGGTTGGACTACCGGTGTAGAGGCTAACAAGTTTGCAGTAGAGGGTACTACTTTGACCGTTACTGCTACTGCTGCCGGTGCTCTCCGCTCTTATGTTGCTCTGGATGGCGTAGAGGCAGCCGACTGGTGGCACGCAGAGTTCAGCTCTATCGATGGTGTTATCACTCCACGTACAGCTGACGAGTTGCAGGGTATTGCAACCTTGACCGCAGGTCAGAAGGTTGTTTACGACTTTAACGCAATGACTTGTACTATTCAGTAGTAGGTCCTCCTAATACAATGGAAAGGGGCTGTCGTTTGACAGCCCCTTTCTCTTTGGCGTTTATATGCTTTACAATATCAAATCCTCCAAGCGCACCTTCGGCACGTAGTGGACACCGTCACGGCGGTAGTACGTGTGGTCATCCCCCTCGGCGATATCCACCAGTCGGATATCCTCCGCACCACGGCCTATGGCGAGAATCATCAGCGGCTCGTACTCCAACTCAAACGCCTCCTGCACCGCCTTGCGGTCAAATGCGCCGATGCAGATGCCGTTCAGTCCCATCTCCGCCGCCTGCAACAGCATACTCTGCGCCGAGATGCCGAGGTCGATATCGACCCAGCGGTCCTCGGCGATGCACGAGCAGATGATGATAAAGGCACGAGGCTCCTGCCCCTGCGGAGGCAGATGTAGCTCGGGCAGGGCACCGCCCAGACGTATGTGTGGCAGCACCTTCTCCGCCTCGGCGGTCAGCACGGGGCGGAAGCGCAACACCTGACGGTTGAGTGCCGACGGGATGCGGCGATTGACCTCGATGATACGTCGCAGCTGGTCGTCACGCACCACAAACGAGGTGTCGTAGCTGCGGTGGCTGCGATTTTTCAGCAGCAGTCGCCCAAGCGTGGCGATGGGCTTGTGTATGGTTTGGGGGCGTGTGCGATACTCCTCCATCTTCTTTCCTAAATAGTCGTCTGCCATAGTTTTATGCGGATTTTTATTCACAAATGTATGAAAAATCTTGGATAAAAAGTGAGTTAATACTATTTTTGCAATGTAAACAAGAATCTTTTTGGTTATGAGTGTTGCTTCATATTTGTCATCAGACCACGATACAGCCTTCTCGTTTGAGGTGCTGCCTCCTGTGAGAGGGAAGAGCATAGAGAGCGTATATAACACCATCGAGAGGCTACTGCCATTCTCGCCGGCCTATATCAACATCACCACCCACCACTCGGAGGTGGTCTATCGTGAGGTGTCGGAGGGCATCTTCCAGCGCACGACGGAGCGCAAGCGTCCGGGCACGGTCGCCATCGCAGCGGCGTTGAAGGGTCGCTATGGCGTGCCGACGGTGCCGCACGTGATTTGCAGTGGCTACTCCCGAGGGGAGTTGGAGAACGAACTCATAGACCTTGCCTACCTCGACATCACCGACCTGCTGGTGCTGCGTGGCGACCGTGCCAAGGGCGAGAATACCTTCCGTGCCGAGAGTGACGGACACCTCCACGCCGTGGATTTGTGCCGTCAGGTCGAGGCGTTCAACGAGGGGCGTATGCTCGACGGCACGATGCACGAGGCGCTCGCCACACGCTTCTCGTATGGCGTTGCGGGCTATCCGGAGAAGCACGAGGAGGCGATGAATATAGATGTGGATATAGAGCACTTGAAGGCGAAGGTCGATGCCGGAGCCGAGTACGTCGTGACGCAGATGCTGTTCGACAACCGCCGCTACTTCGAGTTTGTGGAGCGTTGCCGTCGGGCGGGTATCACGGTGCCTATCATCCCCGGAATCAAGCCGCTGACCTCGCTGACACAGCAGGCCCTGCTGCCCAAGACCTTCCATATCGACCTGCCGCAGGAGTTGGCGGGGGAGCTGCGCCGCTGTCGCAGCAACGATGATGTCAAGGCGCTGGGCGTAGAGTGGGGTATTGCGCAGGCACGTGAGTTGAAGGCGGCACGAGTGCCGAGCATCCACTTCTACTCGATGAATGCCGCAGCGAGCATCGAGCAGATAGCAAAAGCCGTATATTAGTATGAACAGACTTCGCGATATACTCTCCAAGCGCATAGTGCTGCTGGATGGCGCTATGGGAACGATGATTCAGCGCCACAACCTCCAAGAGGAGGATTTCCGTGGCGAGGAGTTCTCGTCGCACGAGGTTCGGCTGGCGGGCAATAACGATATGCTCGTGCTGACACGCCCCGACATCATCTCTGCCATCCACCGAGAGTATCTCGAAGCGGGTGCCGATATTATCGAGACCTGCACATTCAATGCACAGCGCATATCGCAGCAGGAGTACCATACGACAGCGCAGGTGCGACGTATAAACCTTGCAGCGGCACATTTGGCACGTGCCGAGGCGGAGCGTATGAGCGCACTCACGCCCGATAAGCCACGCTTTGTGGCGGGCTCGGTGGGCCCTACGGGGCGCACGCTCTCGATGTCGCCCGATGTGGATAATCCGGCATATCGAGCTTTGGACTTCGACTCGCTCAAAGAGGCGTATGTAGAGCAGATGGGTGCGCTGGTGGAGGGCGGTGTGGATTTGCTGTTGGTGGAGACGGTCTTCGACACCTTGAATGCCAAGGCGGCACTGGATGCGGCACAGACGGTGTTTGAGCAGCGGGGAGTGCGACTGCCGATAATGCTCTCGGTAACCGTTGCCGACCGCTCGGGTCGCACGCTGTCGGGACAGACGTTGGAGGCTCTGCTTGCCTCTGTTGCCCACGTCGATTTGCTTAGCGTGGGACTTAATTGCTCGTTTGGTGCCGAGCAGATGATGCCTCATCTGAGGACACTCTCCGATATAGCCCCTTGCTATATCAGTGCCTACCCGAATGCGGGACTGCCCGACGAGATGGGCCGCTACGACCAGACCCCGCAGATGATGGCCGAGCACGTGCGAGAGTTCGCCGAGGCGGGTGTAGTGAATATCGTGGGAGGGTGCTGTGGCTCCACTCCCGACCATATACGGGCGATGGCCGAGAGCCTTGAAGGTGTCGCCCCTCGCACGCCGAGTGCGGGCAGGGTGCCGTGGCTTGCGGGCTTGGAGGGCTTCGTGACCAATGGTGCCTTCGTGAATGTCGGCGAGAGGTGCAATGTCGCCGGCAGCCGTAAGTTCCTGCGCCTCATCAAGGAGGGCAGTTATAATGAGGCCCTCGCCATAGCGGCAGCGCAGGTGCGTGATGGTGCTATGGTGCTGGATGTGAATATGGACGATGCGATGCTCGATGCCGAGCAGCAGATGTGCCACTTCCTGCGCCTTATGGCCTCCGACCCCGAGATTGCACGCCTGCCGTGGATGGTCGATTCGTCACGCTTCGAGGTCATCGAGTCGGCACTGAAAAATATTCAGGGCAAGGCCATCGTGAACTCCCTCTCGTTGAAAGAGGGTGAGAGGCTCTTCGTGGAGCGTGCCCGCCGAGTGAGGTCGCTCGGTGCTGCGCTGGTGGTTATGGCGTTTGACGAGCAGGGGCAGGCGACCACCTATGAACGAAAAATCGAGGTCTGCGAGCGTGCCTACCGTCTGCTTACCGAGCAGGTGGGATTCCCCGCCGAGGATATAATCTTCGACCCCAATGTGCTCACCGTGGCGACGGGTATGGCGGAACACGATGCTTATGCCCTCGACTTCATACGTGCGACGAGGTGGATTCACGAGAACCTGCCGTCGGCACGTGTCAGTGGCGGAGTGAGCAATCTCTCCTTCTCGTTGCGAGGCAACAACTACCTGCGTGAGGCTATGCACGCCGTCTTCCTCTATCACGCCATTGATGCGGGGCTGGATATGGCTATCGTCAATCCGTCGGCCTCGGTTATGTATGAGGATATACCGCAGCCGCTGCGTGAGGCGTTGGAAGATGTGGTGCTCTGTCGCCGTGGGGATGCCACGGAACGACTGCTTGCGATGGCGGAGCACTATCGTGCGGATGTAGCTGCGTCGGAGGGTAAGCCGACAGAGAATAGGGCGGATATAGCTGTGGAAGAGCGACTTGCGCAGGCGTTGCAGCGTGGCGATACGACCTTCTTGGAGGAGGATATTCGGGAGGCGTTGCAGAGCTACTCCTCGCCGTCGGCCATCATCGAGGGGCCGCTTATGCGTGGTATGACCACCGTGGGTGAGCTCTTCGGGCAGGGCAAGATGTTCCTGCCGCAGGTGGTCAAGACCGCCCGCACGATGAAGTGCGCCGTGAGCCTTCTGCAACCATATATCGAGGCCTCGCAGACTACGGAGGGTGCCGCCACCAATGGCCGCTACCTGCTGGCGACGGTCAAGGGCGACGTGCACGATATAGGCAAGAATATCGCCGGCGTGGTGCTCTCGTGCAACGGCTTTCAGGTCATAGACCTCGGCGTGATGGTGCCGGCGCAGGAGATTGTGAAGGCAGCGGTGGAGCAGCAGGTCGATTATATCGGGTTGAGTGGACTCATCACCCCGTCGTTGGAGGAGATGTGCAATACCGCCCGAGCGTTGCAGAAGGCGGGAGTGCGTGTGCCGCTCTTTATCAGCGGAGCGACGACGTCGGCCCTGCATACGGCCCTGAAAATAGCACCGCTCTACGATGGCGGAGTCTTCCACGTCAAGGATGCATCGCAGAATCCGGTGCTGGCCCTGCAACTTGCATCGGCGGAGCGTGAGCGGGTGCTGTGCTGTAACAGATATGAGCAGGAGCGACTGCGCCGTGAGTATGCCGAGCGCCGAGAGATGTCGGCGACCGATTCGCACGCCGAGGCACATCGCAAGCAGATAGATTGGTACGCCGAGAGCCTCGTGCGCCCGACCTTCGAGGGTGTGCGCACGATAGAGCGTATTGAGGTCGGCGAGGTACTGCCTTATATCAATTGGATACACTTCTGTAACCTCTGGGGCGTGCGCCACGACTCGGCGCAGGGGGCGGATATGCGCAGGGAGGCGGAGCAGATGCTCTCCCGCATCGCTGCGAAGCACTGCTTGGTTGCCCGTGTAGGCCTCTTTGAGGCGTATGGCACCGACACCGCTATCGTTGTCCGCCACACGAAGGGTTGCCCGTGCTGTGGTGGCGGCAGTGCGCAGACCGTTATCCCTACGCCACGGCAGTTGCGCCCGTCGAGTGACGGAGAGGCGTTGGCACTCTGCGACTTTGTGGCACCGGAGGGCTTTGGCGACCACGTCGGAGCCTTTGCCGTGACACTCTCACGCTCGTTTGTTGAGGAGTTGGAGCAGTTGAAGCGGTCGGGCGAGCAGTATGAGTCGCTGCTTATGCAGAGCCTTGGGGATAGGTTGGTCGAGGCCGCCAGCGAGTGGCTGCACGAGCGGGTGCGAAAGCAACTATGGGGCTACGCTCCGACCGAGCACCTTACGCCGAAGCAACTCTTCGCTGCGGCATATCAGGGCATCCGGCCCGCTGTCGGCTACCCGTCACTGCCGGAGCAGCGCACCATATTCCCTGTGGCGGAGCTGCTCGACGTGTCACGCATAGGTATCTCGCTCACCGAAAATGGAGCGATGTACCCGCAGTCGTCGGTGTGCGGTCTGTATATCGCATCGGCTCACGCACGATACTTTGTATTGTAGTTATAGGAAGAGATATAGAGAGAGATAGCAGTCGCTTGTGCGGCTGCTATCTCTTTTTACTTATGCTCTGCTACCCAATTGGTCAGCTCGACAAACTGCGTGACGGATAGTTGCTCGGCACGTGTGGTGAAGAGTGGATGCTCGGCGCCGCCGAAGTCGCCAAAGACCGAGCGCAGGGAGTTGCGCAGCATCTTACGTCGCTGACCAAACGAGGCCTTGACAACCTTGACGAAGAGAGCCTCGTCGCAGGCGAGTTGCTTGGTGGCATTTCGGCGCAGACGTATGACGGCACTCTTGACCTTTGGCGGCGGGTTGAAGACCTTCTCCGATACCGTGAAGAGGTACTCGATGTCGTACCACGCCTGCAACAGCACGCTCAAAATGCCATACTCACGTGAGCCCGGCGGCTCGGCAATGCGCACGGCAACCTCCTTCTGAATCATACCCACGCACTCCGGCACGAGGTCACGATTCTCGATGACCTTGAAGAAAATCTGCGAGGAGATATTGTATGGGAAGTTTCCGATGATGCGGACACCATCGGCAAAACGCTCGTGCAGCTCCATTTTGAGGAAGTCACCCTCGATAAGCCTTGGGGCAAAGTCGGGGTAGTGCTCGTGCAGATACTCGACGCTCTCCGTGTCAATCTCCGCACCATAGGTTATGATGTCGTTGCGACGGAGCAGGTATTGGGTAAGCACACCCATACCGCAGCCCACCTCCAACGTGGGGTAGGGAGCCTCGGCGCTGCCGCCTCCGAGGGCGTTGCATATCTTCTGTGCTATGTTGAGGTCGGTCAGGAAGTGCTGGCCGAGTGCCTTCTTTGCTCTTACTTCGGGCATAATCTTCTCCGCTAATGTTACGAAAGGTTGCTAATTGCCCACCTCGCAGAGGAACTTGATGCGCACCAGACGAATCTCCTCCTCGGTGTAGTCGCTGCCCAGCTCGGCAATAGCCTCGTCGAGCGAGTCGCTCTCGGCATCCTCCTTGAAGTAGAGGTATATATCCTCGACCTTCTCCTCATCCATATAGTTGTCCAAATAGTATTGGATGTTGAGGCGTGTGCCCGAATTGACGATGGCCTCTATCTCGGAGAGCAACTCGTCGAATGAGAGGTTCTTCGCTCTGGCAATATCCTCGAAGTCCATCTTGCGGTCGATGGATTGGATGATGAAAATCTTGTTTCCGGCCTTGTTGGCCACCGACTTCACGACCATATCCTGCGGACGGATGATATCCTTCTCCTCCACGTAGGCCTTGATGAGCTTTATAAACTCCTCGCCGAACTTCTTGGCCTTGCCTGCACCCACGCCGGAGATGTTCTGCATCTCCTCGATGGTGATAGGGTACTGTATCGACATATCTTCGAGCGAAGGGTCTTGGAAGATGACAAATGGAGGCAGGTCGTGCTGCTTGGCAACCTTCTTGCGCAGGTCTTTGAGCATTGCGAAGAGCTCCTCGTCGGCAGCGCCGCCACCGTGTGCTGGAGCGACATCCTGCGCCCTCTCATCCTCCTCGAAGTCACGGTCCTCGGCAACCTTCACGCTCTTCGGCTTGGCGATGAACGCCTCACCCGCCTCAGTTATCGAGATGAGGCCGTAGTTCTCTATATTCTTATCTATCAGACCCATAATAAGGCCCTGACGTACAATCGCACTCCAAAGTGCCTCCGACTTCTCGGCACCGGCACCGAAGTAGCGGTTCTTGTTGTGTCCGTAACTCTTGATGTTGGCCGTTGTCTTGCCCAGCAGCAGAGTTATGAGGTGGTCAATCTTGAACTTGTCGCCAATATCCTTCAACGCCTTCAAGGCGAGCACCAAATCCTGCGTCACATCCACACGTGGTCGAGGGTGACAGCAGTTGTCGCACGAGCCACAATTCTCCTGCGTGTACTCCTCGCCGAAGTAGTGCAGCAGCGAGTGACGGCGACACATCGAGCTCTCGGCGTATGATTGGGTTTCCAGCAGCAACAACTTGCCAATCTCCTGCTCGGCGACCGGCTTGCCCTGCATAAACTTTTCGAGCTTCTGGATATCCTTATAACTATAAAAGGTGAGGCAGAATCCCTCGCCGCCATCACGGCCGGCACGACCTGTCTCCTGATAGTATCCCTCCAACGACTTCGGGATGTCGTAGTGGATGACAAAGCGCACGTCGGGCTTGTCGATACCCATACCGAAGGCGATTGTTGCCACAATCACATCGACACCCTCCATCAGGAAGGCATCCTGATTGTCAGCACGTGTCTGCGCATCCATACCGGCGTGGTATGGCAGAGCCTTGATGCCGTTTGCCACCAGCAACTCCGCCAGCTCCTCCACCTTCTTGCGGCTCAGGCAGTAGATGATGCCGCTCTTGCCCGTATTCTGCTTGATGAAGCGGATGATGTCACGGTCGGGGTCGTTCTTTGGTCGCAACTCGTAGTAGAGGTTCGGGCGGTTGAACGAGGATTTGAATACCGTGGCATCGGCCATTCCGAGGTTCTTCTGGATATCCATCTGCACCTTCGGTGTTGCGGTAGCCGTGAGTGTAATCAGCGGAGCCTGCCCGATATCGTTGATGATAGGGCGGATTCGGCGATACTCGGGACGGAAGTCGTGACCCCACTCCGAGATACAGTGGGCCTCATCTATGGCGTAGAACGAAATCTTTATCTTGCGAAGGAAGGCGACGTTGTCCTCCTTGGTCAGTGACTCCGGAGCGAAGTAGAGCAACTTGGTCTTGCCTGCCAGGACATCCTCACGCACCTGCTGCACGGCGTTCTTGTTGAGCGACGAGTTGAGGAAGTGCGCAATGCCGGGGTTGTCGGAGAACGTGCGCATCGCATCCACCTGATTCTTCATCAGCGCAATCAGTGGCGATATGATTATAGCGACACCCTCCATCATCAGCGCCGGAAGTTGGTAGCAGAGCGATTTTCCGCCACCCGTAGGCATCAGAACGAATGTGTCACGGCCGGCGAGCAGATTGAGTATAACGGCCTCCTGATTCCCCTTGAAGGAGGAGAATCCGAAGTACTCTTTGAGCTTTTGATGTATTAACTCTTTGTCTGTCAGGTTTTGTGCCATTGTTCTATTTGTAGTTAGTTGTGCCTAAAACGGCAAAAACTTATTCAAAGATAGTGAAAATTTGGGAAAAAGCGATAACTTTGTAAAAAAATAAGAGAAAAAATTATTTCGATATATGCGACTCTACACAAGCGAACTGGTCAAAAAGTACAAATCGAGGACCGTCGTGGACCACGTCTCCATAGATGTCCGTCAGGGAGAGATTGTGGGTCTGCTCGGCCCAAACGGAGCGGGAAAGACCACCTCATTCTATATGATTGTGGGCCTCATCAAGCCTAACGATGGACGTATCTTCTTGGAGCACGACGACGGGCGGGTGGATGAACTCACCTCGCTGCCGGTGTACAAGCGTGCGCAGTTGGGTGTCAGCTATCTGGCACAGGAGGCCTCGGTATTCCGTCGTTTGAGTGTCGAGGATAACATCCGTGCGGTGTTGGAGATGACCTCCTTCACGAAGGAGTATCAGCGTGACCGTCTGGAATCGCTCATCGAGGAGTTCCGTCTGCAAAAGGTGCGCAAGAGTTATGGTAACCAGCTCTCCGGAGGAGAGCGCCGCCGCACAGAGATTGCTCGTGCCATTGCCATCAACCCGTCGTTTATCCTGCTTGACGAGCCGTTTGCGGGTGTGGACCCGATTGCCGTGGAGGATATTCAGAGCATCGTCGCAACGCTCAAAAATAAGAATATAGGCGTGATTATCACCGACCACAATGTCGATGAGACACTCGCCATCACCGACCGCACCTACCTGCTCTACGAGGGCAAGATTCTCAAAACGGGTACTGCCGAGGAGTTGGCCGAGGATGAGATGGTACGTCGTGTATATCTCGGAAGTAACTTTGAGTTGAAGAAAAATCACCGTTTCGAATCAAATGGATAAATCCGTCCCCGGTGGGCGTGTCGCAGGAGTTGTCACGCCACCTTGTTCAAAAAGTTACGCACAGCGAGCCCTTGCGGCATCGCTGCTTGCCTGCGGAGAGAGCAGCCTCCGCAATATGGATTTCTGTAAAGATACCCTCTCGGCAATAGGCTGTATCGAGAGTCTGGGTGCCGAGGTTGTGCGCAAGGATGCCACGACGCTTGTCGTGCGTGGCGGCCTCTGCCCGAAGTCCGATACGCTGTTTGTCGGCGAGTCGGGCCTCTCGACACGCCTCTTCACGCCGATAGCCTCCCTCTGCAATACCCCGCTCACTATCCGTGGCGAGGGTACTATTCTGCACCGCCCGATGGATATGATGATTGAGCCGCTGCGTGCTCTGGGTGTCTCGGTGCGTGATGGTGGGGGATACCTCCCCTTCGAGGTGTGCGGCCCTATGCGTGGCGGCGAGGTTGAGGTGGATGGCTCGGTGTCGTCGCAGTTTGTGACGGGTCTGCTGCTCTCGTTGCCTTTGGCATCGGAGGATACGGTGGTCAGGGTGCATCGTGCCGTGTCGAAGCCATACCTCGATATGACGATAGATATGGCGGCCAACTTCGGGGTGCGTATCGAACATAATGACTATACGGAGTTCTTCGTGGAGGGTGGTCAGACCTATGTGCCGGCAGATGTCGCCATCGAGGGCGATTGGAGTGCGGCGGCTATGCTGCTCGTTGCGGGTGCTGTGGCCGGCGAGGTTACGCTGCGCAATGTGTCGATGCTCTCGAAGCAGGCGGATGTCGCCATCTGCGATGCTCTGGTGCGTGCCGGAGCCGGCCTCATCAGCGATGAGAGTGCTATCACGGTGGCTCATCGTCCGTTGCAGGCCTTTGAGTTTGATGCTACGCAGTGCCCCGACCTCTTTCCGGCGTTGGCTGTTCTGGCAGCGGCGGCCGAGGGCGAGAGTATCATCGTCGGCACCTCACGCTTGGAGCATAAGGAGAGCAATCGTGCCGAGGCCATTCGCAGCGAGTTCGGTCGTCTTGGCGTGGAGGTGGATATCTCGCAGGAGAATGTTATGAAGGTGCGTGGAGGAGCCATCCGCAGTGGTGTTGAGGTGGATAGCCACGCCGACCATCGTATGGCTATGGCTACCGCTACGGCGGCATTGCTTACTGATGGAGAGGTGCTTGTCCGTGGGGCAGAGTGCGTATCGAAGAGCTATCCGGACTTCTTCGAGGCGCTGGATTCAATACGTGTGAAATAGGAGATTATGCATAATAGTTTTGGAAATAAGATAAGGATGACACTCTACGGGGCCTCCCACGCTCCGCAGATAGGTATCCGCATCGAGGGGGTGCCGCAGGGCATTGCGCTCTCTGCGGAGGATTTTGAGGCGGACCTGTCACGTCGCCGTGCAGGCGCAAAGGGCACGACGGCACGCCGTGAGAGTGACATTCCGCATATCGTGTCGGGCATCTGCGACGGGGTGACTACGGGCGAGGTGCTCGAAATCACCTTCGATAATAGCGATACCCGCTCGCACGACTACTCGCAGTTTGAGCACCACCCACGTCCGTCACACGTGGACTTGGTCGCACGCCGTAAGTATGGTGAGGAGTTCGACCTGCGTGGTGGCGGTATCTTCTCGGGCAGGCTTACGGCGGTGCTCGTTGCCGCAGGTGTCGTGGCGAAGAGGATTATTCCGGAGGTGAGCTTCTCGACCCGCATCGTCGAAATTGGTGGCGAGCGTGATGCCGACCGCTTTGAGGCTGTTGTTGCCGCTGCACAGGCGGATGGCGACTCCGTGGGAGGTGTTGTCGAGGTTGTCGCCGAGGGTGTCGAGGCGGGCCTTGGAGAGCCGTACTTCGACTCGGTGGAGAGCGTCATTGCACATCTGCTCTTCTCGGTGCCGGCCGTTAAGGGGGTGGAGTTCGGAAGTGGCTTCGAGGGTGTGCGCCTGCGTGGCTCACAGCGTAACGATGCCATTGTGGATGGTCGAGGAAGGACTGCAACGAATAACGAGGGGGGTATCAATGGCGGTATCGCCAACGGAAACCCGATAGTGGTGCGTGCGGCTGTGAAGCCTACGCCGAGCATCTCTCGTGCGCAGATGACCTACGACTTCGAGCAGGGAGAGCTCTCTCCGCTGATTATCAAGGGGCGACACGATGCCTGCATAACACTGCGTGCAGGGGTCGTTGTCGAGGCTGTTGTAGCCATCGCCCTTGCCGAGTTGAAAATGCAGAGCAGTAGATAGATATGGCTACCCGTAGAGAGATTGTTGCCCGTGTGCGCCGTGCCGTAGCCCCTCTGTATGAGCCACAAGAGGCGGATGCCGTGGCTCGTGAGGCTGTCTGCCGACTTACGGGTGTAAACTTTTCTCAACTTGTCACGGGCTATGACGAGGAGTGCGACGTGGCGGGGCTTGACTCTGCCGTGGCACGTCTTGCAGCGGGGTGCCCCGTGCAGTATGTTACGGGTGTCGCCGAGTTCTGCGATATGGATTTCGAGGTGTGTGAGGGGGTGCTTATACCACGCCTCGAGACGGAGGATTTGGTCCTACTCATTGAGCGGAATGTGCCTCGTGGAGCACATATCCTCGATGTCGGAACGGGTAGCGGTGCCATCGCCGTATCGTTGGCGGCACGCCTTGAAGGGGCCCGTGTCGAGGCCCTCGATATCTCGACGACGGCACTCGAAGTGGCACGCCGAAACTGCCTGAAAAATGGTGTGGAGGTGTCGCTGCACCGAGGCGATGCGCTCGCCGACTTCTCCGCTCTTGGGGAGTTTGATGCCATCGTGTCAAATCCGCCCTATGTGCCACAATCTGACCTTGATACTATGCCACGCAATGTGCGTGATTATGAGCCTCATACGGCACTCTTTGTGCCTGATGACGATGCGCTGTGCTTCTATCGCTCCATCGCCAAGTGCGCCTTGAAGATGCTCTGCGAGGGGGGCTCGCTCTTCTTCGAGATATACGAGCACTACGGCGAGCAGACCTGCGCTATGCTTCGAGCGATGGGCTTTAAGGATGTACAACTCTTACACGACAGATTCGATAAACCACGAATGATATGGAGCCGAAGGTAAAGCGAACCAAGACGGCGGAGCAGGCGATGGCCTCGCTGATGAGCCTTTGTGCACGAGCCGAACGCTCGTCGGGGGATGCTCTGCGCCTGATGCGTGGCTGGGGACTCGGCGAGAGCGATGCCCGCAGAGTGCTCGACCGACTCATCGCCGCACGCTTTATCGACGATGTACGCTACGCCGAGGCCTTCGTGCGGGATAAGAGCCGTCTGGCGGGGTGGGGCGCATATAAGATTGCCGCTGCCCTGTACCGTAAGGGCGTGGAGCGTAAGGTCGTGGATAAGGCTCTGCAACAGATAGACAGACAAGCGGGTGTCGAGCAGTTGAGGGAGTTGCTCCGTCGTAAGCTGCGAAGCATCAAGACCGCCTCTGCATCGGATGCCAAGGCGAAACTTGTTCGCTATGGTGTGGGACGAGGCTTCGCAATCTCTGATGTCTGTGAGTGTGTTGAGGAGTTGATTGACGAGCAAGATTAGTCGTCGTACCCTTCGGCATCCTCCTGCCACGTATATTTGTCCTCGATGAGTCGGTTAATCAGCACCTTCGCCAGATGACACTCCTCGCACCTTCTCTGTGCGCAATACTCCGTAGCAATTTGTAGCAACGCCTGACTCTCGAAGGCGTTGTTTGCCTTTACGCCATACTTCGCCCAGCGGCGGGTGTAGGTGTTGTTCTCCGGTGGTAACGATTCGAGTAGCGAGATAGAGTTGTAGGTCAGAGCCTGATTTCCGATATGCACTCCGTAGGCGTATTGCAACTGCGCCACGAGGTTTATGCCGAGCAGATAACTCTTCTGCACGCCCAGACGCAGCGTGTGCTCCGTATCGGCGAGCGTGGGGAAGAGGTGCGTGGTCCAGTAGGCGGATGCGCTGACGCAGAACAGCCGCTCGACATCCATACAGCTTCGGCAGTCGAGTATCGAGTTGGTTATGAATGGCATATTGTTAATCAGCGTGGCAATCTGCACAAGCCGTAGTACGGGGTGGTTGTACGGCATCGAGTTGCGGGTGTGCCATACGCTCACGGGCATCGTTTCGAGGGAGTGCTTGCTCTTCAAGAAGCGGAACTCCTGCCGCAGCCGAGAGGTGTATTCATCCTCCTTGCAGATGCAGAGCAGCCCCGATACGCCGAGCAACAACGCTTCGAGCCTAAACTTCGACTCCTGCTCACGCAACACCACCCGATAGGGGAGCGTGTCGGCAAGCTGCTCGTATGCGCTGCGGTTGGCTCCGACGTCTATCGAGCGGAGCATCACCTTGTAGAAGGTCTGGTCCCACGACTTGCACGACTCCTCGTATATCTGCATAATCTTCCGATGCTTGCGCATCATTCGGTCGTAGCCGGCATCGGTATATACACGACAGCGTTCCAGAGTGCCCATCTGTTGCAGAAATCTTCCGCAGGCGAGGCTCTCTGCGCCCTTGCTCAAATTGTGCAGGAGGTTGCTATGCTCATCCGTTCTGTTCACACCCTGCCACGTTTATAGAGCATCCACAATCTTGCGCATAAAGTCGAAGAAGGAGCGGCTTGGGCGGTGATGGCTCTTCCAGTAGCGGAGCTTTGCCATACGCTCCGGCATAACCTTGTCGAGCAGTGCGACGAAGTAGTACGTGCCGCAATCCACAAGCAACGCCATCGCCACGACGACGTAGAACTGCGCATCGGCCGAGAGGCCTGCCTGCGAGCAGAGCCACCATACATATACTATAAGCAGGTTGAGCGTCGAAATCAGTACGGCGGTGCCTATGTGCGAGATGCCGAGGCCGATGAACATATGGTGCAGGTGTGTCTTGTCGCCCACCAGCGGCGAGCCACCCTTGACGATGCGGGCAATCATCACTCGCAGCGTGTCGAAGACGGGGATTGCCAGAACGGCAAATGCGAAGGCTACAAGCCCGAAGTTATGCTCTTGTGCCACAACGGCGTATGCCGGATTGGAGATAACCTCCATCACAAATACCGAGAGCACGACACCCATAAGCAGCGAGCCTCCGTCGCCGACAAACATCTTCGACTCGATGCCGAAGGCGTTGTGCAGCAGGAACGGAATCACTGCACCTATCGAGGCGACGGCGAGAACGTAGAGAGGGTAGTCGCCCGCCTGCAAAAATATGGAGGCGAAAATCGAGCATACGCAGATGCAGAAGATGGAGAAGAGCCCGTCGGCACCATCTATCAGGTTCAGCGCATTTATGATGCCCACCACGGCAACAACCGTCAGGAGGGTGGATGCCGTCTCCGGCAACGCATATATGCCCCACAAGCCGTGGAAGTTATTGAGCGACAGTCCGGCGATGTGGATGAGTATCAGCGCTGTGAATATCTGCATCACGAGCCTCACCTTCGGCGAGATGTCCAGTACGTCGTCCAACGCCCCTACGTATGTCATAGTCAGCATACAGCCGAAGATGACAAAGAGCGACGAGCAGTCGGTCAGGGCGCACGAGCATACCGTGCCGAGCATTATGCCGAAGAGTATGGCTATGCCTCCCAGAACGGGTACGGGGCGCACCTGCAACTTGCGGGTGTTGGGGTTATCTACAATGTTTTTGGCCTTGGCAAACCTCACCAGATAGGGGTGTATAAGTGCGACTGCGATAAACGATACGCAGAACGGTAGCAGTGTCAAGAGGATGTTTTTCATACGTTTGGTCAAGTATTGGATAACAAAGATAGTGAAAAATTGGATAAAAACAACCCTGTGGGGTCTTTATATGGATAGGTCGGCGGAGCAAAGACTAAAAGCGGGGGAGAGAAGGGGCGTTTATGCTGAGAAAAGATGGTGTTTTGTGTAAAAATATTGGAAAAGTAATACCACTTTCCCGAAAAAGAACTAACTTTGTGTGAGTAATCGGAAACCTTAATCGAAACCTATAAAACTAAACATAATAAAACGATGAAACTCAACACATCAAATTCGGTAATGGCACTCGCCACTACCTTCGCTGACAAGGGCGATTGGACGGTAGAGCAGCAGTTTGTTCTTCAAATGGGCTCATCTTATCTCTTTGCTCACGGACTTGGTACTCCATTGGCGAAAGATGCCGTGACGGAGGTTGAGGTGCCGGCAGATGGCGAATATACGCTTCTGGTGCGCACCAAGAACTGGACAAAGCATTGGTCTGACGGCCCTACGCCGGGCATCTTCTCGGTGCTGGTGGATGGCGTGGCCGATGAGGCGACATTCGGTACCGACAAGGTGAACTGGTATTGGCAGAAGGGTGGCAAGTATAACCTCAAAAAGGGTAAGCATACCATCGCCCTGCACGACCTCGCAGGCTTCGACGGCCGTTGCGATGCCGTCATCCTGACGCAGACCGACTACGTTCCCGGCGACTCGCTCGACGAGTATTTCGAGGTGCGCAAGGCTCTGCTTGGCGACAACACTCCGCAGGATAAGGGCTCTTTCGACTTCGTGGTTGTCGGTGGCGGTATCTCCGGCATCTGCGCTGCGCTGGCAGCGGCTCGCCTCGGACTCAAAGTGGCTCTTATTCAGGATAGATATGTACTTGGTGGCAACAACTCGTCGGAGGTGCGTGTGGGCCTTGGAGGTCAGATAAACATCGACCCGTATCCATCGCTCGGCTACCTGCTCAACGAGATTGGCCCGGACCGCATAGGCAATGCCCGTGGCGCACACCACTATCAGGATGACAAGAAGATGAAGGTGGTGGCTGCCGAGCCAAACATCACCCTCTTTATGGGTTACACCGTTCTCGAAGTCGAGAAGTCGGGCGACTGCATCGCCTCGGTTGTGGCGCAGGAGGCTACGGAGCAGACACGCATCAAGGTTAGCGGCAAGTACTTCTCCGACTGTACGGGCGATGCCCACCTCGGATATATGGCCGGCGCCGAGTGCCGTATGGGTCGTGAGGCCCGCTCGGAGTTCAACGAGCCGCTGGCACCGGAGAAGGCCGACGATATGACTATGGGTGTATCCATCGAGTGGTACTGCGAGGATTGGAATACGCCGTGCGACTTCCCAGACTCGCTCGACTGGGGCTTGCGTCTCGACGAATATACCGTGGAGCCGGTACACCGTGCCAACTGGTATTGGGAGGTAGGTATGATGGACGACCAGGTTGCCGATGCCGAGAAGATTCGTGACTATGGTATGTATGTGGCATACTCTACATTCTCCTACTGCAAGAACCGCTACTCGAAGAAGGAGGATTGGCAGTGTACGCACCTCACGTGGGTTTCGCATGTGTCGGGTAAGCGTGAGTCACGCCGTATCGTCGGCGACTATATCCTGCGTGAGCAGGACCTCACTCGCCCTATCCGCCACGAGGACGAGACCTGCACAACCACATGGCGTATCGACCAGCACTATCCTATGGAGAAGAACAGCAAGGACTATCCGAATCAGGAGTGGCTCTCGTATGGCGTGCTGACACCAATCGACTTCTACGCCCTGCCTTACCGCTGCTTCTACTCGAAGGATATCAAGAATATGTTTATGGCGGGCCGCAACATCTCGGTAACGCACATCGCTCTCGGCTCAACACGAGTTATGCGTACCTGCGGACTTATCGGCGAGGTTGTGGGTATGGCCGCTGCCGTATGCTCTCGTCGTGAGGCCTTCCCTCGTGATGTATATACCACCTACTTCGAGGATTTGAAGGAGCTGATGCGCAAGGGTACCGGCCGCACCGATGTCCCTTATACGCAGTTCTATCATCAGGTGGATCGTACGGGACACCAGGCTGAGGATAGATAATTTATCGTGATAGAAGTTGTATAACAAGGTTACTTTGTCGTTACGCTCGCCCTCGAAATCCTCACATACGCCCAAGTATGCTGCGGTTTCTCGGGCTTCGCAAGCCTAAAATTAGCTCTTGTT
Source organism: Alistipes sp. (assembly GCA_017483225.1). Classification (GTDB taxonomy): domain Bacteria; phylum Bacteroidota; class Bacteroidia; order Bacteroidales; family Rikenellaceae; genus Alistipes. The sequence goes on from JAFULF010000010.1 coordinate 29,410, forward strand.
ATACAACTTCTAATGCAAGTGGGACTGTCCATAGACTTGTTGGATAGCCTTATCCCTCCAAGCCCCGAATGGGACGTACATCAAGTACTACCCATCCGGGGCTTTTTCACGATGCACCGCAACTACACCACTCTGACGATAAATTGGCCGTGCAGGGTGGTGTCAGTGTTGTGATTTTTCGAGAAGAGGCGCAGCGGTTAAAGGCTATTAACGGCGATTAAGGGTTTTTAAGGGTTGTTAATGTTGTGCACAAAGCTGCGGACTCTTCCGGCCTTGCCCAAAAAACCGCCTGCGCTTCCCTTAATGACCTTTAATACCCCTTAACAACCTTTCTCGTTGCGCCTTCGCCGCAGACAATAACACAAAGTGTTGATAATAAGTCGTTGAAATTTTGAATTATGCATTCTTCTTTCTATCTTTGCATAGTTTATATATAACCTAAATTTGAATTTATGGAGTCAGTATCATCAATGGAATTAGTAGGAGGGGGATTAGTAATTGTGTTGCTCTTAGGCCTCCTCATACCTTTGCTAGTAGCCTTATTTGTCTTTGCAGTCCTCTATATTGCAAAGCACAAGAAGTTGGAGGAGTTCTTCAACAAGCGTGCGGGAATGACGATTGTTCCCTCTCGTATTATCGGTGGAAGTGAGTATATAGCCGTTGCTCTCGGTGCTGTGGTTGGCGTGTTGCAGTGGTTTGAGGCTCTTAGTGGTGGCTTGTTTATGGGTGTGGTTAATACCGTTGCCCTCTGCGCAGGTGCGCTCTACCTCTACAAGAGATACAAGCAATTGAGAGGTGCGCTTACTCCTGCGGCCCTCAAATGGTTGCTTGTCTATAAGGGCTGTACGCTTTATATGTTCTTTGTGGGAGGTGAGCTCTTATCTGTTGTTGCAATCTTTCTGCTTGTGGGATCGATGTTCTTAACTGGTGCAAATTACCTGTGGAAAGATACTTTTTCGTATGGCAATCCGACAAAAAGCGGGGAGGGATCCATACGTACCTGCAAATCTTGTCAATATTGGGATAACAACTACTGCTCATTCCACGGTATGGAGATGCCTCCACATGGTGGTTGTGGAAAGAACGATTAAACTATAAAACCTAAAATACTATGACAATAATTGATTGGCTCATTGTAGCCCTCTTCTTGGGAACTCTGATGGCGATTGGATACGCCTTCTCCCGCAAAAACAAGGATGTTGAAGACTATTTCGTGGCAGGCCGTTCGATGCCGGGCTGGATTGTTGCTATCGCAGCAACCGGAACCACCATCTCGGCAGGTACCTTCGTAGGTTCGCCCGAGCTCGGCTTCAATACCGACCTTACTTATGTGATGAACCTGCTCGGTTCTATCGTGGGTGGCTCGCTGGTTGCGGCACTCATTATGCCTAAGCTCTACAAGGCGAACACAATCACTATCTATGGTTATATCGGCGACCGCTTTGGTGAGAAGTCCAAGCGTGTAAACAGTGCGATGTTCCTCCTCGGACAGCTCTTCACCTCCGGCTCTCGCCTCTTTATCGCTGCGATTGCTATCTCGGTGATTGTCTTTGGTGGTATCAAGTTCGACTTTATGGTTTATTCGATTATCCTGCTCGGCCTTGTCTCGACCATCTATACGATGCTCGGCGGTATCAAGGGTCTGCTCTATATCGACACCTTCCAGACGCTGCTCATCGTCTTTACGGGCGTGGTTGCTCTGGTGATGATATACTTCTCGCTCGATATGCCTTTCGGTGAGATTTGGGCAACGATGACCGATGGCGGCTGGACAAAGGTTCCGGGAGCCGATGCCGGTGCTGTTGCTGCCGATGGCTCTATTGTCGGCTGGCAGGAGGGCAGCAAGTTGCAGATGTTCGACTTCTCGCTCAACTGGGCATCTCCATACACCGTTCTGGGCGGTATGATTGGCGTGGCATTCTTCAAGGTGTGCCAGTACACCACCGACCACGAGTTCGTTCAGCGACAGCTCGCCTGCCGTGATGTGAAGCAGGCTTCGATGTCGCTCGTGTGGTCGCAGCTCATCGCCCTGCCTATCGTGTTGGTATTCCTTATGATTGGTGCACTGCTCTTCGTTAAGTATAAGACCGAGTTCCTCGCTACGGGTGAGGCTTCGCAGTTCTTTGCCGATGCACGTGATATCTTCCCACAGTATATCAAGAATTATATCCCTGTCGGCGTTCGTGGCCTTATGATTGTAGGTCTGCTTGCTGCGGCACTGTCGAGCTTCAACTCCGCCATCAACGCTATGGCTTCGAGTTTCGTTACCGACCTCTACCTGCCAATTCGTGCTGACCGTGGTCAGGAGGTTAAGGGCGATGCCGAGCAGCTCTCCTCTTCTCGTAAGATGGTATTCTTGATGGGTATGCTCCTCACGGGCTTCGCTATCGTTACGGCCGTTATGCAGGAGGCGAGTGGTCTTAACCTCGTGGACTTCGCTACGGGCGTTATGTGCTTTGCCTATGCCGGTATGATTGGCGTATTCCTTACGGCCATCTTCTCCAAGCGTGGTAATACCACCAGCGTCATTGCCGCTATCGTTGTCGGTGCGCTGATTATCATCCCGTTGATGTTCCAGAAGCAGCTCTTCGGCGGTCAGTATATCGCTTGGACTTGGTGGGCACCTATCGGTGGTATCATCAGTACGTTGATTTGTATGATGGGTAAGCCGAAGAAGGCATAAAGGCCGTATAACAAGGCAATTTCTTCGCTTTACCCGCCCTCGAAATTCCTCTTGTTATACAACCTTATACGAAAAAAGCTGTCGTAACTCTTGCAGTTCGACAGCTTTTTTGTATCCGAGAGAGCCTGATTCTTAGTTTACAATCTCGATTATATCAATCTCCCAGTTGAATAGCTCCGAGGCGCACTGCAACTGCAACTGTTGAAGTGTGGAGGTTGCGGTGGTGTCGGTGACGATGGCATTTACAAAGTCGTCGAGTGTGGCGTATGTGTTGTTAACTTTCTGCGCCAAACAGCGGTAGAAGGCGTTCTGCTGTGGGCGGTCGAGTCCCGACGGGAGGATGTTCTCGTTGACAAGGTAGTTGTACGGGTAGATATGGCGCATATTGCGGGCATCGGCGTTCAACTCCTCGACGATGGTGGTCATCACATATACCTGCACGGTGTCGGACATCCCCGGCATCTGTACGAAGGTGGTATATACCGGGAAGTTCTCCTCGATGGCTGTTGCCACATTGTCGGAGAAGAGCATATACTCTGCCTCGGTCAGGTCGTTGAGATAGACCATCTTACGATAGTTGCGCAACATCTCTCGTAGCGACTGACGCTCCTCTCGGTTCCATTTCTTTTGTTGTGAGCATCCTGCGAAGCCACCGAAAAATAGTGCCATAAGTGACACGGAAAGTAGAAATCGTTTCATTGCGTTTGTTGTTTTTGTGTTTACTCGGCACTTACAAACGCAATCTTTGTGCCACGCTTATATCAGGCGCAGCCAGCGGCGATAGCCCACGACGGCGAGCACGCAGTATATGAGGTATAGTGTGGCCGTTACGGGTATCTCTTTATATATGTATAGCCCCACCGTGATAATATCTACAACGAGCCATACGAGCCACTGCTCGACATACTTGCGGGAGAGCATCCACGTCGCCACGATGGCGAGTGCGGTGGTCATTGCATCCCAGAATGGTACGGTCGAGTCGGTGTATTTGGTCAGGATGAAGTATATCGCTCCGTGCAGCAGTGCATATACCGCCACAAGCGGAGCCACCTGCCGTAGCGGGGTGTGGGCTATCGGGAGCGCAGGCTTCTCTCCTGCGCCCTCCTTGCCCTTGCCGTGGTATGTCCAGACTATCAGACCATATATGGCCGCCAAAATATAGTATAACTGCATCGAGAAGTCGGCATATAGCCCCTGCTTGAAGTATAGGATGGAGTGCACCACGGGCATAATCGCCCCCACAACCCATAGCCATATATTTGCCTTGTACTCCAACCAGAGGTAGAGCAACCCGAGCGTTACACCGATAATTTGAAGCAATAGTTTTGTGTCCATACCATACTTGTTTACTCCTTAAAAATTGAGAGTTACATTTGCCAGCACATTAAATCCTGCCTGCGGAAATCGCCGTTTTACGGCCAAGCCCCTGCCTGAGGCGGGGGTTTGGGGGTGGGTAATATACTTGTTGCTATTTTCCGCTTAAAAAATTGAAATCGTGTTTATTAAAAGTTCAAGGTTACATTTGCCAGTACATTAAATCCTGCCTGCGGAAAATAGCAAGCCCAAGCACCTCGCTCTTCGATTGTCGAGCCTTCGAGCCATAGACCGCCATATCCGTTGTTGCAATACGCCGTGTTGAAGATGTTGTTGAGTGCCAGACCGAATCTCACCGCCTCTATGCGCTTCGTGTGGAGCGTGTAGGAGAGGTTGAGGTCGCTTACGCAGTAGCGGTCGAGTGTCAGCTCCTCGTACTCTCCGTTTGTCAGATACTGCTTGCTGACGTAGCGTGTGGAGAGCACGGCGGCAAACCCTGCGACGTGAAAGTCGAACATTGTACCTGCCACCACTGCCGGAGAGTAGGCGATTGTCGTCGTGCCACGATAGAAGGCTACGCCGTCAATGTAGTCCGTGTAGTCGAGTATTCTGTTCTGGCTCAGTGTTGCGTTGGCACCAAAGGTGAACCACTTGCACGGCTTCACGGCGAGCGTGAGCTCTACGCCTCGGCGGTAACTCTTCGGCACGTTGCGAGAGAGCAACTCCCCCGTGTCGGATAGCTCGCCCGTCAGCACAAGTTGGTCTTTGTAGTACATATAATATAGGTTCACGCCCGCCTCGACCACCTTGCCGGTGTAGCGGTATCCCGCCTCGCCATCGAGCAGCTTCTCGGAGGTAGGGTACTCGCCTGCACGTATGTCGGTGAAGTTGTTTCGTGTAGGCTCCTTCTGCGCCACCGAGGCGGATATGTAGGCGTTGTGCGCACCACGGCGGTAACTTATGCCGAGCTTCGGGTTGAAGAAGTCGTATCGGCGGGCGATGTCGAGCCGCTGCAATGCCCCCGTTACGTCGTCGAAGTTGTCATTCACGCCGCTTATGCAGTGGTCGATATGGCGATATTGGAGGTCTGCAAAGAGGTTTAATCCGCTCGCAACCTCCCAATTCACCTTCGCAAAGATGTTGGCATCGTACTTGGTCGTGTAGTTGCGGTAGTACTCCGTCGGGTCGAACTCTGCCACCTTCTCCATCGCCAGCACGTGTCCGAAGTGGCTGCCGTCGTAGATGTTCGCCGAGATGCCCATCGACAACTCTATGCGCTTGGTGCGGTAGTTCGCCGAGGCGACAATGCCTCCGAAGTCGTTGCGCATAGACTTGCGGCGGATGAGGTTGGAGCGGGTGACTGTGATGTCGCCTGCCGCCGCTGCCGGAAGCCCGTATTTCGCCAACTTCTGGTCGTTCTTGTAGTTCTGGTAGTAGCCGTTGCCGTAGGTGTAGTGCGCCGTGGCGTTGAGCGACCACTTGTCGTTAAATATGTGGCTTACGACGAGCTGGTTGTTGATTTGCAGGTAGTTGTCCGTGTGGTTGTTGTAGAATCCCACAACGCCCGTCATCGGCACCCCCTCCTCGTCACGCAGGGTGTTGCCGGCGGCATCGTGCAGGTAGCCGATAATCTCTCCCTCGGGGTTGTAGCGGCGATTCTCCGCCATCTGCTCCTTCGAGAGTCCGGTGTATGAGAGGCCGACACGGGCCTTGCCTCCAAACGAGAGGGCCTTGACCACCGTGCGGCCGCCGTACCAGCCCGCCTGTACCATATATGATGTCATATCGGAGAAGGCTCTATCGACGTATCCGTCAGAGCTGATGTGCGACAGACGGGCATCCAACGCCCAATGGCCACCCAGCAGTCCCGACGATATGCCTACCGCCTGCTTGGCAGTGTTGAATGAGCCGTAGGAGAGCGATGCGGTGCCCTTGAACTCGGTGGGCAGGGCGGCTGTTGTCATATTGAGTGAGCCTCCAAAGGCTCCCGTGCCGTTTGTGGAGGTGCCTGCGCCTCGTTGCAGCTGTATCGAGCCTACCGAGGAGACCACGTCGGGGGTGTCGTACCAATATACGGAGTGGGTCTCGGCATCGTTCATCGGCACGCCGTTCATCGTGACGTTTATGCGTGTGGCATCCGTACCTCGTATGCGTAGCGAGGTGGCACCTATGCCGTTGCCCGCCTCGGATGTCGCCACCACCGACGGCAACATCTGCAACAGGTAGGGCACATCCTGCCCGTAGTTGCGCTCGGCGATTTCGTCACCCGTGAGGTCGGAGTATGCGATTGGTGTCTGCTCTCCGGCACGAGTGGCAGTGACCTCCACACGCTGAATTTCGTACATTGAGATTGAGTCGTTCTGCGCCGAAGCGTTTTCGGTCGCAAGGAGGGCTGATATTGCCCCCGCAAAATAAAAAATCCTTTTCATAACTCTTTATAAATTAAATAGTTTGAAAAGGGGTATAAAGAATAATACTTACTTCCGTTCCGGCATTGCCCGTTTCGGTTCGATGGGTATAATCTCAGCCCGAAAGGTCGAGCGGCATATCGCCTTATCTCTCCCCTTTAAGCACCCCTTAGCGATGCAAAGGTAGGTAAATCTTGCGTATGACACAAATTATTCGGCAAAAATCATACAACTTATAACACAAGATGAGGCTGTCCGCAACCTTGTCGGACAGCCTCATCTTCTCTCTGCGTTGCGGTTACTGCACGCTCATCACTGCATCGTGGTACTTCTCGTACAGCTCACGTGCTATGGCTATGCAGTCGCCCTTTGGCTCGCTGCTGAATGAGCCACGGCAGTCATACCACCAACTCTTCTCGAAGGCGGTCATACGATTCTCCAACGCCTGCTTCTGCACGTCGTCAAACGCCTCGCCGGCAGCGAGCGTGTCGTCTATGGCATCGAAGAACATCTGCCAGCGCACGCCGTAGTAACTCTCCATCATACCTGCCCACGAGCGGGTGGCGTAGTCGTTGAGTTTTATGCCTCTGTCGCCCCACGTTGTGAGTATGTTGCGGGCATTCTGCTCGTAGTATGTGCGCTCCTGCTCGTTGATGCCGAAGTTGCGTGCGTCGGCAATCCACTTTCCGACCAGAAAGTCGGTGCGTGATGAGAGCAGTCGCTCCATATCGGCGATAATCCCCATCATCGCTTTGGCTGTTGTGCGTGAGCCTTCGAGGTCTGCCGCCGCAACCTGCCCCTTGTAGTGCTCCAACAGCGTGCCGAAGTGGTTGCCGAGAATCTGGCGCATCATATTTACAAGGTCGTAGGCGTGGGTCGTGGTCGTTGCACGGCTCTTCAACAGGTCGCCCGTAGCGAGGCACAAATCCTTGTTGTCGTAGTATATCTTGGTCTTGTGGTAGCGACGCTTCGGCGTGCCGAGCGAAGGGCGTATGTTGGTGATGCTGCATTGCCACGAGCGGGAGTAGCTGCAATATACCTTGTCTATGAGCTGCTGCCATCCCGAGCGTGCCATCTCGTCCTCGATGCCGGCACGGCGGTCTGCCAAACGTGCACTCCACTGCGCCACGTCGTTGTGCAGTGGCATATTCCACGCCTTCTCGAATACGAACTCATACATAAACGGGTTGCAATCGAAGCCTTCGAGTGTTGAGCCGAGGCCTGCGAAGTTGTCACCACCTTCCGTAAAGGTCTTCTCTATCTTCTGCCCCACCTCGTGCAGGTTGCCAATCAGGGTGGTGTTGCCGCCGAAGTTGCCCAAGTAGCACCAGATGTAAGGCACACCGTAGAACTTGTCGGTCGTGCGCCAAACCTCGGTCTTGTCGCAGTAGTAGTCGAGCAGCAGCTGGTTCTTCGCCTCTACGCCCGTAAGGTAGGGCTCTATGCGCTCGTTGGTCCACTGCTTGTCGTGGTAGAAGAGCCACGTCATCTGCAACCATACGGCACGCTTATCCACCTGACGCAGAGTCTCATATACCTGCCCGCTCACACGGTGCAGATACTCCGCCTCCATACTCGGAGGGTCCATCTCGTTGAAGAGGTCGATGCCGTATATGTGGTCGGTGCCGAACAGACGGGTCTGCTCTTTGAGAAACGCCTTCTGAATCTGCGCAAACAGAGGACTCATAGGGTCGAGGAAGCTCGGTACGTGCTCCTCCGAGAAGCCGCCCCACTTGCCGAGCGTGGAGAGTGGCGCATCGGGGTATATCTGCTTAATCTCCTTCGGCACGTGTCCGGCAAAGGCAGGGAGTACGGGGCGCATATTGAGTTCCCGCTCACGGGCGACAATCTGCTTCTGCAAAGCCTCCTGACTCTCCAACCACGACTTCGGAACTCCGCCGTGCCAATAGTCTATGTTGAGCATACGGTGCCAAGGCAGGTGTGCCGGCCCCGTGAAGTAGGCCCGCACCTGCTCGTCGGTCAGCCCCATCGAGGTCCATACACGATACCATATAGACTCCTGTCCCGTGATTGCCAGTGGGAGGTTGATGCCTTGCAGTGCCATCCAGTCGATGAATCGCTCCCAGTCGCTCCACTTCCACCACGGCATCGTGTATCCGAAGGTGCAGTAGTTGAGGAAGAAGCGGTTCTTGCAGCGTGCGCTGATGGTCGTAGGGGTGTCGATGCGTGGCAGAACCTCCGGCACCTGCACGGGGTCGGCGGCAAACCATGATACGGAGGTGTTGCACCAGTAGCGCAGGTAGTGGTTCAGTCCTACCGCCATACTGTTGGCGTTGTTGCCCCCGATGACAATCCTGTCGCCCTGCGAGCGCAGGCGGAAGTAGTCGTCGCCCTTTGCCGGCAGCTTCTCCACGACGAACTGCTCGGCGTGGGCCGGCAGGAGTCGCTTGATTAGGGCACGCATCGCATCCGTGTCGGAGGCGTATGCCGATATGCCGAAGCATAACGAAAGCAGTAATAGTAGAAGTCGTTTCATATAAGTTAGGTAGTTTTCTCTTCTACAAATATACAAATAAATTTCGGTTCTCGTGTAATTATTTGACAAGAGTGCTGTATGTGGTTGCAAAATCGAATAAAAAGAGTTAAATTTGGGGATTGAAATGCGAAAACTAAAATACTGAATATATGTCGAAACGTATTATCGAGTGTGTTCCCAATTTCAGCGAGGGACGAGATAAGGAGGTCATAAACCGGATTGTCGCCTCTATTGAGGCTGCTGCCCCCGTGCGGGTGCTGGATGTGGACCCGGGCGAGGCGACCAATCGCACGGTGGTAACTTTTGTGGGCGAGCCGGAGGCGGTCGTTGAGGCGGCCTTTGCGGGCGTTAAGTGCGCCGCCGAACTTATTGATATGCGCAAACATAAGGGGGCGCATCCTCGTATGGGTGCTACCGATGTGTTGCCGCTCATTCCTGTTTCGGGCATCACGCTCGCCGAGTGTGCCGAGTTGGCCCGCACGCTCGCCAAGCGCATCGCCGAGGAGTTGCATATCCCGATTTATTGCTACGAGGCTGCCGCCTTCACGCCGCAGCGTAAGAACCTCGCCGTATGCCGTGAGGGCGAGTATGAGGGACTGCCTGAGCGTTTTGCAACAGCGGATAAGGCACCGGATTTCGGAGCCCGACCTTTCGATGAGGGTGTGGCACGCACGGGTGCTACGGCCGTGGGTGCACGAGATTTTCTTATTGCCGTGAACTTCAACCTCAATACAACCTCCACCCGCAGGGCCAATGCCATCGCCTTCGATGTGCGAGAGAAGGGCCGCCCGCAGCGAGAGGGTAATCCTATCGTGGGCAAGGTGGTCAAGGATGCAGATGGCGAGCCGGTTATGATTCCGGGTACGCTCAAAAGCACCAAGGCCATTGGCTGGTTTATCGAGGAGTATGGTATTGCGCAGGTCTCGATGAATCTGACCGATATAGGCGTTACGCCTCTGCACGTAGCCTTCGACGAGGTATGTCGCAAGGCGGATGCCCGAGGTGTGAGGGTTACGGGAACGGAGATTGTCGGACTCGTGCCGAAGCGTGCGCTCTTGGAGGCCGGCCGCTACTTCCTGCATAAGCAGCACCGCTCGACGGGCATCTCGGAGCAGGAGATTATACGTATCGCCGTGAAGTCTATGGGGCTGGATGACCTCAAACCTTTCAATCCGAAGGAGAAGGTTATCGAATATATGTTGGAGGATAAGGCGCAGAATCGCCTTGTAGATATGACCTGCCGAGGCTTTGCCGAGGAGACGGCGAGCGAGTCGCCGGCTCCGGGTGGAGGCTCCATCTCTGCCTATATGGGTGCTCTGGGTGCTGCTCTGGGTGCTATGGTGGCGAACCTCTCGTCGCATAAGGCGGGGTGGGATGACCGCTGGGAGGAGTTCTCGGAGTGGGCAGAGCGTGGGCAGACGTTGCTTGCCGAGTTGTTGCACCTTGTCGATGAGGATACCGAGGCGTTCAATCGCATTATGGCGGTGTTTGCTATGCCGAAGAGTACCGATGAGGAGAAGGCGGCCCGCAGTGCTGCGCTGCAAGAGGCGACACTCTACGCTACGCAGGTGCCTCTGCGCACGATGAAGGCGGCGGTTGAGGTCTTCGAGGTTGTGAAGGCTATGGCCGAGCAGGGTAATCCCAACTCGGTGTCGGATGCCGGCGTAGGTGCTCTGGCGGCACGCTCGGCGGTACTTGGCGCACGCCTGAATGTGCGTATCAACGCCGCAGGCTTGAAGGATAGGGCGATGGCGGATGCGCTGACGGCCGAGGCAGACAGCATAGCGGCACGTGCCGAGGCGTTGGAGCGAGATGTGTTGAAGATTGTTGAGGAGAAAATAGGATAAAGATATGACACTGAAAGAGTTTCAAGATGATATTCGTGCCGGTATTCCCGATGTGCTGCCGGCACCAAAGAGTTATGACGAGCAGATAAACCACGCCCCTAAGCGTAAGGATATCCTTACGAAGGAGGAGAAGGTGTTGGCACTGCGAAACGCTCTGCGCTACTTCGACGTGAAGCACCACGCCACGCTTGCGCCGGAGTTCGCCGAGGAGTTGCGCCGCTACGGACGTATATATATGTACCGTCTGCGCCCCGACTACGAGATGTATGCCCGCCCGATAGAGGATTATCCGGCACGCAGTCGTCAGGCTGCCGCCATTATGCTTATGATTCAGAATAATCTGGATAAGGCGGTGGCGCAACATCCGCACGAGCTTATCACCTACGGCGGAAATGGTGCCGTGTTCCAGAATTGGGCGCAGTATCGTCTGGCGATGAAGTACCTCTCGGAGATGACCGACGAGCAGACGCTGGTGATGTATTCGGGCCACCCGCTCGGACTCTTCCCGTCGCATAAGGATGCACCACGTGTGGTTGTTACCAACGGTATGGTCATCCCGAACTACTCGAAGCCCGATGATTGGGAGCGTTTCAACGCTCTGGGAGTGTCGCAGTATGGACAGATGACCGCCGGCTCATATATGTATATAGGCCCGCAGGGAATCGTTCACGGCACGACAATCACGGTGCTCAATGCCGCTCGCAAGCGATTTGCCGAGGGGCAGACCGATGCACGAGGTATGCTCTTCGTATCGTCGGGTCTGGGTGGTATGTCGGGCGCACAGCCAAAGGCGGGAAATATCTCGCAGGTGGTGAGTGTAGTTGCGGAGATTAACCCGAAGGCGGCGGAGAAACGATATGCGCAGGGGTGGGTGGATGAACTGCACACCTCGCTCGATGAGCTTATGCCTCGCATCCGTCGTGCTGTCGCCGACAAGGAGGTTGTCTCGATGGCGTATGTGGGCAATGCGGTGGATTTGTGGGAGCGACTTGCGGCGGAGAATATCCGTGTGGATTTGGGCTCTGACCAGACCTCGCTGCACAACCCGTGGGCAGGCGGATACTACCCTGTGGGTTACTCCTACGAGGAGTCCAACCGTATGATGGCGGAGGAGCCGGAGCGCTTTAAGGAGTGCGTGCAGGAGTCGTTGCGCCGTCAGGTTGCCGCCATAAATACCTTGGCAGAGCGAGGTCTGTACTTCTTCGACTACGGAAATGCCTTCCTGCTCGAAAGCTCTCGTGCGGGGGCAGATGTGAAGGGTGCCGACGGAGGCTTCAAGTACCCATCCTACGTGCAGGATATTATGGGCCCTATGTTCTTCGATTACGGCTTTGGCCCGTTCCGCTGGGTCTGCACGTCGGGCAAGGCGGAGGATTTGGCGGAGACCGACCGTCTCGCTGCCGAGGTGCTGCGTGAAATCCGAGAGAGTGCTCCGCAAGATATTCAGGGACAGCTGGATGATAATATACACTGGATTGTCGAGGCGGCACGCAACAACCTCGTCGTAGGCTCACAGGCCCGTATTCTGTATGCCGATAGCGAGGGACGTATCAAGATTGCGCAGGCCTTCAATCGTGCCATTGCCGAGGGGCGTATCTCGGCACCCGTTGTGCTTGGTCGTGACCACCACGACGTGTCGGGTACCGACTCGCCGTATCGTGAAACCTCGAACATCTACGACGGCTCCTCCCGCACGGCGGATATGGCCGTGCAGAATGTCATTGGCGACTCGTTCCGAGGTGCTACGTGGGTGTCGATTCACAATGGCGGCGGCGTAGGCTGGGGCGAGGTTATCAACGGAGGCTTCGGTATGGTCATAGATGGCTCGGAGGAGTCCGACCGCCGCATACGACAGATGTTGCTGTGGGATGTCAATAACGGCATTGCACGCCGCTCGTGGGCCCGTAATGAGGGTGCCGTGGCGGCTATCCGTCGAGAGATGGAGCGCACACCGGGGTTGAAGGTTACATTGCCAAATTTTGCAGATGAAGAGTTGTTAAAGAGTCTTTTATAATTATGGAATTTCACTATATATCGGCCGAGTACCTGACCATTGAGCGTGTCGGCCAAATTTTGGAGCAGGGTATAAAGTTACGATTGAGCGACGATGCTCATGGGCGCATTGAGCGTTGCCGTGAGTATCTGAACCACAAGATGCAGACACAGGCGGAGCCTATCTACGGCATCACGACGGGCTTCGGCTCGCTCTGTAATATCTCCGTCGGGGCGGATGACCTCGGCAAGTTGCAGCGTAACCTCGTTATGTCGCACGCCTGCGGTACGGGTGAGCGGGTTCCGAGCGAGGTGGTGCGCCTGATGTTGCTGCTCAAAGTGCAGTCGCTCTCGTATGGGCACTCCGGCGTGCAACTCTGCACCGTGGAGCGCTTGGTGGAGATGTTCAATGAGGATGTGCTGCCCGTTGTTTATCGTCAGGGCTCGTTGGGTGCTTCGGGCGACCTTGCACCGCTTGCTCACCTGTCGTTGCCGCTGCTCGGACTTGGAGAGGTGGAGGTTGATGGCGAGGTGCATCCCGCATCGGAGGTGCTTGCCCGCAAGGGTTGGGAGCCTATCGAGTTGCAGTCGAAGGAGGGCCTGGCCCTGCTGAATGGCACGCAGTTTATGAGTGCCTATGGCGTGTGGTCGCTGCTTAAAGCCGGGAGCCTGAGCCGCTGGGCAGATACTATTGCTGCAATGTCGCTGGATGCCTTCGATGGCCGTATCGAGCCATTCTGCGACGAGGTGCATATTGTTCGAGGCCATAAGGGACAACTCTCGACGGCACGCCGTATGCGTGAGCTGTTGCAGGGTAGTGAGCTCATTGCGAGGGCGAAGCAGCACGTGCAGGACCCATACTCGTTCCGCTGCATCCCGCAGGTGCACGGCGCCGCAAAGGATACGATAGATTACGTTTCGAGCGTTCTGGAAACGGAGATAAACAGCGTGACGGATAACCCGACCATCTTCCCGGAGCAGGATATGGTTGTCTCGGCGGGTAACTTCCACGGCGAGCCGATAGCCTTGGCGATGGACTTCCTGACCATCGCACTCTCGGAGCTGGCGAATATCTCTGAACGCCGCACCTATAAACTTATCGCTGGTGTGCGAGGGCTGCCTAACTTCTTGGTTGCCAAGCCGGGTCTCAATAGCGGCTTTATGATTCCGCAATATACGGCGGCCTCCATCGTGAGCCAGTCCAAGACGCTCTGTATGCCGTCGTCGTCCGACTCCATACCGTCGTCGCAGGGACAGGAGGACCACGTAAGTATGGGTAGCAATGCCGCCACGAAGTTGGCACGTGTGGCTCTCAATACGGAGCGTGTGCTTGCCATCGAGTTGATGAATGCGGCGCAGGCTCTCGACTTCCGCCGTCCGGCTCGCTCGTCGCAGACGATTGAGGCGTTGCACGAGCGTTACCGCAAGGTTGTGCCGTTCATAGATAATGACTGCGTGATGTACCCGCATATCGCCTCCTCGATAGAGTTTTTGCGTAACGAGCAATGAGAAGATTGGTAAAAAATATAGGTCGCATCGTCGGCATTGATACTCAGGCACGGGAGCGTGTCTGTGGTGCCGATATGGATACGATGCAGAGCATTGAGCAGGCGTGGCTCTCGATTGACGGCGAGCGCATTGCGGGCTTTGGCCCGATGTCGGAGATGCCGGAGGGGGAGTTCGATGAGGTGTTTGATGCCGCAGGGGGTACGCTCTTCCCTTCGTTCTGCGACTCGCATACGCATATAGTATATGCAGGCTCCCGTGAGCAGGAGTTTCTGGATAAGATTCACGGCCTCTCGTATGAGGAGATAGCACGCCGTGGCGGAGGCATCCTCAACTCGGCGGACCGCTTGCAGGAGTGTAGCGAGGATGCGCTCTACGAGCAGGCTATGGAGCGTGTGCGGGAGATTATCGCTATGGGTACGGGCCTTGTGGAGATTAAGAGCGGATACGGACTCTCCGTCGAGAGCGAGTTGAAGATGCTGCGGGTTATTCGCCGCATACGTGAGAACTCGCCGATAGAGGTGAGGGCAACATTTCTGGGTGCTCACGCCGTGGCTCGTGACTACGTAGGTCGGCAGGAGGAGTATGTCGATTTGGTGTGTGAGCAGATGATTCCTGCCGTGGCGCAGGAGGGGCTGGCAGAGTTTGTCGATGTCTTCTGCGATAAGGGATTCTTTACCGTCGAGCAGACCCGCCGAATTATCCGCAAGGGTGCGGAGTATGGCCTGCGGTCGAAGATACACGCCAACGAACTCGACGTGTCGGGTGGCGTACAACTCGGCGTTGAGGAGGGGGCGCTCTCCGTGGACCACTTGGAGCGCACCACCGAGGCAGAGATTGAGGCTCTGAGAGGCTCTCGGACGATGCCTACGATGCTCCCCGGGGCGGCATTCTTCCTCGGTATGAGCTATCCGCCGGCACGCAAGATGATTCAGGCGGGACTCGCCGTCGCTCTGGCCTCGGACTATAACCCCGGCTCATCACCCTCGGGCAATATGCGGATGGTGATGTCGCTCGCCTCGATATCTATGCGAATGACCCCAACCGAGGCCCTCTGGGCTGCGACCCTTAATGGTGCCGCCGCAATGGGCGAGAGTCGTGACTTCGGCTCTATAACGGTGGGTAAGGTGGCGAACTTCTTCATCACCAAGCCGTTGCCGTCGATGGAGTTCTTTACCTATGCCTATGCAACGCCGCTGATTGAGAGTGTGTGGTTGCGAGGCCGTCAGGTTTAAGAAGCTGTATGAAAGAACGGCATATCACTGCCAAAATGTGACAAAAAAGAAGCTGTCTAACAAGGCTACTTTGTCGTTATACTCGCCCTCAAAATGCTCATTTACGCCGAGTAAACTGCGCTTTTTCGGGCTTCGTAGGCCTAAAATTAGCCCTTGTTATACAACTTATGAAAAGAAAGAGCGTGTCCGAAAACTTGTTGGACACGCTCTCTGGTTTAGAGCCACTGCTCGAAGTAGTCGGTAACCTTCTGCATAAGGTGTATTCGCGGCTTGCCGAGCACGTTGTGCTTGGCGCACGGGTACGGGAAGTAATCTACCTGCACATCCGACTTTATACACTTTTCGATAAAACTGAGCGAGTGCTGCCATACCACCGTCGCATCTATCGCACCCTGACAAATCAGCAACTTGCCCTTCAAATCTTTGGCACGGGGCAAGAGCGATGTTGCGGCGAAGCCCTCGGCATTTGTCGCCTCGGTCTCCATATATCGCTCGCCGTACATCACCTCGTACCACTTCCAATCAATGACGGGGCCTCCCGCTACGCCGACCTTGAAGATGTCGGGGTAGTTTACCATCAGCGAGATGGTCATAAATCCGCCATACGACCAGCCGTGAACGCCTATGCGGTCGGCATCAACCCACGGGTGCGACATCAGCCACTTGATGCCCTCCATCTGGTCTGCCATCTCGCACTCTCCGCAACGGCGATGTATCGCCTTCTCGAACTCGGCACCACGGTTGGCGGTGCCACGATTGTCCATCACCAGCACGACATACCCACGCTGTGCCATATACATCTCCCAATGGCGTAGCGAGGCTTGGAATGAGTTGCGCACCATCTGCGAGTGCGGGCCTCCATATACATATAGGATTACGGGATATCGCTTCGTCGGGTCGAAGTCGAGCGGCTTGATTAGTCGGTAGTAGTTGTCGTAGCGACCATCGGCACTACGCACCGTGCCCAACTCTATGGTGGAGTAGTTGTACTCCGCCGAAGGGTTCTCGGCACGGAACAGCTCACGGTATGTGCGCCCATCGGTGGAGCCTGCACCGACGATGCGGGGCACGTTGAGCGAGGAGTAGTTGTCGGTGAAGTATCTGCCGTCGGGCGAGAGGGTGCAGGTGTGCCAGCCCTCGTCACGGGTCAGTCGCAGGCACTCGCCACTGCGCACATCGACCTTCATCAGGTGTCGCTCTATCGGCGATACCTCTGCCGAGTAGTAATATACGGCACGTGAGTCCTGCCCCAGATACTCCACGTCGGCATCCACGTTTGAGAGGCGGCGCAACTCGCCCGTGGATATGGTGTAGAGGTAGAGGTTCTTGTAGCCGTGGCGGTTGTCCGTCGTGTAGATGAACTTGTCGGGGTTGTCGCCAAGGAAGTAGAGCGGGTATTGAGGCTCCACGAAGCGGTCGTTCTGCTCGGTGAGCAGGGTGGCTATGAAGGTGCCGTCGGCAGCATCGTAGCAGTTCAGATGCATATGCTTCTGCGCACGGTCAAGCACCTGCACATATATACGGCGGGAGTCGGGCGACCACGTGAGGTTTGTGATGTATCGCTCGTCGTCGAAGTCGCTCACATCCAGATATATGGTCTGCTTGTTTGCGCTGTCATATACGCCCACCGACACCCGCTCCGAGGCCATACCGTTCATCGGGTACTTTATCTCGACGAGCGTGCCCGTGCGGGATGTGATATCGAGGAGCGGGAAGGTTGTCACCTGCGACTCATCCTTACGGTAGAATGCCAGACGCTTGCCGTCGGGCGAGAGGAAGAGGCCGCCGTTGATGCCGAACTCGTTGCGTGATACGCTGCTGCCGCAGACGATGTTGCGGTCCGAGAAGTCGGTTATGCGTTCACGTGAGCCATCCTCCGCCACCCAGACGATGTTGTTGCCCTCCACCTCGGCGTGCGGCTGCGACGTGGTGGCTGCGGCGGGCCGTGCAACCATCTTCTGCTTGCCGGTGCGAATGTTCGTGGCGAGGCAGAGCGAGTCTGTCGGGTGCAGCACGTAGCCCGGATACGCCTCGCTCCACGCCGTCTTGTAGTTCTTGGGTGCGAGGCTGCGGTTTAGGATGGCATCCTCCATCGTCAGCAGGCGACGCTCCGCAGAGAGTGCCGTAAGGTGCGCCACGGCGCATATAATCAGTAGAAAATAACGCTTCATCAGAATAGATATTTTTGGGTTTTAACTTGCTCTACGAGGCGGAGAATGTCGCTCCACGCCTCCTCGCTCAACGTCGTGCCGACCACCTCGATAACCTTGCCGGCGGCAATGGCTCCGATGGTGCCGCACTGCCGTAGCGAGAGCCCCTCGCATAGTCCGTACATAAATCCTGCGGCGTAGAAGTCGCCCGCTCCCGTGGTATCCACACGGCGTGCTGCCGCCATTATGCCTACGTGCACCACCTCCTCGTGGTGCTTGATGAGTGCACCCTTCATACCAATCTTCACGACGGCGATATCGCATATCTCGGAGATTCGTTGCAGGGCATTTATCGGCTCGCTCTCGCCCGTAAACACCTTTGCCTCATCCTCGTTGGCGAAGATGATATCGACATATTCACGGCAGAGCCGCTTCAAGAACTCCAAGTTCTCCTCCACGACGTTGAAACTTGCCAGGTCGATGGCCACTCGCAGTCCGCACCCCTTTGCCAGACGCACTGCGTTCTCTATGAGCGTGTGGTCCTGAACGAGGTAGCCCTCGATGTATAGGCAGTCGTAGCCCTCGAAAATCTCCCGCTGAATCTCCTCGGCCCGCAACTGCAACGCAGCGCCCAGATGGGTGAGCATCGTGCGCTCGCCATCGGGCGATATCAACGAGATACACTTGCCGGAACGCTCCGTGCCTCGGAATATTATGGGCTTGATGCCCAGATTCTGTAACGCCTGCTCGAAGTAGTCGCCCGTGGTATCACGGCCTACCTTGCCTATGAAGCCCACGTCGCTGCCCAGACGAGCCATCGTGCGGATGGTGTTGTCGGCAGAGCCTCCGAGCGAGAGCGAGTAGGGTAGCCCCGCCACCGACTTGCCCACCTCGGCTTGCAGCGCACTATCCACGAGCGACATCGACCCTCTGGCGATGCCGTAATCCTCCAACACCTTGTCCGAGCGCAGATTGACCAGCATATCGGTCAAGGCGTTTCCTATACCTATAACTCTCTTCATAAATGGTTTGGGTAATGCTCTTATACTCCCTTATATGGATAAAATCTTCACTAACTCTACGTTGCTGTGGCGTACCGTCTTCGTGTGGTTCAGCGCCTCGGCAAACGGTACATAGACAATCTCGCCGTTGCGCACGCCCACCATCACGTTTGACTCTCCCTCTTTGAGTGCCTCCACCGCCTTCGCTCCCAGACGTGAGGCGAGTATGCGGTCTGCCGCCGTAGGGGAGCCGCCACGTTGCAGGTGGCCCAGAATCGTCACTCGGGCATCGTACTGCGGGTACTCCCTCTCGACACGTGCCGCCAGAGCCATCGCTCCTCCCGTTGTCGGGTTCTCGGCCACCAGAACGATGGCGGAGTTCTTGCTCTTGCGGAAGCCGTTGTCTATGAGGGTTTTGAGTTGGTCATCCTCGGTGTCGGCCTCCGGTATTATCGCCGCCTCGGCTCCCGTGGCTATTGCGCCATTGAGGGCGAGGTAGCCCGCCGTGTGGCCCATAACCTCCACGAAGAATAGCCGCTCGTGCGAGGTCGCCGTGTCACGCAGTTTGTCCACCGCATCGACTATGGTGTTCAGGGCCGTGTCGTAGCCTATGGTGGCATCCGTGCCGGAGAGGTCGTTGTCGATGGTGCCGGGTATGCCTACGACCGGCACACCCCACTCCTCGGAGAGGGCTCTTGCTCCCGTTATTGTGCCGTCGCCACCGATTACCACCAGCGCATCAATGCCCGCTTTGAGCATATTCTCTCGTGCCAGCGCCCGGCCCTCCGCCGAGCGAAACTCCGAGCATCGTGCCGTTTTAAGGATTGTACCTCCACGCTGTATTATGTTGCTGACACTCTCCGAGTGCATCGGAATTATCTCGTTGCTGATAAGCCCCTTGTAGCCTCGCATAATGCCCTTGACGTTCCATCCGTTGTATATCGCCGTGCGTGTCACGGCACGAATTGCGGCGTTCATACCCGGAGCATCGCCTCCGGAGGTGAGTATGCCGATACATTTTATCTCTCTCATATAACCCTGTTCTTTTTGTTATTCAACCTTCAAAGATAGCAAATCCTCGGCAAAACTCCCTCGTTTTGACAAGAAAAAGCGACGGATGCGCCATAAAGAGCGCATACGACAACCTGCAACTCGTGAATAAAGGCTCGTTTTGTGTGATTTCTTAATGTGTATATATGTAACTTGCAAAAATGCTTTTTATTTCATAAATTTGCACTTGTGAGCATACTAATCTCACTTACTCAGTGGAGTAATGTTTTACGTTAACTTTAATTGTTATGAAACGACAGATTACAAATGCCGTATCACGAATCGCCATACTTGCGTTTGCGGCAATCAACCTATGCGGGTGTATGGAATATCAATTAGAAGAAGATGAAGCCCCGATGTACATATATGTAACATGTGAGAAATTGGGATATGAGAATGAGGAGATTTTGTTCACAGGCTATCCTTATGCGTGGTCGTCCTCTGGTAAGAATTGTGTTAGAGTAGAAGAGCAAAATGTATATGTACATATCCAAAGGGATATGATAGCATCCAGAGAGCCAAAATATCCATATTATTTTCTTGAATTGACAGTAATAAGCAATACGGGATATGTAAAAACGTATACTGAGTACCCTATGGTTGAATGCGAATGTAGGTTCGGTATAGATAATATTGACGGAACTAATAAGAGATATATATTTAAACAACAAGAAGATTCTGGTAAAATTATATTTACGAATATTAAGGAACCTTATTCAAAACATAATGGAAAGTGGAGAAAATTACATCTTTCAGGAGAATTTGAGGTTATACTTACAGATGTTGATGATAAGACAAATACTATGACAATTAGAGGTAGTATGAAAGATAATTGGATTAACAATTCGTATTATGTTGAAGATATTTACAACGATTCATTATGAAAAAGATATATTTGATATTACTGAACATTGTATTTATTATAGGTTTTATATGTAACCTTTCTGCACAAACTTCTATTGAGGAGAATAATGTGGTTAGGGTAAACCTTAATATGATGTTTGCTCGTCTTTTAGCGCAAGAAAAACCTGTAACTGGATTATTACGAGATTATGCAGTGGATCTTGTTGATTTGGATGATTACGATGGAACTAAACTGAACGATTCGACTTTTGTTAACCATATAATATTTGAAGATAAATCATATCAAGGTCGGGCAATTGAATGTTACCCGACCTTTTTTGTGCTTATTTTTGCTGTGTAAAGTGCCTTTTGGCAGGGAATTTTTACTATCTTTGCAAGGTATTGCGTGCGCATAGGTGTACGTATTAGTGATAAGAGAATATTAACGATAGATAAAACATTTACAATTATGGTTAAACCAACACTTTTGGTACTTGCTGCGGGTATGGGCTCACGCTACGGCTCGCTTAAACAGATGGATGGTGTAGGCCCTAACGGAGAGGCCATCATCGACTACTCGGTATATGATGCAATTCGTGCAGGCTTCGGCAAGGTGGTATTCGTTATCCGCCACTCGTTTGCCGAGGATTTTATCTCGGTATTCAATGCCGAGCGTTTCGGAGGCCGTATCGAGGTCGAGTATGTATATCAGGAGTTGGAGTACCTGCCGGAGGGATTCTCGGTGCCTGAGGGCCGTGAGAAGCCGTGGGGTACCAACCACGCCGTGATGATGGCTACCAAGGCTATCGACACCCCGTTTGCCGTAATCAATGCCGACGACTTCTACGGCGAGAATGCCTACAAGGTCATCGGCGACTACCTCTCGCAGCTGGGCGAGAGCCGCAACCACTACTGTATGGTCGGCTACGAGGTGAACAAGACCCTCTCGGAGAATGGCACCGTATCACGTGGTGTCTGCACCGTGGATGCGTCGGGCAACCTGACCTCGATGGTCGAGCGCACGAAGATTGAGCGCAATGCCGAGGGCGTTATCGTGTTCCACGACTTGGGCGACGACGTTGCCTTGGAGGAGAATACGCCGGTGTCGATGAACCTCTTTGGCTTCACGCCCGACTACTTCGCATACTCGGAGGAGGCGTTCCGTGACTTCCTCTCGGCCGAGAGCACGCAGACCAACCTCAAAGCGGAGTTCTTCATCCCGTTGATGGTCAATCGCCTTATCGGTGGCGGTGTCGCTACGATGAAGGTGCTCTCCACCACGGCGCAGTGGTTTGGTGTGACCTACAAGGAGGATAAGCCGCAGCTGATGGCCAAGATTGAGGCACTGATTGAGGCGGGTGTATATCCTCGCAACCTCTGGGAGTAGAGGTGTAAGCATTGAAGAATAGAAACAAATAAAAACTACCTGTAAATTATGTCAAGAGAAGTAAGAGTTCGTTTTGCGCCATCCCCAACGGGCCCGCTCCATATCGGAGGTGTCCGCACGGCGTTATACAACTACCTTTTTGCCCGTCACCACGGCGGTAAGATGATTCTGCGTATCGAGGATACCGACTCGCAGCGTTTTGTGCCCGGTGCCGAGGAGTATATCATCGAGTCGCTGCGTTGGTGCGGTATCGAGATTGACGAGGGTGTCGGCTACGGAGGCCCTCACGCCCCATATCGTCAGAGCGAGCGCCGAGATATATACCTCAAATATGCCAAGCAGCTTGTAGAGGCAGGTTGGGCATACTACGCCTTCGACACTGCGGAGGAGCTCGATGCGCTGCGCAAGCAGTATGAGGAGCAGGGTAAGACCTTCGCCTACAACTACGCCGTGCGCACCACGTTGCCTACCTCGCTCTCGCTCTCGGCAGAGGAGGTCGAGCAGCGCATTGCCCGTGGCGATGTGTGGGTTGTGCGCTTCAAGATGCCTGAGAATGAGGTTGTTCGGATGCACGACCTGATTCGTGGCGATGTGGAGGTAAATACCTCTACGCTCGATGACAAGGTGCTCTATAAGTCGATAGATGCACTGCCTACATACCACCTCGCAAACATCGTCGATGACCATTTGATGGAGATTTCGCACGTGATACGTGGCGAGGAGTGGTTGCCGTCGTTGCCGCTGCACTATCTGCTCTACCGTGCCTTCGGTTGGAGCGATTCGCAGCCGGAGTTTGCCCACCTGCCGCTGCTGTTGAAGCCTACGGGTGGCGGAAAGCTCTCCAAGCGTGATGGCGACAAGATGGGATTCCCTGTCTTCCCGCTCTATTGGGTGTCACCTACGGGCGAGACTGCTCACGGCTATCGTGAGGATGGCTACTTCCCGGAGGCCTTTATCAATATGTTGGCACTGCTGGGTTGGAATCCGGGCACGGAGCAGGAGATTTTCTCTATGCAGGAGTTGATTGATACCTTCTCGTTGGAGCGAGTGTCGAAGTCGGGCGCACGCTTCCAGCCTGACAAGGCCAAGTGGTTCAATGCGCAGTATATGCACAATAAGAGCGCCGAGGAGTTGGCAGTGCTCTTCCAGCCGGTGCTGCGTGAGCACGGCGTGGAGGTGTCTGACGAGTTGGCGGGTCGTGCCGCATACATTATGCGTGAGCGTGCAACCTTCATCGGCGACCTGTGGGATTTGACCTCATACTTCTTCGTTGCCCCTGCCGAGTACGAGCAGAAGCAGATGAACAAGTATTGGAAGGGCGAGAACCCTGCCCGTCTGGCAGAGGTGCGTGAGGTGTTCGCCTCGATTGATGACTTCTCGCTCGAAAATACGGAGCGCATCGTGCACGGCTGGATTGAGCAGAAGGGCTACGGTATGGGTCAGATTATGAATACGTTGCGTCTGGCGCTTGTGGGCGCAGGCAAGGGCCCGGGTATGTACGACGTGACCTCGTTCCTCGGCAAGGAGGAGACGTTGCGCCGTATTGACTCGCTTCTGGCAAATGTTCGCCCTGTGGATGTAGAGTAACGCTTCTGCCTCTATGGAGATTCTGCAACATATCTGGGATGCTACGCCCGAGGGTGAGGCTATCGTCATCTATACGATGCGTAATGCGCTGGGTAGCGAGATTCAACTCTCGAACCTCGGCGCAGGTGTCGTGTCAGTGAAGTTTGCCGACCGCCGTGGCAATATAGATGACGTGGTGCTCGGCTATCGCTCGTCCAAGCACTATATGGGCGACCCTGCCTGCTGTGGCAAGAGCGTGGGTCGTGTGGCGGGCCGTATTGCCGATGGCCGTATGACGGTCGAGGGGGTGGAGTATTCGTTGGAGATAAACTGCGGTGTGAACCATATGCACGGCGCCTCCAAGAACTTCGCCAACCGCCTATGGGAGTCGAGTGTCGAGGGCAATCGTATCGTCTTTACCATCCTCTCGGAGGAGGGCGAGGGCGGCTATCCGCACGAGGTGGCGGCGCAGGCAATCTACGACTTCGACGACGAGAACAACTTCGAGATTACCTACTTGGCCCGCAGTAGCGGTACCACGCCGGTAAACCTTACGAGCCACATCTATTGGAACCTTGCGGGCGAGTCGTCGGGAACGATTCTCGACCACTGCCTGCAACTCAATGCCTCGCAGACGCTCGAAGTGAATGAACGACAGGTGCCTACGGGCCGACTGCTTGATGTGGAGGGTACGGCTCTGGATTTCCGCACCGCACGCCGTCTGGGCGATGGTATTGGCGACGAGTTCAACCGCATACGTGAGTATCGGGGCTATGACCACTACCTGATTGTTGATGGCTGGCGCAAGAATATTCTGGGCGAGGTCGGAATCCTCTCGGAGCCTAACAGCGGCCGTAGGGTAGAGATTCTCTCCTCACAGCCGGGCTGTATGCTCTACACGGGCAATGGTATGTCGGGCGGTTGTCCGGAGACCAAGTCGGGCGGTCGCTATGTCGATTATGCCGGCGTGGCCATTGAGTGTCAGGGTTATCCCGATGCTGTGAATCATCCAGAGTTTCCGACGGTACTATTACAGGAGGGCGAGTTATATTGCCAGAAGATTGTGTATCGGTTGCGGGCGGAATAATCCCCTGATTTATATAATACGAGGCTGTCAGAACCCACAAAGTCTGACAGCCTCGTTTGTTTGTCTCGCTCGCCTCTCTTACCTGTGCCAGCGCAGTACCGTGGCCGTGCGTGAGGTGTTGTATAGGCGTATGTAGTGGTGCAGGTTGCCATTCTCGTCACGCTCCGAGTA
Organism: Alistipes sp.; assembly: GCA_017483225.1. Lineage (GTDB taxonomy): Bacteria > Bacteroidota > Bacteroidia > Bacteroidales > Rikenellaceae > Alistipes. The sequence continues at coordinate 54,147 of JAFULF010000010.1, forward strand.
GGAGAAGTGCTCGCCGTCAATCTGCTGGCGTGCCTGCCCTCCGAAGCGGGCCTCGTCGGTCGAGAGCTCGATGGTGTATTTGCCTGCACGAGGTACCTCGGTGATGTAGCCCGGTATGGAGGCGGTAGGGTGCCAGTTGAATACAAAGAGCAGGTTGCGGTGCGAGAAGACCAGCGTCTTGTTGTCGTGGTCGGTGTTCCACTTCCACGGGTAGCCATCCTGCAACACCTTGTATCGCTTCACCAGACGTATCATCGCCTTGTCGAACTCGCCGAGGTACGAGTAGCGCAGGAAGCCGTTGTCGGCGAGCGACCACTGACGGCGTGCGTGCGCATAACTCCAATCGTTGCCCTCACGAGGGAAGTCAATCCACTCCGGATGTCCAAACTCGTTGCCCATAAAGTTGAGGTAGGCATCTCCGCCGGTCGATATGGTCATCAGTCGAATCATCTTGTGCAGGGCCATACCTCGCTCTACGACAAGGTTTTCGGAGGCTCGGTTCATTGCGAAGTACATCTCCTTGTCCATCAGGCGGAAGGCGATGGTCTTGTCGCCCACCAGCGCTTGGTCGTGTGACTCGGCGTATGCCACGGTCTTGACCCCCGGCAGGCGGGAGGTCATTATGCCCCACATCTCGTCGAGGTTCCACTCCTCGTCGGGGATATCCTTCAACAGCTTAATCCAGAAGTCGGGTATCGCCATACCCAGACGGTAGTCGAAGCCTATGCCGCCATCCTCTATCGGGTGGCACATTCCCGGCATACCGCTCACATCCTCGGCGATGGTTATGGCATCGGGCTTTATCTCGTGAATCAGACGATTTGCCAGCGTCAGATATACCAGCGCATCACGGTTTACCCCCTCGTCGAAGAACTTCTCACGGGCATCGAAGTCAGTGTAGCCGTGGTGGTGGTAAATCATCGAGGTCACACCGTCGAAGCGGTAGCCGTCGAAGTGGAACTCGTCCATCCAATACTTCACATTCGAGAGCAGGAAGTGCTCCACCTCCCGCTTGCCGTAGTCGAAGGTCTTGGAGTCCCAATATTGCTGGTAGCCCGCACCGCCCTCCTTCGAGTAGAGGTGCTGTGAGCCGTCGAGCTCGTTGATGCCCTCGTTGATGTTCTTGACGTAGTGGGCGTGTACCAAGTCCATAATTACGGCTATGCCCATCGAGTGGGCCTTGCGCACAAGCGACTTCAACTCCTCCGGCGTGCCGAAGCGTGAGGATGGTGCGAAGAAGCTGGATACGTGGTATCCGAAGGAGCCGTAGTAGGGGTGCTCGGCGACAGCCATAACCTGTATGGCGTTGTAGCCGTCACGGCGCACACGTGGCAGAATCTTCTTCTCGAACTCGGCGTATGTGCCTACGCCCTCCTTCTCCTGCGCCATACCGACGTGGGTCTCGTAGATGAGCAGTGGCGAGCAGTGCTTCGCTGTATCGAAGTTATCTCCCTGCCAATCAAACGGTTGCGGAATCCAGAATTGGGCCGTGTAGTTTTTGCTCTGCTCATCCTGCACGACACGTGTTGCATACGCAGGTATGCGGTCGAGCCAGCCGTTGGCTCCGTGCACGTGGAGTTTGTAGAGCGAGCCGTGTGTGAGGCGGTACTCGTACATCGCATCAGGCAGGAAGATGCTCCACACGCCCTGCGCATCCTTGTTGAGTCGCAGTTGGGTGCGTTGCCAGCCGTTGAAGTCGCCGAAGATATAGACATCATACGCCTCCGGCAGCCACTCTCTGAACCACCAGCCCGACATATACTCGTCATACTGCCAGCCGAAGTAGTGATAGCCGTTGGCATAATCGACAATCGAGCCACACGAGCTCTCCATACCTGCCAGCCTCTCTCTGTATAGTGAGTGTCGCAGTTCTATCTCCTGCTCCACGGGTGCCAGCCACTCGTCCTGTGCGACCATTCGCAGTTGTTCCTTGCTCTTCATAGCCTAAAACGATTAAACCTATATAAATATTAAAAACAGTTAGAATCCGAGGTATTTGCTCTTCGGAAGCAGTGATATGAGCCACGCACACAGGGCGCAGATGGCGAAGGTCAGCACCGCCGAGAGCAGTATCAGATACTGCGAGGCCAGCCCCCAGCCCGATACGATGGCAAATACCGCACCGAGAACGAAGATGTGCATCAGGTAGATGCCGTAGCTTACCTTCGATATGCGCTTTACGACGGAGTAGAGTGCTCCCGTGTGGTTTATCTTCTTGAATATGAGGAACAGCGCCAGAGCAGTCATCGCCACGCCCGTCGAGCAGAATCGCCAGCTCTGCTCCATCTGTACCACAAGGTCGATGCTATCGCTCACCGGGTACTCGGTAGGAATCTGCGAGTAGAACCACCCTGCTGTGAGGGCATATCCCGCCACGTATGCAGGTATGGCTATGGCGAGGGTCTTGCGCCACGACCAATCTACGTATGTGCGGATGTAGTGACCCGCCACGACGTAACCCATAAAGCCGCTGACGTAGTATAGCGTTCCAAACTCATTCCAGTTGCACTCGCCCCACACCTCGGCACGGCCGTAGAGGGCGATGGCTGCCTGATGCAGAAATGGCACGAGGGTAGAGAGTGCCCACAGAGCGAGGAACCACTCTTCGCCACGCTTGGATACACGCTCTATCCACGGCGAGAATATCGGCATAGCGATATATATGCCCACGAGCATATATACAAACCAGAGGTGTCCGCTGTGCATATTGAAGTTCAGCAGCAGGTTTTTAAGGTTGCCTACGGCATCAATCTCGCCACCACTGCCCCAAGCGGGTACTACGGCGTAGAGGATGCTCCAAATGGCCAGAGGGATGATGATGCGGGAGAACCTGCGACGGAAGAAACCCTCGACGGAGCCCTGCACGGGGAAGAGCAGATAGCTCGATGTGAGGATGAAGAGCGGTACCGCACAGCGCAGTGCCGAGTCGATGAGCGTCACCCACAGGGCATCCGTGGCGTTGGCTATATAGGCACCATTGCCACCGAGGTAGAGTGGCTCGCAAGCGTGTACAAGTATCACCATAAAGCAGGCGGCAACACGCAGATAATCCAAAAATACTATTCGTTGATTCTCCATTGTTGATACTGATTTGTTTAGACAAATATAGGAAAAAAATAGCGCAAAAGCAACAATATGCCGCAAATAATATAGGGTTGCCGAACTTCTCCGACAACCCTATACAATCTCAAACCTAACTTATGCCCTGAAACTTACTCCTTTACCAAGATTACGAACTGGTTTGGAGCGAGTGCTGCGGTGTATGTCTCGCCCAGAGTAACCTCTGCCCCCGAGATAAGATTCTTCCACTTTCCGGTCGAAGGGGTCTTGATGTCGGTCGAGGTGCTCTGCGAGGAGAAGTTGGCAACCATAATTACCTTCTCCATCACCAGAATCTTGCTACCCATATCGTTAGGGCCTACCTTCCAAGTGGTAACCGGCACATTGTCCAGACCATAGATGTCGGCCTCGTGGTCGTTGCGGAACTTCAACACCTTCGAGAGTGTGTTGTATATCTCCTTGCGGAGCGGGTCGTCGAAGTAGTCCCAGCGGATAGGCTTGCGGTGTGTGCGGTAGTCGCCGAGCACGCCATTCTCGTTGGAGTTGATGGAGAAGTCGTAGCCCAGCTCGCCAAACTGCCACAACATACTTGGGTATGGCGTGAGGAAGTGGAAGGCATAGACCGCCTGCAAGCGTGGCGAGATTACCGACCAGTCGTTCTTAATCCAGCTGTCGCCGTATGTTATAGCCTTGTATGCGATGCGCTCCTCGTCGTGGGTCTCGATGTTGTTGATACGACCACGCTTGAAGTCTGAGAAGCTGCTTTTCGGAGCCCATCCCATCACGCTCTCCATATAGCCTTCCATCTGGTTGTTGTTCCAGCAGAGTGCGCCCACCTCGTTGTAGAGCTTGCTCTCCTCCGCTTGGTCGCAGAAGTGCTCGAAGATGATGTAGGCATCCTCGCTCACCTCACGGATGGCACGTGCATAGTCGCAGAGGATTTCGATACGCTCGGCACTGTATCCGCTGGCAGCATACGAACTTGGGTTCTGCACCAGACCCTTCGTGAGGTCGAAGCGGAAACCATCCACCTTGTACTCCTCCAACCAATATTTGAGCACATCCTTGAAGTACTCGCGGGTCTTTGGATAGGTGTGCTTGAAGTCGTGATATACGCTGAAATCGTGCGGAGCGTCCACGTTGAAGAATGGGTTGTCCTGCGCAGTCTTGTTGGCTGCCGAGTTCCACCACATCTTCGCCCAAGGGAACTGGCCCGTTGCGTGGTTGAATACTACGTCGAGGATTACGGCGATGCCTCGCTTGTGGCACTCGTCGATGAACTGTTTGTAGTCGGCCACCGTACCATAGGCCTTGTCGGCAGCGAAGTAGAAGCAAGGGTTGTATCCCCACGAGTCGTTGCCGTCAAACTCCTGAATAGGCATCAGCTCGATGGCGTTTATGCCGAGGTTCTCGAAGTAGTCGAGTTGTCCGGTTACGGCCTTGATTGTGCGGAAGATGGTGAAGTCACGCACGAGCAACTCGTAGATTGCGAGCGAGTTCTCGGCAGGACGGTCGAAATCCGTAACCTCCCACGAATAGACCTCCGGCGTAGTGTTGAATACCGATACGATGTCGGTGGTGTAGTCGGCAGGGTATGCTTTGAGGTTCGGATATACCGACGATTCAATCCACTTGTCGTTCCACGGGTCGAGAATCTTCGTTGCGTAAGGGTCGCCAACCTTGATTGTCGAATCCACGAGGAATTGGTATCCATACTCCGTGTTTGGCTCCAAACCATCTACGGTGACCCAGAAGTAGTCGCCGTCACGCATCATCGAGTGCTTGTTGGTAGGGGCGTAGTTGTTGAAGTCGCCGAGCAGAATCACCGACTGCTTGCCCGGTGCGTAGAGTACGAATGTCGCCTCATCGCCATTGACCGTCACACCCTCCTTGGCACCTGCCGGACGAGCCTGCTCCTGCGTGGTGTTGAGGACTGCTACGTTGATGCTGTCCTCCACGGTGTCGGCACCATCGGTCGCCGTCGCCTTGAATACGATATCCTCGTATGTGGTGGTTGTGTATTGATAGGTGAGGTCGCCACCCTCTACGGTTTTGAGTAACTCGTCATTCTTGTAGAGCGACACCTCGGTAGCATCTGCCGACGCTACGGTGATGGTGTAGATGGCATTGTGTTTGAGCAGAGCACGGTCTGTCGGGTTGGTAATCTTCACGGCAAGTCCCGACTCGAACAGCTCGACGAAGATGTCGTTGCCGTTATCCTTCATCTCCTTGGCGCCGTCTGCCGAGCGGAATACGAATGCCAGATGTGTAATCTGCTCAGCATCGCTTACGCCGTAGAAGGCACGAGGGCCACCCGTGATTGTGAGGGTGTAGGTGTTGTTTGCCACTCTGGTCAGCTTGCAGTCGTTGTCGTTTACATTCCAATCGTGCTTCACGTGCTTCCAGTCGCCCGGGCCCGTGCTCGCCGTGGTCAAAACGCCGGTGTGGGCATATACGTCGCCCGTGTAGTTATCCAAGCCCGTGCCTGCAGCGTTGATAATCACCAGAACATCCTTGTCAAAGTCCTCGGTGATAAATGTAGGGGTCGTCGAGATGAGAGGCGCTTGGTTTGTGATTAGCTCTGGTGGTGGCAGCTCGCCGTTACCGTTGCCATTGCCATTGCCGTTGTTGGGAAGGTCTCCCGGCTCGCATCCTATGCAGGCGACAATCATCGCCGCAAGGATAAGCAAAAGATTAAATTTTTTCATAGTTAGTTTTAGATGTTTATTTGTTGTTCTTTTTAATGATTCTCATTAAAATCCTCAGCAAGGTATTCCAAAACATCCTCTCCTGCAACGAAAAAACCGCCACATCCATAAAAAAGGTTGTGAGCGGTTTTATAAAATATATGAGTGGGAAGCGGCTCTCTATCCTGCCTCCTCCCTCCTGTGAATCTTACAGTGCGCTTGCGCCCTGCGAGATTACTACCGGATATACCTTTGGTGCGTGTCCGTACTTGGCGGTAAATGCCTCCACGGCACGGGCGATAAATCCCTCGTAGTCGGCCTCACGAACAAGGTTGATGGTGCAGCCGCCGAAGCCGCCACCCATAATGCGTGAGCCGGTAACGCCGCACTCCTGAGCCACCTCCACGAGGAAGTCTAACTCCTCGCAAGATACCTCGTAGTCACGTGAGAGGCCCCAGTGGGTCGCATACATACGCTCGCCGACGGTCTCGTAGTCGTCCTTCTCCAACGCCTCGCAGACATCCATCACACGCTGCTCCTCGCCGATGACGTAGCGAGCACGCATATAATCCTCCTCCGAGATTCTATCCTTTATAGCCTCCAACTGCTCCATCGTTGCGCCACGCAGGAACTCCTGACCGAGTACGGCAGCCACTCTCTCGCAAGAGTTGCGGCGGTCGTTGTATGGCGAGCCTACGAGCTCGTGCTTCACGCAGGAGTTGAGCAGTACCAGACGGTAGCCGTGCTTCTCCGGCGCAAATGGAAAGTAGTGGTACTCCATCGAGCGGCAATCCAGACGCATCAGATGTCCCTCCTTGCCGAATACCGATGCGAATTGGTCCATAATACCGCACTTCACACCGCAATAGTTGTGCTCGGTAGATTGTCCTACACGTGCCAACTCGAACTTATCCAAGCCGCAGTTGTAGAGCAGGTTAAGCGCATTTGCGAAGGTCGATTCGAGGGCTGCCGATGATGAGAGGCCTGCGCCCAGAGGCACGTCGCCGGCAAATACGGTGTCGAAGCCGCCGATAACGCCGCCACGCTTCTGAATCTCACGACATACGCCGAAGATGTAGCGGGCCCACGACTGCTCCGGAGCATCCTCTTCGTTGAGGCCGAATACAGCCTCCTCGTCGAGGTCGAGCGAGTAGGCCTTTACACGAGGCTCGTTGGCGGGGCGTATAGCTGCCACGATACCCTTGTCGATAGCTCCCGGAAATACAAAGCCGCCGTTGTAGTCGGTGTGCTCTCCGATGAGGTTGATACGGCCCGGAGATTTGAAGAGTTTGGCTCCTGCGCCATAGAGTTCTGCGAATTTTTCACTTACCTTGGTTATCATTGTAGTAGATTTTAAGTTTGCTTATATAATTATATACAATCAGAAGTGCGAGAATCCTCTCCAATCGGGGTAAAAGGTCTTACCTTTTTCTCGCCACTCTATCTCCGGCTGTGGCGACTCCGTAATCTCGCCTATGGCGTAAGGCTCGTAGCCGAACCGCTCGGCAAACTGCCTCCGCATCGCCTCGACGCCCGACCTCTCGACGGTAAACAGGAGCATATAGTCCTCGCCGCCGCCGACGGCATCCCTAATCGTGGCACCCTCGTAGATGGGTATCTGCTCCACATTGACCACGGCACCCACCTTCGAGGCGACGAGTATGTGTCGCAGGTCGGAGGCGAGTCCGTCCGATAAATCCATCATAGCGTGTACGCAGGGTTGTGCCCCCAGCCACTCGCCCTCGGCCACCTGCGCCTGCGGGGCGTGGTGCAGATGTGCTGCCGCCGTGTCGCCATCTCCGTCGAGGATGTTGCGCAGCCCTAAGGCAGAGCCTCCGAGCACGCCTCCGACAAATATCACATCGCCCGACCGTGCCGCACTGCGTCGCTTTATGTGCGACTCGGGCGCACGACCTATCGCCGTCACGTTTATCGTGATGCCCCTGAGCGAGGATGTCGTATCGCCACCTACCAGCGGCACGCCGTACCGCTCTGCCACGCTGCGATACCCCTCGATGAAGCTCTCCGCCCACCCCTCGGGGCAGTCGGCAGGCAGCGACAGCGCCAGCAGCGTGGCGATGGGACGTGCGCCCATAGCTGCAATATCGCTCAGGTTGACCATCAGTGACTTGGCCCCCACCTGCTCGGGTGTGGCCTCTGTGCGTAGGAAGTGTACCCCCTCGTTGAGGGTGTCGGAGGTGAACAGCAGGGCCTCGTCGTTGCCCAAACCATATACGGCGCAGTCATCCCCAATGCCCTCGAAGCCGTTGCTCGGCAGGGTGGCGAAGAGGTTGCGCAGCGACTCTATGAAACCGAACTCGGTCATCGTTAATCCTCCTCGAAGATAAATACCTGCTCGCCCTTGCGCTGCATATGGTACTTCTCACGGGCATACTCCTCCAAGTGCTCGTCATATTTCAGGCTTTCGAGCAGCAGGGAGTCTGCCTCAATGCTTTGCAGGTATGTCTGTTTTTCGCTGTTCAGATGTGAGATTTCAATCTTCATCTTGACGACGGAGTAGAGCGTGCGGAGTATGATAAAGGCAGTAATGGCAACGACGACTATCGTGATTATGCGCCACACGTTTAGCTCGACCTTGCCAAAAAAGTCGCCGATGCGCTTGCGAACAGCCGCCGGCAGACCTCTCTTCTTGCCATTTCTCTTCGTACTCTTACCCATCGTTAAGGGATATGCATAAATTTATGACTCTGAATCGAGATGCTCCACTTCGGATGGCTCTTGGCATACTCGACAATCTCCGGCATCATCTTCTCCGATACGCTCCACTCGGGTTGCAGGTAGAGCAGACACTCGTCACCGACCCTTGCTGCATTCTGCTCCGCCCACTCGAAGTCGGCACTGCTGCCGATGATGACCTTCAACTCGTGTGCACGCTCGAAGGCCTCGTCAAGAGGCGGCAGGTTGCGCTTTGGCGAGAGGCATACCCAGTCGAACTCTCCGCTGAAAGGGTGTGAGCCGGATGTTTCGAGGAAGATTTTCAGCCCTCTCGCTTTAAGCCCCGCCGTCAGCGGCGCAAGAGGGTAGAGCAGTGGCTCTCCTCCCGTGATGACGATAGATTGCGCATCGCACTCCACGGCACGACGAATCACAACCTCGATGTCGGTGGGAGGGTATAGGCGAGGATTCCACGCATATTTGGCATCACACCATGCGCACCCCACGTCACATCCACCCAGGCGGATGAAGTATGCAGGCTTGCCCGTATGGTATCCTTCGCCCTGTATGGTGTAGAAGTCCTCTACGAGTGGCAGTCGCAGACCGCCATCCCAAACCTCGTTGCTATTCATCTACTACAACGTAAATATCTTTGAGGCCACGGCCTATCTGGTCATAGTCCAAACCATAGCCGGCGATGAAGGCGTTGCCAATCTCTATGGCGCAATACTTTATAGGGCGCTCATAGAGGTATTTCTCCGGCTTGAAGAAGAGGGTGCAGATTTCGACACTGCGAGGCGAGAGGCTCTCCAAGTACTTGACCATATGGTCGATGCTGTGTCCTGTCTCCACGATATCCTCCACGACGATAAGGTCACGGCCCGTTATATCAAAATCAATGCCGAGTTTGCGCTTAACCTCGCCCGTGGATTGGGTGCCGGCATACGAAGAGAGTTGCGTGAAGGCAATCTCGTTGTCGAATGATACTTTGCGTACCAAGTCTGCCAAAAATATGAACGAACCGTTGAGCACGCCGATAAAGATAGGCGGCCTCTCGCAGTCGGCATAATCCTTGTTAAGTCGCTCTGCCACAGCTGTTACTGCTCGGTCAATCTCTTCGGCAGGAATCATCACCTCGAAGGTACGGTCGTTAAGCGTTACTCTCTGCTTCATTGTCTAAAAATCTATCTATGGTTTGTAAGCCCTCGTGTCTTTACGCACAAGGTGTGCAATAATTAGCACAAAAATAATATTATTTTCCCAAAACAGACCTTTTTTGTTAAATATTTTGACCGATAAGGTGATTTGCGGGGCTCTTTTATACCTATTTCTATATATGATAGCAAAAGAGAGGGTTGTCGCAACACTCAAAGTTGGACAACCCTCTCTATGGTGAATGGGTATATGACTACTCCTCATCGTAAGCGTCACGCTTCATCTTCCACATAGGAACGAAGATGAGTGCGCCGATGATGGCCATAACGACCATCGCTACGAATACGCCGTGCCAGCCATACTGCGAGTCGGCAATCACACCGAAGCCCCAGCCCGATACCAGAACGCTGACATAGCTTACGAAGCCGATGATGCCGTTTGCAGTAGCGGAGGCCTTACGAGTAGCGTGGTTCGATGCGATAACACCGATGAGGGCCTGTGGGCCATAGATGAATGCACCTGCCAAAGCCAACACGAAGAGCAACAATACAGGGCTTGCACCTGCTGTTTGCAGGGAGATGAAGCCGAGGATTGCCACCAGCGTACCGAGCATACAGAAGAGGCAGGTACGGGTCGCACGACCACCGAATACCTTGTCGCTAATCCAGCCCGCTGCGAGCATACCTACGACACCGAACAACTCGAAGATGATTACGGTCGAGGCTGCCCATGCAGGGGTCATACCGCAATGCTGCTGCAAGAATGTTGGACCCCAGTCCAGAACGGCGAAGCGGATGATATATACGAAGAAGTCTGCCAGAGCCAAGCCCCAGATGACAGGGTTTCTCCATACGTGCTTGCGGATGAATGCGCTAATCTCTGCCTGGCTCTCCTGTACAGGTTCGCCCTCCTCCTTCTTGCTTTCGAGCTCAGGAAGACCTACACTCTTTGGAGTGTCACGCAGGATGGTAGCGGTGATGAATACGCCGGCAAGTGCGATGCAGCCCGGGATGATAAACGCCCACTTCCAAGCGCCGTAGTGCTGCGCCTTGGTGATAACCTCTGCGCTCTCAGGGCTCTCGTTGAGGTTGTTGGCAATCATCTGTACAATCTCCGGATTGCCCGACATATCGGTACCCATTGTTGCCATAATACCTACACCACAGAGTACACCTGCCAAGCCTGCGCCGATAGAGTGCGATGTGTTCCAGAGCGACATCTTCGTCGAGAGCTCATTTGCAGGCACCCAGCGAGGGATAAGACGTGAGCAAGGAGGGAAGCCGCAGCCCTGGAAGATGTTGTTCACAATCCACAGAGCCGAGAGCAGGATGGTAAACTTACCCACGAACTCAGGGGTAGAGCCCTCCGGTACGCCTGTCAGGGCGGTGATGATTTCGGCGCCATAGCCGATGATAAATGCGGTAGCGGTACTTACGGCCAGTCCTGTAACCATATGCCAACGACCGTTGATGCGGTCGGCGAGCATACCGTTAATGAGCTTGGAGAGACCGTAGAGGAATCCCGCAGCAGAGAGCACGGCTCCCAACATCGCCTTCGTGATACCGTAGTCGGCTGTAAGGCCCGGCATCGCAAACGAGAAGTTCTTGCGAATCAGGTAGAAGAAGATGTAGCCAATCATTGTACCGGCAATGGTGCGCCACTGCCAATACTTAAATTTTTTAGTCTGTTCTGCTGTCATTTTAGTTAGTTTTATAGTTTAATTTTGTTTTTTCGGTTTCTTTGGTTGGTTGGACTACTTGACCAGCGACTCCGCCTTGGCGTAAGCCTCTGCTATTGCATCCAGAATAGGAGCATCAGCCTCCAATGATGCGAACTCCGCAACGGCAGCCTTCAATCCCACCTCGGCGATGCGCTGCTGCATCTGCACGCTCTGCGAATCCTCGGCGTTGTTGTAGTGGAGTGCGGCTCCGATACCGAGCAGCAGGTTAGGGGTCTCTACGCCCGCCTTCTGTGCTGTGAGGGTAGGGTTGATAAGACGGTCGGTGGCCGAGAGTTTACGCAGCGGCTCACGACCTACACGTGTAACGTCGTCTTTCAGATAAGGGTTCTTGAATCGGCTGATGATTTTGTCGATATACTTGAAGTGCGCCTCCTTGTCGAAGCCGTGCTTCGCTACCAAGCCGAGACCGCTCTCCTGCATCGCAGTCTTTACAATGGTGTAAATCTGCTCGTCGGCGATGCTCTCGTCGATGGTACGCAACCCCTTCATACATCCCAGATATGCGGTGATGGCGTGGCCCGTGTTCAGCGTGAAGAGTTTACGCTCAACGTATGCAAGAAGGTTGTCGGCCAGGTTCATACCTGCGATTTGCGGTACCTCGCCCACAAACGATGCCTGCTCCACGTTCCACTCGTAGAACGCCTCTACGACTACGTCCACAGGGTTCTCGCTGCGTACCGGAGGCACGATGCGGTCCACCGAGCAGTCAGGGAAGCCTACCCACTTTTGGCAATACTCCTTATCCTCGCCTTCGAGGTTCGAGAGCACGTGGTCACGCAACTGCGACGATGCACGCACGGCATTCTCGCAGGCGATGATGTTGAGCGGCTTCTCAACACCCGCAGCACGGCGAGCGGCGATACCCTTTGCGATGGCAGGGGCAATACGAGGCAGGATAACGACACCTACGGCGGTGGTTATGAGTTCCGCCTCCTTGATTTGGTCGATAACGGCATCCGTGGTGGAGTTCACACCCGAGATGTTGGTAATCTTCTGCTCGACACACTCCACATCCATAACGTGTACGGTGTAGGCGTGGTCTTCGTTGATTTTGTCAATAACGGTTGCATTTACGTCGGCAAAGACTACGTGATAGCCGGCCTGCTCCAATACCGCACCGATAAAACCTCGGCCGATATTTCCTGCACCGAATTGAATGGCTTTTTTCATAATAAGATATGTTTTTGTTTAAGTTGCTATCGTTTCACAAACATACAAAGATAGGAATAACTATTGAAAAATCAAATAGAAAACTCATTTTTTTATTCGGACTCTGTGCCGTTTGGTTGCGGAGTTTTTTGTTAGGGCGTGTGTTTGTGGCTGTTGCATCAATTTTGAGGTTGGCCGCAATAAAGAGTTTTATTTTTCGTTATCTTTGCAAACTAAAAACACAAATTAGCGATATGAAAAAGGGAAGTATATTTGCCGTCGCACTCTTCGGAGTGGCATCGGCCGTAGCAGGAGCCGCCGTATCCTCTTACGTAATAGCCAATTATGTAGCATCACAGGGTGAGGTGCAGTATGTCGAGCGCACGGTTGAGCGCACGCCTGCACTCGGCGCTCACTTCACGGCTTACGAGGCGCAATCGTACCCCGATTTGACCTATGCCGCCGAGAATGCCGTGCGTGCCGTGGTGAATATCGAGGTTATCTCCGAGGTGGAGATTTCGTCGCACTCGTTCAACCCATTCTTCGAGTTCTTCGGCCTGCCGCAGGGCTATGGCCGTGACGGAGCGCCGCAGAAGCGTGAGCAACGCTCCGGAGGTTCCGGTGTCATCATCTCGGAGGATGGCTACATCGTGACCAATAACCACGTGGTCGAGAAGGCCACCAAGTTGCGTGTGAAACTCAACGACGGCCGCAGTTTCGAGGCGAAGACCATAGGTCGTGACCCGGCCACAGATATCGCCCTTATCAAGATTGAGCAGACGGGGTTGCCGACCCTCGCCTTTGGTAGCTCGGACGCTCTGCGTCTGGGCGAGTGGGTGCTTGCAATAGGCTCGCCGTTTGACCTGCAATCGACCATCACGGCGGGTATCGTGAGTGCCAAGGCTCGTGCTCTGGATGTCATCCCGAGCGAGTTCCGTATCGAATCGTTCATCCAGACCGATGCAGCGGTAAATCCGGGCAATTCGGGCGGTGCGCTGGTCAATTCTCGTGGCGAACTGGTTGGTATAAATACCGTCATAAAGTCCTCCACGGGCAGCTATGTGGGCTATTCGTTTGCCGTGCCGGAGAGCATCGTGCGCAAGGTCGTGGACGACTTGAAGGAGTACGGCGTTGTGCAGCGTGCACTGCTCGGCATAACATACTCGTACATCGACCAGGAGTTTATCGACCGTATGGGCAAGGAGACCGGCATCTCGGAGGTTGGAGGCGTATATGTCGCCTCGGTGGTGGAGAATGGTGCAGCCTCGGAGGCGGGACTGCGCAAGGGTGACGTTATCACGTCGATAGACGGCGTGGTGCTGAGCTCTCCGACGACCCTCTCCGAGCAGATTGGCAAGCATCGTCCGAACGATAAGATAAATTTATCTGTAAAAAGAGGCTCAAATGTGAAACATTTTGAGGTGGTTTTGCGTAATAAAGCAGGAAAAGCAGAATTGCTGACTCGTGACAGCGTAGATGTTGTCGAGGTTTTGGGCGGACGATTTGTCGATGTGGATTCCAAACTTTGCAAGCGACTCGATATACGTGGTGGTGTGCAGGTTGCGACGGTGAATGCCGGAGGATTGCTCTCCAAAGCACGTGTAAGAGAGGGCTTTGTTATTACCCATATCAACGACCGTCAGGTGCGTACCACTGCCGACCTGAACTCTCTCACGGAGAAGATTCGCTCCATCGACGGAGTATATCCCGATGGACGTGCCGCAAGCTATGTGGTGATAGAGTAGCGGGGTGTTGTGGCGGTCGGCGATGTATGCTTTGCAAGATGCGAGAGTAGAAAGTTGAAGAAATAGTTAAGTATATGCGTCAATTAAAGATTACAAAATCCATTACCAATCGTGAGAGTGCTTCGTTGGATAAGTACCTGCAAGAGATTGGTAAGGAGGACCTCATCACCGTAGAGGAGGAGGTAGAACTCGCCCAACGTATTCGTAAAGGAGATCAAGAGGCCCTCGAAAAGCTCACGAAGGCAAACCTGCGCTTCGTGGTTTCGGTGGCAAAGCAATATCAGAATCAGGGATTGAGCCTTCCCGACCTTATCAACGAGGGTAACCTCGGACTGATTAAGGCGGCGGAGAAGTTCGACGAGACACGAGGCTTTAAGTTTATCTCGTATGCCGTGTGGTGGATTCGTCAATCCATCTTGCAGGCTCTGGCCGAGCAGTCACGTATCGTGCGTCTGCCGTTGAATCAGGTCGGCTCGCTCAATAAGATTAACAAGGCTTTTGCCCGCTTTGAGCAGGAGCACGAGCGCACTCCGTCGCCGGAGGAGCTGGCCTCCGAGTTGGAACTGCCAAAGGAGAAGGTTACCGACACACTGCGTGTTGCAGGTCGCCATATCTCGGTGGATGCTCCGTTTGCCGACGGCGAGGATAACTCACTGCTTGACGTGCTCGTTAATCCCGACTCGCCAAATGCCGACCGAGGCCTTATCAACGAGTCGCTGGCTACCGAGGTGGACCGTGCGTTGGAGACGCTGACCGAGCGTGAGCGAGATATTATCAAGTACTTCTTCGGCATCGGCTGCTCGGAGATGACCCTCGAAGAGATTGGTGAGAAGTTCGACCTTACACGTGAGCGTGTCCGCCAGATTAAGGAGAAGGCAATCCGTCGCCTGCGCCACTCGTCACGTAGCAAGCTGCTCAAATCCTACTTGGGATAGAGAGGGTGCGATACTGATGAATGAAAATGGTTGTCGGAAAAATCTGATAACCATTTTTATTTTACGATAAAATGCACTATATTTGGGATATGAAAACAACCTTAATACTTATAGTTATGTCACTACTTTCGTTGTTTGGATGTGGTCGCAAGGTTGCGCCGACATATCCGCAAGACCGCCTTACGGCACGTGATGGCTCGACAATCACCCTGACCTTCTTCGCTCACGCCTCGCTGGCCGTGGAGTGGAACGGACGCCACATATACATAGACCCCGTGGGCGAGGGCATTGCGTGGGATAGGCTCCCGAAGGCCGACCTCGTGCTGATTACCCATTCGCACTACGACCACTTCGATATGCCTACCGTTGAGGTGTTGCAGGGGGAGGGGTGTACGGTTGTCTGCGACAAGACTACCGCCGAGGCCTTCGACCACGACTGCGTGACTATGACGCCGGGGATGGAGGCAGAGCCTTTCGAGGGGCTGCATATCAAGGCGGTGCCGGCATATAATATCAGCGAGGGACATACCGACTTCCACCCGCAGGGACGAGAGGATTGCGGCTATGTGCTTACGCTTGGCGGCACGACAATCTACGTGTCGGGTGATACGGAGGCCAACGACGACGTGCTCTCGCTCAGTGGTATAGATGTTGTCTTCCTGCCTGTCAATCAACCATATACGATGACCGTCGAGCAGGCCATTAAGGCCGTTAAGGCTATCAAGCCTCTGCTCTTCTACCCGTACCACTACGGGCAGGTCGAGCATAAGACCGATATCGAGGCCCTTGTTGCTGCTCTGCAAGGCGTTTGCGAGGTGCGTGTCCGCCCGATGGAGTAGGGCGTAGCAATGCCCCGACGACAGACCCAATCCCTTGAAGTCGTGAAAGACTTTGAGGGATTTTTTTGCCTGCTCCTATACCTTTATACCTATATTTTTATATTATAGCCTCTGCAATACCTCGCAGAGTGCTAATTTTTTTGTTCCGGAAAGTCAAAAAAATATCCCGAAAGGATTTCTTTTGTGAAAAACTTAGTATATTTGTGTCACCAATCGAATAGGTTGGCTAAAATACGAAAGTGTTTTCGCACTGTTTTAACGGAAAATGTGGAAGTTTTCAGAGTAACGAACAGACGAATAGCACTCATTTCTTGTTTGGAGTACGATGGCGCATATTTTTTGTGTGCTACCCCTACATCCATTCAGGTGTGGGGTATTGCATCGTTTATCGTTACTTGGGTCTTTCCACAACCTTCCGTTAGATAGATGAAAAGACTCCACACTTTCTCGTTTTAATATACTCTCTTCAAGGAGTCGGAAGGGGCAAAACTTAGTTTAATTATGAAGAAATTCAACTTGATGTTGCTTGCAGTTGTGTGCGGCGTTACACCTCTGTTTGCGCAGGAAAATGTGGAATCGACCCCGGCGGCTACCGAGGTGCAGGAGGAGGGCAAGGTGCTCAAAAGCGAGAATATTGAGAACTATCGCCGCAGTTCGCTCTACTCGGTGCTTGTGAAACACTCCGATGCCAAGTATGGAGAGGTTATCGACTCTGTATTTATGGTTATGCCTACACCGGACAAGTTCAACAATCACGATTTGGCTGTGAAGTCTTTCGAGAGCTCGGCAAAGAATAAGAAGGTGCCGGAGAAGAAGCGTGGTACAGATAAGGACCCGAATGTGGAGTCCACCGCCCAGTTTATTCAGGAGAACGACGTTGCTCGTGCTCTGGTCTCCAAGTGGTTTAATCGTGACGCTGCAACCGGCGCACTCGATATGGAGTTGATTAAGGAGCGTGCATACTACGACGCCTCTGCATCGGCTATTCAGGAGGCGGATGCCTCGGGTGCAGGTCGTGCAGTGTTGGTTGATGCCGGCCCTGATTTGATTGGCAAGACCTTTATGCTCGTAAACGATATCACATTCGTAGATAAGGGTGAGCAGAGCGCAAAGGCTGCGACAGGTGTTAAGATATTCGGTGCAATCGCAGGTGCCTTGATTGGTGCCGACCTCTCCGGCATTACGGATACCGTTGGCGATGCCGTAAACGAGATTGACGGCTTCAAGGTTAATGTTATCACATATCTCTATCGCTTGAAATGGAATGAGGAGGTTGCAAATACCCTCTATGAGTCTTATTGGGTTGATGCTTCGGCTCCCGATGCAGAGAAGAAGGCGGCTTACGAGCAGTCCGACCTGTTCCAGATGGAGTATGTAGGTCATTCGTTTGCTTCGGGTGGTGTTACTACCTCAAAGACATTCAGCAAGAAATCACACGGAGAGCAGATGGCGGTAGCCTGCACACGTGCTATTGATAAGGCTATCGTAAACTTGCAGCGTGCCTACGATGAGTTCAAGGTAAATACCCCAATCTTTGCGGTAAATCAGGATACCAAGCAAGTAGAGGTTAAGATTGGTCTTAAAGAGGGTGTGAACTCTAAGTCGAGATATGAGGTGCTGATGGTGGATGAGAGCAAGGGCTACCGTGAGTATAAGCGTGTAGGTATGCTCAAACCTGTTGCCGACAAGATTTGGGACAACCGCTTTGGTGCGCTTGAAGAGGCCGAGATGTTGAAGCAGGCCGAGGCTGCCGGCGAGAAGGTTAAGAAGGAGGCCGACGGCGAGGAGTCCGGAAACGTATATCTGACAAGCACCACATTCGATATCATCGAGGGTGCAGGCAATATCTATGAGGGTATGCTTATCCGTGAGGTTCGTATTAATTAATTCCAAAAACGTATTTATATGAAGAGATTTTTTGTGGTTGCACTGACTCTTTGTGCAACGATGCTCGGTGCAGATGCATTTGCGCAGGAGCGTGTGAATAAGAAGAGGGCTGATGCCAATACCGAGGAGTTCTTCTATGAGGTTGAGGCGTACCGCAATAAGACCGTTGCAGGCTCGGTAGATGTTAAGGTGTGGTCGTATGGCGTGGAGGTAAATACTGCGAAGGAGCAGGCCACCAAGAACGCTGTTCACGCCGCACTGTTTAGAGGTATCCCCGGCAATCAGGAGAAGCGTGTGCAGGCTGTCCCTGCCCTCATTTCGGACTTTACAATCGAGGAGAAGCACAAGGATTTCTTCGATAGCCTGTTGAAGGAGCACGGCCCATATATGCGCTATGCCACCAAGTCGAATAATGCGATGACTACCGATATTATCCAGCTGTCGAAGAATCGCACCAAGGTACATAAGTATAAGTACAAGGTCGGCGTTATCGTCACGCTGCAATACGACGAGCTCCAAAAGATGTTGGAGCAGAAGGGTATTATCGAGAAACTCAACAGCGGTTTTGTATTCTAAATAATAACAGTTATGAGAAAGATTTTATTGTCAGTGTTGATGTTGTGCGGCTTTGGTGTTGCTATGGCACAAACGCCTGCCACCGGTCAAGCGGCCGCACCGTCAATTATGGTGATACCGAGCGATAACTGGTGCGCATCGCAGGGCTTTCTGACCGAGGTCAGCCTCAATGGCGTTACCCACTATCAGCCGGAGTATCGCAAGGCGTTGGTGTCGTCGTCGGAGTTGAAGATGGCGATTTCGACCGTAAACAGACTTATGTCCAAGCAGGGCTTTAATCTGGTCGATTTGGAGGCTACACTCAAAAATATCGAGGCGGAGAATGCCGAGAATGCTGTGACGATGTCGAGTCAGGGTGCGATGATAAACGAGTCGCCTCGTGAGCAGTTGGCCCGTGTTGCCCGTGCCGACCTTATCTTCGAGATTACGTGGGACGTAAACAAGATGGGCCCATACTCTTCGGTGCAGTGGACTCTGCGTGCGCTCGACTCCTACTCGTTGAAGGAGGTGGCTTCGGCCGGCTCCACAAGCGCAAAGTCTGCGGGCGTGGAGATGTCGGTGCTGTTGGAGGAGTCTATCGCCTCCAATATGCCGTCGTTCCTGGATTTGCTCAGAAACTACTTCGTGCAGTTGAAGACCTTGGGACGTGAGATTTCGTTGGAGTTCCGTGTGTGGGATAATGCAGGCTTTAACTTCGAGTCCGACTTTGAGGATGATGAGTTGGGATACGTTATCAAGCAGTGGGTTAAGCGCAATGCTGTCGGCGGTACGACAACGCCGAGTCAGGCCTCTCCGAATGTTATCAAATATACCAACATCCGAATCCCGAATGTGGACGAAGAGGGGTACCAGATATCGGCCTCGGACTGGGTGCATAAGTTGTCACGTAAGTTGAAGAAGTCCCCAACCATCGGAGGTGTGACCGAGTATGGTAAGGGCCTTGGAACTATAATACTAATCTTAGGAGCGAAGTAGTTATGAAGAGATATTTGTTGTTATTGGCAATGTTGTTGCCGGGTGTGCTGAGTGCACAGACACCGGCATCTACGGCATACAGAATCCCGCTATCAACCTATGTCTATAACGAGGGTTCGTTGAATGGTCAGGCGCAAGCGGCTCTTGAACGCAAGTTGGGAGTGCTGGCGACGACCAATGGCTATGGCTCGACATCGGGCGACTTCCTTTTGGCTGCGGAGGCGGGTGTTGTTGATGTGCAGACCACATCGACGGTGCCGGTGAAGCATATCGCCAGCGTAGATGTTTCGCTGGCGGTGATTAACACCATCGAGCGTGTGGTTGTGGGTAGTGAGGTTCTCTCCTTCAAGGGTATCGGAGATAGCAACGAGCAGGCAGCTCTGAATGCTATCCTTCAACTCAACCCGAAGGCGGCAAACTGCGTGGCATTTATGTCTTCGGCACGTGTCAAGATGGAGACCTACTATAAGAACCAGCTGCCAAATATCAAGGCGAAGGCGGAGTCGGCATCACAGCGTGGCGACTATGAGGGAGCTCTGGCTATTCTGGGCGTTGTTCCGGAGTCGTTGCCTGAGTATCCGGAGATAGCCAAGATGATGACCTCGTGCTATCAGCGTCTGATTGACCGAGAGGCTGCCGAGACTATGCAGAAGGCGAAGGCTGCCTATGCCGAGCGTGACTACGACACGGCATTGCAGCTGCTCGGCTCTGTAAATCCTCTCTCGAACAAGTATGGCGAGGCGGACAAGATGATTACCGATATCGCCGCCTTCTACGAGCGACAGTATCAGCAGGCCGAGAAGGAGCGCTTGGAGGATAGAGAGCGTATGATTCAGGAGCGTAAGGAGGATAGAGCGGAGGCTCGTGAGCTTCGCAAGGACGAGAATCGTTTGGAGGAGCTGAGAATCAAGAGCGCACAGGAGGTTGCTATTGCTCAGGCGGGTCTTGCTTCGCAGGAGCGACAGAGCCGTGGGGACTTCTTCAAGGCGCTTGTTGCCGCAGTGCTGAAATAAGACCCGAAGCTGTCCGACAAGACTACTTTGTCGGACAGCAGGGCCGGGTGCGCAAAAGTTTAAGGGATATTAATGGGGTTAAGGGAAGTTAAAGGTTGTTAATGTTGCGCAAAAACGCTGCGGATTCTTACGATCGTGCCCAAATGCCGGCGCCTCCCTTAATTACCTTTAATCACTCTTAATAACCTTTGTTGTTGCGCAATGACGTTACAGACAAAAAGAGATAGTGTCCAAATTTTGTTGGACACTATCTCTTTTTTATACTCGTAATCCGTACCTACAACCTTCGGGCGGCCTCGATGCCGATGATGTAGGAGTTGAGGCCGAAGCCGATAATCGAGCCGGCGGCTACGCTGCCGATAAGGGTCGTGTGACGGAACTCCTCACGGGCGGCGATGTTCGAGATGTGTATCTCGACAACGGGGGTCGATATCGCTGCCACGGCATCACGAATCACTACCGAGGTGTGGGTATAGCCGCCTGCGTTGAGCAGCACGGCATCATATACGCCCTCGGCCGAGTGTAGTGCGCTGACAATCTCGCCCTCGATATTGGATTGGTAGTAGTCAATCGTTATGTCGGGGTAGAGGCTGCGCAGGCGAGGGATGAACTCGTCGAAGCTCTCCGTGCCATATACCGAGCGGTCACGCTTGCCCTGCAAGTTGAGGTTTGCGCCGTTGATTATCTGAATCTTCATAGCGAGGGTCGTTTAGCGGGTCTGCAAGCAGGCGAGTGCAATCGAGAACTTCTTGGATGCTGCCGAGTCACCACGTGAAGTGAGTACGCACGGAGCCTTTGCGCCCATAACGATAGCGGCAATCTCGCCACCTGCCAAGTGCGACACCGACTTGAAGAATACGTTTCCGGACTCGATGTTAGGGAAGAGCAGCGCATCCACGTCGCCGGCGATTGTCGAGCCCTTAACCTTCTTGTGGTCGGCAACCTCCTTGAAGAGCGCCACGTCCAACGAGAGCGGGCCATCGACGATAACATCGCCCAGCTGACCACGGTCTGCCATCTTGGCGAGCATAGCTCCCTCGATGGAGGATGTGGATGCCGGCAATACCTGCTCCGAAGGGGCTATGCAGGCAATCTTCGGGGTCTCCACGCCCAACAATACGGCAACCTGACGCAGGTACTCAATCTGCTTCTGCTTCTGCTTGATGTCCGGTTGCAGGATGATGGCGATATCGGAGGCGAGCAGGAGTTTGTGGTAGCCGCTCCACTCGAATACAGATACGTGGCTCAAAACGCCCTTTGGAGGGCAAAGGTCGAGGTCTTTGCTCAAAATCGCACGCATATACTTGTCGGTTGGGAGCATACCCTTCATCAGCACGTCTGCCTCACCCTTTGCTACGGCGGTGACTGCCAGCTTGGCTGCCTTTACGTCGCTCTTCTCGTCGATAATCTGGAAGATGCTGCTGTCTATGCCAAGCTCCTTGCATACATTCTCGATGGTGATGCGGTCGCCATACAGGATAGGCTCTACAAGTCCCTCGTTGTAGGCATCATATACCGCCTCGATGGTGTGTGAATCCTGACCGTATGCCACTGCCAGACGCTTGCGACCACGCTGGCGGGCAGCCTCTAATATTTCTGCTAAATGTTTCATCTTGTTCTATTTTGTTAAGTTGTAAGTATCGGTTGCAATTACCAGCTCCTCGTTGGTTGCTATGACAGCCACCTTGACACGTGAGTCGGCGGTAGAGATTATCGAGTCGGTGCCACGTACAGGCTTGTTGGCCTCGTTATCGAGCACTACGCCCATAAACTCCATATCGGAGCATACGCCGTGACGCAACTCCCACGAGTTCTCGCCCACGCCGCCGGTGAAGATAATCAAATCGACACCGCCCATCAGTGCAGCGTACTTGCCCACATACTGCTTGATGCGGGAGTAGTACATATCTCTTGCCAAAATAGCACGCTCGTTGCCGGCATCGTAGGCAGCGTCGATATCACGCATATCGCTCGACACGCCCGACACGCCCTCAACACCCGAGCGTTTGTTAATCATCGTGTTGATGTCGCCAAGAGCCATTCCCTCCTTCTCGGCAATGAACAGGAGTGCGCTTGGGTCCACATCGCCACAGCGGGTGCCCATCACCAATCCATCCACCGGCGAGAAGCCCATCGAGGTACAGTACGACTTTCCGTTGAGGATTGCCGTCACCGAGCCGCCGTTGCCGACGTGACAGGTGATGATTTTCGACTTTTCGAGGTCTATGCCCGCAAGTGCTGCTCCCTGCTTGGCCACGAACTTATGGCTGGTGCCGTGGAAGCCGTAGCGGCGCACACGATACTTCTCGTAGTACTCATACGGCAGGGCGTAGATGTAGTTTACGGCAGGGATGCTCTGGTGGAACGAGGTGTCGAATACTGCCACCTGACGCACATCGGGCAGTACCTTCTCGATGGAGAGGATGCCTTCGAGGTTGGCAGGGTTGTGCAGCGGTGCGATGTCGAACAGGGAGCGAATCTTCTGCTTCACATCCTCGTCCACGATGCAACTCTGTGGGAAGAACTCGCCACCGTGTGCTACACGATGACCTACGGCCTTAACCTCGTCGAGCGAGGCGATTACGCCGTGTGTCGGGTCGGTAAGGGCATCCAGCACCAGACGGATACCGGTCGTATGGTCCGGAATAGGCTGGTGCAACTTGAAGTTGTCCTTGCCGACAGGCTTGTGTGTGAGGTCGCCCTCTGCAAGGCCGATACGCTCGACCAGACCCTTGGCAAGCAGGTTGTGGCCACCGTCGCAAATATCAATAACCTGATACTTGATTGAGGAGCTGCCACAGTTAAGAACTAAAATAACCATAATGTGTTGTATGTTTTTTTTGTTTGATTTGTTGTCAAATTGTTATCGGGTAGCAAAGGTATGAATAAAACCCTAATGTTGTACTCCACCCCTTCGGTTTAATTCTCGACAGCCTTTGCCAGACCACCCTCGGAGGTCTCTCGATAGAGGCTCGGCAGGTTGTGTCCCGTCTCGTTCATAACCTCGACCACCTTGTCAAACGACACCAGATGCGCACCATCCGACAGCGTGGCGTATGTGTTGGCATCAAAGGCACGTGCCGCAGCTATGGCGTTACGCTCGATGCACGGCACCTGCACAAGGCCGCATACGGGGTCGCAGGTGAGCCCGAGGTGGTGCTCCAAGCCCATCTCTGCCGCATACTCAATCTGCGCAGGGGTGCCACCAAAGAGTTGGCACGATGCCGCCGCAGCCATTGCGCACGCTACGCCAATCTCTCCCTGACAGCCCACCGCCGCTCCGGAGATGCTCGAATTGGTCTTTACGACGTTACCGAACAGACCCGCCGTAGCCAGCGCACGCAGGACACGTATGCGCAGGAACTCTCGGGAGGTGGTCAGGTGGTATATCACGGCAGGCAACACGCCGCTCGACCCGCAGGTAGGTGCTGTGACCACCGTGCCGCCTGAGGCGTTCTCCTCGGCGGTAGCAAGGGCGTAGGCGTATATCTTGGCACGTGAGGCGAGCGAGTCACGGAAGCTCTTCGACTTGACGTAGTAGGTGCTCGCCTTGCGTGCAACCTTCAACCCCCCGGGCAGTACGCCGTCGTTGTTCAGACCACGCTGTATGGTGTCGCACATAACGGTCCAGACGTTGTCCAGATACTCCCAAATCTCCTTGCCTTCACACTCCTCGACATACTCCCAATAGGTTTTACCCTCACGGTAGCACCACTCCTTGATTTCGTGGATGGTGGTCAGCGGATATATCTCACGCAGGTCGGTGTCGCCAACCTCGCCATTGTCATCTTCGAGTGCGCCGCCGCCGACGCTGTATGCCCGCCAACTCTCATACGCCTCTCCGCCACGCAGTGCCTCGAAGAGCATTCCGTTGGGGTGGTGGGGCAGTACTGTGTCGGGGCACCACACTATCTCGGTGGGTGCAATTGCCTCCAATACGTTGAGTATGGCCTTGTCGGTAAGGTGTCCCTTGCCGGTGGCCGCCAGTGAGCCGTACAGTGTCACACGGAAGGCCTCCGCACCGCCTGCCCGCTTTGCGAATATCTCGGCGGCGTGCTGTGGTCCCATCGTGTGGCTGCTGGATGGCCCGTTGCCAATTCTGTAAAGTTCTCTTAAAGATCTCATTATGCTAAAATTTCAATATCGTCATCTGTTGTGGTGCAGCCCCCGATGGCGTTGGCAACGAAGTCGCTCAACACCTCGCCTTCGAGTTCCGCTATCGAGGTTATACCCCGCACGTCGGCGTAGAAAATCTCGTCGGCACGGCGCAACTCATCGATGCTTATATCCCGCACCGTGATTCGCTCTCGGCGCACCTTGCGCAACCGCTCAATCGTGGCCGACTTCTCGACCGACTCTGCCCCCTGCGATACGACTATCTCTCGGTCGATGACCGCCATTGCCGCCACGCCGTCGATGCCTCTGACGATGCCGTTGCGGTCTGTGCGTACCACCGCCGAGCAACCGTACCTCTCGGCATACTTGCGCAGTAGCTCTGTCGTCGCCCGAGCCGCCGATGTGGGGAGGTCGTAGAGGGGATTGTCGTCGCTGAACACCATCGCCCTCGGGCGCAATGCCCGCAACTCGAAGTCGGCGTAGAGCGATGTTTCGAGCGCAAAGAGGGCGTACTCACCCTCGGCATAGAGGCGCAACTCGACAATGTGCGACAACTCCTTCGAGTAGTGGTCACGGGCAAGCAGCGAGGCTATGCACTCCTCTATCTGCCGCACGTCGGCCTTGAACTCTCGCTCGAAGAGCCTCTGCGACGCAGCATCAAGTATGCGGCAATGCTCCGCTACACGCAGCGCACTATGGCCTCGTGTGCGTATCTGCTGGTAGAGGTACGGAGCCTCCACCGCAGGGCCCCACGTCGCCTGCTTGCCGTTGATGTATATGGTGCTGCCGCTCTGCATACGCTACTCGGTAAATATCTTTAACAATAACTCTCGGAGCAACTCTGCATCCGACTTTCCGCCCGTATCTATACCCTTGCTCTTGCCGTCATACTCTCGCAACAGCCCGAGTATCTCGAATACCTTGCGGTTGTTCCAGCGGGCCGAGTAGCCTTTCAGGTCACGCAGAGCGTACATATTGCCCGATTTGAGGATGCCGAGCAGCTCCGCATCGCTCGGAAACGGCACACGCTTCTGTCGCTCCCTCCACCGCAGGTAGTTGACGATGAATATCTCTCGGAAGGTGCCGAACAGAGCCATAATCGTCAGTAGTAGCGGGTACTCCTTCGGGTTGCGGGAGAGGTGGTCGGCGATGGTGAGTGCCCGTCGCACATCCTTCACGGCAACCGCCTTGCACAGCTCGAAGTTGTTGAACTCCTTCGAGATGCCGATGTATGTCTCGATGTCGGAGGGGGAGATGCGCTTCTGTCCTTGTGGCAGTGATACGGCGAGCTTCTCCAACTCGTTGCTGATGCGTGAGATGTCTGTTCCCAGATGGTTCACGAGCAGCTCCACGCTCGAAGGCTCTATCTCCAACCCCTTGGAGCGCACGAATCCGCCCAGCCAATCCTTTATCTCGTAGTCACGAGGGCGTACCGACTCGAATACCGTGCCGTTTGCAAGGCAACTCTTGTAGAGGGCCTGACGCTTGTCGGCACTCTTCTCCTTATGGCAGATGACCAGAATGGTCGAAGGTAGCGGGTTTGCCGTATATGTGGCGAGCAGCTCGGGATGGCTCAGGTGTTGAGCCTCCTTGACGATGATGACCTCGTAGCCCCCCATCATAGGTATCTGGCGGCAGTAACTTGCCACGGTACCTCCGTCGGAGTCCCGACCGTAGAGAACTATCTGGTTGAATGAGCGCTCTGCCTCGTTGAGGATTCCGTTGGCGAGTTTGTCGCACAGCGTGTCGATGAAGTACGGCTCCTCCCCCATAAGCAGGTATATGGGGGCGAATCGTCGAGCCTCGATGTCGGCACACAGGCGTCTGAACTCCGCCTCGCTATCTTTGAATTTGGCTGTTGCCTTTGCCATAGGTTATATGTTTTCCTTTGTAATTTTCAAAATGTTCTCGGTGCGCTCCCCGACACGGAAGCGGTCATCCGTTCTGCGCCCCACGACCCATACAATCTCGCCCTCGGAGAGCAGTACAAACTGACGGCTCTTCTCTACACGTGAGACTTTCAGGTCGGTCAGCAGGTCGCTCACCTTCTTGCGCCCCGCCATACCGAAGGGGATGAAGCTGTCGCCCTCACGCCAACGGCGCAGGAGTAGCGGATATTTCAGCTTGTCCTCGTCTATCAGGGCGACGTTTGATGGTACGTTGTACTCCGACACGTTGTCGATGTCGGTGTGATTGTAGTATAGCACCGAGTTGCCGCAGTAGCTGCGCAGGTCGCCACGCTCGATTGTAATCTCGCAGTCGTCATCCTCGCCCACGGGGGCTACCACGATGTCGCCACGGTCGATGCACGCCACGTAGTCACGTGAGTAGAATCGCTTGCCCGACTGCCCGCTCTGCAACGCCTTGCAGAGGCTCTCGGCCACGTCGCCCTTGAATCCGTACTGCGAGTTGAGCAGCTCGTAGATGACAAAGTCCCGAGGAAACTCTCTGTCGATGCGCTCGACGATGATGCGGTCGCTCGCCTCGCCTCGCTCTACCACCTCGTTGCGAATCTTCGCCATAGCCACCTCGATAAAGGATTGGGCATCGGTGAGTCGGTAGAGGTTGCCTCGCATCAGGGCCGTGAACGAGGGGTTTATCTCTCGAATCATCGGCAGGATACCCAGACGTATCTTGTTGCGCAGGTACTTGGTCGAGCGGTTTGACGAATCCTCCCTGAACGGTATCTTGTGCAGCACGGCGTACTCCAAAATCTCCTTGCGAGAGGCAAACAGCAGCGGGCGGATAATCTTGCCTCGCTGGCGGTGTATGCCCGTAAGGCCTCGCAGGCCTGTGCCTCGCAGCAGGTTGATGAAGAAGGTCTCTATCGAGTCGTCGGCGTGGTGGGCTATCGCTATGACGGAGTAGCCGTGCTCGTGCGACAACTCGTCAAACCAGTCGTATCGCAATCTGCGTGCGGCCATCTCCATCGACTCGCCCGTGCGCTCCATCTCTGCCTCAGTGTCGAAGCGGCGGTTGTAGAACGGCACGCCGTAACGCTCCGCCTCACGCTGTACCACCACCTCATCCTCGTCGCTCTCGGCACCACGCAGGCAGAAGTTGCAGTGTGCAACCCCCACGTTGTAGCCCTGCTGCGCAAAGAGTGAGAGCATAACCATCGAATCGACACCGCCCGACACCGTCAGAAGAATCTTGTCCTCGTGGGTGAAGAGCGAGTGGCGCTTGTTATACTGCTCGAAGTGTTCCAAAAGAATCTCACTAACCATAACCTTATCCTATCTCTCCTACAAAATGTTTACCTCCGCCTCTATCTCGATGCCGAACTTCTCGGCCACGGCAGCCTGCACACTGCGGGCGAAGGCTACAACCTCGCCTCCCGTTGCTCCGCCGAGGTTTATCAGCACCAGAGCCTGCTTCTCGTGTACGCCCACGCAACCCTGCTTATGCCCCTTCAACCCTGCACGGTCTATGAGCCAGCCTGCGGCAAGCTTTACCTTGGTCGGGTCGGCAGCGGGGTAGTGCGGCATATCGGGGTACTCGGCGAGCAGAGCCTCTGCTACGCTGCGCTCCACGACGGGGTTTTTGAAGAAGCTGCCGGCGTTGCCCGTGACGGCTGTGTCGGGCAGCTTGCGACGACGAATGGCGCATATCGCCTCTCGGATGTTGTGCAGCGATACGCCGCCTCGTGCCTCGACCTCTTGTGCCACGTCGCCGTAGCCGAGCATCGGAGCCGCCTGCTTCGAGAGTCGGAAGAGTACCGAGGTGATTATCACCTGCCCTTTGAGCGGGCCCTTGAAGATGCTGTCACGATAGCCGAATCGGCACTCCGAAGCCTCAATCGTGGAGTGTGTACGGCTCTGCGGTGTGAATATATCTACGCTGACGATGCTGTCCTTCGCCTCGGCACCATACGCACCGATGTTCTGCACGGGTGCAGCACCCACCTTGCCCGGTATCAGCGAGAGGTTTACTATGCCCCATAGTTGGTGCTGAACGCTCCACTCTACGAGGTCGTCCCACTCCACACCTGCGCCGGCACGTACCAGAACCTCCTCGTCGTTCTCGCTCTCAACCTCTATGCGGGTGTCGCAGGGGACTATAAGCGCACGCTCGACATCTCGGGTGAAGAGGATGTTGTTGCCTCCGCCCAGAGCCATCCACTCGCCGCTGATGTGTCGGTCGAAGAGCTCCGACAACTCCTCGGCACGGTCAAACTCGACAAGCAGTGCCGCCTTCTGGCGCACGTGGAAGGAGTTGCGGTTGCTGATATCCGTATTTTCGAAGATGCGTATCATTCCAATATATATATTTAGTGCGCCAAAGATACAAAAAACAATCGAGCATAGGAGCACCGAAATAAAAATAATTGTCGAAAATGAGATTTTCTACAAAAAAAACATTAACTTTGAGAGATTGAAACTTGAAAACCCGAAAGTCTGATAGCAGAAAAACTTAAAAACCTAAAACTATACACTATGTTTACACAAAACGATTTAGACCAAATTCGCCGTCACGGACTCACTCCGGAGCAGGTAGAACAACAAATCGAGAACTTCCGTCGAGGCTTCCCGTCGCTGGGTGTTGTGGCAGCCGCCTCGCCGTCGGACGGTATTACGGTGCTTGACGAGGCTGAGCAGTCACGTCTGGCAGGGTACTACGAGAGACACGCCGAGGCGCTCTCCGTGGTTAAGTTTGTGCCGGCATCGGGCGCAGCAACACGTATGTTCAAGGAGCTCTTCGAGTTTGTCAATGAGGATAAGCGAGGTAAGGGTATTGATGTGTTGTTGCAAAATGTTGAAAAGTTCGCATTTTATCCGGAGTTGAAGCAGGTGCTTCCTGAGGGTACGGACGATAAGGCGGTCGTGTCGGCGATTGTCGGCAAGGGGCTCGAATATGGTGCGAAGCCGAAGGGTCTGGTGACCTTCCACGCCTACGACGACGGAGCAAGAAAGGCTGTCGAGGAACATCTGGTGGAGGGTGCGCTCTATGGTGCTACGCAGGGCGTGGTGCATCTGCACTTTACCGTCTCGCCGGAGCACGAGCAGGCCTTCCGAGAGCTGCTTGCAGCGAAGGTTTCCAAGTATGAGGAGAAGTTTGGCGTGCGCTACGACATCTCCTTCTCGCAGCAGCGTTCTTCGACCGATACGGTAGCTGTGAATCCCGATAATACCCCATTCCGTACCGATGCCGGCGAGTTGCTCTTCCGTCCTGCCGGACACGGCGCTCTGCTCTCGAATCTGAACGACATCGAGGCGGATGTGGTCTTTGTGAAGAATATCGACAACGTGACCACCGATGCGTTGCGTGGTGATACCGTGCTGTTCAAAAAGGTGCTTGCGGGATTGCTTTTGGAGGTGCAGATGGAGGCCTTTGCTCACTTGAAGGCGTTGCGTGAGGGCGGCGCCGACTTGGACGCTGTGGCGGAGTTCGTGCAGAGCCGTCTGTGCGTGAAGCTCCCTGCCGAGTACGATGCGGCGCTGTTGGAGCGACTGCTCGACAGACCTATCCGTGTCTGCGGTATGGTGCGCAACGAGGGCGAGCCGGGAGGCGGCCCGTTCTGGGTGGCTAACGAGGATGGCACGCAGACGTTGCAGATTGCCGAGTCGAGCCAGATTTCGGCCGAGGATATGCACCTGATGAAGAGTGCTACGCACTTCAATCCGGTGGATTTGGTGTGCGGTGTACGTCGTGCCGACGGCTCGAAGTTTGACCTGATGCAATATACCGACCCTGCTACGGGATTTATCTCGTCGAAGTCGAGCGGTGGTCGTGAGTTGCGTGCGCAGGAGCTTCCGGGTCTGTGGAATGGCGCAATGGCGAATTGGAGCACAATCTTTGTGGATGTGCCTATTTCGACATTCTCGCCGGTGAAGGTGGTGCAGGATTTGCTCCGCCCGCAGCACCAGTAGTGGCTGTGGCGTGACCTCCCTGACGGGGTCGAGATGCGAGCGACAAGGGGTTTTGGTAATCCTTTGTCGCTCTTTTGTTTTTGCGGGTTGCGGGCCGCCTCTGTCGGTCACTGAACTTTATCTCTCGGATTGTGCGTTTGCCTATTGTTTTTAACAATATTATTTTGTAATTTTGTGGCGTTTTGCGCAGGAGGGGTGTAGGTGCCCTCCGAAGAGGCGTAAAATGCGTAGTAGGAAAGAGAGAAAAAACAAACAAAATCATAAATATAAAACCTGATTATGGAAAACAAACTGAAAGAATTGACCGAGCGCCTCTATGGTGAGGGCTTGGAAAGGGGCCGTGTAGAGGCCGACCGTCTGGTTGCTGATGCAAAGGCACAGGCAGAGAAGATTCTGGCGGATGCAAACGCAGAGGCTGCGCAAATCGTGAAGAGGGCGGAGGATAAGGCTGCCGACACGGCGAAGAACTCGCTGACCGAGATTTCGCTCGCAGGCAAGCAGGCTCTTGCCAAAATCAAGAACGAGATTACGGAGCTCGTTATCGCAAAGAGCGTAGGCGAGGCTGTTAAGGCCGCTACCGTAGATGCCGCATTCGTGAAGACGATGCTTATCGAGGTTGCCAAGTCGTGGAACAGCGAGGGTGGCAAGACCGAGTTGAAGGCTCTGCTTCCGGAGGCTTTGGAGAAGGAGTTCTCGACTCTGTTCGAGGCCTCTGCCAAGGAGTTGCTTGCAGCAGGCATCGAGGTAGGATACTCGAAGGATGTTCGCACAGGCTTTAAGGTGGGTGCCAAGGATGGTGGCTACTATATCGCCTTCACTGACGAGAGCTTCGAGGCTCTGATGCAGGAGTATCTTCGTGAAAAAGTTTCCAAACTGCTTTTTGCATAGCCTATGTTCGGAAGTAACTATTATGCACTCGTAGCGGGCTTTCGTGAATATACGCTGGATGCCGAGGTCAAGGGCTTCGATATCGAGTCTATAATTGCGGAGGTCGAGGAGGTGCTCTCTGCGAAGGATTGGCAGACGGTACGCCTTCTCTATACCTACTACGATTGTGAGAATCTCGCAGGCCTGCATAACGGCAGCACCGCCTACAATCGTCTGGGACGTATCCCTGCCGAGGAGTTGGGCGAGGAGTTGCTGCGCCCTTCGCAGTTGCCTGCACGATTGGCAAAGGTGCTTCGTGCCTATGCTGCGCCGGATGGCGAGGATGCCGAGGCGGTAGATGTTGAGGCTCCATTCTCTCGCTCGCTCTTTGCGGCGTACTACGAGGAGTGTGCCGCTTCACGCTCGACATTCCTGCGAGAGTGGTCGGAGGCTGACCGTACACTGCGTAACGTGGTGTCGGCAGTCGTGACACGTGAGAATGGTGGCAGCGTAGATGCAGTGACCGTGGGTGGCGGCGAGATTGTCGAGCAGCTCAACCGCAGCTCGGCTGCCGACTTCGGTCTGCGTGGCGAACTCTCCTACATCGACTCGTTGCTGACGGCAATGGATGAGACCAACCTGCTGGAAAAGGAGCGTAAGATTGACCTTATCCGCTGGTCGATAGTCTCTGAACTCTCTACTTTCGCATACTTCGATATGGATGCCGTGCTGGCATACCTGGTGAAGATGAATATCGTGGCTCGCTGGGCTCTGCTCGACCGCAAGACCGGCGAAGAGATGTTTGCTCGTCTGCTGGCAGAGTTGGACGGCAAGGAATTGATAAATAAATTGTAAAAAGATAATGAAAACAACAGGAAAAGTTAGTGGTATCATCTCTAACATCGTTATCGTGAAGGCCGACGGTGCCGTTGCCCAGAACGAGATATGCTATGTTTATTGCGGTGATACCCGAATGATGGCGGAGGTCATCAAGGTAATAGGCGACGATGCCTATGTACAGGTTTATGACTCGACCCGAGGTCTGAAAATTGGCGACCGAGTGGATTTCGAGGGACATATGTTGGAGGCTACGCTGGCTCCGGGCTTGCTCTCACGCAACTACGACGGTTTGCAGAACGACTTGGAGAAGATGGACGGTCTGTTCATCAACCGTGGCTCTATCACCGAGCCGCTCGACTTCGAGGCGAAGTGGGCGTTCAAGCCGCTGGCAAAGGTCGGCGATAAGGTGTCGGCTGCATCGTGGCTCGGAGAGGTGCAGGAGCAGTGGATTGCCCACAAGATTATGGTGCCGTTCATTATGAGCGGTAACTACACCGTGAAGAGCGTGGCAGAGGCCGGCGAGTATAAGGTTACCGATACCATCGCAGTCGTTACCGACGTGGATGGCAACGAGTATCCTATCACCATGGTACAGAAGTGGCCGGTGAAGCAGGCTGTGCGCTGCTACACCGAAAAGCCACGTCCGTCGAAGGTTATGGAGACGGGTGTTCGTGCTATCGACACCTTCAACCCACTTGCAGAGGGTGGTACGGGCTTTATCCCGGGCCCATTTGGTGCAGGTAAGACCGTGCTTCAACACGCTATCTCGAAGCAGGCCGAGGCCGATGTAATCATCATCGTAGCCTGCGGTGAGCGTGCTAACGAGGTGGTGGAGATTTTCAAGGAGTTCCCAGAGCTGGTGGACCCTCGCACGGGCCACAAGTTGATGGAGCGTACAATCATCATCTGTAATACCTCGAATATGCCTGTTGCGGCACGTGAGGCATCCGTATATACCGGTATGACCATCGGTGAGTACTATCGTTCGATGGGCTTGCGAGTGCTGGTTATGGCGGACTCTACATCTCGTTGGGCGCAGGCTCTGCGTGAGATGTCCAACCGCTTGGAGGAGCTGCCGGGTCAGGATGCGTTCCCTATGGACCTCTCGGCAATCATCTCTAACTTCTACGCCCGTGCAGGTCTTGTGAAGCTGACCAACGGCGAGACAGGCTCCGTAACATTCCTCGGTACCGTATCTCCTGCGGGTGGTAACTTGAAGGAGCCGGTGACCGAATCGACCAAGAAGGCGGCTCGTTGCTTCTACGCTCTGTCGCAGGGCCGTGCCGACTCGAAGCGTTACCCTGCAATCGACCCACTCGACTCCTACTCGAAGTATTTGGAGTATCCGGAGGTTGAGGAGTACCTCGGCCAGAAGATTGAGAAGGACTGGGTAGAGCTCGTGCGCCGTGGTAAGACCATCGTTCAGCGTGGTAAGGAGGCTAACGACCAGATTAACATCTTGGGTGACGACGGTGTGCCTGTTGATTACCACGAGCGTTTCTGGAAGAGTGAGTTGATTGACTTCGTGGTGCTCCAACAGGATGCCTTCGACGATATCGACGCCAACTGTCCTATGGAGCGTCAGCAGATGATGTACAAGATGGTACTCGGCATCTGCGACTACGACTTCGACTTCGCTGACTTCGAGGCTTGCTCCAAGTTCTTCAAGGGACTTATCAACCTCTTCCGTCAGATGAACTACTCGGAGTGGAAGAGCGAGAAATTCTACGACTATCAGAAGCAAATCGAGGAGTATGTTGCCTCGGCTAAATAATTTGGGACTATGACAACACGAGCATTTCAGAAAATATACACAAAAATCGACAATATTACCAAGGCGACCGTTACGTTGCGTGCTACGGGCGTAGGTAATGACGAACTTGCTACCGTGGGCGGAAAGCTCGCACAGGTGGTAAAGATTATGGGCGAGAATGTGACCTTGCAGGTCTTCGCCGGTACCGAGGGTCTTGCGACAAACTCGGAGGTGGTATTCCACGGAGAGCCACCAAAGTTGAAGGTTTCGGATAATCTGGCAGGTCGCTTCTTCAACGCTTATGGTGAGCCGTTGGAGGGTGGCGAGCAGTTGGAGGGTGAGGCCCGTGAGATTGGTGGCCCTACCGTGAATCCGTTCAAGCGTTTGCAGCCTTCGGAGCTTATCGCTACGGGTATTGCGGGTATCGACCTCAACAATACCATCGTGACGGGTCAGAAGATTCCGTTCTTCGCCGACCCTGACCAGCCATACAACGCCGTGATGGCAAACGTGGCTCTGCGTGCCAAGGCCGATAAGATTATCCTCGGAGGTATGGGTCTTACCAATGACGACTTCCTCTACTTCAAGCAGGTCTTCGAGAATGCGGGTGCACTCGACCGTATCGTATCCTTCGTGAACACTACCGAGAACCCTCCTGTGGAGCGTCTGCTCGTGCCTGATATGGCACTGACGGCAGCCGAGTACTTTGCAGTGGATAAGGGCGAGAAGGTGCTGGTGCTTTTGACCGATATGACCCTCTACGCCGATGCTTTGGCTATCGTGTCAAACCGTATGGACCAGATTCCGTCGAAGGACTCTATGCCGGGCTCCCTCTACTCGGACTTGGCGAAGATTTACGAGAAGGCCGTTCAGTTGCCTAATGGCGGCTCTATCACCATCATCGCCGTTACAACCCTCTCGGGTGGCGATATTACCCACGCTATTCCGGATAATACGGGTTATATCACCGAGGGACAGTTGTTCCTGCGTAACGACTCCGATACGGGTAAGGTTATCATCGACCCATTCCGTTCGTTGTCACGTTTGAAGCAGCTGGTTATCGGCAAGAAGACTCGTGAGGACCACCCACAGGTGATGAATGCCTGCGTGCGTCTGTATGCCGATGCTGCTAACGCAAAGACCAAGTTGGAGAATGGTTTCGACCTCTCGGACTACGACGAGCGTGCATTGAAGTTTGCGCACGACTACTCGGAGAAGTTGCTCGCCATCGACGTAAATATCGACATTACCGAGATGCTCGACACGGCTTGGACACTCTTTGCCGAGTACTTCACCAAGGAGGAGGTTGCCATCAAGGCTGAACTCATCGCTAAATATTGGAAAGCATAGTAACGAATGGCAATCAAATTTCAATATAACAAGACTTCGCTCGGCGACCTCGGCAAACAGCTGAAAATGCGCCAGAAGGCACTCCCTACCATCAAGAGTAAGGAGTCGGCTCTGCGCTCCGAGGTTAAGCGTGCGAAGGACTCTGCCGCAGCCTACCGCTCGCAGTTGGACTCGCTCATTGCGAGTTACGACTATATGAAGGTGCTGTGGGGCGAGTTTGATTGTACACTGCTCCGCATATCGGATGTCGAGCTCTCGACACAGAAGATTGCAGGAGTGCGTATTCCGCAGTTGAAGGAGGTTCGCTTCGAGCAGAAGCCGTTTGACCTCTTCTGCACGCCGGCGTGGTATAGCGACGGTGTGGAGTTGCTCAAACGACTTGCCAAGTTGGGCATCGAGTTCGAGGTCTATAACCGCCAGATGGAGCTGCTGGATTATGCACGCCGAAAGACTACTCAGAAGGTAAACCTCTACGAGAAGGTACAGATACCGGGCTACGAGGATGCCATACGTAAGATTAAGCGATTTATGGAGGATGAGGAGAATCTTTCTAAGTCGGCACAGAAGATTGTTAAAACACGCCAACAGGCTGCTGCACGGGAGGGCAACGCACAATGATAGTCAAGATGATGAAATACAATATCGTACTGATGGCCGCCGAGCACGAGCGTCTTATTGAGGCTCTGCGCAGGACGGGCTTGGTCGATATAACCACTTCGGGCTGGGAGGCCACGGAGGAGGATCGTGCGCTGCTGCTCGATGTTGAGGGTCGCAAGAAGGCTCTCGAAGTGTTGGAGCGCATCGCAGCGACGAGGGCAGAGTCGGCAAATACCTCGGCACAGGTGCCGGCAGGGGAGGTCTATGCTACCTACCTCACGGCGCAGGGCGAGATTGCCGCTGCCAAGGGCGAGATTGCACGCCTGCAAAAGCTGCTCGACGAGTGGACCCCGTGGGGTGATTTCTCGGTCGATACGCTTGCGAAGTTGGCCGATGCGGGTGTTGTGTTGCGCTACTTCGTGACGCAGGGCTCAACCTTTGAGAAGAGCCTTACCGAGTGGGCAGAGCAGTACAATATCTCTCTCGTGAGCAACGAGGGCGGTATGGCCCGCTTTGTGGTCATCGGCACCGCAGAGCAGGAGATTAACCTCGATGCGCAGGAGTTGAAGGCTCCGCAGATGGGTCTTGCGGAGGCTCGAAAGGCGATAGATGCCGCCGAGGCTACCATCGCTGCGGCGGAGGACTCGCTTGCTGCTTGTGCAGCCTCTCGTGGGGAGATTACCTCGGAGTTGGCGGCACTGCGCACCGCACTGCAAAATGTGCGTATCGCTGCTACCGCAGAGCGTGCCGCAGACGATATGCTGATGGTCTTGGAGGGCTGGGCCGAGGAGAGCACTTGTGCACGGGTGGATGCCCTGCTTGATGAGATGCCTGATACGGTCTATGTTAAGTCGAAGCCGACGATGGAGGATGATACTCCGGTGAAGTTGAAGAACAATAGCTTTGCACGTCTGTTCGAGCTGATTGGCTCGCTCTATGCGTTGCCGAAGTATGGTACGGTCGATTTGACCCCCGTCTTTGCACCATTCTATATGCTCTTCTTCGCCATCTGTCTTAACGATGTGGGCTATGGCTCAATCCTCTTCCTCGCAGGTCTGTTGCTCTTCTTCAAGGGCGGACCGAAGATGAAGACGGCATCGAAGCTGACGATGATTTGCGGAGGTGCATCGGCACTCTTTGGCTTCTATACGGGCGGTCTGTTCGGTGTGAGCATCCCTACGGTATTCCCTGCGATAGATTGGTTCCCATTCCTCGACTTCCAGAACGACTTCTTCACGATTTCGATGGTTATAGGTGTTGTTCAGATACTTATCGGTATGGCAATCAATATCGGCTATACCTGCTACACCTTCGGTGTGAAGAATGCTCTCGGCTCGATAGGCTGGTTCCTGATGATTCTCTCGACCTGTCTGGCTGCCGTTGCCGGTATGGTGGGCATCGAGTGGTTCAGCCTCGGCTCCGTGGCATATATGGCTGTCGCCGGTGTGGCTCTCGTGCTGATGTTGCTGCTCAACCGACCAAGTTTCAACCTCTTTGCAAACTTTGGTTCGGGTCTGTGGGATACCTATAATAATATAGCGGGATTGTTGAGTGACGTGCTCTCGTATATCCGACTCTTTGCTATCGGTCTCTCGGGCGGCGTGCTTGCGCAGGTGTTCAACAACCTTGCGCTCGGTATCACGGGTCTGGATGCAGGCTTCGGGGATTTCTCCCTCGGCACCGTCTTCCAGATTATCGGAGCTTCGGCAATCCTTCTGGTGGGTCACGCCATCAACCTCTTTATGTCGTGTATCTCCTCGTTTGTGCATCCTATGCGTCTGACCTTCGTGGAGTTCTTCAAGAACGCAGGCTTTGAGATGACCACACGTGAGTTTACACCTCTGAAAAACGAATAACAATAATTAACAAACAAATTAATAAACAATTAAAAACATTACAATTATGACATCAACAGCATTGATTTTGGCCTACGTAGGTGTTGCACTTATGGTAGGTATGGCAGGTATCGCATCTTCGATTGGTACTGCA
Organism: Alistipes sp.; assembly: GCA_017483225.1. Taxonomy (GTDB): domain Bacteria; phylum Bacteroidota; class Bacteroidia; order Bacteroidales; family Rikenellaceae; genus Alistipes. The sequence continues at coordinate 91,967 of JAFULF010000010.1, forward strand.
ATTTGCGGCCAGGCAGCCGTTGGCGCAATGAAGAAGAACGGTGGCGCATTCGGTAGTTATATGGTGCTCTCGGCACTTCCGGGTTCGCAGGGTCTTTATGGCTTCGTTTGCTTCTTTATGGTTACCAGCATCTACAACCTCATCACTCCGGAGATTACTATGCTCCAAGGTGCTGCGGTGCTGGGTATCGGTCTGCTCGTAGGTATGGTAAACCTTCTCTCGGCAATCTACCAGGGTAAGGTTTGTGCTAACGGTATTGCTGCTATCGGTAACGGCCACGACGTGATGGTTAAGACCCTCATCCTCGCTGCGTTCCCTGAGTTGTATGCAATCTTGACCGTTGCTGCGACATTCCTTATTGCTTCGGCAGTAGCATAGCGGTAAGCGACATTGATAAGTGAAAGAGGTTGTCCGGCAGGTTTTGCGGACAGCCTCTTTTGCTGTTTGGGAGGGGGCGCAACATTAAGGGTGATTAAGGGGGACGCAGACGTTTGGGGGAGTTTGTAAGAGTCCGCAGAGTTTTTGAACAACATTAACAACCTTTACCCCTCCCTCTTAACATTTTGCGCCCTTCGGAGTGCAACGGCAAAATAGCCTTGTCGGGGTGCTTTCTTTTTGCGTTGAGCCTCACTCATATTCCTGTCCGTGCTTTCCTTTTGTATTACTTTGGTGGGAAAATATGCAAAAGTTGCTTTTGGCTTTCTTTTTCTTTCCTTTTATTCGGGTGATAGGCGTATAAAATTTATCTTTTATGTGTGATTGTGTTTGTTTTTGTGCTATCTTTGCGCCGTGAAAGGGAAATAACCATTCCGACACATACATTTACCACTATATGACAAAAGAATACGATGTGATTATTATCGGTGGCGGTGCAACCGGAGCAGGTGTGGCACGTGACTGTGCGTTGCGTGGCATCAAGCCTCTGCTGGTTGAACGCTTCGATATCGCTACGGGTGCGACGGGCCGTAACCACGGACTGCTGCACAGTGGCGCACGCTATGCCGTGAATGACCACGAGTCGGCCGAGGAGTGTATCCGTGAGAATATGATTCTGCGCCGCATCGCCTCCCACTGCGTTGATGAGACGGGTGGTCTCTTTATCTCCCTGCCGGAGGATGGCTTGGAGTTCCAGAAGAAGTTTATCGAGTCGTGCCTCTCGGCGGGCATCTATGCCGAGGCTATCGACCCGAAGGAGGCTCTGTTGCTCGAACCGTCGGCCAACCCTGCACTCATTGGTGCGGTGAAGGTGCCGGATGGCTCGGTGGACCCGTTCCGTCTCACGACGGCCAATATTATTGATGCCAAGTTGCACGGTGCCGAGGTGCTGACCTACCACGAGGTTGAGGAGCTTATTATGGAGCAGGGTCGTGTAGTGGGTGTCAAGGTGCTGGACCGCAAGAGTGGCGAGCGTAAGGAGATTCGCTCACGCATCGTGGTCAATGCAGGAGGTATCTGGGGCCACAATATCGCCAAGAAGGCGGGTGTGACTATCAATATGTTGCCTGCGAAGGGCTCGTTGCTGATTTTCGGCCACCGAGTGAACAACGTGGTGCTGAACCGCTGTCGTAAGCCTGCCGATGCCGATATCCTCGTGCCGGGCGATACCATCTCGCTCATAGGTACAACGTCGAGCAAGGTGCTTTTCGACGAGGTTGACAATATGTATGTGACGGCCGATGAGGTCGATTTGCTGTTGCGTGAGGGTGCTATGCTCGCACCGTCACTTCTTCATACCCGCATCCTGCGTGCCTATGCAGGTGTGCGCCCTCTGGTGGCATCGGATGACGACCCGAGCGGTCGTAGTGTCAGCCGTGGTATCGTGGTGCTTGACCACGCTACACGTGACGGCGTGGAGGGCTTCATAACCATCACGGGAGGTAAGTTGATGACCTACCGTCTGATGGGTGAGTGGACTACCGACCTCATCTGTAAGAAGCTCGCCGTGGATGCCAAGTGTACCACTGCCGAGCGTCCGTTGCCGGGCTCGTCGCCACAGAAGCGTGAGCAGACATCCCGCAAGATACACGCTGTGCCTACGATGCAGCGTGAGTCGTCGCTCTATCGTCACGGCGATATGGCGGAGAGGGTCGAGACCTCGACCTCTGCCAAGCGCTCGCTCGTGTGTGAGTGCGAGGAGGTGTCGGTCGGAGAGGTTGAATACGCAATCAACGCCTTGGAGGTCAATAACCTTGTCGATTTGCGTCGCCGTACCCGTGTGGGTATGGGAACGTGCCAGGGCGAACTCTGTGCTTGCCGTGCCGCAGGCCTTATGGCGGAGCACGGGAAGTACTGCACCCGCCGTGCCAAGCAGGACCTTGCCTCGTTCCTCAACGAGCGATGGAAGGGTATGGCTCCGGTGGCGTGGGGCGATACGCTGCGTGAGAGCGAGTTCACGATGTGGCTCTACGACGGCGTTTGTGGTTTAACGACTAAAAAGGAGGAGGAGAAGTAATGAGATACGATAGCGTTATTATCGGTGGCGGTCTTTCGGGACTCGTGTGCGGTCTGCGTCTGGTGCAGGCGGGCAAGCGTTGTGCCATCATCTCGTCGGGACAGAGTGCACTGCACTTCTCGTCGGGCTCGTTCGACCTTCTCTCGGCACTACCCGATGGCGAGGCTGTAACCTCCCCGGTGGAGGGTGTCAAGGTGCTTGCGGAGCAGAACGAGGAGCACCCATACGTAAAGATGGGCGTTGAGCGTTTCGCTGCTCTGGCTGCGGAGGCTGTGGCTACGCTGCAAGGTGCAGGCGTGGAGGTTGAGGGCGATGTGGCGAAGAACCACTACCGCCTGACCCCTATGGGTACCTTGAAGCCTACGTGGCTCACCCTGTCGGGCTACGTGCGTAGCGAGTCGGCCGAGGCTCTGCCTTATAAGAGCGTGCTGCTGCTCAATGCCGAGGGCTTCCTCGACTTCTATGCGCAGTTTATCTCTGACGAGTTGCGCAAGACGGGTACCACGTGTCGAATCTGCAACTTCAATCTCCCTGCGTTGGAGATTATACGCAATAACCCTACCGAAATGCGCTCGGCAAACATTGCCCGCATCTTCGACAACGAGCAGGCTGTGGAGGCGCTCTCTCAGATTATCTCACGTGAGGCGGGCGAGTGCGAGGCGGTGTTGTTGCCGGCATTCCTCGGTATCGAGCGTGGGGATGTGCTTGCACGTCTGCAAGAGCGTTGTGGCCGCACCATACGTGTCGTGGCTACACTGCCACCATCGGTGCCGGGCGTGCGCACACAGATAGCCCTGCGTAAGGCCTTCGAGAGGGCAGGTGGCGTCTATATGCTGGGCGACACGGCTCTCGGCTTCGAGGAGTCGGAGGGTAGAATTACCAAGATATACACGCAGAATCACGGCAATATCGCCATCGAGGCGGATGACTTCGTGCTCGCTACGGGTAGCTATTTCAGCCAAGGCCTTGTTGCCAAGCGTGAGGGCGTTGTGGAGCCTCTGTTCGGCTCCGACGTATGCCAGAGCGAGAGCCGTGGCGAGTGGTACGAGCGTGATCTCTTCACGGCGCAGCCATTCGAGAAGTTCGGCGTGAGGAGCGATGCCTCGTTGCGCATCCTGCGAGGTGGTAAGGCGGTCGAGAACCTCTACGTCATAGGCGCAGGTCTTGCCGGCTTCAACCCCGTAAAGGAGGGTTGTGGTGCGGGTGTCTCGATGCTCTCTGCCGTATATGTATCTGATAACATTTTGAAAAAGTAGGGGGAGTACAATGATAGTAAAGGAGAATAGCAAGAATAACTTCGAGCAGTGTATCAAGTGTACGGTCTGCACCGTCTATTGCCCCGTTGCAGCGGTAAATCCACTCTACCCGGGCCCCAAGCAGGCAGGCCCCGATGGGGAGCGTCTGCGTTTGAAGCGTCCGGAGTTCTATGACGAGGCACTCAAATACTGCCTCAACTGCAAGCGCTGTGAGGTGGCTTGTCCGTCGAATGTGCGCATCGGCGACATCATCCAGACGGCACGTATCAACCATAGCAAGAGCAAGCCGGGGTTGCGTGAGTTCACCCTTGCCAATACCGACCTTGTAGGCTCGGTGGCTACGCTCGCTGCACCGGTAGTGAATGCTACGGTAGGGTTGAAACCCGTCAAGGCGATTATGGATAAGGTGGTGGGTATTGACCATCGCCGCATCTTCCCGAAGTACTCGCAGGGTACCTTCGAGGGGTGGATGCGCAAGCAGCGCAAGGCGCAGAGCACCTTCGAGAAGCAGGTGGCATACTTCCACGGCTGCTATGTGAACTATAATAACCCGCCGCTGGGTCAGGCTTTCGTGCGTGTGATGAACGCCTTGGGCTATGGCGTACAACTCCTCGATAAGGAGAAGTGTTGCGGCGTGGCACTCATATCCAACGGATTTATCAAGCAGGCACGCCGTCAGGCGGAGGTCAATGTTCGCTCCATCCGCACGGCGGTCTTGGAGAAGCAGTTGCCGGTGCTGGCAACCTCCTCGACCTGTACCTTCACGCTGCGTGATGAGTACCCGCACCTGCTCGGGGTTGATAACCACGATGTGCGTGATGAGGTGGAGTTGGCCGTGCGCTATATCTACCGTCTTGTGCAGCAGGGTGCCAAGTTGCCGTTTAAGGCTGATGCTCCGAAGATTCGGGTGGCCTACCATACGCCGTGCCATATGGAGAAACTCGGCTGGTCCTCCTATTCGATAGAGCTGTTGAAGATGATACCTTCGGTGGAGGTCACCGTGCTCAACTCGCAGTGCTGCGGTATCGCCGGCACCTACGGCTTCAAGAAGGAGAACTACGAGACTTCGCAGGCTATTGGCGAGGGGCTCTTCCGTCAGATTGAGGCTTCGGGGTGCGACTATGTTGTCACCGACTGCGAGACCTGCAAGTGGCAGATTGAGATGTCCACCTCGAAACGAGTGTTGCACCCGTTGGAGGTACTTGCGCAGGCTCTTTAATGCTGCTGCAATGTGAATGAATCACTAATAGAAGAAACCTAAAAAAAACCACAGAGGAGTTCTTCCTCACTGAGCATTTGCTCAACCATAAAAACCTACTAACGAAGTCTCTGGCCGGGTTACCAAAGACGAAGATAGCGGAGTCCCTAAAACTCCGCTATCGCTTTTTTTTGTGTATGTCGGCTCCGACTATTCGACCACCTCGAACTCATCCTTGCCAACGCCGCAGAGAGGGCATACCCAATCCTGCGGAATTGCCTCGAAAGGTGTGCCCGGCGCAATGCCGCTATCAGGGTCGCCGACCTCGGGGTCGTACACCCAATCACATACTGTGCAACGATACTTTTTCATACGTTTGTACTTTTAAGGTTAGACACTATTGCTAAGAGTTGTAATTCAAAAACTATGCTCTATGCGTAGCTGTGCATACCTCCCAACAGCATATTTACGCCGAAGTAGGTCACAAGTACCGACAGAAAGGCGAGGATGCAGAAGAGGTGGAACGCCATTGGTCGGCGTAGTGTCGGGATTGAGCCGCCGTGCAGGCCAAAGGCGTATATGAGCATCGTAATCAACGCCCACACCTCCTTCGGGTCCCAGCCCCAGTAGCGGCCCCACGAGATATTTGCCCATACAGCCCCTATGAATATGCCTGCCGTGAGGAGGAAGATGGCGGGGTAGAGCATCAGGTTGCTCGCCCGTTGTAGCCGCAGGGCCTCCTCCATAGCCTCCTTGTGAGGACGTGTGAGGCGGAGGGCGAAGGCGGTCACTCCGTTGAGCATCATAAAGGCAAAGAGCGAGTAGGCGACCATTATCACCACCACGTGAATCGAGAGCAGTGGCGACTGCAATACGGGCATCAGCTGTGTGATGCGTGGGTTCGCCTCGCCCATCATCGCCACCAGCAGCGTGAAGCCGCAGAGTAGCAGTCCGAAGGGTTGCGCCATACGAAACCTTCGTTGCAGCAGCAGGGCGACCATCAGAGATGCCCACGCCATAAACTGCATCGTCTCGAAGCCGTTGGACAGAGGCACGTGGTCGCTGATGTACCAGCGCAGGGCGATATGTAGTGTGAGGTACGCCTCCACGGCCACTATCAGCGTGCCGAGCACCACCTCCACGATGCGCTCCGTCCTTGCGGAGAGTGAGCGGCGGGCTATGCGGAGCAGGAAGGCTATGATGCCGAGCGTCAGGCAGAGCATAGATAGCGGACGGCTCCACGAGAAGGTGTTGTAGAGCCTCTCGGCACGGAATCGAGCCTCGGAGGGGGCGTGGCTGCCGGCTCGAAGGAGCTGGTATTCACGTATCTGCTTCAATAGCGAGAGGGCCTGCGTGTAGTCGCCTCGCTCGACGCTCTGTGCCACGAGCGGAATGCTGCCTCGTATGAGGAGCGCCTCCTCGCTGCCGATACCCTCGGGCAGGGCATCCACGGGCGAGTACCACACGGGATAAGGCTCCCGACCATCTCCGTATGGGAAGATGCGCAGCATCGAGCCGGTGCAGAGCATACTCACAAGGTTGAACTTCTCGTTGGCGGCAGCCACCTGCCGAGGCTCATACTCGCCCCCGAGGTTTTGGAGTGCAGGGGTGAGTTTGTAGTCGCCATCCTCGGCTATGAAGTCGGCGATGGAGGCGTACTTGCCCTCCACGCCAAGCAGTTGCTGTACCTGCTTGTTCTTGATTTTGAGCATCGGCTCCCTCTGCCACTTCGGCGTGAAGAGGAGCCATCCGCACATCACCTGCTCGGCACTCAACCCCTTGTATGTGGGCTTGCCGTATAGCTTGGTCGTGAGGTCACGAGCGAGGGTCTGCATCGGGCAGATGCGGTCGTTGTAGTAGATGTGGAGGTTGCCAAATGCCTCCGCCACATCGTGAGGCACGCTCGGAGGGGTGTGCTCCTGTGCCGAGAGGGGGCCCGTCGAGGCGCATATTGCGAATATGAGTATAGTGAGCTTTCGTGTGGTTGCCGACCTCCATAGGGTGCGAAAACGGCTCCTCGGCTCGAAGAAGAAGAGGAGCATCGAGAGCAGTAGCAGGCCATAGCCCACGTATGTCGTAGCTATGCCGTAGGGGTCATACGATACGCAGAGTGTTGTCCCCTCGCCGTCGGGGTCGTAGCCCGACTGATAGAGGCGATAGGAGCGGTACGAGAGTATGTTGTTCATAGATACGACCCCCTCAAACGACACTGCGCCGTCGCTTATGTCGAGTGTGCTGACATAGTCCATAGGGGCGAAGGTGCCGGGGTAGTACTCCATCCTGAACTCCCGAAGGGTAACTTTGAACGGGAGCTGGTAGGGTGCGCCACTATCGAGAACGAAGTGCTTGACGGGGACCTCGCCACGTCGCAGATGCATCTGCCCCTGACGTGCCGTGAGATGTGTGGTGAGCGCACCGAGGAGGATGATGCCAAACGAGAGGTGGAGCAACAGGGTTGCCCGCTTGCGCCACACACCGCACTGCACGATGTAGATGAGTGCCGAGCAGGCCATAATCGCCCAGAGCATCACCGTTACGGGGGAGCCGTAAAGGTGCTCGTAGGCATACGCCGTGCCGTACATCTTCTCTACGATGCTCGCTATGGCAAGCAGCAGAGCAATCAGTGCCATCGTTCCGAAGGCGATATATTTTGATAGTCGTTGGCTCGCTTTCATAATTGCAAAGATAGAAAAAGGTGGCGAAATATGACTCTGTCGTCGCCTTCGGATGTGAGATTTTCTTTGATAATTACGATAAATATACTATTTTTGTTAAATATTACGTTTGCTACGACGAATTTATTAGTAGGATTATGGTAAGAGATAAGATTCAGAATTTCGGGCGCAGCCTCTCGGCTATGGTTATGCCCAATATCGGAGCCTTCATAGCGTGGGGCTTGCTTACAGCGATGTTTATCCCGAGCGGATGGTTCCCGAATGAGCATCTGGCGAAGTTGGTGTCGCCGATGCTTACCTACCTTCTGCCGCTGCTTATAGGCTACACGGCAGGACATAATGTGGCAGGAGGCCGAGGCGGCGTCATCGGAGCAATCGCCACGGCGGGTGTCATCGTGGGTAGCGATGTGCCGATGTTTATCGGTGCGATGATTATGGGCCCGCTGGCTGCGTGGCTGATAAAGAGGTTCGACAAGGCTGTCGAGGGACGCATACGTGCCGGCTTCGAGATGCTCGTCAATAACTTCTCGCTCGGTATCCTCGGTATGTTGCTCGCCATCGTGGGCTACCTGACCGTCGGACACGCCATCTCGTGGCTGACCAACCTCTTTGCATCGGGTATCGTTGCGTTGAAGGATATGAACCTGCTACCGCTGGTGTCGATACTTATCGAGCCTGCGAAGGTTATGTTCCTCAATAACGCCATCAACCACGGCATCCTCACCCCTCTGGGTACGGTGCAGGTGCAGGAGTTTGGCGAGTCGATTATCTTCTTCCTCGAATCCAATCCGGGTCCGGGTTTCGGTCTGCTTATGGCATATTGGGTCTTTGGCAAGGGTGCGATGCGCTCCTCGGCTCCGGGTGCGGTACTTATCCAGTTTATCGGAGGTATCCACGAGATTTACTACCCTTATGTGCTCTCCCGCCCGCTGCTTATCCTGCCGATGATTCTGGGCGCTTCGTCGAGCATACTCTTCCTGACGTTGGTACACGCAGGTCTGGTAGGCCCAATCTCTCCAGGCAGTATCATCTCGGTAATACTTATGGCTCCGAAGGGCAAGACGTTGCTGCTTGTGGGAGCAGTGCTTATCGCCGCAACGGTGACCTTCCTCACCTCGGCACTCATCATCAAGCGAGGCTCTCGCAGCGATGACAAACTTCCGGAGAACCGCTTTAAGCCGAAGTATAAGCGTGAGGCAGATGCTGCCAAGAGCGCAGTCTCGGCAAAGGCTCACAATATAGCCTCGGTGCGCAGTGTAATCTTCGCCTGCGATGCAGGTATGGGTTCCAGTGCTCTGGGAGCAACACGCTTCCGCCAGAGGGTGCAGTCGTTGGGCCTTGATAACGTGGAGATAGGCTACGCCTCGGTTAGTTCCGTTCCTTCTACCGCCGACATCGTGGTATGTATGGAGGCGCTGTCAGGTCGTGCCAGAGGCTCGGCTCCGCAGGCCCGTATCATCGAGCTGCACAACTTCCTTGATGACCCTGCTCTGGATAACCTATATAACGAGTTTGCATCCCTGCGTCGTGGTGGCGGTGGCGCATCCCTCGCCGGCACATCGCCTATGGTGGGCACGTCTCAGAGTGCCTTCCCGATTCTTCGTGCCGACTCGGTTATCGTGGGGGCAAAGGCCGCCGATAAGTGGGAGGCCATCAGAGAGGCAGGAAATTTGCTTGTCAAGGGCGGTTACGTAGGTATGAACTACGTAGATGCTATGGTCGAGCGAGAGAAGATAACTACCACCTACCTCGGTATGGGTATCGCCATTCCGCACGGCACGGGTGAGGCGAAGAAGGAGGTCTATCATACGGGTATCGCCGTGGTGCAGTATCCTGATGGCGTGTCGTTTGGCGAGGAGAAGGCGCAACTCGTTATCGCCATTGCGGGTGTCGGCGACGAGCACTTGGAGCTGCTGGCACGTCTGAGCGAGGCGTTGGAGGATGAGGCTGTGTTGGAACACTTGAAGAGCACTGCGCAGGCACAGGATATTTTGGATGTATTGGCATAATTAAAATTCATTAACGATATATGTTATCACAGAAGGTGGTGCTGACGGCACCAAACGGAATGCACGCCCGACCTGCGGGCGAGTTGGTAAAACTTGTAAAGTCGCTGGATGGCAAGATTCTCTTTGCCACACCGGCAAAGCAGGTGGCGGCATCTTCGATTTTGGCACTCCTCTCGCTCGGCCTTAAATGTGGCACCGAGATAGAGATTAGTGCCGACGGAGGTAGCGAGCAGGAGAACCTGCAACGTGTGGTTGCATTCGTAGAGAGTATCAAGGAGTAGTATGAAACGGTTGACGGCAACAGTACGAGCATCGGAGGGCATAGCCATTGGCCGAGCCTTCGTCGTGGAGCGAGGCGAGGTGGTGGCAGAGCCGCCGCAGGGGAGCGTGGAGCAGGAACAACAACGCTTCGAGGAGGCTCTGCGCAGTAGCGTGGAGCAGATAGATGCGCTTACGGCCGTCAATGATGTGTTTGCTGCCCATTTGGAGATGGTGCAGGATGATATGCTGCGAGAGAGCGTCGAGGCCTATATCGGCGACGGAGCCTCGGCGACGGAGGCTGTGCGCAGGGCCTGCGACGACATTGTGGCGATGTTCGAGGGGCTGGATGATGAGTACCTGCGGGAGCGTGCCGACGATGTGAAGGATGTATGCTCACGTCTGGTGGCTAACCTTGTGGGCGACGTGCGCAATCCGTTTGAGGGGTTGCGTGATGGCGATATTATCGTCGATAACCTGCTTACACCGTCGGATATGGCACTCGTTGCGCTGGATAAGGTCGCAGGGTTTGTGACCCGTGAGGGTGGTGCCACGGCACACGTCTGCATCATCGCCCGCAACCACTCGATAGCCGCCGTGGTCGGTCTGCACGAGGTGCTGGATTGTGTCAAGCAGGGCGACCTGCTTGTGGTGGATGGCGGCGAGGGTGTCGTTATCGTGGAGCCTGACGAGCAGACTCTGGCGGAGTATCGTATGCGCCGTGACCGATATGCTGAGGTTCGAGAGCGGGAGAGTGCCTCCTCGCACGAGAGGATATACGATGGGGAGCGTTTCATCCCCGTTATGGCCAATGCCGGCAATGTGGATGAGGTGCGCAGGGCTATAAGTCTGGGTGCCGATGGCATAGGCCTGTTCAGGAGCGAGTTCCTCTATATGGAGAGCGCCGAGGAACCCTCCGAGGAGCAACAATACGAAGCGTATGCCGCAGCGGCTGCTGCTTGTGGCGAATTGCCGCTGACGATACGTACACTCGATGTGGGGGGCGATAAGGCTATCTCGTGGCTGCCATTCCCGAAGGAGGATAACCCCTTCCTCGGCTGGCGGGCAATACGTGTGTCGTTGGAGTTGAGGGATATGTTCCGCCGCCAGCTGCGAGCCATATTGAGGGCAAGCACCGCAGGTCGTGTACGGGTGATGTTCCCGATGATAACCTCCGTGGAGGAGTTGCGTGAGGCGAAGCTGTTGCTCGATGAGTGCAGGGTAGAGCTCGATATGCAGGGCATTCCGTTTGCCGAGAAGGTCGAGGTGGGCGTGATGATTGAGACCCCAGCTGCGGTCTTTATCGCTCCGGCACTCGCCGCCGAGTGTGACTTTTTCAGCATCGGAACCAACGACCTTACGCAGTACGTTATGGCCGCCGACCGAGGCAATGCGAAGGTCGCTTCGCTCTGTGACCCTTATGCTGCCGCCGTTGTTGAGGCGGTACGTCAGACTATCGTCGCCGCCGAGCAGAGCGACACGGAGTGCTGTATGTGCGGTGAGTTCGCCTCGGATAGTGCCGCAACGCAACTGCTCATCGACTGCGGACTGCGTGAGTTCAGCGTCAATATCTCATCGGTGGGCAAGATTAAGCATCGCCTGCAAGAGATTCTCTCGAAGTAGAAGTGAGGTCGCCGGATAGGGCGATTTCGGCGCAAGACAGTTATCTGAATAGGAACTTGTCGCTACACCACTCGCCGTCGGCACCCTCGTAGATTATAGGTAGCTTGCTCTCCACTCCCTTCATCATCAGGAATGACTCATAGGTGCTTATGCCCGTAGTTCTGCCACGTCCTATGGCATATCCCGCCACGCAAGGGTGGTGCTTGGTCGTATGGTACGCAGCGGCGTTCAGCTCGGCAAAGAGCCCTCGCCAGAGCGGGTCGTTGGTAGGGTTGCCGCCACGCTTGATTGTGGAGCCAAACGGGGTGGTGTCTATCGGCGCACATACGATGACGTAGAGGCCTCGTCGGTCACACTCCGAGAGTAGAGCCTCGGTCGCCTTGTCTGCCGTCACGAATATTGCGCTCGCACCGCTCTCCACGATGCTGTCGAGCGACTGCTCGCCCGTATAATCTGCCGTTTTCAGTGGCGCAGCCACACGGTTCACGTATAACTTCTGCATCGACAACTTGGCATCTCGAACACCTACCTTGCGGGATATGTACTCCGCAGGGCGACCCTCCACACGGTTGCAGAGGTCCAGACGTATGGTGTGAGGTGCGGAGGCTCTCCATAGCCCTATGCGTGGCACACGGGAGAAGAAACGAATGGTATCCTCACGGCGCATATCGAGCGATATCTCACGTGCACCACGTGCAAGCTCCGTAGAGTCGTTCAGATATATCGCATACTCAATCTTGGAGCTCTTGCGCCCCAGAGCATCGCACTTCACCGCCACGGCAAACTCGGCAATGCCCTCGCCGCTGTCGTTGAGCGACGTGTGGCAGATGATGTCACGCATACGTATCGTCGGCTGACAGATGACCTCCACGCCACTTATGGCTGGCTTTGAGGCGTTGTATGCGGTGTTTATCTTGTTCTCCTCGCTCTCTACAAGGCGTATGAGCAGGTCGTTTCTACCCGTTGTGGCGAGCTTCGTCACGTTGAACTCCGTCGCCGTCGCTCCGCTTGCCGAGCGGCCTGCCTGACGACCATTGACCCATAACTCGTAGGCGGAGGTTGCTCGCTCGATGCGCACCAACACCTGACGATTGAGCCACGCCGTGCCCATAGGGAAGTATGAGGAAAATTCGCCCTTCGCCTCATCAAACCTCCACTCCGACGGGGTGTAGATGTAGCTCGAAGCCGTCACATCGCCCTGCACTGCATCCGTCGCACGATTGTAGGGGTGTATCAGACTGCGGGGCTGCTCGTTGCGCTCCGACGTGAGAGGTTGTGCCGTAGCTGTAGCTGCGCACAACAATATTGAGAGTAATAGTGTGAAGATTCTCATAAAATTCTTACCTTTGTGTGCCACAAAGTTACTAACTTTTTTCAAAAAGCGATGAACGAATACCCAAAACTCAACTTTCCTGCCATTCGTTTGCAGGCTCAGCGTCGTGAGGGGCAGACTTTGGTGTGGGACTCCCTGCGAGGACGCTTTCTGGTGCTTACGCCGGAGGAGTGGGTGCGTCGTCACGTCATCGCCTACCTCTGCTCCTGCTGTGGTGTTGAGCCGCTCTCGGTGGTGCAGGAGTATCCCGTACCTCTGAATGGTACGTCGCAACGTGCCGATGTCGTGGTGGTCGATAAAGAGGGCAAGCCCGCCATTCTTGTCGAATGTAAGGCTTGCGATGTCAAGATTGACAGCGATGTATATGCGCAGGCGGTGCGGTATAACTCTGTGGTTCGGGCCCGCTACCTGATTCTTACCAATGGCATCACGCACTTCTGCTTCGAGTACTCGGATGGAGAGTATCGCCGTATGCAGCAATTTCCTCAATTATAGCCGCTTATAGAGCCTGCGACAGCTGCTCGATAAAGCCTTTGATGCCTGCAAATGCCGGCTCGCAACGTAGGTATAACTCACGTGCCAGAGCCTTGCGTGACGGCCTCTCGGAGGATATATCCTCCACGTAGGCGTGGTCTGTCGGGTGCTCCGAGGCCTTGAACTCCGCCACAACCTCTGCGTGACGACGCAGCGAGGCGATATCCTCCGCCGCCAGACTACCCTCGGTGGCAAACGTGCGACACATCCGCAGCAGAGGCCTCAATGGCATCTTCTCCTCCACGTCACACTCTATCTCGGCGAGCGAGTCCCACTCTCCGAGGGCGATGTAGCAGAGTGCCAGCGTAGGCGTTGCCTCCAACGGGTCCTCGCTGTCGCAGTCGAGAAGCAACTCCAACTGCGTAGCCGCCAGCTCCGCATCCCCAACCAGGTAGTTGTCCACCGCCGAGCCGAGGATTATCTCCATAGCCGCAAGCGTGTTGGGATGGTTGCGGTCGAGCTCTACCGCCTCATCCTCGGGCAGTATCTCCACAATATCCTGAAAGGCGAGGTAACGCTCGTTGCACGCCTGCTCAAAGAGCCCCCGTGCCTCCGCCTCACGTGAACGGGCAAGACGACCTGCGAGATCGCCATCCACGCCGTGACCTATAAGGCGGAAGGTCTGCTGTGGGGTAGGTTTGAGGCTTAACTTATCTCTCATTTTACTTGTTCAAAGATGCTTTGTTGTCACTACGCAGTCGCCACCACATCAGCGCCGTCAGCGCAAGCGTAACGACACCTCCGCAGATGTAGGCAACAGGTGCTGTGCCGAGTCCGAAGAACTGGTTGGATACAAAGACAAACGAGGCGCAGATGAAGGTCATAAATACCGCAGGCGGCAGAGCAACCCAGATGTTGCGCTTGTTGAGATTGAGGTAGATGACAATGCACCAGAGGACAACCGTCGCCAAAGCCTGATTTGTCCATGCGAAGTAGCGCCAAACGACGTCGAAATCGACGAATGTGAGCACAATACCCACAGCGAAGAGCGGCGTGCAAATCAGCAGTCGCTTCCACTTCGTACGCTGCTCGATATGGAATACGTCGGCGATGATGAGTCGTGCCGAGCGGAACGCCGTGTCACCCGAGGTTATAGGTGCTGCCACAACGCCCAGAATGGCGAGGATGCCTCCGACAATGCCCAGCGTCGTGTTGGCAATCTCGTTCACTGCCCACGCAGGGGTGTGACCCGCCATCACTGCCGATACGCCGCCATCTTCGTAGAAGAATGCCATCGCAATAGCCGCCCAAATCAGTGCGATTATGGACTCCGAAATCATCGAGCCGTAGAATACCATACGGCACTCCTTCTCATTGTTCACACAGCGAGCCATAAGTGGCGACTGCGTTGCGTGGAATCCGGAGATTGCACCGCAGGCAATGGTGATAAAGAGTGTCGGCACAAGAGGCAGGTTTGCCTTGTTGATGTGGAGGTTTTCGAGCGTCATCGCAGGGATTGTGTAGTCGCCAAACAGAAGTACGCCCAGCAGGCCGAGGGCCATAAATACCAAAGCCGCACCAAAGAGCGGGTATATCTTTCCGATAAGTTTGTCGATAGGTAGCAGCGTTGCGATGAAGTAGTAGGCGATGATGATGGCCAGCCACCAGTTTCTCGATATGAAGTCGAAACGTGCCGAGAGAATATCGGCCGGACTTACCACAAATACGACGCCTACGAGCAGCAGCAGAATCACCGAGAATACTCGCATAAACGCACCTGCACCCTTGCCCAGATAGCGGGCAACAATCTCCGTGATGCTCAAACCGTCGTTGCGCACAAGGATAACGCCGGAGATGTAGTCGTGCATAGCGCCCATAAAGATACCTCCGAGGGTAATCCAGAGGAAGGCTACGGGGCCATAGCACGCTCCCAAAATTGCACCGAAGATAGGGCCGGTGCCGGCGATGTTGAGCAGCTGGATGAGGAAGGTTCTCCAACGAGGCATTGGTACATAGTCCACGCCGTCGTAAAGTCGCTCACTTGGCACGCTCGCCGAGGAGTCAATCTTGCAGACGTGCTCCAAGTAGCGGCCATAGGTAAAGTATGCTACGATGAGCAATACCAAACAGATTATAAAGGTTATCATACGGTAGTTTTTATTGTTTATAGGTTTTTCTTCGGCGAATTTACAAAAAAAGTTGCATAGAAAAGAATAAAAACTCGATAATAATTACTTGATTTAAGAAAAAATTACGATATTTGCACACCGAATCACGCAGATTCGTTTGCTGAATTAGCTCAGCGGTAGAGCACTTCACTCGTAATGAAGGGGTCCCGAGTTCAAATCTCGGATTCAGCTCAAAGGTAACAGGATAACCCAAGAGGTTATCCTGTTGCCTTTTATTTGTATGAGTGTTGAACTCGGGACCCCCAAGTCCTCCTTAACAAAGGAGGATTTAGGAGGATTTTAACTATAATCCGAGGGATGCGTCAGCATACCCGAGTTCAAATCTCGGATTCAGCTCAAAGGTTGTTACGGAAGTAACGACCTTTTTGTTTTTTTTGTTACGGAGCGTTGTCTTGCAGACAACTGATGCTCCGTTTCTGCTTCTGCGGCTCGGCAGATATCGACAAGCGGTCTTGCCGGCAAGACCTTGAAAAAAAGAATCAAGACTCCGAGAGAATTATCTCCCGAATCTTTGATTCTTCTTTTTTGCAACCTGATATGTTGCTTCGCTTGTCAATCTGCGCTCGCCTTGTGGCACAGTTCAAATCTCGGATTCAGCTCAACAATAGCGGGATGACCTGTCAATGGTCATCCCGCTGTTGTTTATTTGAGTTTGCAATTGAACTCGGGACCCCCAAATCCTCCTTAACAAAGGAGGATTTAAAAAATTAAGTCGGTATGCACTGTCATACTTGATTCAAATTCTTAATAGATGCCGTAATATATAAATAGTATGTATTATTTTTTGGAGCAATCCCCGGCGAGTGTTGTTTAATTCTTTTTTGTTTTGTATATTTGCACAGTCCAAAAGGATGTGACATATTTTGACGAAAGTGTTTCGTTTATACCTCATAGAGAAATCTGACAGTTTCAAAAGGAGTAGGGATAACGACAGCACTCGCCATCTGTATTGGTATGTCTGTGCCAAACAGGTGTGGGGATTGCTATATGTTTATTTACTCCGGGTTTTGTCAGAACCTCTCTATGAATGAACGTGATCAACTCCACACTTTCTTATTTTTAATTCCCGAGCGGAGTTGGCGGGCAACAGAGAAGAAACCAATTAATAACTGGCTTAATGGTCAAAAAGAGACCTGCGAAAGGGGATAAAATTGTTTAATGGTCAAAAATGAGACCTAAACAGACTGTCGAGAGATTATTTCGACAGTTTTTTTTGTGGGTATATGAACTCAATTTTAAATATATTTTGTA
>JAFULF010000011.1 GCA_017483225.1 Alistipes sp.
TACAAAATATATTTAAAATTGAGTTCATATACCCACAAAAAAAACTGTCGAAATAATCTCTCGACAGTCTGTTTAGGTCTCATTTTTGACCATTAAACAATTTTATCCCCTTTCGCAGGTCTCTTTTTGACCATTAAGCCAAAAAACTATTTTTGCTTTTTTGATTTGTATGGAGTATCTTTGCACGATTGTTCGCACGTGCGCAAGCACAATGCGGGCAGAATAGCGTTGTATAGAGATTAAACGATATATCATTATGTTTGAAAACTTAACCGACAAATTAGAGCGGTCATTCAAAATCCTCAAAGGCGAGGGTCGCATTACCGAAATCAACGTAGCCGAAACCCTCAAAGAGATTCGCCGTGCGCTGATTGATGCCGACGTGAACTACAAGGTCGCAAAGACATTTACCGACCAGGTGAAGCAGAAGGCTCTGGGTCAGGATGTGCTCAAATCGGTAAAGCCGGGTCAGATGATGACCAAGATTGTGCGTGACGAGTTGGCAGAGTTGATGGGAGGCACCGCCACCGACGTAAAGTTGGAGGGCACCCCTGCCGTAGTTCTCATTGCCGGCTTACAGGGTTCGGGTAAGACCACCTTCTCCGGAAAGCTCGCCTCGTTCATCAAGAGCAAGAAGGGCCGTCAGGTGCTGCTTGTCGCCGGCGACGTATATCGTCCTGCGGCGATAGACCAACTCAAAATTCTCGGCGAGCAGGTCGGCGTACCTGTATATACCGAGGAGGGCAACCGGAATCCGGTACAGATTGCCGAGAACGCCATCGCCTACGCACGACAGAACAACTACAACGTCGTAATCGTCGATACCGCAGGTCGTCTGGCCGTAGATGAGGCGATGATGCAGGAGATTACCGCCATCAAGGCCGCCGTAAAGCCTTCGGAGACCCTCTTTGTTGTCGATTCGATGACGGGTCAGGATGCCGTGAACACGGCACGTGAGTTCAACGAGCGACTCGACTTCGACGGCGTGGTGCTCACAAAGCTCGATGGTGACACCCGTGGTGGTGCTGCGATATCTATCCGCTCGGTTGTAAACAAGCCTCTCAAATTCATTTCGAGTGGCGAGAAGATGGATGCCTTGCAGGTATTCCATCCGGAGCGTATGGCCGACCGTATTCTCGGTATGGGTGACGTGGTTTCACTCGTGGAGCGTGCGCAGGAGCAGTATGACGAGGAGGAGGCTCGCAAGTTGAAGAAGAAGATTGTCAAGAATCAGTTTGACTTCAACGACTTTGTCGCACAGATTCAGCAAATTAAGAGTATGGGCAACCTCAAAGACCTCGCCTCGATGATTCCGGGTATGGGCAAGATGTTGCGTGGTGTAGAGTTCGACGACAACGTCTTCAAGCAGACCGAGGCTATCATTGGCTCGATGACCCCTGCCGAGCGTGAGCATCCGGAGATTATCAATGCCCGCCGTCGTGAGCGCATCGCAAAGGGCTCGGGTACAACTATGGCGGATGTAAATCGTCTGATGAAGCAGTTTGAGGATATGCGCAAGATGATGAAGATGGCCGCCGGCGGCAAGATGCGTATGCCACAGATGCCACGTGGTTTCAGAAGATAGCAAACACCTATCAACGAAAAACAAAAGAAAGAGCGTGTCCAACAAGTTTTCGGACACTCTCTTTCTTTTCAAAAGTTGTATAACAAGTGCTAATTTTAGGCTTGCGAAGCCCGAAAAAGCGCAGTTTACTCGGCGTAAATGAGCATTTAGAGGGCGAGTATAACGACAAAGTAGCCTTGTTAGACAGTTTCTTTTTGCTTTAAGGAAAATCCGTCACTAAGCGTTGATTGCGCTCAACTTCTCGAACAACTTGCCATAAGACTCAACCATCTCGGCACGGAACGCAGCATAGTACTTGCGCACGAGCGATGGGTTGTGTGGCTCGGTTGGGTTGTTAGCCTTTGCATAGAGCTCGTTGCGAAGCTCTACACCCTCCTGCATCACAGCGAAAATCTCCTGCTCCTTGCTCGGCTGGAAGTAGATAGCCATATCGCAGTCAAAAACCAACTCTTCAAGACGGTAATCAATCTCCTTCTTCAACATTCGTAAATTTGCCATAGTCGTATAATTTTTAAGTTTAATTGACGCTACATCTGTCTTTGTTCGGCACAAAGTTATGCAAATATACAAATTTTTGAGGAAGGTGCAATATTTTTTACACTTTTTATCTCTTTTGTTTTGCAGCCTTTCGCTCACGGCGACTCTCACGACGGCTCTCCGTATCGGTCATATCTATAATTATGCCTGTCTCCTCCTCTTCAACTACTGCCACGGGAACGGGTGCCGGAGCGGGTGTTGGAGCGGGTGTCGGCGTCGGCTGGACCTGCGCAGGTGCCGGGGCCGGCGGAGGGGTCACGGTGCTCTTCTTCTCGACGATGCTATCCATCAGGTATGTGAAGGTCACCTCGGCACGTCGCATCATAGGCAGAATGTTGGTTTTGAGATACTTCCACGCCGCAGGCAACTTGCGCAGATGCATCTCCTTCTGCGCCTCCGTCACATTCATGGCAAGGATGCGCAACACCTCGCCCTTCTCCGGCACCGACGACTGCTCGACAGCACTCATTGCATCCTTCCACGTGCAGGCGTGCGCCGAGTGTGTCACGTTCAGACTCGGCCACTGATTTGCGAGGTAGCCCTTTACCGTAGCAGCACGTTTGCCCGCCAACGCCTTGTTTGCACTCTCATTACCATCCGGCGAGGCGTAACCCGCCACCGCAACCGATTGCAGGTGCAGCATCGTATCCTTCAACTTCGGAGCGAAGGCTTTGAGGGCCGCCTCCTGCGCTGCATTGTCGGCGAATGTCGGGGAGAGGGTTGCGCTGTTGATGGCGAAGTGCATCGTAAACTTCGTCTGCTGTGGCACCTCGCCCTTGACCTTGTAGGTCGAGGTCACGACCTTACCATCGGAGGTCTGTGAGAGCAATACGGCATCTTTGCCGAGGTCGGCAGTCGAACTGTTTTGTGCCGCTATGGGAAGCACCGAGATGCACGCCAAAGCGATAAGTAGAGTAATTTTTTTCACGATTTTGTGGTTTTTAATGTTTTTCGTGGTGGAAAGTTTCAAAAATCACACCAAAACACTTGACAAAGGTTTTTTATTTTATATCTTTGCATAACCAAAATAGGCGAGATTTCAGGGCGGGGCGCAACTCCCCACTGGCGGTAAAGTCCGCTACTCCCTCCGCAAGGGGTCGTTTATCGACACTTCGAGGGACTGAATCGGTGAAACTCCGATACCAACGGTAACAGTCCGGATGGAAGAGTATTTCGCAGAACTCTATCACAACAAAGGCTCCTTTTGCGGGGCGCTTTGTATGTGGTGGACTGTATGAGTAAGGCCCCTGATATCGCAAGATTGTCGGGGGCTTGTTTTGTTTACCCGACAGGGAAGCAGGAGGTGACATATAATTATAAATAGGAGTAAAGCAGTTTTATATATGGTTAGATTCTTTCTATCTCTCTTGGCCTTGATGTGCCCGATTGCGGTTGTTGCGCAGACGACTACCGCCTCGCTTGCCGGCAAAGTTGTGAGCCGTGCCGACTCAACACCCCTGCCCGGGGCAACAATCGTCGCCACGCACACCCCCTCGGCAACAATCTATGGAGCCATTGCCGACTCCGACGGCTCGTACCGCATTGACGGTATGCGTGTAGGAGGTCCCTACTCGGTAGAGATTTCCTTCGTGGGCTGTACCCCCGTACAGAGCAACGGCATACAGCTGCCATTGGGCTACACCCATACACTCAATGCCTCGCTCGAAGCATCGCAGAGCATTGAGCAGGTGACGGTGACGGCCGATGCGCTCAACTCGCACCTTGCCGGTGCCGGCTCGAACTTCGACCGTGAGCGTATAGAGGCTCTGCCGACGGTATCCCGCTCGCTGAACGACATCACCCGCCTCTCACCAATGGCGATGGCACAGCAGGAGGGCGGACTCTCCATCGCAGGAGCAAACACCCGTTTCAACTCGTTCCAGATTGACGGCATCGCCAGCAACGACCTCTACGGCCTTACGTCGGGAGGCACAAACGGAGGCCTTGCCAACGCAAACCCTATACCGCTGAATGCCATTGATGCCGTGCAGGTTGTGGTTGCTCCGTTTGATGTTCGAGAGAGCGGTTTCACGGGCGGAGGCATCAACGCCGTGACCAAGTCGGGCTCAAACACATTCAAGGGGTCGGCATACGCCTACTACAACGACAACAACTTCTACGGCAAAGGCAGTAACGCTACCCCACTCGCCAAGCAGACAACACAGATATACGGTGTATCGCTCGGAGGTGCGATAGTGAAGAACAAGCTCTTCTTCTTTGTCAATGGCGAGTTCAACCTCGACCGCTCCCCGTCGGCATACTATGTAGGTCTGCCCGAGTGCAATATCACAGAGGCGGAAGCACAGCAGGTATCGCAGCACTTCGCCTCACTCACGGGCTACGATGGTGGCGGCTACGGCCGTCGCAACGTGGAGCGCAAGAGCAGTTCGCTCCTTGCACGCTTGGACTGGACAATAAGCAAGGGCAGCACCCTCACACTGCGATACAACTACCTGAATGCCGGCAAGGAGGAGTACAACAACTACGCCTCGGCCTTCTACTTCAATGGTAGCGGATACACCAGCCCCAACCAGACACACTCGGTGGTGGGCGAGCTCAACTCACACATCTCGAAGGAGGTCTTCAACTCGCTGCGTGTAGGCTACCAGCGTGTCAGTGACGGTCGAGATTCGGAGGCCCGCACGCCGAGCGTTCTCATCAGCAAGGCGGGCATAAACGGTAACACCTCCATACAGATAGGCACAGACCCCTACTGCGGAATGAACTCCCTGACACAGAACTCCATATCGCTTGCCGACCATCTCTCGATATACAAGCGGGGACATACCATCACGATAGGCACGCACAACGAGCTGTTTACCGCACGTAACCTCTACGTCGCCAATGCTCTGGGCACATACACCTACAACACCGTGGCAGACTTCCTGCAAGGCTCCCCGTCGATGTATCAGCGCAGCATGCCTGTTGATGACCCTACCATACGCATCAAGACGGCGCAATTCGGCCTCTACGTGCAGGACGAGTGGCGTATAAACAACTTCTCGCTCACGTATGGATTGCGAGCCGACCTACCCGTAATCTTCGGAACCCCTCGTACCAACGAGGCCTTCAACGCTACGGAGGTGGCGCAGGCAAACGGCATCCGCACCAACCAAAAACCACGCCCGCAGGTGCTCTTCTCGCCACGAGTGGGAGTGCGCTGGCAACTTGCCGAGAGGGATGACTACAAGGCGTTGCTGCGTGGCGGAGTGGGACTCTTCACGGGCAAGGTGCCGTTTGTATGGATTACCAACTGCTACTCCAATACGGGTATGACCCAGCGAGGCTACCTCCTCTACGGCGATGCCATCCCTGCCTTTGGTCAGGAGCCGAGTGGCACGGAGGGGGTATCGGCAAACCCTATGATAAATATCGTCGATAGGAGTTTCCGCTATCCGCAGGTACTGCGAGCAAACCTCGCCTTGGAGCAGAGCTTCGGTCGTGGCTGGAACCTCACCGTCGAGGGACTCTTCTCCAAGACCTTCAACGATATCTACGTGCGTAACCTTGTGGCACAGCAGAGCGGAGCCAACCTCTATGCTGTGAGTGCAGATGCCGCCACACAGGCCAATACAACGCCATACTACGACTCCTCGCTCAAAAAGCAGTACTCGTCGATATACTACATACAGAACACCTCGAAGGGGTACTCCTACCTGCTCAGCGCATCGCTCTCCAAGCGTTTTGCCTTCGGATTGGATATCGCCGCAGCATACACCTTCTCGCACTCGTACAGCATCTACGACGGCTTCTCGTCAAGTGCATCGAGCATTTGGAGCAAGGGCTACGCAACCACCTCCGACAATGCCGCCCTCTCGTGGTCGGTATTCGACACGCCGCACAAGATTTCCGCCTCGATATCCTACTCGAAGCGCTACGGTGGCCTCTTCGGCACTACCGTATCGCTCATCTATCAGGGATACTCGGGTATGCGATACTCGCTCACCTGCTACAAGAACGGCATAGATGTCAATGGCGACTCGGCACGTGGTAACTCTACACTCTACATCCCTACCCGTGAAGAGTTGGCGCTGATGGACTTCGAGAACGAGGAGCAGCGAGCCGCCCTCGATGCCTATATCGAGGGCAACAGCTATCTGCGCTCGCATCGTGGCGCATACTCGCCTCGCAACGCTATGCAGGCACCATTTGAGCACCACCTCGACCTCCACTTTGCGCAGGACTTCTACTTTGGTCGCAACTCCGAGCGCAAGGTGCAGCTGACGCTCGACGTGATGAACCTCGGCAACCTCCTCTGCCGTGATTGGGGAGCATACTACTTCCTCGACGACTGGAAGCTGTCGCCCGTGGAGGTCTATGCACTGACCGACGACGGAGCGGGCAACAAGACCCCTCGCTACCGCTGGCTTGGTGCGGAGTTATCGAAGAATGACCTGTTCTCACGTTGGCGTATGCAGGTGGGTGTAAGAGTTATTTTCTAACCCTTGAAGACCTTGTATATGAAGAATATAGTATTTGATTTGGCGGGCGTTGTCTTCGCCCGTAACGAGCAGCGATGCCCTCGTGAGCTGATGGAGTACTTCTCGTTTATCAACTCGGGCGAGCCTATGCCCTCATTTTGGGAGGATTACGACCGTGGCACACGTGCGATGGACTCCGTGGCGGAGTGTCTGGCCGAGTACCGCCACTCCGACTTCGAGACGGCCCGACGGAATATGGCGAGTGCCATTCTCTATCAGGAGGAGATTCCTGCCACCAAGTCGCTTATTGCCGACTTGAAGGCGGCGGGCTATCGCCTTATCGTACTGTCGAATATGTCGAAGGAGTATATCGAATTTCTGCGCCGCAAGCCCGTCTATGGCTACTTCGACGGCGAGGTCATCTCCTGCGACACGGGGTTGGTCAAACCGGAGGCGGAGATATACCAAACACTGCTGCAACGCTACTCGCTCGACGCCTCGCAGACGCTTTTCATAGACGACCGCCGAGAGAATGTCGAGGCCGCTGCTGAGCAGGGCATTCACCCTTTCCACTTCAATCGCCTGAACCCCGAGCAGAGTTGCCGAGAGTTGAGGGAGATGCTGCTGTAAAAATTACCACAGAGGCCTTTCGGAAGCCGACAGATAGAGAAATTGTCATAATATTTTTATTATGACATCATATTTTTGTATCTTTGCCCGTTAAATATCAAGATAAACTTTATGCATAAGAGTGGTTTTGTAAATATTATCGGCAATCCGAATGTCGGCAAGAGTACGCTGATGAACGCCCTCGTCGGGGAGCGTCTTTCAATCATCACATCCAAGGCGCAGACCACACGCCACCGCATTATGGGCATCGTAAATGGCGATGATTTCCAGATTGTATATTCCGACACTCCGGGTATCTTGAAGCCGAACTACAAGTTGCAGGAGTCGATGATGAAGTTCGTGCGTGGAGCCGTATCCGATGCCGACATCATCCTCTACGTGACCGACACCGTCGAACAGCAGAGCGAGAGAAATGCCGACATCTTGGAGAAGATTCAGCGAAGCGGAATCCCCGTAATACTGGTTATCAACAAGATAGACCTGACAACGCAAGAGAAACTTGAAGCACTTGTCGCCGAGTGGCGTGAGCGATTGCCCGAGGCAACCATCATCCCTGCATCGGCAAAGGAGGGCTTCAACATCGGTGGCATCTTCGACCACATCATCAAGCACCTCCCCGAGGGAGAGCCGTTCTATCCGAAGGATACGCTGACCGACAAGACGCTCCGTTTCTTCGCCTCGGAGATTATCCGTGAGAAGATTCTCACCAACTACGACAAGGAGATACCCTACTGCTGCGAAATCGAGATTGACTCCTACAAGGAGGAGCCGAACATCGACCGCATCAGCGCAACAATATACGTTGCCCGTGACTCACAAAAGGGCATTGTTATTGGTCACAAGGGCGAGAAGCTCAAACGTGTCGGACAGCAGGCACGTGAGGATATGGAGCAATTCCTCGGCAAGAAGGTCTTTCTTCAACTCTTCGTTAAGGTAAATGACGATTGGCGCAACTCCGACAGACAGTTACGTCGATTTGGTTACGAATTGGAATAGTGCAAATTGAGGCGTAAATCGTACATATATCTGCTCGTTGCGGTGTTGCTCGTGTGCGGCATCGGCACCTCTCGTGCGCAGTACAACCGAGAGTATTTTTTCTGGGTTGGCCGTCAGCAGATGATGCAGAACGAATTTACGGAGGCGATACGCACGCTGAACGTTTTGCTACGCTTCGACGACGATGCCTACGAGGGGTACTTCCTGAGAGGCATTGCCAAATACAACCTTGACGACCTCATAGGTGCCGATGCCGACTTCTCAATCGCAATAGAGAAGAATCCCGTATTCACGACCGCCTATACTTACCGAGCCATAACACGCTCACGTTTAGGCAACTATGACGATGCACTTGCAGACTTCCGTGAGGCGATAGACCTGCGCCCCGACCTGCCGAATCCATATTTCAGCCGAGGTGTAACCCGCCTGCTGAATCAACAATTCAAGGAGGCTATCGAGGACTTCGACCGCTTTATCCGCTACGAGAAGAAGGTGGCCGATGCCTATCTGAATCGTGGAATATGCCACCTATATCTCAAAGATACGGTGCAGGCGCATCTGGACTTCGACCTCGCCGTGAAGACCAACCGAGAGAATCCCAACTCGTACAACCGTCGAGGCTCACTCTACTTGGAGCAGAAGAGATACGCCGAGGCAGAGGCGGACTTCAACAAGGCCGTTGAGTGCGACTCGCTCATTCCGCTCTCCTACTTCAACCGAGCGCTGGTCTATAACGCCACCAACCGCCCTATGCAGTCGCTTGCAGACCTTGACCGTGTGATAGAGCTCGACTCGACGAGCTCCATTACATACTTCAACCGTGCTATAGTTCGCACATCCATAGGCGATTACAACCGAGCACTTGAAGATTACGATAAGGTGGCGAAGTACTCGCCCGACAACGTGCTCGTATATTACAACCGAGCCATTCTCAACTCGCATCTGGGCGATGTGAAGCGTGCCATCGCCGACTTCTCGAAGGCGATTGAACTCTACCCCGACTTCGCCAACGCATACTTGGGGCGCAGCAATATGCGCCGTCTGCTGCGTGACAATGTAGGGGCAAGGCGTGACCGAGAGACCGCCGAGCGCAAGATTGCGGAGTACAAATCCCGCCTGAGCGACAGCACATACTCGATATACGCCGACACCACTCGTCGCTTCGACCGCCTGCTCTCATTCGAGAGCAAGCTGGCAGGCTCATCTTTCGAGCGCATAGCATCACGCAACGCCACCAACGACAAAATGACGCTCCTGCCGCTCTTCCGCTTTACCTTTATGCACGCCGACACGCTCAATCGTGAGCAGTCCACCAAGCGTTTCCACTCACAGCGTGCGGAGGACTTCCTGCGTATGGCCGACAACCCGCTGCTCACCATATCACGCCTGGATAACAACATAGCCGCCGACTCCCTTATCTCGATACACCGCTCGCTGAAAGAGAGGGTCTATAAGGCGGAATCGAAGGAGTGGCTGCACTATTTCGAGTTGGCGATAAGCGAGTCGCTGATAAAGCAATACACCAACGCTGTGACCAACTACACGTTATCCATTGAGTGCAATCCGACCAACCCGTTCCTCTATCTGAATCGTGCCGCCACACGTGCCGAGATGATTGACTTTATCTCCTCGATAGATAACGCCTACCACCGCATCTCCATCGAGAGCGACCCGGCCAACCGCTTGCGCAACACACAGAGCCGCTCGTACAACTACGACGAGGCGATTTCCGACCTTAACAAGGCGATAAAGCTGCACAACGGCTTCGCATACGCATACTACAACCGTGCAAACCTGCTGGCACTGTCGGGACGACTGCCGGAGGCCTTCGACGACTACTCGAAGGCGATAGAGCTGAATCCTCACTTCGCCGAGGCATACTACAACCGAGGCCTTATACAGATATATATGAAGGATACCCGCAAGGGGTGCCTCGACATATCGAAGGCGGGCGAACTCGGCATAAACGAGGCTTACGAGGTGCTACGTAACTACTCCGAAAACAGATAATTAACATTAAATACTTAAATTATGACTGAAACTATTCGTAAAAATCTGAACGACCACGCTTGGGCTCGTTGGACCGCAATGGTTATGATTGCTCTGATGATGCTCTTTGCGCATATGTTCGTTGATGTCATCTCGCCACTCAAAGAGTTGATTCAGCAGCAGCGTGGTTGGACCTCCGACGTATTCGGCACCTATGCCGGCTCGGAGTATCTGCTCAACGTGTGGGGCTTCCTCATCGTTGCGGGCATCATCCTTGACAAGATGGGCATCCGCTTCACGGGCGAGCTCTCGGCAGCGATTATGCTTATTGGTGCGTGCATCAAGTATTACGCTGTGAGTGATGCATTTATAGGCTCCGGCTTGGAGTATTGGTTGAACTCTTGGTGGGTGGATATGCCTGCAAGTGCAAAACTCGCATCACTCGGATTTATGATTTTCGGCTGCGGCTGCGAGATGGCGGGCATCACGGCATCGAAGGCGCTGGCCAAATGGTTCGAGGGCAAGGAGATGGCTCTGGCTATGGGTCTTGAAATGGCTCTGGCCCGTGTGGGTGTCTTCTTCATCTTCACCATCTCGCCTCGTATCGCAGGCATCGGCGGCGCAGACCCTTCGGTAGTGCGCCCTGTGGCCTTCTGCTCGGCACTGCTCCTTATCGGACTGCTCTGCTACACCATCTTCTGCTTTATGGATAGAAAGCTCGATGCACAGCGTGGCGTGCTCGACGGCGAGAGCGACCCTGAGGAGGAGTTCAAGTTCTCGGACATCTTCAAGATTTTCAGCAGCCGCCTCTTCTGGATTGTTGCGATGCTCTGCGTGCTCTACTACTCGGCAATCTTCCCATTCCAGAAGTTTGCAGCCAATATGTTGCAGAGTAACCTCGGCATCTCTGCCACCGAGGCCTCGGATATCTTCCGCTGGTTCCCTATCGGTGCTGCCTGCATCACCCCACTGCTCGGCTGGGCTCTCGACCGCAGAGGCAAGGGCGCAACGATGCTTATCTGGGGTGCAATCCTGATGATTATCTGCCACACCACCTTCGCCCTCGTTCTGCCTGCATTCCCGAATAAGGCGCTCGCCTACGCCGCCATCATCATCCTCGGCGTATCGTTCTCGCTGGTTCCTGCGGCGTTGTGGCCATCAATTCCGAAGATTATGGACAAGCGATTCCTCGGCAGTGCATACTCGCTCATCTTCTGGGTGCAGAACTTCGGCCTGAGCGCAACCCCTGCCATCATCGGCTACGCATTGGAGAAGACCAACCCCGGCGTTGCGGAGCAGATTGCTGCCGGCGCAGAGGGCGTTGCTTATAACTACACGGTGCCTATGCTGCTCTTTGCAGGCTTGGGTGTCCTTGCCCTCCTCTTTGCCCTCTGGCTCAAAGCCGACGACAAGCGCAACGGCTACGGCTTGGAGCTGCCGAATATCAGATAGTGTCGGGCACAAAGCCCCACTCAATACCCCGAGAAGAGCATTACGAGTTTATCGTGATGCTTTTCTTGCTTTTATCAAATAAGTTTTCTATCTTTGTGACGTAGTGCACTCTGTGAAGTTGCACTACCGACATATTTTGATGAAAGTGTATTAGCTTTTATCCTTGAACGAAAATGTGGAAGTTTTCAGAACACAAGGACAGCAACACACTCGTCACCTCGTATTGATATATGTGTGTAACGGTTTTTCGCTCTGCACCCAATACGGGTGTGGAGTATTGTTTATTTGTGTTCGGGTCTTTCCACAACCTTCGTTCAGATAAACTAATCGGCTCCACACTTTCTTTTTATATATAATCGTCTTCTTGGAGTTGGTTGACACAAGCCATACTTTATGGTTTATTGGGCATATTATGCTTATTTACAAATATTAACTAAAACTTTTTATTATGAAGACAAGATTTTTTCTTTTGGCTGCGCTCTTTACGCTGATTGCTACAACTAATGTTTCGGCACAATTCTACAAGTGCAAAAAGGTTGCTATCACCGAGGTTGTTGACAGAAGTGAGCACGGTGACCTATCCAACGGTACAAAAGCCTTTATACGCAGTGCACTGACCGATGCTATTACCGCTTCGGATGGCTACGAAGGCTACACAACCATCAGCTTTACAACTCTTGAAATGAACTTCGACCGTACAGGCAATATCTCGTCAGCAACGCTCACATACGTCAAGAAGCAGATGATGGAGTATATTCTTGTTACAGAAGTTACTCCGTTAGACAAAACAACCGCACTGCTCAGCGCACGCATTGTTGATACATCATCCGGCAGAATCGTCGCCTCTTCCTCACTCCGCACACCTGCGCACACCGACTATCTGCGTTCTGCCTGCAACAAACTCGCATACGATTTGGTTGGTGCCATATAATTTAGATTACAATGTATAGAAAGATATCTTTTACCCTACTCTTGTGCGTGGCGGTACTTATACCGAGTATCGCTGCGGCACAATTCTTTGCGAAGCAGAATGTGCTTGTATGGGAGGTACGTGACAGAAATAATGATGTAGAACTCTCCGATGGAACAAAAACAGAGATTCTTACAAATCTAAGAAATGCATTTGTAAAGTCCTACAACTACCAGGCATTTGAGGATGTTGTCGGCTCGGTAAAGAGCGGACTTACCTCTCAATCGCCCATTGCCATAGCGCAGAAAGTTCGTCAATCATACCCGAAGGTAAAGTATGTTGTATTTACCACTGTAAAGGTTTTGGAGCGTGCCAACTCATACGACGAGTACACATTGCTTTTGGAGTCGGACCTATTTAGTACCGAAACTCTAAAAAGCGAGAAGACCGCCGTTTCCATGCTGCGCAGCCATTCGAAGTATATTCCGGAGGCTTGCAATACCCTTTTGAGCCAGCTTCTTGGAGAGAAGCAGATTGCATCGGAGGGGGCGCAACCTTCCCACGAATCTCCGGAGGAGTTGTACCAAAAAGGCTACGCACTATATAAACAGAAACAATACGTAGATGCTATACCATACATTAGACGTGCAGCCGAGCGAGGTTACGCAAAGGCGCAATTTCGATTAGGATATTGTTACGCAAAAGGCAATGGCCTTGAAAAGGATAATTATCAAGCAGTTAAATGGTATCACAAAGCGGCTGAACAAGGACATGCCACCGCACAATATAATTTGGGACTGAGATACGAAAATGGCGGAGGAGTTGAGCAAGATTACTACGAAGCTGTCAAATGGTATCGCAAAGCTGCCGAAAAAAGATATGCCAAAGCGCAATCCAGTTTAGGAGATTGCTACTACTACGGAAACGGTGTTTCCAAGGACTACTACGAAGCTGTTAAATGGTTTAGGAAAGCCGCAGAGCAGGGAAATGTCTATGGACAATACTGTTTAGGATATTGTTACAATAAAGGACAAGGCGTTTCCCAAGACCGGTCAGAAGCTATAATATGGTTACGCAAAGCGGCACAAAACGGAAGTGATAGCGCAAAGGAGGAGTTAGAAAAGATGGGGGTAAGCTATTAGTCTGATAGTCCGAGAGCGTGTCCAACAAGTTTTCGGACACGCTCTTTCTTTTCAGAAGTTATAAACAAGTGCTAATTTTAGGCTTAATCCATCTACGATGGCTTTTGGTTGCTCCGGCTCAGAAAAAATACACATTTGTTTTCATTCGCCTTAATCGCAACCTTGCGAAGCCCGAAAAAGCGCAACCGACGCAGCAAGCGAGCGCAGAAGGGGCTTGCCCATTATGCCAAGCCGCAAGGAGGAAAAAGGTGCCGAAAAATATCGGCACCTTTAATATACTCGGCGTAAATGAGCATTTTGAGGGCGAGTATAACGACAAAGTAGCCTTGTTAGACAGCTTCTCTTTTATACACCTCCACAATCTTGTCACACATCGCCGACCACGAGAAACGCTTGCGCTCCTGAACAATATTTCGGCGGAAGCGGTCGAGGTTATCGCCTTGATAGAGCTGCTCGATAGAGTCTATCACGCCATCGACGGTCGGCGGGCAGACATACCCCACCTTATCATCCGGCACAATCTCCGGCAGGCCGCCCACATCCGTAACAATCATCGGCGTACAGAAGTTATAGGCTATCTGCGTAACGCCGCTCTGTGTGGCCGTGCGGTATGGCAACACAAGGGCATCCGCCACCGAGAAGTAATACTTCACATCGCTGTCGGCGATAAACCTATCGTGCAGGATAACCTTTCCCCCGAGGGATTCGAGCATAGCCTCATACTTCTCCTTATCCTCATAGAACTCGCCGGCAACAATAAGCCGCAAATCGTCCCTTTTGCGAGAGATGGCCATCCACGCATCCAGCAGTATATCAAGCCCCTTATACTCTCGTACAAGCCCAAAGAAGAGCAGATATTGAAGGTTGCTGTCGAGGCCCAGACGACGGCACGCCTCCTCTCGCTCCACCCTGCTGCCGAAGTTCGAGAACATCGGATGCGGCGAGAAGAGCGCAGGGGCAGAGCTGTATCGTTGCAACTCGCCGTGCACCTGCTCCGACATATAGACAAAGCCATCCACCGCCCCGAGGTAGTAGTGGTTGAAGGGCTTGTCGATGATATGGTGCTCGTGCGGCTCCACATTATCTATCTGGCAAATAAACTTCGTATGTCCATTTGTGCGGGCGATGCGGGCGATAGTACCGAAGCAGGGGGCCATAAACGGTGTCCAATACTTCATCAGCACCATATCGGGTCGCTCACGGCGCAGGCGCAGTCCGAGGCGAATCCAATTCAGCGGATTACAGGTATTCATCACACGCTCGATATGCAAATCCTTCGGCGCAGGCTTGTCATCCGTCTGGCTCTTGCCGGGGAAGAGGAACGAGGGGTACTGCAACGAGAAGGTGTATATCTTCACCTCGTCGCCACGTTGCTGATACTCTCTGCTCATTGTCTCCATTATGGAGGCGAGTCCGCCCCTATACGGATGTGCCGGCCCTAAAACTACGATTTTCATATACCTTTATTATATAGCATCGGTAAAGGTACGAAATTTCGCAGGTATTAGCAACTATTCGTGCGATTTATTCTTCTTTGCCACATTTTTGCTGTGTGCCGCCGACTGCATCATCAGGTACTGCGAGCCGTAATCGACGATATTTTGCACCTCGGTACGGAATATGTCGAGGTGGCGCTCCTCCTCTGCCGACATCTCCTGAAAGAGGGTCTGCGACACGGCATCGTTCTCCTCGGCACACATACGGGCATACTCGTTGTAAGAGTCGATGGTGCTCTGCTCCAACTTGGCGGCGAACTCGAAAGCCTCACGCACATCCTTTATCCGGCGAGTTGCAAATGAGGGGTTCATATTGACCTCACCCTCCAAGAAGAGTATTCGCTCGGCAATCTCCTCGATGTGGTGCATCTCCTGAATCGAGATGCTGCGCATAATCGAGGCGAGGTGCTCGTAGCCCGCATCCTCAAAGATGGTGTGCAGGTAGATGTATTGGAGCGTGGAGGATATCTCCGCACCCAGAGCGGCATTGAGTCGGTCGATGCTGCGTCCGTATCGGCCTCCCGACTCGCTTTTTGTTCGTTCTAAAAGCTGTTCCATAATAAAAGAGTTTGGCATCGAACAGACAAATTCGATGCCAAACCCTACCCCTTACGTCGGACTCTATCGCCACTCGATGGATGCTCGGCAGGCAACGGTTCCGTCGTCGGCCTTAACCTCAAAGAGCGAGAGATTCTCACGCTGCTCATATCCCACAGTAAGTGTCTGACCCAGACGACATTCGTGCATAAAATGGATATCCAGACGGAATACCCGCTCCTCCCTCATATAGTCGATTGGGAGCATATCAATCATCAGGCCGATGTAGCGCATCGTATTGACGTGGCAGTTGAAGTCTATATCGCTATAAACCACCTTGTGCACAACCTGTTGCGTAGGCACCACCCCCACCACCTTTCGTGGCGGCTCGCACGGCGACGGGCAGTCGCACATATGCTCACGGAAGGCATCATACATCTCTTCGAGGTTAATCGGCACACGGCGCTCGAAGTCAATCATACACCACTGCGAAACAGAGCGGGCAAAGCACTCGCCCTCCGAGTTGTGCAGCTCGAAGTTTCGGGTTGAGAGCATACGGGTATTGGTATTGACCCAGGTAGTCACTCCGTAATCGGCATACTGCTTGGGGCGGTAGTCCATCTCCACAGCGAAGCGTGAGAGTACCCACGAGCGTTTATTCTCCGAGAGAGAATCAAGACCGAAACCTCGACCCATAGCATCTACACCCGCCGTATTGAAGATTGCCTGACAGATAGAATCGACCGTTGCACGCAACGTAAAATCGACGTTCTGCGTATCTACGGTATGTTTGTATGTTGTTTTTGCACCCATAGCATAGTTATTTTTAAGTGATGCAAAGGTATATTTTTTATCCCAAATCTGCAATATTTACAACTTTTCAGACGTTATACGGGATAAAAGGGACAGAAACGGCAAACAACTCTATTGTAAGAGTTGTATTTTCCAAAAAAAGATGTATTTTTGCCACATATAATTTGAATAAATGTATAGTTATGGGAATAATTGTAAGACTTGCAAATATTATGGCGAAGCGAAAGATTACGCTCGGAGAGCTCGCAGAGCGAGTTAATATCACACCGGCAAATCTCTCGATACTCAAAACCGGCAAAGGCAAAGCCATCCGCTTCTCTACACTCGAAGCGATATGCCACGAGTTGCGTTGTCAGCCGGGCGATATCCTCGCCTTCGATGAGAAATAGCGGCTCGGAGCACCCCGACCTCAAAAAAAATCTCCAAAAATTTGGAAAATTGACGGGGGGGGGTATATTTGCCGCAGCAATTACAAACAGAGAGTAAAATTTAACACATTACGAAGATGAAAAGATTATTTTTCTTGGCAATCGCCTCGATATTGGCGGTTACCGCAGTGGCACAGATGCAGCCCACTGCCGAGCCGGTCTATCCGGTAATGCCTACCGACCCTGCCCTGCGCACCGGTAAGTTGGCAAACGGTATGCGATACTACATCCGCCACAACGACAAGCAGAAGAATCTCGCCGACTTCCACATCATCCACAACGTGGGAGCCATTCAGGAGGCGGACAACCAGCAGGGACTCGCCCACTTCCTCGAACATATGGCATTCAACGGAACCATCAACCTCCCGGGCAAGACCCTTATCGAGTACTTGGAGAAGGTGGGTGTAAAGTTCGGCGCAAACCTCAATGCCGGCACATCGTGGGACTACACCGAGTATATGATGAAGGATGTACCGGTTGTTCGTCAGGGCGTTATCGATACCGCTATGCTGGTGCTCCACGACTGGTCGCACTTCATCGAGTTGAAGCCCGAGGAGATTGACTCCGAGCGTGGCGTCATTATGGAGGAGTTGCGCACCCGTGACGGTGCCGACTGGCGCTCCACCATCAAGCTCATCAAGGCCGTTGCCAAGGGTACTCTCTACGAGCACCGCAACCTCATCGGCCACTTGGAGGGTTTGAAGTCGTTCAGCTATGACGACATCCGCACCTTCTACGACAAGTGGTATCGTCCGGACTATCAGGCTGTTGTCATCGTGGGAGATATCGACGTGGACAAGGTCGAGGCTCAAATCAAGTCGCTTATGTCCGATATCCCTGCTCCTGCACCGGATGCTCCGGAGAAGGATGTTATCGTAGTGCCTGACAACGTGGAGCCTATCATCTCCATCTTCGAGGACCCGGAGATGATTGAGAGCGAGGCATCAATCTTCATCAAGCGTGAGGCTATGCCTTTGAAGATGCGCAACACCATCGTTGCCGAGCAGTTTGCCCTCATCCACTCCCTCGGCGCACAGATGGCTAACACCCGTCTTGCCGAGATGGCGATGAAGCCTAATGCTCCGTTCATCCGAGCATACATTCACAATGGCGGCATCGGCATCTGCCCTACTCTCGATATGCTCACCTGCGGTGTTACCACCAAGGATGGAGGTCTGAACGAGGGCCTTGAAGCGGCATACACCGAGTTGGAGCGTATTCGTCGCCACGGATTTACCGAGAGCGAGTTCGAGCGTGCAAAGCAGAGTGTTTTGCGTCGTGAGGAGCAGGCATACACCAACCGCAACGACCGTAAGAATGCCGAGTATGTACGTCGCTACACAAGCAACTTCCGCAAGAATACGGCTATGCCGGATGCAGAGGTTGAGTGGAAGACCGACAGCGTCATCATCTCTCAGTTGCCGCTGGCAGCGGTTAATCAGGTGTTTGCGCAGTACATCACCGACCACAACAACGTAATCGTCGTAAATGCTCCAAAGAAGGAGGGTGTTGTAAATCCTTCGGAGTCAGACATCTTGGCAACCATTGCGAAGGTTAAGGGCTCGGAGATTGCACCTTACGCCGACAACACCATCAAGGAGCCTCTTATCGCCGATTTGAAGGCATTGAAGGGCTCGCCTGTGAAGAAGAGCAAGACCACAACCGACCAGATGCTCGGCACCACCGAGTGGACCCTCAAAAACGGCGTTAAGGTCGTTGTTCGTCCATCGGTATTCAAGGCCGACGAGGTATGCGTTGATATCATATCCAACCACCACGGTATTGCCAACCTGAGCGACGAGGATTGCAACACGGCAAACCTGTTCAGTATGATTATGGGCAATCAGGGCGTATCGAAGTTCTCCGTGAGCGACCTCCGCAAGTTGCTCTCCGGCAAGGCTGCGAGCGTACAAATCGGCTTGGGCGACTACAAGACCAGCATCGAGGGCTTTGGCTCGCCGAAGGATTTGGAGACGCTGATGCAGCTCCTCTATCTCAACTTCACACAGCCACGCTTCAACGAGGATGACTTCAACGTGACCATCGGTCAGTTGCGCAGCTATGTCGAGAACTTGAAGAGCAACCCTGACTATGTAGCGAGCGCAGAGGTTCAGAAGACCCTCTACGGCAACTCGCCACGTCGCCAGCAAATCTCGACCGAGATGCTCAACAATGTGAAGTTCGAGCGTCTGGCTTCTATCCACAAGCAGCTCTTCTCCAACATCGCCGACTTTACCGTATATATCACGGGTAACGTCGATTTGGAGAGCCTCAAACCGCTTGTAGAGAAGTATATCGGCTCGATTCCTGCATCAAAGCGACTCACCCCTGCAAAGGATGACGGAGTACGCTATGTCAAGGGTGTGGTTGTGAACGACTTCCGTGTTGCTATGCAGCAGCCGAAGGTGGGCGTATATCGCTTCTACACGGGCGAGATTCCGTACACACTCGAAAACAAGGTCGCTATGTCGTTCCTTTCGAGTGCCCTCACATCCCGCTACACCATCTCGATTCGTGAGGAGAAGGGCGGCACATACGGCGTAGGCGTAGGTGGTCGTGTGAGCGACAAGTTCGAGCCTAAGTATATCCTCCAAGTGCAGTTCGACACCAACGAGCAGATGGCCGACGAGTTGAGCGACATCGTTGTTGCCGAGTTGCAGAAGATTGCCAACGAGGGCCCTCTTGCTGCCGATGTCGATAAGACACGAGAGTACCTGCTCAAAGAGTGGCAGAACCAGCTGCGTGACAACGGCTCTTGGGCTCAGTTCATTATGGAGAAGTACAACAACGGCCTCGACTACATCGGCTCATACGAGCAGATTGTAAAGGATATGAGCGTCGAGAAGGTTCAGGCGTTGGCCAAGAAGATTCTCTCGGACAACAATATGACCTACGTGGTGATGCGTCCGCAGAAGTAACGACGTGACATATAAACTCTTACAGAGGAGATTTCGATTTGGTCGGAATCTCCTCTTTTTATGCCCGCTTTGGAATCAAATTTGTGACAATTATTAAAAAAATGTCGAAGTTTAAGGTTAGAAACAAAAGTTTTTATATATTTGTTGGCTTATTGTGCACGCAACGTGCGTACATATACGGACAACGAGAAATATGAGATAGATAAAATATTAATTATTAACGTATTAACTACAACTATTATGAAAAACATTTGGAAGTCACTTCTGTTTTCTTCGGCATTGCTGCTCGCAGGTCTGAATAGTGCCTGCACCTCGGAGAAGAGCGCCGATGATTACGAGAAGGCGGTGATTACCGTTGAGCCGGGCTCTTTTGCCGCCACGGTAACCGACGGTGCAACCGAGCAGATTACCATTACCACGAATGGTATATGGAGTGCCTCGATTGCCGACTCGGTTGATGACAATGTTACCGTTGAGCCTGCTGCCGGTCAGGGCAATGCAGTTGTGACGGTAACCGTACCACCTCACGCAGCTCGCACCTTCACCATCTCATTCAAGACCGAGCGCCCTTGCGTAATCGAGGGTTTCAGCTTCACGTCGAAGGGTAAGGCTGATTTGACCATCTACCAGAATGACGGCGGTGTGGACGAGAGCAACTACATCTACTACGAGGATTGCGGCACGAGCGTCAAGAAAGGCAGCGACGGCTACTGGCCATACACCGCAGACTTTACGGGTTGGTCACGCAATGGCGATGGTCAGTCGGGCGTAACCTACGGCGGTTCGAGCTCTTCGATACGCAACTCCGGACCAAGCTACGACCCTACCGCTGATGCTACGTACGTATCGGGCATCCCTTACGTATTCATCAACAACGCAACGGCCAAGTTCGAGATTGGCGACATCGTACTGGATGGCACCACCGAGAACTACTCATTCTCGTTCTCTATCTCGGCACAAGACGGATATACCAGCGCACCTTCGTTTGCCACACCAAGCAACAACACCGTTCAGTTGGAGTTGAGCGTGGATGGCAATACGTGGGCCCCTGCGACCTTCACCACAACCCCGGATGGTGGCAACGGATGGTACCACGCCGTGGCGGAGTTCAAGGTTCCGGCAGGCTCGACTGCGCTTCACGCACGTTTCAGCGGCTATAACCCACCATCAAGCGGCGGTCTGCGTCTGGATGACTTCAAGCTCATCAGCGGAGGCGATGGCGATGCTCTGGCATTCCCTGAGACCGTTACAGCAACCATTGCACAGATTACCACTACGGGTATTTACAGCGTCAAGAACGCTACCGTCGTGGCAACGTATGCACGTGGTGTGCTCCTGACCGACAGCAGCAAGGCTATGTTGCTTGCTTACCTCGGCGAGAAGGACCTCGGCTACAAGGAGGGCGACGTCGTCAACATCGAGGGTAGCGTGACTACCTACAACACCAGCTTGCAGTTTGGCGAGGGTGCAAAGATTGAGAAGGTGGGCACGACAACCGTCAACCACGGAACACCTGTACGCTACACCTACGAGGCGTTGGAGGAGTATGGACAGACATCCAATCCGGAGCCTGTCTATGCAATCTACACGGGTAAGCTCTCGTTGAGCAGCGGCTCCGCAGGTCAGACATACTACAACATCTTGTTTGACGAGGGCAATGCCGTTCAGGGCTCGATACAGTACCCTCGTGATGCCGAGATGGTCAAGGCCTTCGAGGGCAAATATATCAACGTGACTGGCTACCTCATCGGCTGGACTTCGTCGGGCAAGTATATCTCGACGATGTACACCTCGATTGAGGAGAATGGCAACGTGGTAGCACTCAACGTCAGCCCTGCATCTCTCAGTTTCGGTGTGGATGGCGGCTCGCTGGACGTATCCTTCTCTTCGGGCGAACTCGGCGAGAACAAAATCTTTGCGGAGCTTACGGGCACAAATGCCGACAAGTTCACCTGTACGGAGCCTGCCAACGGCAAGGTTATAGTGACAGCAACGGCAAACACCTCGGATACGGCCTACAATGCAACCCTCACCATCTATATCGCCCCTACGGCAGATGGCGAGCGTGCAGCCGAGAAGAGCGTGCAGATTTCGCAATCTACCCCTAACGCATCATCCTTAACCCTCTCCGCCGAGGATATTGCCGCTATCGACTATCAGGGGGCAAACAACTACACGCAGTGGAACTACGTAACGGCTACGGGCGAGGCTTGGAGCGGTATAGCTTACCCTACCTCGCAGTACTTGCAGCTCGGATGGAATACCGACACATCGAAGGCAGCCTCTACCTCATACTTGATGACCCCTTCATTCGGAGGCAAGAGCGTAGCGAAGATTACCATCACGCCTAATAAGAAGACTACCAATGGCCGTAACTTCGTCGTACTGCCTGACACCTTCGTCTATAACGGCGAGAGTGCTTCCGACATCAAGAAGGTGGCATACGCAGTATCGGATAGCACCGTCAAGGATTCTACAACTCCTCTGACTATTGATATGAGCGGTGTGACAACCACTACCGACAAACTGATGATTCGTGCGGTGGGTGGTGCAGCCTACGTCGATAGTGTCAAGATTGAGTTTGCCGACTAACGGCCTACACACATCGTTCGCTCGGCAGGGCATTGTCCCTGTCGAAGCGGCGATTAAACATAGAATTAACAACGACACTCCCTCGCATAGGAGTCCGACAAAGAAAAGATATTTGCCGATGACAAGATACTCTGTCATATTGAAGAATTGGGTTGTGATGCTGCTCGTCATCGTCTTCGTAGCCTGCGACAACGGCTCGGGTGACGATGTGTGGTCGCCATACATCTCGAAGGCGACGATTACCTACTCTACCGTAGGTCATACAAACACATCCGTGATAGGCAACACGCAGGGAAATCCGCTATACACTTGGTCGTTAACCATCACCGAGGGTGGCGAGTTCTGCACATCCGAAACCTTGCAGGGCTCGGTAGGCAACCGCTTTATCCTCAAATTTGCGGAGAACGACTCCGAGGAGCCACGCTATGCCTCGGCCAGAATCACCTTCTCCGATGGTTACACCAACACGTTCCGCATTCAGCAACTCGGCAAGAGTGAGAACTCTGCCTACGAGCGTGCTTGGGCGGAGCAGCCGGAGTATAACGTGGGTAATGGCCTGCTTCACAAAACCTACTTCACCACCCTCGGCAACGGAAAGCGAGTGCGCAACTACTCCATCTGCTTCGATACGGAGAAGAAGGTGGCACACTGGGTGGCATACCCTCTTCACGACATCTATACGTCGTACAGCGGCTACGAGGCCGACACGAGCGGAGGGCGTACCAACGCTTGGGCATTCGATGATGCCGTGACGGAGTACAGCGCAGATAGCAACGGCAACTACGTCATCGTGCGCTACGACTACACCGACCCGAAGATTCCGCAGTCGGCACAGGCGAATATCGTATCGGGAGGATTCGGCAACAACTCGCTTGGCGAGCGACTTGACCGAGGCCATATGTTGCCGTCGGCATCCCGTCTGGCATCGTATCAGACCAATGCGCAGACCTTCTATGCAACCAACATTATGCCACAGCAGAGCACCTTCAACCAGCAGGTATGGGGTACGTTGGAGGGCAAGGTGCGCAATGCCAAGTGCGCCGACACGCTCTACGTCGTGACGGGAACACTCTTTGAGAATAGCCCTACCTTCACATCACGAGAGCGCACCATAACACGTCCTTCGCACTGCTACAAGCTGTTGTTACGCACAAAGAAGGGCACTACCGGCAAGGCTATACCTGCCATAACAAACGCCGACGAACTGATGTGCGTTGCCTTCCTGTTCGAGAATACGACAGCAGGAGCATCGACCACCATAAATCAGGCGGTAACATCGGTGGCGGAGATAGAGCGTCGTAGCGGATTCACATTCTTCCGCAATATAAATCCATCCATCGCCGAGCAGGTCAAGAGCCAAAAGAGCCTGACGGGCTGGGGATTTTAGTAAGTGAAAGAGTAAAACAGACAAGTAGAATATGAAGAGATTTTTTATTACCGTAATGATGGTAGCGGGCGTACTGCTTACCTGCTTTGCGCAGAAACCGCACAAGGTGGTGTTCTACAACCTTGAAAACCTCTTTGACACAATCAACGACCCCGACAAGCACGACGAGGAGTTCCTGCCTGACGGAGCCAAAAAGTGGAATAGCGTGAAGTATCAGAAGAAGTTGAGCAATATGGAGCGTGTGCTGTTCGATATCGCCCTCTTCGACAAGAACTTCCCTGCGGTGATTGGCGTGTGCGAGATTGAGAACCGACTGGTGCTCGAAGATTTGATTTCGCAGCCAAAACTCGCCCACGGCAACTATCGCATCGTACACTTCGACTCACCCGATGCCCGAGGTGTCGATTGCGCCTTCCTCTATCGCCCCGACGTATTCAAGTTGGAGGGGAGCAAGGCCGTCAAGTTCGAGATGCCGGGAATGCCTAATTTCCGCACCCGTGACCTCGTGACTATGTGGGGCACTATCGACGGCGAGCCGTTCTACTTCCTCGTTTCTCACTGGCCATCTCGTCTGGGTGGCAAGGAGGCCTCCGACCCAAAGCGTGAGGCTGCGGCAGCGCAGTGTCGCCGTCTGGCAGACTCGGTACGCACGGCAAACCCTGCCACGAAGGTTGTGATTATGGGCGACCTTAACGACGACGCTACGGACAAGAGCGTCAGCGAGGTGCTCGGAGGAAAAGGCAACATCAAGAAGCTCACCGACGGCGATATGTTCAACCCATTCATCGCCCTACTGAAAGCGGGATACGGAACGCTCGGCTATCGTGATGCGTGGAACCTCTTCGACAATATCGTCGTGTCGGAGAACCTCGCAACGGGCTCCACGGGCGAGTTGAAGTTGCAGCGTGCCGAGGGCTCGAAGTACTACGGAAACATATTCACTCGACCATATATGATTCAGCGAGAGGGTCAGTACAAGAACTATCCGTTGCGAACATTTGTCGGCAACAACTTCCAAAACGGATTTTCGGACCACTTCCCTGTGTATATTTATATAGCCAAATAAACAAACAAATATAACGTATGAAACTAAAATTTTTACTTTGGATTGCGGCTGCTGTTGCAGCAGTAGTTGCGGGAGTACTTCTGCTCAGTCCGAAGGAGAAACAGCAACAAGAGGAGGCAGAGGTTGTCGAGGTGGTAACGCCAACAACCGAGGCAGAGGCTGTCGAAGAGTCTGCTACGCCTGCCGAGAGTGCTGAGGCTCCACAAGAGGCAGAGAGCACCGAGCCGAAGGTAGAGGAGGCGGAGAAGCAGGAGAAGGCTCAGGCTGTCCTGCCTGCACCGAAGGCATCTGCACCGGCCACGGCAGCAACACCGACAACAACACCGGCAGCAGCACCGGCAAAGGCGGAGGTTGTGACGGCAGAGCCTGTCGTAGAGAGCGCAGTAACAGAGCCGACAGCCGAGGCAGAGCCTACCGTGGCTTCGGCAACGGCAACAGAGCCTGCAACGGCTCCGACAGTGGCTCCGAAGACGATTCCAACGGCTCCGGTAGCACAGAGCGAGGTGGTGTCCGCAGCGGAGGGACAGGTCGTTGTAGCGACCGTTGCTCCTGCGGAAGGGGCACAAATCGTAGCGACCACCGTAGCACCGACAGAGGGTCAGCAGGTGGTAGCAACGACGAGCGTAGCGGCCGAGGGGCAGCAAGCGGTAGCGGGAACGGTTGTTCCGACTGCCGTATCAGGCGAGAGCGGCTCGCCCGTATATTATGTTGTGAGCGGCACGGGAGGCATCACCGGTCAGGTGGTATCTCGCAACGGCCGTACCCCGATAGGCCTTGCAGAGGTGACTATCAACGAGACGGGAATGAAGGCAAAGACCGACGACAACGGCCACTTCGCCTTCAACTCACTGCCGCAGGGTGACTACCGAGTGACGTTCACGGCTCACGACTACGAGCCTATGGATGTTCTGGTGCGTGTCGAGCAGAACGTGCGTGACCTGCACGCCGTGATTCTCGTTCCGAGTGTAGGCGAGGCGGTTGACGACTCCATCTTTGCGGAGTTCGACAACGACTCCTCCACGTCGGATACCCCTGCCCTGCCGTCATCACTCTCGGCATCCAAGGACATCTACAACAACATCGCATCGTACCGATTCAGCGAGATGCGTTTCAATGTGCGTGGTTACGACTCGATGTACTCCGACGTCTATCTGAACGGCATCCGTTTCAACGATGCGCTGACAGGCTACGGCCCTTGGTCGCTGTGGAGCGGTCTGAATGATGCTACCCGCAATCAGGAGAACGCCTCAGGCCTTACGCCTACCGACTTCGGCATCGGCGGCATCGGTGGCGTGACCAATATCAACGCCCGTGCTTCGCAGATGCGTAAGGGCTTCCGTGCAAGTGTCTCGACAGGCAACCAGATGTATCGCTTCCGTGCGATGGTTTCGTATGCCTCGGGTGCACTCGACAACGGCTGGTCCTACGGCTTCTCGGTTTCGACACGTCAGGGCGGCAACGGATATGTGGATGGCGTATATTACAACTCATACGGCTACTTCGCCTCGGTGGAGAAGCAGTTTGGCTCGCAGCACCGCCTCTCACTCACCCTGCTCG
This sequence comes from Alistipes sp., assembly GCA_017483225.1. GTDB lineage: Bacteria > Bacteroidota > Bacteroidia > Bacteroidales > Rikenellaceae > Alistipes. Next base: position 26,457 of record JAFULF010000011.1, read on the forward strand.
GAACACCGCAGCAGCGTGGCGCACAGCAGGCATCAACGCAAGAGGCGTATGATATGTTCGGCAGCAACTACTACAACCCTAACGTCGGCTTCCAGAATGGCAAGCTGCGCAATACACGTGTTCGCCGTGCGCACGAGCCTATCGTGACGCTCAACTACGCCTACGACATCAGCGACAAGACACGCCTCACGGTGGCTACGTCGGTACGCTTCGGCTTCAACGGCTACTCGGCACTCACGTGGAAGGATGGTGCAGACCCTCGACCTGACTACTACCGCTACCTGCCATCAAACTACACATCGCAGATTTTCAGCAGCGACTACGGCTCGTTCATCATCGACAACATCGACGCTCTCGACAGCAACGGATTGCTGCGTGAGGCGGTTCGTGCCAACACCCGTGTCCACTACCCTACCGAGGGCATATTCAGCGGCTCGTCAAACGACCAGATACTCTCCTACTTGGAGGCTGCGTCGGATGCTCGCAAGGTGTGGACCGGATATATCGACTTCGACAAGCTGATTAACTCCAACCGCCGTGTGGATGAGTCCACCTCGGGCTATGCCGAGGGATTCCGCTCCAACTATATGATTGAGGAGCGTCGCACCGACCAGATTGACTACAACTTTGTGGCCAACTTGCAGCACGACTTCAACAAGAACCACCGCATCGTCGGAGGCTTGAAGAGCCGCATCAACCGCACCGAGTATTACAGCACCGTAAAGGATTTGCTCGGGGGCGACTATTGGTTGGATATCGACAAGTTCGCCGAGCGTGATATGGGTAGCGACGTTATCGCATACCAGAACGATGTCGATTACTACAACAAGTACGGACACGCACGTGTGGTCAAGGAGGGCGGAAAGTACAACTACGACTACTATGCGCATATCCGTCAGGTGCAACTATGGGCACAATACGGATTTAACATCGGAGGCTTCTCGCTCAGCGTAGGTGGCGAGGTGGGCTATCAGGGTATGTGGCGTCACGGTCTGTGGCGCAAGGGTCTGTTCCCTGACGGCAACGACTCCTATGGCGACTCGAAGCACCTGAACTACCTCACATACAAGGGCAAGGCGGCACTCTCGTACCGCTTCTCCGGCGCACACTCGCTGGCACTGAATGCCGTGGCTATTCAGGATGCTCCACGCTTCCAAGCGGCATTCGTATCGCCTCGTACACGAAATCAGGTAAACCCGGGACTTTCGCCCGAGCAGCTGTATAGCGCAGAATTGACCTACAATCTCAACCTGCCATACATCAAGGCACGCCTCTCGGCATTCTATACCGAGATGCACAACCAGTCGAAGGTCATCTCCTTCTACGACGATACGCAGTCGTCGTTTACCAACTTCGCAATGTCGGGCATCGACAAGCGTTACTATGGTGTTGAGTTCGGTGTGAATGTACCTATCTGGCAGGGTATCGCTTTCCAAGGTGCCGTAAACTGGGGCGACTACCGCTACATCTCCAACCCTAACTTTACGCAGATTGTGGACAACCGTGCAGAGGTCGTTCTGCAAGATAAGGTCAACTGGAAGGGCTTCTACGTGGAGAGTACGCCGCAGGTTGCAATCAACGTGGGCCTTGACTACCGTGGCCCTCACAACTGGTTTGCATCCGTGAACTTCAACTACTACGACAAGCTCTTCCTCTCGATGAACCCTGCATACCGCACAACTCAGGCGGTGATGCCTTATATGAAGGTGCTCAACAACGACAACTCCACCGAGGAGGCGCAGATTTGGGCATTGAAGAGCATCTCGGCAATCCGCAAGCAGGAGGACTTGGGCGGCGGATATACGCTCAGCGCAAGTGTCGGCAAGAACTGGTACATACAGCGCAAGTATATGCTCGGATTCAGCGCCGAAGTGAAGAATATACTCAACGACAGAGGCATCCGCACGGGAGGTTACGAGCAGATGCGTATGTCCAAGACTCGTGGCCATTTGAGCTCTGTGGAGCTTAATCCGTCGGAGACCTACTACTCACGTTTCGACTCCAAGTATTTCTATATGCTCGGAACAACATTCTTCCTTAATGTTTATTTCCGTTTCTAATGTCGAACCGTAAAAAATGAGAAAGAATATGAAATTCAGAATACTTTTGGTAGCAACCTTCGCCCTCCTTATGACGAGTTGCTACAACGATTTCGATATGCCGCCGACACCTACCGTGTACGACGATGCGTCATTCGAGGAGGCAAATCCGGAGCTGACACACATCTCCATCGCCGACCTCAAAGCGCTCTTCGGCAACACAAGCGGCACGGGCGATACCGGCTCACAGGCCGCCACGAAGTATATTCGCTTTGTGAACGATGCCTCGGAGTGTAACTCATTCGAGTTGTCGAAGGGATGGTATGTAGCGGGCAAGAACTACTACATCAAGGGCCGCATCATCAGCAACGACGAGCAGGGCAATATCTACAAGTCGCTCTACATCTTCGACGGCACGGGTGCCATCGAGTTGAAGCTCACCAACGGCCTCTACCTCGACTACTACTGCGACCTCGACAAGATGGAGTCGCAGTGGGTCTATGTGAAGGTCACGGGACTCTACCTCGGCAACTTCCGTATGATGCTCTCCCTCGGCGATATTCCGACTTCGAGTTTCAACTCTTGGGGGACATATAAGTACTACGCAAACTCGAACATCGTAAGCCCGAACAAGGTACGTGAGCACGTATTCCACGGCGAGCGTTGTAAGCTGACAGAGGGTACTGCCGACACCGACGACATCTACGTTGTTGATGCCTCGTCGTACTCGAAGATTCAGGGTAACAATACGCCGAAGTTCCTCGGACGACTGGTTCGTTTCAAGGGGTTGAAGGTTATGTATAAGGGCGTAATGACCAACGAGAAGGATGCCAACGGCGAGTATATCACTCCGGCACCTCTGAAAAATGGTCAGTTTGACCAGCTCTACCCTACTTGGCTCTGCACCAGCGGCTTGAAGATTGACGGAACATATACGCAGGTGGTCAATCAGCCGTGGTATAGAATGGCATACAGCCGCAACAACGTATCACTCTATGGCAGCCTCTGCGTGGGCTACAACGAGAATGCCGTATATACCTCCGACCACGGCGTATATACGGTACGTACCAGCGGCTACTCCCGCTTTGCAGGCAAGTACCTGCCAAAGAATGGCGAGGTGGGCGACGTGCTGGCCATCTACACCATCTACTCGAAGCAGAGCAACTACCGAGGTGGCAGCAGCGACTACTCGACCTACCAGCTCTCGCTCGTGAGGTATAAGGACTTCGGCTTCAAGACCGAGCCTACGACCGAGAGCGCAGAGTGGAGCAACCTGATTCGCTGGGCCGATGACAACTACCCATCCTATATGCTCTATCCGAGCGACGACAATGCACGTGAGGGCCTTGTGCAGAGCTGGCGTGAGAGCATTGCAGCAATGAAGCCTGCGGATGACGGCTCGGCACTCTGGCAGGAGTGGAACGAGTGGTGCGACTGGTGCGTATGGACTATCGAGAATACGCCTGAGGAGTCGTGGACACTGCCTGAACAGATAAACGAGGATGACGATATGGGCGACTAAATCGTAGCCCTCTGTGAAGAATGAGGCTGCCCCGCAAGAGTGTGGGCGGCCTCATTGTTTTTGCGTTGAGAGTGGCGCAACGAAAGGTCGAGTAAGGTCAGTCGCTGTCGCTCCGAACAGAGGTAGAGAAATTTCATTTATTTCATAATTTCACGCCCCTGAAATCGTGAAATTTTTGAAATTAGTGAAATCTTGAAATCAAGATTTCACTAATTCAGTATTGACATTCCCTCCAAACCTCCCTTTGGCAAAGGGAGGCTTTGTCGCTTCGCTCCGACTCTTGAAATCGGAGCGCAGGCTTAAAGTCAAGTAAGGTCAAGTAAAGTCGAGTAAGGTCGCTCCTTCGGAGCTGCGCAACGGGCTTGGCGCAACATTAGGGAAATTAAGGAGATTAGGGAATTTAGAGAGCGCAAGGCTATTCTCCTTAAA
>JAFULF010000012.1 GCA_017483225.1 Alistipes sp.
CCAGCTGCACGATATCGACTATATGTCGTGCCTTCGCAAGGGTGACTGGAAACTCGTATATCGCCACCGCACGCAGGCACTCGAACTCTACAATATCGGCGAGGATATCACGGAGCGCAATGACCTGTCGAGCGAGCACCCCGAGAAGCTCGCCGAGCTGGCCAAGGCTCTCTCGGATAAGTTGCGAGGCTGGGACGCTCTGATGCCGACCATCCGTGCTACGGGCGAGAAGGTGCCATACCCCGATGAGTTAATTTGGTAATTATAAACGATTGATACTGTGAAGATTAGAACTATTTTGGCACTGTTTTGTGCCGTATTGTTGGTGGGTTGCTGCTCGCAGTGCCGCCAGCGTCAGAAGAATGCGAAGCCTCTGGTGGGCACGACGTGGCATCTGGTGCAGTTTGAGGGCCGTGATGTGCAACTGCCACAGCAGAGTTTCAACCTCCGATTTGGGGCGGATGGCTCGATTTCGGGCACTGCTGCCTGCAACCAGATTCTGGGTCAGTACTCTACCACCGAGAAGCTCGGTCTGCACCTCGACCCAGTGGGTACGACGATGATGCTCTGCCCAGAGAATGGCGAGTTGGAGATTAAGTTTACGCAGCTGCTCGGCTCCGTCACTCACTACGACATCGACTTTGATACGCTGCTTCTTATTCAGGATGGCACTATCAAGGCTTTGTTGCGTGCGGTGGAGTAGAGGTGTGAGGTTGCCTGACAGGGTGACTGCACTGCCTTGTATGTCCACTCCGATAAAGATAGGGTTGCCCCGATGCGGGTAATCCTATCTTGTTTATGTGGGGGCGACCCTCCCTTTTGCCGAGGAGAACCGATAGTTGTTGGTCAATGATTTTCGGGAGTCTATGGATAGAAATTTGTATGTATAATGGGCAGAATATATATTTGTAAAAACGTAATATCAAGTAGTATGCAGTCTAAAACAATTTACGACTTTGTTGTCAGGGATGCCGACGGCAAGCAACTCTCTATGGAGGAGTATCGTGGCAAGGTGCTTCTGATTGTTAATACAGCAACCGAGTGCGGCTTCACCCCGCAATATAAGGGGTTGCAGGCGCTCTATGACCAATATTGCGAGCGAGGATTCGAGATTTTGGATTTCCCGTGTAACCAATTCCTGCATCAGTCGCCACTCGACGAGCAGGGTATAAAGAGTTTCTGCGAGTTGAAGTATCATACGACCTTCCCTCTCTTTGCCAAGGTTGATGTTAATGGGGAGAATGCCGAGCCGCTGTACCGCTATCTAAAATCACAGCAGGGCGGTTTTCTGGGCGATGATATTAAGTGGAACTTTACAAAGTTCTTGGTTAGCCGCGGTGGAGAGGTTGTAGAGCGATTTGCCCCTATGACTACCCCCGAGAAGATTGCGAAGTATATCGAGCGATATTTGTAGAGTGTAGGCGTGTGGCTGTCGGACAGTACGCCCCCTCCTCCCGCATAAAGATACCACTAACATAAAATAACAACTATTATGGCTGAACACAAGTGCGCTGATTGTCCTATGAGGGCAAAATATGAGGCAAAACCCAAATCGTTTGTCGGCAGAGTCTGGCGATGGCATATCAACTTCTGCCCGGGCTGGAAGGCCTACTTCCTTTCGCTTTCGGAGCAGGAGAGAGAGGCTCTTCGTCAGAGATATACCTTTACCAAGTATTAGGCGGGCGGGGCGATGGAACGCAGATACCTATATCTTGCCGCTGCGCTGATTTGGGGGCTGCCCGGGGTCGTTGTGACGGCGAAGGGGGTGACGGCATATATGGAACAGCCTCTGTCGAAGGTGTGGTGGCTCCTGCTCATTACTGCGGGGGTGATGCTGATGTTCGGGTTTATGTTTCGCTCCATTGTCGATAGATACACCCGCCGAATAGCCTCGCTCGAAGGGACGCTTACCCTCTGGCACACCTTTCCTCTGCGGGGGTGGCTGCTTATCCTCTTTATGATGGGGCTGGGCGTGACGCTGCGATTTGTTCCGAATATCCCGTCGGAGTTTGTCGCCTCGTTTTACTCCGGTCTGGGGCCTATGTTGATACTCTCGGGAGTGAGATTTGGGCGTAATTACTGAAAAAACAAGAGGTCGATGCACATCATTGCATCGACCTCTAATCTTTTTACGCTATATGCTTACGCCTACTTGCCGATTTTAACGGAAGGGGTTGTGTGCGGAGTGAAGTCAACAGCGGAGTTGTTGCTGTCGAACAACTTGCCATTAGCATCACGCTTGCGGATAACTGCCTTGCCATAGCGGTCGGTAGCCTCGCTTGTAGTACCACAGTAGGTGTAGCCGGCATCCAGCGAGGAGTCGAACACAAGGTTGGTGAACGCATCCTCGTGGCTGAGGGTTACAGCATCCAATACCCACTCGTTAGGGAAGAGGTATGCAGACTGGATGTCATTATCTATAATGCCGATACCGAAATCCGAGAAGTCGGTGCTCTCTGTACCTACCCACTTATATTCGCTGAGGAAGGTCTCTGCGGTGAGCTCCTTTGGCAGACGAGCGATAACGTAGCCCTTGTTACCCTGCATATTGAACGAGGTCAATGTTTTGGAGGCAGTGAACCAAATCTCAACATTTGGAACATCAGGGTTATCAGTATCTTGTACACTCTCTACGGTAGAGTTGTCGAACCACTCGAAATCGGCAACCGACAAATCCATAGAGTTGGCATTTGCGGTTGTGTAGTCCTGCGCCGTAGCAGCCACGAGTATAGAGCTACCTGCCTCGATAGGGTGGTCGTCGCCATCACCCGGAATCACGAATACGATGGACACAGGAGCGTGAGTAGGGCGCTTGTCAGGGTCGTAAGTGGTAGGTAAGTTGTTCTGTGTGAAGAGTTTCGACTCTGCGATAGCCAGATGGTCGGCATATACGACGTGGTCGGTGGTATTGGTAATCTTGATGTACTGGTCACCGGCCCAAGAGTCAGGCTTGCCCGACTCAACAACGGCGTTCTTCGCAAAGAATATCTCCTCGATAAGCAACTCGGACAGCTGTGCCACAGGGGTATAGCCCGACTGAACGATAGAAAACTCTTTTGCACCGGTAGTTGCGCCTACAACCATAAATGTTGCCGAACGAGGGTTGATAGAGTCATTCTCTGTAACGGTGATGGTAACCTCGGCAGAGCCGCTACCCTCGGTTACGTCGAAGCTATACCATGTCTGCTCATCGGTGGTAATAGCCCAAGACTCGTTACTCTCGATGGAGAAGGTAAACTCGTTGCCCTCCTGCTTGATGGAGGAGACAGATGTTGCCAGGTCTGACGATACGTCGAGGAACATCTCCGGAGCGCAAGCAGCAAACGTCATCACTGCTGCGACAAAAAGTACAATCTTTTTCATAATGCTAAATATTAATTGGTTAAAATTTAATGCCTATCTCTGCCGAGAGGGTGTGTCCGTCACCCATCTGTCGGCTGTACATCTGCCACACGCCTGCCAAGTATATGGAGGTGCGGTAGTTGATGGCTCGCTGTACCGACACTGCCGCATTTATGAGCAGGCGGTTGGCGACAAAGCCCTGCCACTGCCTCTGCACGGCACTCTTAATCTCCTTCTCGGCCGAGGTAGAGAGGAAGAGTGTGTTGCTCAACGCTGCGGCATAGCCGCCACCTGCCGAGATATCCACAAGCCACTTCTTGGCTTGGTATCGTGCGCCGATATCTGCTCCGCCCTCGACAATCATCGCATCCAGACGACGCTCGGGATAGCGGTAGCCGGCACTCATATTGAGGATGCCGACACGTGGTCGCACAAAGAGGTAGCCCCAATCGTGCAGCCACTCTACACCGCCCGTCAGCGTAGCATCTATCGTATGGCCCTCGTACATGGTGAAGGTGGCGAGCACCATATCGGAACTGAGCGAGCTGATGTTGAGCACGTTCTCATCACCTCGGCGAATCTCGTAGAAGAAGTCGCCGCCCACGGCCCAACGAACACGGCCGGAGGTGGTGGCGTAGGATATGGAGCCGGAGAAGCACTCGGTGCGCAGCCTTGTCATCATCGTATTGTTGAAGTCCGGAAGCAGGCGGCGTATGTTCAGGGCTGTATAGTCTGCCATAAGGCGCAAGCCATTGCCGTCGAGCGGCACGAACTGCACCGAGGCGGAGTAGCCGAAGCCCTTAAACTCATAGTTGAGGAAGCCGCTGCTCGCACCGGCGAATCGCTCGTAGTAGGTGCCGAGGCCCGTCATAGGTATTTGGCTCGTGTTGGAGCCCTTGATATTGTAGTAATCGACCGAGTGCTGCTGGTTGTAGATGCGTGCGGCAGCCGATGCGCCGAGCATATATCGCTTGAAGTTGTAACCACACGCCACCTGCGCCTTCACGTCGGAGGTGATGTTGCGAGGGCGTGGGTCCACCTTGCGGAACTCATGCAGGGCTCGGTAGGAGGCACCGATGCCGTAGGTCACACGCTCGCCACGGTGGGCATAACTGCCACCGAAGCCATACTGCTCCGTGGTGAGGTTCCCGCCGATGGAGTCTGCGCCGATATGAGGGTAGAGGAGGGTGTAGTCCGAGGAGGAGTTCCAGCAGACGTTTCTCTTCACACCACGGCGGTAGGAGGCCTCCGCCTCGACGGTGGAGCGCTTTTTCAGGTGCATATAGGAGTCGGCACGCAACTTGCCCAGCGTGAGGCCGTCGCCCTCCTCCTGCACCATAGCCTGCTCCTCACGGCGCAGGTCAAAGACTCCTGCCAGAGTCGAGATATTGACCTGACGACGATAGGCCGAAGCGGCAATCGAGGCATCATACGCCGCACGGCTGATGCCCGACAGAGCGTCGTCCGCCGCTGCCGCACGCTGCACCGAGGAGAGTGAATCTCTCCGGTGTGCCACGGCGGGCAGAGCCACAAGCAGGCTCAATGCTATTATGGTAATACGCCTTATCATCGTTAATACAGGTAAGTCATCTTTAATCGTACCTCCTCCTTGTCGTTGAGGATTTTGAGTGCCGTATTCGGCTGTGCATACTCGGTGTTGCGTGCCGCCTTGATGGTTCCATCCTCGAAGTATATCGTAGCGTCGAGCATCAGCGTATAGATGCCCTTGCGCAGCCTAACACTCGATGTATTGTTGCGGAACACGCCGAAGATGTAGTTCTCGCGGGTGTTGTACTCCGAGATGTAGGAGGACTCCATTGATATCGCCGACTCGCAGGTGTCGGCAACGCCGTCGCCGTCGCTATCGGGCAACTCCAACACGAAGCGCACCTGCGACATCAACTCCTGATTGTCGTAGTCACGCTCGCACGAGCCGAGGGCAAGCAGCACCACCAAACATAGTATGTATCGTAAAACTCTCATCCTATAACTTGAAATTTAACTCCATGCCAAAGTATGGAACTCCGCTGCGGCGGATGGTTGCTCCGTTACTCTCGTAGGTAGGGTAGCAGTGTATTATGCGGTTGACAAACATCGAAACAGATAGTTTGTTCTTGTATAGTCGCTTGGTCACTTTCAGGTTTATATCCATAGCAAACGGCACCTTGTAGTAGCGGAAGAGTACATCGTTTGCCGTGCGCACCATATGGGAGAGAACTCCGTCTTGCGCTGACTCCGCCGTGAATGGGTGCTGATTCAACTCCTTGTCGATGTAGTAGATAGGGTATGCGCTGTATGGCATTGTGCGGCTGCCCGTGAACCACGTACACTCGAAAGAGGTGGAGAAGATGAGGCCCAACCTCGGAATCTGGGTGTCGAACATAAAGTTGGTGTTGAACATATCACGCTCGTAGTTCTGTTGGCCCACCTCGTAACAGCCGACGTAAGGGTACGCCTTGCCGTTGATGGTCACCGACGGGGTGAAGAGCTCCGGCTGGCTGTTGCTGTAACGGGAGCGGAAGTAGGCACCCGTGATGGTCAACTTGGTGCGCAGCGGAGCGATACGCTTGGTCGAGAAGGTGAACTCGACACCCTCCTTGCGGGTGCGGCTGCCGTTGTTGTACATCGAATATACGACCAGCGTGGTGTCACGTTTGTATGGTGTCTCTTCGAGCGAAGGCGGAGCCGTCATCGATGAGTGGTCGAGCCCCTGCGTGTCGTACTTCTTGTAGGTGAAGCGCACGGCTTTACCGCCACTGCGGAATCCCGACTGCATATCCTCGTTGAAGTAGGTCACCGAGAGCGAGAAGCCGTTCCAGATGGCACTGCCTCGTACCTCCCACTTGAAGTTGCGGGCCGGCATAAGGTTGTAGTTGGTAGGGTCGATACGATAGACCATAACGTTGATGCGGCGCAACTCCGGATTTGTCGGCCAGTAGTTCATCTGCTGGATATCGTAGTAGAACGGCGACGGGAAGAGCTGCGACATCGTCGGCATCTTGGTATGGTAGCCCACGCCTCCCGCCACGGAGAGCATCAGTGGCTTGCCTCCGACCTCGATGCTCGGCATCGAAATCTTGATGTTGGCACGAGGGTCGAAGTAGGTCTTGCCGTTCAGGTCATACTCCTTGCCCAGATTCATCACCGTCGTTGAGCGCACGCCCAGCATCATCGCAATATCGAAGTTGCCGACCGACACGTTGCTCATAGCCTCGGCAAATGCCGAGAGCGAGTGTTTCGCAGGTATCGAGTTGTAGGCCCGTGGGCGCAGATTCATAGTGGTAGATATCGGGCGGGTGACATCGAAGATGTACCCCTCGCCGTAGTTCTTATCCATACGCCACTCGACACCCGCCTTGAAGGAGTTGTCGCTGTGCAGGGTGTTGAAGCCCAGCGTCGCTACGCTCTTCAAGAAGGCGTAGAAGGGCTTGCTCTCCACACGCAGTGTCGCCTCGTACTGCGCCGGCAGGGTGATGACATCGTGCTCGCCCTCTTCGAGCGTGGTCGAGAGGGGTATATCGGTACCCAGAGCCACATAACGCCAACGGTCGGCGATGCTTATCTCGTTAGTCACGGAACCGGTGACCTCTACCGAGCGCAACACCTGCTCGCCCTTGGCACGCATACGCCACGTACCCATCAGGTTCATACGGTTGTAGTCAGCCTTGTAGGTCTCTATCGGTCCACGTGTACCTTGGTCGAGGTCTTGGTCCGACTTCTTGCGGTCGAAGGAGCCGGTGTAGTCGAGGCTTCCGCTTACGCTGTGGTTGTAGTTGCCTCGCAGCCACTCGTAGCCGACACGGTACATCGCCGTAGCACGGCTGTAATTCTGACGTACATTGCGTGGGTCGTTGTGCGAATCCAGCCAATCTACGCCCAAGTTCATCGTGAGGGTGTTCTCCCCCTTCTTCCACTCGAAGCCCTTGCCGACATAGAAGAGCTTGCTGTTCATATCGGCCTTGAAGCGGGCGGAGAGGTCACGGCCTCCCTGCTTGCGTGTTACACGCACAAGACCGCTGGTCAGGTCGCCGAACTCTACCGACGGGATGCCTCGTACAATCTCTACCGCCTCGATATCGTCGGTTGAGATGGTACGGGTATCGACACCCTTGTTGAGGTTGTTGGCTACGCTCAGGCTTGTCGATATGCTCATCGACTGCATATTGGCATCGGTATTCATCGGCACGCCGTCGATGACGAAGGAGGTGCCCAGAGCGGTCGTGGCGTAGTCGTCGGAGGAGATGTTGCCCGCCTCACGCAGACGCATCTGCTGTGGTGACGAGAGGGACGGGTCCACGGACTTGCCGCCCGGGAGCAACGCCATAAGGTCGTTGATGCTCGATGGTTGGATGTGGCTCATAGCCTCCTTGCCCACCACCGAGGAGTTGGTCATACCCTGTGACTCGGAGGCGGTGATTACCACCTCGGCAATCTGCTCCGGATTGACATCTATCTCGAAAGAGAGGTTTACCGCCTTGTTTCCTACGACAACCCTGCCCAATGGGAAGGCTCGGCCCATATACATCACCGTAGCGAAGTAGTCGCCCTTGGGCAATCGTGTCCAGCGGCAGACACCCTCGGCGGATGCGATGGAGGCGTACTCTCGTTGCGAGGCAATATTGTGGAGTGTGCAGGCTGCAAATCCCAGCGGCTCCTGCTCGGTAGAGTTGATTAAAACAATGCGCACCACATCCTCCCCACTCTGCGCCATTGCGGAGGCAGGAAACAGGAGAGCCCAGAACAATATAATTATATATAGTACCTTTTGTGGCATAATATGCATTGATTATCACCTGCAAAATTACTCTAAAAAAAATAATCTTACAATACCTACAATTAAGTATTTGGCTCGGCGGTGTCGGGAATAGCCCCATTTAGTGGGTATAAAATGCGAAAACAGATTAAAATAGGACCGGAATATACTGCGCATTCAAAATTTTTATATACCTTTGCGAAAAAGAAACTTATTGTAACTAATTAAATAATTATCGAATTATGAAAAAGATTTTTGTTTTGGCCGTTTCTGTTGTTTTGGCCGTAACTATGACTTCGTGTGGAAACCGCAATGCGAAGAGCAAGAGCGCCGAGCCTGCTACCGTTGAGGCTGTGGCTGAGGCAGTTGCCGCATTGGAGGTTGATGCTGTGTTGGAGGGTGCCGATGCTCTCGTCGATAAAGAGGTAGAGGTAGAGGCTATCTGCACACACCTTTGTCGCCACGGTGCTACAAAGATGTTCCTCTTGGGTAGCGACGACACCAAGACTATCCGTGTTGAGGCTGCCAAACTCGGTGCTTTCGACCAGAAGTGTGCCAACAGCATCGTGAAGGTTAGGGGTATCGTGCGTGAGGAGCGCATCGACGAGTCTTACTTGCAACAGTGGGAGCAGATGGTAGGCGCTGACCACCACGGCGACGGCGAGTCGGGATGTAGCACAGAGAAGGCTGCTCGTGGCGAGACCGGAAACACAACAGCACAGCGTATTGCCGACTTCCGTGCAAGAATTGCTGCTCGTGAGAAGGCCGAGGGCAAGGCTTACCTTTCGTTCTACTACATAGAGGCTCTCTCCTATGAAGTTGTCGAAGGATAAGATACGACTTTGGAGCCGCACGCTCCATCGTGAGTTGTCATTCTTCCTGTCGGGTATGGTGTTGATATACGCCATATCCGGCTTGTTTATGAATCATCGTAACACCTTCAACCCCCACTACTCGGTAACACGTACCGAGGTGACCCTTGATAATCTCCCTACGAAGGCAGAGTTTTCACGTGAGAAGGTTGAGGAGGTTATGAAGAGAGTGGGTGTCAAGGAGCGTTACACCAAGCACTACTTCCCTCGTCAGGACCAGATGAAGGTCTTTTTGAGCGGAAACTCGTCGCTTGTTGTTGATTTGTCGAGCGGCGATGCCGTCTATGAGTCGTTGCGCCGTCGCCATATGCTCAGTGCGATGACAAACCTGCACTACAACCCCGGGAAGTGGTGGACGTGGTTCTCCGACTTCTTCGCCATCGGTCTGATGGTCATCACCCTCACGGGATTGATTATGCTTAAAGGCAAGAGAGGCTTGTGGGGCCGTGGCGGCATTGAGTTCGCCGCAGGTATCCTCCTCCCTCTGCTGTTACTATTGCTCAGTTAAATAAATGTAATAATTCTATGGAAAATGTAATTGAATGTCGCAACCTGACCCACTACTACGGGAAGCGACTCATCTACAAGGATTTGAATTTCAATGTGCCACGAGGCCGCATCTTGGGATTGCTCGGCAAGAATGGTACGGGAAAGACCACAACCATCAACATTTTGAGCGGATTCTTGCAGCCACGCTCCGGCGAGTGTTTCATCCTCGGCGAGAAGATTGGCCAGATGAATCCCGAAACCCGCCGCCGCATCGGACTCCTCATCGAGGGCCACGTGCAGTACCAGTTTATGAATATCGAGCAGATTGAGAAGTTTTATTCTGCATTCTACCCTAACTGGAAGCGTGAGGCCTATTACGAGTTGATGAGCCGCTTGCAGGTTGCTCCTCACCAGCGTATCAACCGTATGTCGTGCGGTCAGCGCTCGCAGGTCGCTCTGGGCCTCATTCTGGCGCAGGACCCTGAGGTGCTCGTGCTCGACGACTTCTCGCTCGGACTCGACCCCGGCTACCGTCGTCTCTTCGTAGATTATCTGCGTGAGTATGCCAAGTCGGAGGATAAGACCGTATTCCTCACCTCGCATATCATTCAGGATATGGAGCGTCTGGTTGATGACTGTATCATTATGGACTATGGCCGTATCTTGGTGCAGATGCCGGTGGACAAGCTGCTCAACGATATGCACCGCTACACGGCAACCGTCGCTGACGGCTTCTCGCTCGGCGAGGCTGAGGGCCTCTACAACCCATCGGTTGTGCGCAACACGTTGGAGGTATTCTCGATGCGTCCACAGGAGGAGGTACGTGCCGTCTTGGCACAGCAGGGCCTCTTGGAGGTTGCTGCCGAGAAGGTTAATTTGGAGGATGCATTTATTGGTTTAACAGGAAAATATTAGAATTATGATACGAGCCATATTTTACAAAGAGTGGATTAAAATCAGATGGTATTGGCTGCTTGCGCTCGTTGCATCCATCGGCTTCTCCGGTTTTGCGATGCTGCGTCTGGCACGTGCCGTCTCGCTCAAAGGGGCAGACCATATTTGGCAGGTTATGATTGACCGTGATGCCATCTTTATCGATTTGTTGCAGTATTTGCCGCTGTTCCTCGGTCTGGGACTCGCCGTAGTGCAGTTTGTGCCGGAGATGCAGCGCAAGTCGTTCAAACTGACGTTGCACCTGCCTATCAAGGCGACAACCGCCGTTAGCGTGATGTTGGCCTACGGTGCTGTGATGTTGCTGACGACATTCATCCCTGCGATACTCATCAAGTTCTGCTACTTGCAGAGTGTTCTGGCTCCGGAGTTGTGGCAGCACATCCTCTATACTGCGGCACCGTGGTATATGGCGGGTCTGGCTGCATACTTCTTCACGGCGTGGGTTGCGTTGGAGCCTACGTGGGGTCGTCGAGTTCTCGACGGCGTGATAGCACTGCTCTTCATCCGCATCTACTTCCAGCCTGCGAAGCCGGAGGCCTACAACGACTTTATGCCGTTGCTGACCGTGGTAACTCTTATGTTGCCTCTGTTGTCGATGCTCTCGCTCACCCGTTTCCGTGACGGCCGACAGGATTAACTCACTAAAAACACGCAAAGATTATGTTACGAATCAGTAAAATATTTTTCTGGGCAATCGTTGCCGTGCTGCTCGCTTGGCAGTTGCCTTGGCTTTATAATTTCTTTTTTGCCAAATCCACAAAGTCACCCTTCACGCTGTATAGCTCCGTTATCGGCGACTTTGCTGTGATAGATTTCGACGAGAAGGATATCATCTACACCGACCTCGCCGGCAATATCTACACCGAGGATGAGTTCGATACCGTGTTGCCTACCTTCTACTGTCGTCAGTTGATGGCCGATGGTCGCTTCCCTGATACCATCTGTGGCGTTAAGGTTAATCCGCATCAGGTGCAGGTGGAGAACTTCCACGCCCGCTACTCGCCATCCGATATCAATAAGCCGAAGATTGGCCTGTACGCTCTGTTGGAGTCGATGTCGGGTCGTGTCGATTTGCAGATGCCTGACGATGTGTTCCGCATCACCAACGAGGGCATCGAGTTTATCGATATGGAGAGCAATACCATCAACGAGCAGAAGAGCCAGCGCTTTACCGAGATGATGCTGCGCAAGGGCTTCAAGTTCCCTGCAACGACACTCTCGGGTAACCCTACCGACCGCAAGGAGTACGACGAGGGTTATGTGATTCTGGATGCAGAGCATAAGCTCTTCCACCTCAAAATGACGAAGGGTCGCCCATACTGCCGTGCTATCGAGTTGCCGGAGGGTATGACCGCCAAGCACCTCTTCATCACGGAGTTCTCGTCACGTCGTATGCTTGCCCTCATTTCGGATACGGAGAATGGCCTGTGGGTGGTAAAACGCCCTACGTATGAGGTTGTGAAGACCGGTGTTCCATCCTACAATCCGGAGACAGAGTCGATTATCATTATGGGTAATATGTTCGATTGGACGGTGGGCATCTCCGACCGTGAGAGCGACCGCTACTACGCTCTGGATGCCAACGACTTCTCGTTGTTGAAGTCGCACACCTACGACACTCCCGACTCCTCTATCGTGGGCTTGACATTCACTTCGTATAACGACGAGTTTGTTCGCCCTCGCTTTGAGTAGGGTAGGTGGCGCAAAATGTTAAGGGATATTAAGGGAATTAAGGGCAGTTAAAGGTTGTTAAGGATGCACCGAGAGGTTGTGGACTCTTACGACCTTGCCCAAAGAAACGCTTCGTTTCCCTTAATACCCCTTAACTGCCTTTAATAGCCTTTGCCGTTGCGCAGTGATAAACTTTCGACAAATAAGGGCGTGTCCAATCTCTTGTGGACACGCCCTTGTTGTATGCAATAGGGGAGTAGCGTTACTCGATAAAGCCCTCCTTCGCCTGCTCCATCTTCTTTGCGATAAGGTCGTTGCAGAGGTTGCCGATGCTGCCTGCGTGGGTGTGGTGCACCTCACGTGTCGGCTTGTACTCCCCTCGCTGCACCTCCATACCCACCTGTCGGTATGCCTCACGGAATGGCACGCCGGAGAGCACCAGACGGTTGACATCCTCCACGGTGAAGAGGTAGTCGTATCGTGACTCCTCGATAATATCACGGCGGATGCGTATGTGCTGCAACATCATATTGCACATCTGCAAGCAGTTGCACAACTCGGTAGTGGCAGGAAAGAGAATATCTTTGAGAAGCTGCAAATCTCGGTGGTAGCCGAGCGGGAGGTTCGCCGTCAGCAGTGAAATCTCATTAGGCACGGCTTGCAGGCGGTTACACTTGCCTCGCATAATCTCGAAGACGTCGGGGTTCTTCTTGTGCGGCATTATCGACGAGCCCGTCGTGAACTCGTCGGGGAAGGATACAAATCCGAAGTTCTGACACATAAAGAGGCAGACATCCATTGCAAAACGGCCCAATGTTGAGGCTACGCCGGCGATGGCGTATGCTGCGGCACGCTCGCTCTTGCCACGACTCATCTGCGCCGCCACGACGTTGTAGTGCAGCGTCTGGAAGCCGAGCAGTCGGGTGGTCATCTCCCTGTCAAGAGGGAACGACGAGCCGTAGCCTGCTGCCGAGCCCAGAGGGTTCTGGTTTGCAACCTTATAGGCAGCCGAGAGGAGTTGCATATCATCCACAAGGCTCTCGGCATAGGCTCCGAACCACAATCCGAAGGATGACGGCATAGCTACTTGCAGGTGCGTATAGCCGGGCATCAGCACGTCGGCATACTCTTCGCTCAGACGTTGCAGCTGCTCGAAGAGTGTGACCACGTGGCGACCGATGCTCTGCAACTCGTCACGCATCATCAGCTTCAAATCCACCAGCACTTGGTCGTTGCGTGAACGCCCCGAGTGAATCTTCTTACCCACGTCGCCAAGTCGGCGTGTGAGCATCAGCTCCACCTGCGAGTGTACATCCTCCACCCCCGGCTCGATGACAAACTCGCCACGCTCGGCGCTGTGGAGAATCTCCTCCAACGCCTCCAACAGCAGTGGCAACTCCTCCGAGTCGAGCAACCCGATGGACTCCAACATACGGATATGGGCCATCGACCCCTGTACGTCGTACTTGGCCAGACGCAGGTCGAGCTCTCGGTCACGACCCACGGTAAACTCCTCTATCGCTTTGTCGGGTTCAAACCCCTTGTTCCAAAGTTTCATAACTTATATTGTTTCTCTCAGTTTCTCAATCAGTGCGGCGTACTGCTCTACGCCCTGTTGCAGCTCGCTCTCCAAGACATACTCGTCGGCCGTATGCGAGCGAGCCGAGTCGCCAACACCCATTTTCAGGGCAGGGAACGGCATCACGGTACGGTCGGAGGTTGTCGGTGAGACGAATGACGAGCACCCCAGCGCCTTTGCCGCCCGCATCAGCGGGTGCGAGTCGGCGATGACGGAGGCGTGTATGCGTGTCGAGCGTGGCGATGCCTCCGACTCTATGGCGGAGCGTATCAGCTCCACGGTCTGCTCGTTGGTGTAGGCATCCGTGGTGCGTATATCGACGACGAAGTGGCACTTGTCGGGGATGATGTTGTGTTGGTAGCCCGCCTCAATCTGCGTTACGCTTATCTTTATCTCGCCCAACACCTCGGAGGTGCGCTCGAAGCGCAGGTTGCGCAACCGCTCGATATCATTCAGCGCCTTGTACAGCGCATTCTCTCCCTCGTTGCGTGCGGCGTGTCCGCTGCGGCCGTGCGCCGTGCAGTCCAGCACCACAAGACCTCGCTCGGCCACGGCTGCCTGCATCTGCGTAGGCTCGCCCACGATGGCCATATCTACCTTGATGCCCTCACGCTCCAACTCTGCCACGAGGGCCCGCATACCCCTCTCGCCTGTCACCTCCTCCTCTGCCGAGAGGGCAAGCAGCAGGTTGAACGGCAACACCTCCTCGTAGTAGCGGCAGAAGGTGGCAAGCAGAGCGACGGCCGAGGCTCCGGCATCGTTGCTGCCCAGACCATATATTCGCCCCTGCTCACGGGTCGGGGTGTATGGGTCACGGCTCCAAGCATCGGAGGGGCGCACCGTATCAAGGTGCGAGTTGAGCATCAGCGTAGGACGCTGTGGCGAGTAGTTGCGACACAGTGCCCAGATGTTGTTGTGGTGGCGGTGGGTCTCGATGCCGCTACTGCGCAGGCACTCCTCCACGAGGTCGGCCACCGCCCCCTCGTTACGTGATAACGACGGGGTGGCAATCATCCTGCACAGAAACTCGATAATTTGGTTGAGACTCCACTGCATAACTCTACTTTTTTACGGTTGTTCCCGACTCCTGCAACAGCGAGTCGGAGTGCTTTATTATGACGCTCTGCACGCCGGCATCAATGGCGGCAAAGGCGTTGTCAATCTTTGGTATCATACCCTTGTTGATAGCCCCCTCGGCTCGCAGTGTGGCGTAGTTGTCGGGGCGAATCTCGCCAATGACCGACCCCTCGTCCTCCACGTTGCGCAATACGCCCGCCTTCTCGAAGCAGAAGATGAGCGAGGTGGGGGCGATGGCAGAGGCTGCCACGGCGACTGCCGAGGCTACGCTGTCGGCATTGCTGTTGAGCAGTGAGCCGTTGCCGTCGTGCGTGATGGCACAGAATACGGGTGTCACGCCGCTGTCGAGCAGTGTGCGGAGCAGCACGGTGTTGATTTTCGAGGCGTCGATATCTCCCACGAAGCCGAAGTCTATCGGCTCGCTCTTGCGGCGCACGGCACGGATAACGTCGCCGTCGGCACCCGACAGTCCGAGGGCATTGCACCCCTCACGTTGCAGCAGTGCCACGATGCGCTTATTGAGCAGGCCGGCATAGACCATCGTCACCACGTCGAGCGTATCGGCATCCGTCACACGGCGACCGTCAATCATCTGCGCAGGAATGTGCAGCTGCTCGCCCAGACGTGTGGCGAGCTTGCCTCCGCCGTGTATCAGTATCTTCGGGGAGGGTAGCGCCGCAAAGTCGTGGGCGAAACGTTCCAATGCCTCGGGGTTGTCGATGACATTGCCGCCTATCTTTACAACATTTATCCTATTCATTCAGACCTTCGAGTAAGCGTTTGATAACAACTTGTGCCGAGATTTCACGGTTGGCAGCCTCCGGTATGACGATGCTGCGTGGTGACTCGATAACCTCGTCGGTCACAATCATATTGCGGCGCACCGGCAGGCAGTGCATAAAGTAGGCATCGTTGGTCAGTGCCATCTTCTGCCCATCCACTGTCCAATCTCTGTCGGTGTAGAGCACCTTGCCGTAGTTCGGGTCGGAGTATGCCGCCCAGTTCTTCGCATAGATGAAGTCTGCCCCCTCGAAGGCCTTGCGCTGGTCGTACTCCACCTTCGCCTTGCCTACAAAGCGAGGGTCGAGTTCATACCCCTGCGGATGTGTGATGACAAACTCGTAGTCGGCGGCATTCATCCACTCGGCAAAGGAGTTCGGAACAGCCTGTGGCAGAGCCTTCGGGTGCGGTGCCCACGTAAGCACCACCTTTGGTCGCTCCTTGGTCTTGTACTCCTCGATGGTGATGAGGTCGGCAAAGCTCTGCAACGGGTGGCGTGTTGCCGCCTCCATCGAGAATACGGGACGACCCGAGTAGCGGATAAACTGCTCGATGACCCTCTCCTCGTAATCCTCCTCCTTCGACTCGAAGCGTGCGAAGGAGCGTACACCGATGATGTCGCAGTAGGAGCCCATCACGGGGATAGCCTCCAACAGATGCTCCGCCTTGTCGCCATCCATCACCACGCCACGCTCGATTTCGAGCTTCCATGCACCCTGATTCACATCGAGCACCATCACGTTCATACCCAGATTCATCGCCGCCTTCTGCGTGCTCAGTCGGGTGCGCAGTGAGGAGTTGAAGAATATCATCAGCAGGGTCTTGTTCTTGCCCAGCTCCGTGAAGGCAAAGCGGTTGCGCTTAATCTCCAACGCCTCCGCCACGGCGGCCTTCAAATCGCCTATATCCTCTACGCAGGTAAACTTTTTCATAGCAGTTCTTTGAAGTTGTTAAGGAAAATATCCGCCTCCGCCTTGCCGATAGTCAGCGCAGGAAGCAGGCGCACGGTGGTAGCACCTGCACCACCCGTGAATATGTGTCGCTCGAAGAGCAGTTGCTTGCGCAACTCCGCCGCCGAGCCCTCAATCTCGATACCTATCATCAAGCCTCGGCCACGTACCTGTTTGAGCGCAGGCATCTGGCGCAGCTGCTCGATAAGGTAGTTGCCCACGTTGCGAGCATTTTCGATAAGTCCCTCACTCTCAACAATATCCAGCACGGCAATTGCTGCTGCACAGGCGAGGTGGTTTCCACCGAATGTTGTGCCGAGCATACCCTTCTTCGCCTCATACTTCGGCGATATGAGCACCGCACCCATAGGGAAGCCGTTGGCGATACCCTTGGCGCAGGTGATGATGTCGGGGCGTATGCCTGCCCACTGGTGGGCGAAGAACACTCCCGTGCGGCCATAGCCCGACTGTATCTCGTCTAAAATAAGCGATACGCCGTAGTGCTCGGTCACCTCACGCAGGCCTCGCATAAAGTCGTCGCTCGGGGTGTGTATGCCGGCAACGCCCTGTATGCCCTCGATGAGCACGGCGCAGAAGCCGCCCTCGGCAAGTTTTGCCTCCACCGCCGCAAGGTCGTTTAGAGGAACGAACTCCACGGCATCCGTGCGGTTGAACGGAGCCTGAATCGACGGGTTGTCCGTAGCCGATACCGCTCCCGAGGTGCGGCCGTGAAAGGCCTTCGAGAAGCAGAGCACCTTGCGCTCGCCCGAATGGAACGAGGCGAGTTTCAGCGCATTCTCGTTTGCCTCGGCTCCCGAGTTGCAGAGGAAGAGCGAGTAGTCGTCGTATCCGCTGATGCGTCCCAACTTCTCCGCCAGACGGGTTTGCAGCGAGTTCTCGACAGAGTTGGAGTAGAAGCCCAACTTGCCCACCTGCTCCGATATTGCCTTTACATAATGCGGATGTGCGTGACCTATCGAGATGACGGCGTGACCGCCATAGAGGTCGAGGTACTTCGTGCCCTCGGCATCATAGACATAGTTGCCGCAGCCACGTACCGGCTCCACGTTATAGAGTGAATATACGTCAAAAAGTTTCATAACTAAAAAGCGTTAGGTTTAAGGTGCAGACCCTCCATCTCGTCAAACCCGCAGATGAGGTTCATATTCTGGACCGCCTGCCCCGAAGCTCCTTTCAGAAGGTTGTCTATCACCGAAACGACGTGCAATTTATTACCGTGCTTGGCCACCGAGAGCAACGCCTTGTTGGTATTTGTCACCTGCTTTAAGTCGATAGCACCCTCCGCAACGAATGTGAAGGCGGCATCGGCGTAGTAGTCGTTGTAGAGTGCCACAGCCTCCTCGGCCGTGAGCGAACACTCGGTATATACCGAGGCGAGGATGCCTCGTGCGAAGTTGCCACGCATAGGGACAAAGTTTAACTCACGGTCGAAAGTGGGTTGCAGCGTGCGTAACGTGCGGCCTATCTCGATAAGGTGCTGGTGCTCAAATGCCTTATATACCGACATATTGTCGCTGCGCCAGCTGAAATGGGTCGTCGCACCAGGTTTCACGCCTGCCCCCGTGGAGCCCGTGATGGCGGTGATGTGTACCTCGCCTTGCAGTGTCCCTGCCGCAGCGAGGGGGAGCAGCGCAAGCTGTATGGCGGTGGCGAAGCATCCCGGGTTGGCAACCTTCGTCGCCCCCTTGATTCGCTCTCTTTGCCACTCGGGCAGACCATAGACGTAGCCCTCCGACTCGTCACGGAAATCCTGTGCAAGGTCTATGACCTTCAACCCCTCCGGCATCACATTCTCCTGCCAGAAGGCACGACTCTTGCCGTGTGCCGAGCAGAGGAAGAGCACATCTATCGCCGAGAGGTCGTACTCGGCCGAGAAGCGCAACTGCGTCTCGCCCCAGAGCCCTCCGTGTACCTGACAGATGTGGTTGCCCGCATTGCTGGCGGAGTGGATGAACGAAATCTCCACCTGCGGATGGTTCAGCAGCAGGCGAATCAACTCGCCTGCCGTATATCCGGCACCGCCTATGATTCCGACCTTGACCATTACTCCTTATCGTTACGTTTCTGTACGTTGTAGAAAATCTTCA
The DNA here is from genome assembly GCA_017483225.1 of Alistipes sp. Lineage (GTDB taxonomy): Bacteria > Bacteroidota > Bacteroidia > Bacteroidales > Rikenellaceae > Alistipes. Next base: position 18,576 of record JAFULF010000012.1, read on the forward strand.
TCTGGTTGCCCAAAATCTTTGTGAAGCCCTTCACGTCATCTGCCGACCACGCCTTGTTCACCTCGCCGTACTCGCCGAAGTCGGTCTTCATAAGGTCGTAGGATGACGATACGCCCACAAGGGTATAGCCGTAAGGGCGCAACGTAATCTCCACCTCGCCCGTCACGTTCTGCTGCGAGTGGTCGAGGAAGGCCTCCATATCACGCATCACAGGCTCCAAGTACTGCGCCTCGTGCAGGAACATACCGTACCACGTAGCAATCTGCTCCTTCCAGTAGAGCTGCCACTTGGTCAGCGTGTGCTTTTCGAGCATCTTGTGTGCGGCGATGATGAGCATCGGAGCCGCAGCCTCAAAGCCTACACGCCCCTTGATGCCGATGATGGTGTCGCCGATGTGCATATCACGACCAATGCCGTAGCGTGAGCCGATGGCCTCTACGCAGCGTATAGCCTCGACCTTGTCGTCGAAGCGGGTGCCGTCAACAGATACAATCTCGCCCTGCTCGAAGCCCAGACGGAGGGTGCGCTCGCCATGCTCGGTAATCTGGCTCGGGTATGCGCTCTCGGGCAGCGTCTGCTCCGACTTCAAGGTCTCCTTGCCGCCGATGCTCGTGCCCCATAGACCCTTGTTAATCGAGTACTCCATCTTCTTGAAGTCGGCCTCGTAGCCGTGCTCCTTCAAGTAGTTGATTTCGTACTCTCGGGTGAGGGTCATATCTCGTGTCGGGGTGATAATCTCAATCTCCGGAGCCAGAATCTGGAAGGTCAGGTCGAAACGTACCTGGTCGTTGCCTGCGCCCGTCGAGCCGTGAGCCACGTAGTGTGCCCCGACGCTCTTGGCATACTCGATGATGGCGATGGCCTGGAAGATGCGCTCGCTCGATACCGAGATAGGGTAGGTGCCGTTGCGCAGGATGTTGCCATAGACCATATAGCGAATGCTCTTCCGGTAGTATGTCTGTGTCACGTCGAGCGTGGCGTGCTGCTTGGCGCCGAGGCGGTAGGCACGCTCCTCTATCGAGGCGAGCTCCTCGTCGGAGAAACCTCCCGTGTTGGCGATAGCCGTATATACTTCGTAGCCCTTCTCTTCGGCGAGATATTTAACGCAAAAGGAGGTGTCGAGACCTCCGCTGAATGCTAAAACAACCTTTTTCTTCTCCATAACTTATGTAATGTTTTTACTATTTCAGATGAAAGATTTTGCGGAACTTGTTCTTGATTGCCATCACGTAAGGCTCCAAGCGGGAGCGATTCGAGAGTGGCGTTTTGGGGTCGTAGAGCATACCCGTACAGAGGCACATACGACGATTGTTGCGTGTGAGGATATCGTAGTTGCGACACCCCTGACATCCCTGCCAGAACTCCTCGTCGTCGGTCAGCTCCGAGAAGGTCACGGGCTTGTAGCCCAGACGGGAGTTGAGTTTCATGACGGGCAGTGAGGTGGTTATACTGAATAACTTGGCGAATGGGAAACGCTTGCGGGCCAAGACGAAGGTCATCTCCTTGATGCGTGCCGCCAGACCGCAGTGGCGATACTCCGGGTCAACGATAAGTCCGGAGGTGGCAACGTAGTCGCCGTGGCTCCAACACTCGATGTAGCTAAAACCTACAAGACGCTCGCCGTCAAGGGCTACTACGGCCTTGCCGCCCGTGATTTTGGAGGCGATGTACTCGGGCGAGCGCTTTGCGATGCCCGTACCACGCTGTAATGCCGACTCGTATATCAGCGTACATATCTGCTCTGCATATTTGGCGTGCTCCTCCTCGGCGAACATCACCTTTATTGCATATTTATTCATTATTAAATTCGGTTTCAAAAAACTTTGTTCGAGAAAATTTTCACAAAGATAGCGTTTTTTATTTATTATTGTAAGCCCTTGGAGAGATTTTTTCAAAAAGGAGTGCAGAGTTTATGTGTTTTTATACTATTTTTTCATATATTTGCTACTAAACGACATAAAAACCACCTACTAATGAATAAACTTCACATCAAAAAGGCGATAACACTCCTTTTGGTTGTGCCTTTGATGCTCTCTTGTGTTAGAGATTTGACGACAGAGTCCGGCATTGGAACTGCTCTCTATTCACGTCAATTCATAGCCTCTTTGGGAGATGATACACGACTCTGCTTCGAGGATGGCGAGTACGCTTGGGAGGGGAGAGAACAGATAGGCATCTACACCTCGAATGGGGAGGTTGTAAACAGACCGGTCAATATCCTGTTGGAGGAGGAGAGCTGTCGTGCATCGTTCACACTCTCTACCACTCAGCCCATTACGCAGGGAAGCGTGATGGCCTATCTGCCATACTCCGCAAGAAACGATGCCAAGCAGAGCGGCTCGGTTATGATGAGTATCCCGATGTCGCAGACCCAGAGTGTGGCGGGGGTGTTCAACCTCTCCAATATGCCGATGGTGTCGTGTTGCGATGTTGTTGGAGATGGCTCTACCCCGCAAACAATCTATTTTCGACCGCTGGGCGCCTTCCTTGCCGTGAACATCTACTCCTCGAATCGCTCGTGCGTGGGCGAGAAGGTGCGATATGTAGTCTTCGAGAGTACCACGACGGCGGTGTCGGGTGCCTTCGCCGTGAATTTGGAGGGAGATACGGCCCGAATGCAGGTGGAGGGTACCTCCAAGTCGGTGATGGTCAAGATGCAGGAGCAGTTTGCCGTCACGAGAAACGAGAGCGACAACAATGTCGTATATCTGGCACTTGCGCCGGGGGAGCACGCAGGAACGCTGACCGTTTACACCAACAAGGGCATATACGAGTATGAGTATGCGCCGGAGGGGGAGATTGTGCGCAACAGTTATCGACAGGTCAATATAAATCTGCGTAGCGCAAAGCGACAGAAGAGTGCCCCTCTTACTCCGAGCAACAATATCGTAGCCCATCGTGGAGGGTCCAGGGAGGCGGGAGCGTCGAGCCATCCGGACAACTCTCTGGCGGCGATGCGTTATGCGCAGAGTCTGGGATGTATGGCCTCGGAGATGGATATCTACCGAACAAGCGACAATCGTGTAATCGTTGCCCACGCAGACGGCAACCTGAATATAAACGGACTGCATCCTTGGGAGCACACGTTGGAGGAGATTCGTTTGGCCGGCAAACTCAAAAACGGAGAGCATATACCGACGCTCGAAGAGCTGGTAGAGGTCACGGTCGTTCCCGGAAGTTGCACACGGGTACAGCTCGATGTCAAGAAGGTGACCAATATGCCCGATATCTCTGTTGAGGCGGGTAAATTAGCTTGCAATATCATAAACGACTACAACGCCGAGGCTTGGTTTGAGCTCTGTGCAACAGGCCACAAGACGGTGATGCAGGACCTCCACTCATACGTTACGGCTTGCGGAATATATGTCGGCTGGTCAACGGACTGGACCCCCGAGAAGATAATATCGGAGGGGAGAAGAGATTTCAGCGACTGGGTAAATGTCTCCTGCAAAAACGGTATGAATGCCGATTGGGGCGGAATAGGCTCCAACGATTTGCAGGATTACCTCGACGAGGGTATGAAGGTGAGCGTGTATTGCCTTGATAAGGAGGAGTATTACAGCCACGCAGTATATGATGAGACATTCGTTCAGAAGTACCTCGACAATATTGACAAGTTCTACTGCATCCTGACCAACTACCCGAAGTGGCTGTTGGAGCAGCGAGTGGGCAAGTGCCGTGATTATTACGTGTATGGTGCGCCGGTGGGTCGGGGCGATGATGAGCTTGTCGCCGAGGGCGTTGCAATGACGCAGGTGGCACTCTCGTCGTCGGGTACATATAGCTGCACGGGGTACTTCCACAACACATCCTCGCCATCCCGCATCTTGATAAATACCGACAATAAATCGCCGAAGTTCCCGTGCTATGCTCTGGGGGCAGATGGCCGTTTGGTGCAGGTTCAGTCGGCGGAGGAGGCCCCCGAGGCTCCATCCTTCGATGTCGATGGCGTGCGCACGCTGACGGTGAACTTCAATCAGATGACCTACGAGTTCGAGCGTGTGACTACGCTCAACGCCCTGCCGGATGACCACGTGGCATACTATCCGACTATCGACTATACGGCTAATGGCCGCACTAAAACGTGGATGCGACAGTCGCTCGACTGGGATGGAGGCAAGTGCGCCGGCACGCTGAAACTCGGCACACGCCCTGCCGCAGGCTCGGCAACGGGCGGCTATGGTGCTTTGAGCTATCTCTCGACGGTACGTGTGGCGGCGTATGACGATGTGGAGAGTGGTGGCAGTGTCGAGGGCTCGTCGGAGCACGCAGCGGCAGGAGGTCGCCTCTACACCCCGTCGGAGATTCTTACGGGAGTGCCCTCCGCAGGCGTGGAGATACTTCACTATCTGGCAGATTGGCCAACCCCGTATCGTAATCAGGCTATGATTACCGATGCCGCAGGCAATACGTTTGCCATCGGTGCTCTCAACGCCTCGTCGTTGGCCGACAACCTTCAATCCCCAACCCTTACGATGCAGTTGCAGGGCATCTGCCCTTACGGCTGGCACGTGGCCAACGCACAGGATGTATATGATATGCTCTGCGCCGCCGCTGCGGCAAAGGGGGTCGAGGTGCCTGCTGCGGAGCAGATGCTCGGCACGTGGAGTGTTGCCGACGTGCTGCGCTCGGCTGCGGGATGGAGCACCACGCCACAGCGTAGTGATGCGGCCGTAAACTTCGGATTCGACCTCTATCCTTCGGGTGTGCGCACCCATTCAGAGGGCTTTTCGTCATTGGGCGAGAGCGGCTTGATGTTCGTGTGTATGCCGGGTGACAGATATACCAACGATGGAACAGATACCGGCAGCAAGATTTCCGGCGTGAACTGTTGCTGGACCGTGGGACCGGTTACGGCGACGGGCGAGGAGGTCGCCGTTGGCACAAACCATATTGTCGGCACCGCCGCAATGTCGCTGCGCTGTGTGAAGAACTATTAACAACGAGGGACTTAATCCCCTACAAGGCGTAGTTATGAGAAGATTGTCTGTTTTTATTGCTGCAATGGGGGCCTTGATTGGTGGCTCCTGCACCCACTATATCGATAGCGATGTGCCGCCCGTAGCGTGTGGGCACGAACTCGATTTCCACGTAAGTTTCGACGACAGACAGAGCAGGGTTCTCCTGAGCGAAGAGATGCGCTACGAGTGGGAGGGGTGCGAGCAGGTCGGCGTCTATGCCTCCGAACACTCGGAGATAGCCAACAGCCCATACAACATAAACCTCGACAAGGAGAGCGGTTTGGCCTCCTTCACGCTATCGTCATCTGTACCGATTACCGAGGGCAGGGTTATGGCCTATATGCCATATTCGGCAACCAATGATAGCCGAGGCGGCAACGATGTCGTGATGAGTATTCCTATGTCGCAGACACAGAGTGTGGGCGGAGTCTTTAACGTGGCGAATATGCCGATGGTATCGTGTTGCGACGTTGTCGGAGGCGGCTCCACCCCGCAGGCGATGTATTTTCGTCCGATAGGTGCATTCCTTGCCGTGAACATCTACTCCTCGAATCGCTCGTGCGTGGGCGAGAAGGTGAGGTATGTGACCTTCAACTCCGACTCCTCTGCCGTAGCGGGAGCCTTCGATGTCGATTTGACGGCAGGTAGGGAGGATTTGCAGGTGAAGGGCACCTCGAAGAGCGTTCTCGTTAAGATGGAGGAGCCATTCTTGGTTACGAAGGATAACGACGGGGCCAATCCCGTCTATATGGTTGTTGCGCCGGGTACGCACGAGGGAGTGTTGAGCGTGCACACAAATAAGGGTGTCTATGAGTTTGAATACGGCCCGGAGGAGTTCGCCCGAAACACGTATCGTGCCGTCAATATCAATATCCGTACCTCCAAGCGCAAGAAGAGTGCTCCGGCTCCTGCCGACAACAATATCGTGGCCCATCGTGGAGGCTCCAAGGAGGCGGGCGTGTCGAGCCATCCGGACAACTCTCTGGCGGCGATGCGCTATGCGCAGAGTCTGGGATGTATGGCCTCGGAGATGGATATATACTGCACGAAGGATAACAGGGTCATTGTCTATCACGCCAATAGCAAGGGACTCATAAATGGACTTTGCCCCTATCTGCATACGTTGGAGGAGCTTCGCCTTGCAGGCAAGTTGGCAAACGGCGAGGATATTCCGACGCTCGAAGAGCTGTTCGAAGTGGCGATGGTGCCGGGCTCCTGCACGAAGATACACTTTGACCCGAAGCTGCTTCAAACCGAGACCACCATTTATAGAGAGGCCTCCATCAAGGTCTGCGAGTTGGCGTGCGATATAATCTATGACTATGGTGCCGAGAATTGGGTCGAGTTCCTTATGATTGGCGATGCGGCCGTCACGTCGGAAGTCCACAAGAAGATTAAATCCTACGGCATAAATGTCGCTTGGACAAAGAACGGGAAGCCTGCGGACTTGAAGGCAAAGGGGTACTCCGATTGGTTGAGTGTCTCTTGCAAGAATGCTATGAATGCCGATTGGGGCGGAGGTGGCTCAAATGACCTGCAAGATTATATAGATGCAGGGATGAAGGTGAGCGTCTATTGTGTCGATAAGGTCGCAGGTTATACGCACGCAGTGTACGAAGAGGCGTACGTGCAGAAGTATATCGAGAATATCGACAAGTTTTACAGCATCGTGACCAACTACCCGAAGTGGCTGTTGCAGCAGCGGCTGGGCAAGAGCCGTGACTACTACGTCTATGGCGGCCCGGTGGGTCGTGGCGATAGCGAACTTGTGACCGAGGGTATCGCCTTGGAGCAGACAGCCATCGAGGGCGTTTACTCCTGCCGGGGATACTTCCACAACACGGAGGCTGTGTCGGGCATACGAATCAATACGGACAATATCGCTACGACCTACCCTTGCTACGCCTTGGCCGAGGATGGTCGTCTGGTGCGTGTCGCCTCTGATGCGGAGGTGCCGGCGGCACCTGAGTTCGATATCGACGGTATGCGTACGCTGACGGTCAACCTGAATGATATGACCTACGAGTTCGAGCGTATCAGCACCTTCAACGCCCTGCCTGACGACCACCTGTCGTACTACGATGTTGTGGATATCACGGCGAATGGTCGCACCAAGAGGTGGATGGCCCGCTCGCTCGATTGGGACGGCGGCAAGAACGCTCGCACACTGAAACTCGGCACACGCCCTGCCGCAGGCTCGGCGACGGGTGGCTATGGCTCGTTGAGCAGCCTGCATACGGAGCGCAATGCGGCGTATGACGAGGTGGAGAGCGGAGGCAGTGTCGAGGGCTCGGCGGAGCACGCAGCGGCAGGAGGCCGCCTATATACTCTGTCGGAGATTTTGACGGGAGTGCCATCCGCAGGTGTCGATTTGATGCACAAGCTTACCGATTGGCCGGTGGCGTATCGCAAGAATACTCTGGTGACCGATGCCACGGGACGAACGATGAATATTGTGGGCGTTAATGCCTCGACCATCACCTCAAATACCACCTCTCCGCTGCTCTATATGCAGTTGCAGGGCATCTGCCCTTATGGCTGGCACGTGGCCAACGCACAAGATGTATATGATATGCTCTGCGCCGCTACGGAGGCGAAGGGAGGCACGGTGTTGCCGTATGTCGAGATGCTTGGCACGTGGAGCGTGGCGGATGTGCTGCGCTCGGCTACGGGGTGGAACGATACGCCGCAGCGACACGCCAAGGCCGATGCGCTTGGCATAAACCTCTACCCTTCGGGTGTGCGCACCTATGCCGATGGCTTTTCGTCGCTTGGCGAGAGCGCTTCGATGTTTGTCTGTATGCCGGGCGGACTCTTTTCGAGCAAGGATGGCTCCAAGGGCGTTACCATCAGCGGGGTGAATACCTGCTGGGCTATCTCGTCGCTGGGAGCTACGGGCGAGAGCCTCACAATCTCGGACGACCACACGGTCGGCACCGCCGCAATGTCGCTACGCTGTGTGAAGAACTATTAGACGACCGCTGTCAGAGTCGGGAGGCGCATCCGAAAGGGTGTCGCCTCCCTTTTTTTCTGCTTTGAACGCCTCCGGGGAGAGGATTTCCGCCTGCTGAATTGTATAATTTATATAATAGTATATGGCAAACCTAAAACAGATATAATCTATGAAAATCAGCATCAAGCAGCAGACTTACCTTGTGCCGTCGGTGCGTAGGATAAGCGTAGTATTTGAGCGAGGCTTTTCGGAGTCTTCGCCGGAGGGATTTGAGCAGCCGGAGTATGGCGGCGAGGATAATGTTTAACATCAAAGGAGGGCAGACTATGAAGAAGATTTATACCCTTATTTATGCGGTGCTGTCGCTCATCTTGGCAGGCTGTACCACCCCATTGGAGGATGTTGAGGCGTTGCCACAGGGCGGCCGACTCGATTTTTATGTTGCTTTTGACGGGCAGAGCCGTATCACGCTCGGCGACGATATGTGCTATGCGTGGGAGGGCGACGAGCGC
>JAFULF010000013.1 GCA_017483225.1 Alistipes sp.
ACGCCGAGTAAACTGCGCTTTTTCGGGCTTCGCAAGGTTGCGATTAAGGCGAATGAAAACAAATGTGTATTTTTTTTCTGAGCCGAAGCAACCAAAAGCCATCGTAGATGGATTAAGCCTAAAATTAGCACTTGTTATACAGCTTCTGAAAAGAAAGAGCGTGTCCGAAAACTTGTTGGACACGCTCATTTTTTTTGCTACAACAATCTCTTTACGAGCGAAAACCATCTGTACGGCATATAGCGGAACGGAAGGTCGAGGCGTGTGGTGGTCGAGACGACGGCCCTGCGGTGCGAGAAGACGTTGAACGAATCACGACCGTGGTATGCGCTCATACCGGAGTTGCCGACGCCGCCGAAAGGCATATTCTCGTTGGCTATGTGCATAATGGTATCGTTGATGCAGGCACCACCCGAGGAGGTGTGGCGCAACACTCGGCGAGCAGCCTCGTCGGAGCCGAAGTAGTAGAGTGCCAGGGGCTTCTCTCGTGAGGCGACGAACTCTATCGCCTCTTCGGTACTCTCGAAGGTGAGCAGCGGGAAGATCGGGCCGAAAATCTCCTCCTGCATAATCGGCGAGTCGGGCGACACGTTGTCGATAATCGTCGGCTCGATAAACTTCTCGGCACGGTCACGGTTGCCTCCCACGACAATCTCTGCCGAGGCGAGGTAGCCATCCAGACGGTCGAAGGCTCGCTCATTGACTATGCGCACGAAGTGCTTGCTCTTGTGTGGCTTGCGGCCCAGCAGTGAGCGGAACTCCTTGCGCAGTGCCTCGACCAGCTCCTCCTTCACCTCCTTGTGTACCAGTAGGTAGTCGGGGGCTATGCAGGTCTGCCCTGCGTTGAGGCACTTGCCCCAAGCGATACGGCGTGCTGCCACCTTGATATTGGCCTCGCTGTCCACGATGCAGGGGCTCTTGCCTCCCAGCTCCAACACAACGGGGGTGAGGTTGCGTGCCGCAGCCTCCATAACCATACGGCCGAGGGTAGGGCTGCCCGTGAAGAATATCAGGTCGTAACGCTCCGCCAGAAGCATCGTGTTCACGTTGCGGTTTCCCTGCACGACGGCGATGTACTCGTCGTCAAACGTCTCGTCAATCATACGCTCCAACACGTCCGCCACGTGAGGCACGTATGGCGACGGTTTGAGCAGTGCCGTGCAGCCTGCCGAGATTGCTCCCACCAGCGGGTTGAGCAGCAGTTGCACGGGGTAGTTCCACGGAGCGATGATGAGCGTCGAGCCCAGAGGCTCGCTCACGATACGGCTGCGTGACGGGAACATCTTCAATGGTGTGGAGCACCGCTCGTCGGCGGCCCACTCTTTGAGGTGTCGCAGGTGGTTGTTTATCTCGCCCAGCACAATGCTCAACTCGGTCATATAGGCCTCCTCGTAAGATTTGTGCAGGTCCTCCCATAGCGCCTGACATATCTGCTTCTCCCACTTGTGCAGGGCATCACGCAGACGTTTGAGAGCCTCCACTCTGAAATCGAGGTCGAGGGTTGCTCCGCTGCGGAAATATTTGCGTTGCAGGGCAACGATTGTCGAGATGTACTCCTGTGAAGAATTTTCCACTACCATAATCTATATCTGTTTTTGAACTACTTTCGTCCCGTAAAGTTATCCATAGTTTTGTAAATTCCAAAAACTCGGCCGAATAACCAGTCGAAAACGGCTGTCGGCAGTATGCCCTGCATCAGGCGTATGAAGTGGAGCGAGAGTGGCACCACGCACTTGATGATGCACTTGAAGTCGGTATTGCGCTCTATGGCACGGATGATGGTGCGGGCGGCATACTCAGGTTTCAGAATCGGGAGGATGCGGGACTGCACACCGTCGAACATACCCGTATTTATATAATAAGGTGCTACGGTGGTCACTCTCACGTTGCTACCCCTCTCTCTCAACTCGATGCGCACGGAGTCCGACCACCCCGTCACGGCCCACTTGCTGGCGGCATATACCGCCATTCGAGGGTTGGAGATAAGACCTCCGGCCGAGGCGATGGTGCAGATGTGGCCCTCGTTGCGGGCAACCATATCGGGGAGGATGTTGAGTGCCACAATCATAGGTGCCGTGGCGTTGATGTTCATCGTGCGGTGGATATCCGATGCCGAGACCTTGTCGAAGGTGGCATTTCCGGTGACGATGCCGGCGCAGTTGATAAGGATATCTACATCGCCGACCTCCTGCTTCACACGGGCGTAGGTCGCAGCGACGCACTCGTCGTCGGCAACATTCACACGATAGCCCACAACACGTCCCAGCGACGAAAACTCCGCAACCGTCGCATCGATACTTTGCTGATTGATATCCCAGATAATCAGAGCCTCGGCTCCCTTTTCGAGGGACATACGTCCCATAAGTCTGCCTATTCCGGAGCCTCCGCCCGTGATAAGCACTCGTTTCTGCTTGAAAGAAGACATAGTGTTACTTGTTATTTTGAAATCGTTGCACTCTCACAAAACTCCCTCTTCACTGATTCCGAATATGTTTGTGTGTCAAAACATATTCCAAGCACACCGATTTACGTTTATTTTCGTAAATTTGCACATTGCAACGCTTTGCCGTGCGAGGCAAAGGTAAAATTTATTGACGAAACTACAAAATTTGACCACATACCGATATGAAAAACAGTGATATTCTGCGCAAGCAGTTCCTCCAACACGTGGGGCAGACATCGCCGTCGCCGATGATGATTCCCGTGGAGCGTGCCGAGGGTGTCTTCTTCTACACGCCGGAGGGCAAGCCCTACTACGACTTGGTGGCGGGGGTCTCGGTAAACAACGTCGGCCACGGCAATCGTGCTGTGGTTGAGGCTGTTAAGCAACAGGCCGAGCGATATATGCACGTGATGGTCTATGGCGAGATGATAGAGCGTCCGCAGGTGGAGTATGCCACGGCGTTGGCGGCACTGCTGCCCGACCCGCTACGCAGCATCTACTTCGTAAACTCGGGTGCCGAGGCTGTTGAGGGGGCACTGAAACTCGCCAAACGATATACGGGGCGAAGCGAGATGATATCTATGCGCAGGGCCTATCACGGCTCCACGCACGGTGCTATGAGTATGATGGGTGCGCCGGAGGGCGAGGAGTGGAAGGGTGCCTTTCGCCCACTGCTGCCCGGCACGAAGGCGATAGAGTTTAACGACTTCGAGGCGTTGGCGCAGATAACCGAGCATACGGCTTGTGTGCTGTGTGAGCCGGTGCAGGGCGAGGCGGGCGTGCGACCTCCGAAGGAGGGCTACCTGCAAGCGTTGCGTGAGCGATGCACGAAGGTTGGCGCACTGCTTATCTTCGACGAGATACAGACGGGTATGGGTCGCACGGGCGAGATGTTCGCCGCCACGAAGTATGGTATTACGCCCGACATTATGTGTCTGGCGAAGGCCTTTGGCGGAGGTATGCCTCTCGGTGGCTTCGTGGCCTCGAATGAGGTTATGAGCACGTTGCAACACAACCCCGTACTGGGCCATATAACCACCTTTGGTGGCCATCCCGTATGCTGTGCGGCAGGTCTGGCGGCACTGCGATATATGCTTGATAATGATGTGGTTGCGAATGTCGAGCGTAAGGGCGCACTCTATGAGGCGTTGCTCGCCGACCACCCGCAGGTGGTGGAGATACGTCGTAGCGGATTGCTGCTGGCGGTGGAGCTCGGCTCCTCGGAGAAGATGTTTCGTATGATGGAGCTGTTTGCCGAGCAGGGCATTATGAGCGACTGGTTCCTCTACTGCGACACGGCATTCAGAATCTCGCCACCGCTTATAATCTCCGATGAGCAGATTCGTGATAGTGTGCGCATTATTCGAGGCTGTCTTGATATGTTGGTGTAGCAGATAGACAACATCTTATTATTTACGTTTAGGGCGGGTATCGTTTTCGATACCCGCCCTAAATATTGCTATGCCCTTCTACTCGACAACTACCTCTGCCACCATAAAGTAGTGGTCGGATGGGTATAACCCGTTGCGGTTGTCGGTCAGAATCTCGCAAGAGAGAGCCTTGGCCCTGCCTCGTGTGAGGATGTAGTCTATACGGCCGTGTGTAGGCTTTGGTGGGCGATTCGGCCCCAGAAAGGCGTGTGCTGTGTATCCGAACTCAACGCCGTCGTGCAGCTCATCATAGGCATCGTGCCAGCCATTCTCGACGAAGTGGCGCACCTGCGGCTGATGCTTCTTCGAGTTGAAGTCGGCACAGATGATTTGAGGAAATTCCTCGCCATATTGTGCCGCCTCACGCACCACCAGACGTGCCTGCTCCTCCTTTGCCTCCTGCACCTTATGGTCGAGGTGGATATCGAGCAGTCGCAGTTGCTTGCCGCTGCGCTTATCCTTGACCCTCACCCAGTTGCAGTGGCGGGCACGGTTTGTGCCCCACGAGATGCTGCCGCCGATTACGGGGTCGTCGGAGAGCCAGTAGCAGCCTGCCGAGACGAGTTCGTAGCGGTCACGACGGAAGAATATCACATTCTTGCCTATGAGGTGGTAGCCCTCGGTGTAGGGGTCCATCTCCGGCCCCTCGAAGCCAAAGGCGACATACTCTTTGAGTTGCTCACGGCAGTAAGCATACGAGTCGTAGATAACCTCCTGCATCATAACCACATCGGGCTTCTGACTGCGGATTACGTCAATCATATACTCTTTGCGGTCATCCCAACGGCGGCCCTCCACCTCGTCGGCAGGCAGCCCCGTGATGCGTATGTTGCAACTCATCACCCGATGCACGGGGTTGGCGGGACGTTTTGCCTCCGCCACCCCGAATGCAAGGAGTAGAAGCAGTAGATTCAGTACCCTCCTCATAACTAACCGAGATAACCTCCGTTGGCGAGCAGCGCAGCCTGCACCTTCTTGACATCCACCGCCGAAGGCTCCACGCCATCCTCTACGGCGATACGTGCCGCTGTGCCGGCAGCCTCACCCATAGCCATAACCGTTGACATTACACGTGTGGCAGCCATCGCTCCGTGGTCCATCGAGGAGCAACGACCCGCAACAAGCAGACCCTCAATCTTCTCCGGTACGAGTGTGCGATAAGAGATATCGTATGAGCCCTTGCCATAGATTAGGGTGCAGTCGCCACCCTCCTCGTGGTGGAGGTCGATAGGGTAACTTGCCACGGCGATAACGTCATCCACCTTGCGTGCTTCGAGCAAATCCTCGCTCGTCATCACATACTTACCGACGATGACACGTGTCTCACGGATGCCGGTAAACGGAGGTACGGTCTCAATCCAGGCGTTCTCAAATCCCGGGATATACTCGATAAGGTAGCGGGCTACGTCGTACATCTGTCGGCGGCACTCACGCTCCACCTGCGTATAGCTTACAGGGTCGGTAGCATCGCCTCCCGATACACGGGTCATATTTACCCACAACTCGTCATCTTTGAGTCCGGTCATAAAGATAGTTCTTGCCACGGTGATATTGAAACCACGTGCTCGTGCATCGCTCAGCTGGTCACGATAGCCCACCATCGTAAAGTTGCCCTCACGGAACTGCTCCGGCGGCATAATATCCATACCATACTTGTCGGAGTGGTTTACGACGTTGTCACGCACCTGCGCAATATCTACGCCTCGCATCGAGAACATCAGCGTCGGTGGCTGCATACGTCCCTTTTCATCGCCCTTGCGGCACTCTACGCCTGCACGGAAGGCCACGTCGCCGTCGCCCGAGCAGTCGATGACCGTCTTGGCAAGGATGGCCTCACGACCCGCCTTGCTCTCGATGATTACACCCGTAACCTTGCCATTCTCGACAAGGGTATCGACTACGTTGGTGTACATAAGCACCTCCACGCCACTCTCATCCATAATCTCCCACGCCAGCGTCTTTACAGCCTCGGGGTCAACCATCGTCAGCGAGATGTGGAGTTTGCAACGCTTGTGTCCGGTGGCCATACCACGCTCCTGCAAACGCTCTACGAAGCGGCCCGTGGCACCCTTGATGATTTGGTTGCCATCCTTGTCGAGCATCGAGAGGATAGGGAGTCCGAGTATAAGGTTTCCACCGAGGAAGCCTCGGCTTTCGAGCAGCATAACTTTTAGGTTGCTACCCTTGGCAGCAGCCTCGGCGGCCATCAGACCGGCAGGGCCCGCACCAACGACCAGGACATCAACCTCGGCACGAACTTTTATGTCACGAGCCGGCTCTAAAAATCTCTTCATAATAATATTTTGTGTGTAGTTCAAAGTTCAGTTACTCTCCCAGGTAGGCACCATTTGCAAGCAGTGCCTCACGCACCTTCTGCACATCTACCTTCGAAGGCTCCACGCCGTCGGCGATGGCGATACGTGCCGCTGTGCCGGCAGCCTCGCCCAAAGCCATACAGGTTGACATCACACGTGTTGCCGCCATAGCCTCGTGGTCCATCGAGGAGCAACGACCCGCAACAAGCAGACTCTCAACCTCCTTCGGTACGAGCACGCCGTAAGGAATCTCGTAGGCATCCTCGCAGAAGAGCATCGTGCAGTCGCCACCCTGTGCGTGGTGAATATCTACCGGATAGCCCGCCATAGCGATAGCATCCTCAAAACGCTTCTGTTCGAGGATATCCTGCGCCGTCATCACGTACTTACCTACGATGACACGTGTCTCACGGATACCCATAAATGCTGCCGAGCGCTCCAACCAAGCACTCTCGAAGCCCGGCACAAAGTCTTTCAGGTATGCCATCACCTCGTACATTTGCTTGCGGGCATCGTGCTCGCCACGGGTGTAACTTGCAGGGTCTGTGGCATCTACGCCCGATACACGGGTCATATTTACCCAAATCTCGTCCTCGCCGAGGCCCGTGATGAGGATAGTACGTGCTACCGGCACCTTATATCCCTTCTGCTGCGCCTCCAAGATACGGCCACGCAGACCTACGGTGATGAACTTACCCTCACGGAACTGCGATGTCGGCATAACGTCCATATCGTACTTCTCAGGCTCGTTGCAGATTGCGTCACGCAGCTTCTGCATCTCAACACCACGCATCAGGAACATCAGCGTCGGTGGCTGCATACCGCCATTCTCGTCGCCCTTGTTGCACTCTACGCCGGCACGGAAAGCAACGTCGCCGTCGCCCGTACAGTCGATAACCGTCTTTGCAAGGATGACCTCACGGCCCGCCTTGGTCTCGATGATTACGCCCTTAACCTTGCCATTCTCGACGATGGTGTCAACCACGAAGGCATAGAGGAGCACCTCCACACCTGCATCGTCCATAATCTCCCACGCCACGGTCTTTGTCTGGTCGGGGTCGATGATGGTCAGCGACATATGGTTCTTGCAAGGCTTGTGCTCGCTGGCAGCACCCTTTGCCCACATACGGTCGATAAACTTCTGTGCGCCACCCTTTACCACCTGATTGCCCTTCGGGCCGAGGAAGGAGAGGATAGGCAGACCGATTGTGAGGTTTCCGCCAAGGTAGCCACGCTGTTCGAGCAGCATAACTTTGAGATTCTTGTCCTGAGCAGCCGCCTCGGCAGCCATCATACCGGCAGGGCCTCCGCCGACAACCAGAACATCTACTTCGGCACGCACGTTAAGTTCACGAGCCGGCTCTTTGATAGTCTTCATCATTGTTGGTTTTTTATTGGTTATTAACGATATTTTCGGTAAATACTCCTGCGGCACGGTAGAGTTCGTGACGACGTTGCAAGAACTCACGATGCTCGGCATCAGGGGTGTAGGTGCGGATGATAGGACGGCAGAGAGCCTTCTGTGCCTGCTCGATGGTCGGGTATATGCCCGCCACAACCGAGGCGCAGATTGCCGAGCCGAGGGCGCACGACTGCTTGCACTCCGACACACGAATCTCCTTGCCTATGGCATCTGCCAGCATCTGCATCACAAATGGCGACTTCTGCGAGATACCGCCTACGCCGATGAAGGCATCGAAGTCGATATCACGCTCTCGCAGGTGGTCCACGATGCTCTTCATCGCTAGTGCCGTAGCCTCGACGATGGCGTAGTAGAGCTCTGGTGCGGAGCTCGACAGGCGCAGACCCATCAGCGAGCCCCAGAGGTTCTGGTTAGGGGCAGGCGAGCGGCGGCCGTTGAACCAGTCTGTCGCAAATGGAGCATCGAGGCGATGCGGCAACTTCGCAGCATCCTCGCCCAGACGGTACAGAATATTATCCGACACCTCCTCGACCAGCGCAGCACGTGTCTGCTCGTCGAGGCTCTCGCTCTTGCCGAGAATCTCGGTCACAGGGTACGAGAGCGTGCGGCGTAACCACGCATAGGCATCGCCAAATGCCGAGAGTCCCACCTCAAAGCCGACCAGCCCCGGCAGAATACAGCTGTCTGCCTGACCAAATACGCCGTCTATGATACGCTCGCCGAGCACCTCTGACGGAATGACGAACATACAGCAACCCGATGTTCCGAGGTTTATCATCGCCGTCTTGTAGGCCACACCTGCGCCTATTGCGCCCTGATGTGAATCTACGTTGCCGCAGCCGATGATAACATCCTCGTTAAGACCCAGCTCCGCAGCCCACTCCTTGGCAATCACGCCATAAGGCTTGTCGCAGGTGTACTCGTTGGCGTTGAGGGTGCGCAAGATAGGCACCAGAGCGGGTTCAAGACCCTCGAAGAACTCCTCCGGCGGAAATCCTCCCCACTTCTTGGACCAGAACATCTTCTGCGAGGCGTTGCAGTGTCCCATTCTGTTCTTGGCAGGGTCGGTGGTGCCGGTCAGCGTTGCCGTGATGTAGTCGCTACACTCGATAACCGAGCGTGCCGCCTGACGAATCTCGGGCGAGGTGCGCAGCAGGTGCATCACCTTTGCCCAGAAGCACTCCGCCGAGTAGTGGTAGCCCGACACCTCCGTATAATCTACGGGACTCTGCTTGCACGCCGCCTCGATGGCTGCCGCCTCGGCTACGCCCGTGTGGTCCTTCCACAGCACAAACATAGCATTGGGGTTCTCCTTGAACTCCTCTTTGAGCGAGAGGGGTTGCAGCTTCTCGTCGGTAAGGCAAGGGGTGCTTGCCGTAGTATCGACGGAGATGGCACGCACGTAGGGTGCAATCTCCCTATTTTGGTCGAGGATGCCGTGCAGAACGCTGCGCAGGCCCTCCAAGTAATCCAGAGGGTGCTGACGGAAACGACTCTCGCCTGCATCGCAGTAGAGCCCCTTGCGCCAACGCTCGTAGTTGTGAACCGCCTCGGCAATCTGCTCGCCGGTATGTGCATTGACCAATATGGCTCTCACGGAGTCGGAGCCATAGTCAAGTCCGATAACAAAATCTCTCTTCATAATAGGTTGTAAGGTGCGGATGTGGTTATCTCATCAATTTAGAAAAGGCCTTCGGGCGCTCCATAATCTCGGTATATGTACGACCGAATGGGTCGGTCACAGTGATTTCGAGCGTGGTGTCGGGAGCCGAAGCCGTCACGTGGAACATATGTGCACTTCGCTCCACGTTGTTGTAACGAGGCACGAAGAGGTCACGACGCCATACCGTCTTCGGGATGTAATACGAGAGGGTATATTGCGGATTCTCCATCGCACGGTGTACCACCGGCAGCTCCTTGCCATTCTCCTTGACCGAAATCTTCCACTCAGGGTCCCAATCCCAGATGTGGATAGCCACACGGTTAGGCTTTATGTCGGAGAACTTGGTGCGCTTGTCGTGGTTTTTCAGGAAGACCTGTATCTCGCCACTTGCAGCGTAGTATTTGCTCACCTCGTTCAGGTCGAAGGCACGGAACTGCTTCTGGGCACCATCGTTTGCCGAGGTGTAGTACCACTCGATGTTGCGGTCGTTCATCGTGAATACCTTGAAGCCGGCAGGGGCACCGTCCGGAGCTAAATGCAGGCCTCCGTGTGCGCCGGTGAACCACCACGCACCGCAGATGCCGCCCACGTTGTGGTCGATGGTGTTTGCCAGAACAGGGTGCGAGGTGTCGAGCTTACAGCGTGTGGTGTAGAGTTTGTGGGTGTGTCCCGACACATAGTGTACCTGCTCAAACTCCTTGAACAGAGACGAAAACTCCAATGCAGGGGCAAGGTCACGTTTGCGCTCGGCGTTGTGGAAGTAGGTCATCAGCTCTGTGCCACCCGGCTTGCGGAATCGATAAACCGGGCAGTGCATACCGACAACGATAGGTGTCGATTTGTCTGCGACGAGGGCCAAATCCTTCTTCAACCACTCGACCTGCTCGGCAGAGATGCCGGAGGTGTGGTTGCGGGCACCCGCCATACCGCCACCCTTCTTCGCCTTCGGGTTAGGCTCGTTGTGGTAGAAGATGTTGTCGAGCATAATGTAGTGCACGCCACCGATGTTGAACGAGTAGTATGTCGGGCCGAAGGCCTTGCGATATGCCGCCGTAGCCTCGAAGTCGGTCTGCTCGCTCTGTGGTGTAGCGCCGTCGTTGTCGTGGTTACCCATCGTGTGGAACATCGTCGTCGGGTACTTATTCTGTCGCAGTGTCTCACGGAAGTCGGCGATGTCGAAGAGGAAGTCGTACCAGAAGAGGTCGAAACTGCTGTCGCCCATACACATCGTATAGACAGGGATGCCCTGCTTGCGATACTTCTCCACCTCCTCACGAATACGAGGCATCACGACGTTGTTGAATTGGTCGAGGTCGCCGAGCTGGTTGGAGAGGTGTATGTCGGTAATGGCGAGCATTACGTGGTTGCGGTTATTCACCGCTTTGAGCGTAAAGTCGTGACGCTCCGGTGTCGCCGAATCGGCAGTCAGGTGTGCCCAGAACTGCGGAACGGGGTCGAAGGTCTCGGTTGAGGTCGGAGCCTCATAGCCCGACGGGATGGTGATAAAGACGTTGCCGTTGCGCTTTGCCGACTGCAACTGGTAGGTGCCCTTCTTGTCGGTTAGAACGATTTGGTAGCCGTCCGATACGGCAACACCTTGCAGGGGCTTGCCGTCGCACTCTACGACACCGTAGATGGTTGTGCCTCGCTTCGGCGATACCTTCGCCGTGGAGGTGTAGGTGCTCTGTGCCGATACGCTGGTAGCGGCAAGCACCAAAAGAGTCAAAAGGTTAAAAAGTCGTTTCATACTATATTAGGTTTATTTCATATGCTTGTGGAAGGCCTTTGGTCGCTCCATCTGCTCGGTATATACGTTGCCGAAGGAGTCGGTCACGCTGATTTCGAGCGTGGAGTCGGCCGACGATGCGACAGCGTGGAACATATGCGGGTGCATCGAGCGCTTGACGCTGCTGCCCGTATTCAGGTCGAATGTCCAAAGTCGCTTCGGAATGTCGTAGGTAATCATATATTGCGGGCACTCCGCCTTCTTGCGCTTTACGGCGAGCTCCTTGCCATTCTCCTTGACCGAAATCTTCCAGTCGGTGGCCCAGTCCCATACGTGAATCAACACGCCGTTCTCCTTCTCGTACTTACCGTAGTCGGTACGCTTAGGGAAGTGGTCGAGGAATACCCTCACCTCGCCATTCTCGTTGAAGTAGCGGCGCACCTCGTTCATATCGTAGGAGCGGAACTGCTTGCTGCTGTCGAACTCCGTAGCCTTGAAGTACCACTTGATATCGGTGCCGTCGATAGGGAGTATCTTGCATCCGGAAGGGTCGCCCGTAACACCAATCTGTGGGCCTCCGAAGGCGGAGGTGTGCCAGCGTGCGCCCGAGGCGGCTACGACGGTATGCTCCGTGACGTTGGCAATGTCGGGCTTGGTCTGGTCACGATGTCCATAGCAGCAACGGTTGCGGTGGGTGTGTCCCGAGAGGATATGCACACACTTGAAATCCTTAATCAGGTTGATGAACTCGCTCCGCTGCTCCTCCGGCAGGCGAATATCTATCTCGCCATCCATATAGTTCTTGTAGCGGAAGATAGGGCTGTGTACGCCGAAGATTACGGGGGTACTCTTATCCACGAGTGCCAAATCCTTCGCCAGCCAGTCGAGCTGCTCACGTGTCAGGGCCTGCGAGTGGTTGCGTGAGCCGACGATGCCCTTGCCCTTCTTGGCGTTCTTGCTCGGCTCGTTGTGATAGACTATGTTGTCGAGTATAACGTAGTGAATCTTGCCGATGTTGAACGAGTAGTATGTCGGGCCGAAGGCCTTGCGATACTTCGCCGCCGCCAGAAAGTCGGTCTGCTCGCTGCACGGCGTAGCGCCGTCGTGGTCGTGGTTACCCATAGCGTTGAAGAACGGGGTAGGGTACTTCGCCTTGATGAGCGAGGTGCGGAAGTCGCCGATGTCGTAGAGGTAGTCGTACCAATAGAGGTCGAAACTGTTGTCACCCATACTTATTGTATATACGGGGATGCCCTGCTGTCGATACTGCTCCAACTCGGCCCTGAGGCTCGGCACGAAGGAGCCTGCAAACAGCTCGAAGTCGTTGAAGCGGTTTGAGAGGTGGATGTCGGTCACGGCTACGATGACGTGGCGGTCGTTATCCACCTTGCGCAGCGTGAAGTCGTGACGCTCCGGCGTTGCAGCGTCGGCAGTCAGGTGTGCCCAGAACTGCGGCACCACGTCGTCGCCCTCGGTCAGCGCCTCGTAACCCGACGGTATGATGATGAAGACGTTGCCGTTGCGCTTGGCGGATGGCAGCTGATAGACTCCCTTTTTGGAGGTGTGTACAATCTGGTATCCGTCGGATACGGCGACACCCTCCAAAGGCACGCCGTCGCACTCTACGACACCGTAGATTGTTGCCCCCCTCTTTGGTGATACCTTGGCGGAGGAGGTGAAGGTGCTCTGCGCCGAGACGGTGGTCGCCACCAGCAGCAGAAGCGTCAGTAGGTTAAGTGCTCTTTTCATAATGTAGGCTGTATTTTTTATTTCATTAGTCGGTGGAATCTCTTTGGTCGCTCCATCTTCTCGGTATATACGTTGCCGAAGGAGTCGGTAACCGTCACCTCGATTGTCGAATCGGGCGAGGATGCGACAACGTGGAACATATGCGGGTGGGCCTTGCGGCGGTTGTTCTTCGACGAGAACTTGCCAAGCCACAACGTGTTAGGGATGTCGAGGCAGGCGAGCATATGCGGGTGCTCCGCCTTCTTGCGCTTCACGTCGAGCTCTCGGCCATTCTCCTTGACCGAAATCTTCCAGTCCGAAGCCCAATCCCAGACGTTAATCATCACGACGTTCTCCGCCTCGAAGTTTCCGTAGTTGGTGCGCTTAGGGTAGCGGGTGAAGAAGACGTTTGCCTCGCCACTCTCCTTGAAGTAGCGGCGCACCTCGTTCATATCGAAGCAGGTGAACTGCTGCCCGGCATCGTACTGCGAGGCCTTGAAGTACCACTTGATGTCGGTGCCGTCAATCGGGAAAATCTTGCATCCGGCAGGCTCTCCGAGCGAGCCTATCTGCGGGCCGCCAAAGCCCGACGAGTACCAGAGCGAGCCGGCTACGGCCACGATGTTGTGGTCGGTGATGTTTTTGAGTTCAGGTCGCTCGGCATCATCTCGGCCGTATGTCACACGGTTGCGGTGGGTGTGGCCTCCAAGGATGTGCACAACCTCAAAATCCTTCAACAGGGAGGTTAGCTCTGCGGCATTCTGCTCCGGAATACGGGAGATGATGGCTCCGTTCATTCCGTTCTTGTGCTGGAATATAGGCGAGTGAACGCCGATGAAAACAGGCGTGCTCTTATCCACGAGGGCTAAGTCCTTCGCCAGCCAATCCATCTGCTTACGTGAAATCTCGGTGGTGTAGTTGCGTGAGCCTACGATACCCTTCGCCTTCTTGCCTCCCGGCTCGTTGATGTAGTGGATGTTGTCGAGCATCACGTAGTGAATCTTGCCGATGTTGAACGAGTAGTATGTCGGGCCGAAGGCCTTGCGATACTTCGCCGTGGCATCGAAATCGACACTCTCGCTGTGCGGTGTGCCGCCATCGTTGTCGTGGTTGCCCATCGTGTTGAAGAATTGCGTAGGGTACTCGACCTTGCTCAACGTGCGGCGGAAGTCGCCGATGTCGTAGAGATAGTCGTACCAATATATCTCGTGGGTGCAGTCGCCCAGAGCCAGCGTGTATGCGGGGATACCCTGTTGGCGGTACTGCTCCAACTCGGCCCTGAGCGAGGGGAGAAATACATCGGTGAACTCGCCGATGTCGTTGTGGTGGTTGGCGAGGTGGATGTCTGCCACGGCTACGATGACGTGGCGGTCGTTATCCGCCTTGCGCAGCGTAAAGTCGTGACGTTCAGGGGTCTGCGCATCGGCGGTAAGCTCCGCCCATATCTGCGGCACTACGTCGCTGCCCTCGGTCATCGCCTCATAGCCGGCCGGCAGGGTGATGAACACGTAGCCGTTACGCTTTGCCGAGGCGATGTTATACACGCCCCTCTTGTCGGTCTTGACGACCTCGTATCCGTCGGAGATGACAACTCCCGAGAGGGGCTTGCCGTCGCACTCTACCGTTCCGTAGATGGTCGCTCCCTTGCTCGGCGAGGCTTTCAACTGCGAGGTGAAGGTCGTCTGTGCTGTGGCACTCGCTGCCACCAAAAGCACTAAAAGCAGGTTAATAAATCTTTTCATTGCAGGTATAGTTTTTAGTTGTTAGTTATTCGCTTGCGGACCACCCTCTTCGGCTGTTAGTTGTTCACTCGGTAGGCTCGCTGCACACCCTTGATACGCATAATTGCGTGGATGAGCATATCCACCACGCCCGTCGAAGGCACCTCGACACTTATGGTGCCGAAGCCGGTGCCGTCACCACGTGAGGAGAGGTTCAGCGAGCGGATGTTGAGCTTCATATCGTGGCTCACGACCTCCGTAATCTGGTTTGCTAGACCGGTGGCATCCTGCGCCGTGATGGCGATGGTCACACGGAACGAGCCCTGCGCCTGGTCACGCCAGCGGGCCTCCATAATTCGATAAGGGTAGTTCTCCCTCATTCGCTTGGCATTCGGGCAGTCGTTGCGGTGAATCGTGATGCCGGAGTTGATGGTCACGAAGCCGAAGATGTCGTCACCCTTGATAGGGTTACAACACTTGGCCAGTTTATATACAATATTGTTTATGCTCTCGTCGATAACCAGCGCATCGGTCTGGGTGCGAGGTGCGGGTGTCGCCGCCGTGCTCTTGCGCAGACGCTCCGCCTCCGCCTCGGCAGCACGACGCAACTCGTCGGCCTCGCCGGAGAGCCACTTGGTGAGCACCTCCTTCACCACCGACAAATCGACCTTCTCGGTGGCTATGAGCTGGTAGAGGGCCGTTCCCGTGCGCTGCTTGTAGTACTTGCACAGGTAGGCAACCACCTCGTCGATGCTCTTCGAGGTGAGCTTCCAGTTTTTGAGCTTGCGCTCCAACTCCTCACGACCCATACGTGCCGCCTTCGCCTGCTCCTCTCGCAGGAAGGCCTTGATACGTGAGCGGGCCTTGCTTGTGACTACGCAGTTGAGCCAGTCCGCCTTCGGCTGCTGGTTCTTCTGCGAGAGAATCTCGACGATGTCGCCATTTTTCAGTGGCTCACGAATAGGCACGGCACGACCGTTCACCTTACCTCCGGCACAGGTAGAGCCGAGGTTGGTGTGGATGTCGAATGCGAAGTCGAGAATCGTAGCCCCCTCCGGCAGTTTGCGGATGTCGCCATTCGGCGTGAAGACGAAAATCTCATTCGAGACGGGCTTGGCATCGAATCGCTCGGCGATATCCTCCTTCGTCTCGTCCATCAGCTCACGCAGGCGGTGCAACCACTGCTCCGAGGTCTGCGCACCCTGATTTACTCCCTTGTAACGCCAGTGTGCAGCAATACCCAACTCTGCCACGTCGTCCATACGCTCCGTGCGAATCTGTATCTCAACCCACTTGCCGTCGCCCGCCGACACCGTCGTATGCAACGACTCGTAGCCGTTGGACTTCGGGATGGTAATCCAGTCACGCATACGCTCCGTGTTTGGCGTGTAGATGTCGCTGACGACGGAGTACACGGTCCAGCACTGCATCTTCTCCTGCTCTCGTGGGCAGTCGATGATGATGCGGATGGCGAATATATCATAGACACCCTCGAAAGGCACCTTCTGCTTGCGCATCTTGTTCCATATCGAATATACCGACTTGGTGCGGCTCTTGATGTGGTAGCGGATGCCTGCGGCGTTGAGGCCACGCTTGATAGGCTCGATGAATCGCTCGATGAAGAGGAGTCGCTCCTGCTCGCTCTCGGCGAGCTTGTCGCAGATGTGGCGATAGTCGGCAGGTTCGAGCTGCGAGAGTGCCAAATCCTCCAACTCGCTCTTGATGTTGTAGAGGCCGAGTTTATGCGCAATCTGTGCGTAGAGGTTCATACTCTCCCAACTCTTCTTCTGGCGTTTTGCCTCCGGGAAAATCTCTATCGAGCGCATAACCTCCAAGCGGTCGGCGAGCTTTATGAGTATCACTCGCGGGTCCTCCGAGTAGGCGACAATCATATCACGGAAGTCGGAAGCCTGCTCCGACTGCGTGTTGGTCTTCAACTCCGAGATGTTGGCCAAGCCTACGACGATGCCTACGACCTCCTGCCCGAAGAGCTCCCCAACCTCTTTGAGCATATCGTTCAGCACGGCATCCTCCTCGTGCTTCGCCACCACACGCACGGCATCGTGTATGATGGAGGCGACGGTGGAGTTACGGCCCAGACCCACCTCGGTAGCGACAATACGTGCCACCTCGACATCGTGGTCGAGCATCGGTCGGCCGTCGTATCGTGCCAGCGAGCCTATGTGGCGGTCGGCATACTCCAAGGCCCTATCCACATACTCCTGCGTGGTGGTCGAGAACATCTCGGCTATCTTCGCCCTGAACGAGGCATATCGCTCGGCAAGGCGCTCGTTTATAACTAACCCTTCCATAATCTTACTCCTCCTATTTCTCTGTTTCTGTTTCTGGTTTGCGAACAATATACAAACGGTCGTTGCCGAGGCTGTATTGCTCACGTTCTTGTTCCGTAAATTGTGCCGCATAGTCTATCTCCTCGGCGATAAATCCCGTCTCGGAGAGCCTTTGGGTGTAGTCACGACCATATATGCGGCGATGGTCGTACTGCCCGAATATCTTTGCCCGCTCCTCGGCATCCGTCACCGAGTCATCCTCGAAGGTGTGCTCACGCTCGTAGTCTATCGGCGAGAGCAGCACGCCCCAACCTCCGGGGCGCAGGATGCGGTGCAGCTCGCTCAATGCACGGCGGTCGCTCTCCACGTGTTCGAGCAGGTGGTTGCAGATGACCACATCCACGCTCTCGGCCTCCATAGGTATCGACTGCACGTCGAAGTGCATATCGGCAAGCGGACTCTCCAAGTCGGCCGTGATGTATCGCTCCGGCACCCCCTTGTAGTGGTGGCGCAGCCGCCTCATCAGCGTAACCTCCGGTGCGATATGCAGCAGAGTGGGGTGGGTGGCAAAGAGCGTCGTTTCACGTGTCAGATAGAGCCACAGCAGGCGGTGGCGTTCCAAGGCCAGGCAGCCGGGGCACAGCGCATCCTTGCGGGATGTGACGTATCCGTAGGGCAGGAATTCTCGACGGCGGGTGTTGCACACGGGGCATACCCTTCCCCGACCGGCATACAATATGCCGATGACGGGTACTGCCCAGCCCGCTATGCGTTGCAACCACGGTCGGGGTACGGCGTTCAAAGCCCAGCGTATTCCCTTTGCAATAATCTTCATTCCGCAATCAAATAGTTTGGTAATACCTCCGTTTCGCTACTCTGCAAAAATCTTCGACACCTCTCCCTCTGCCTTGCGCAACTTCGCACGGCACAGCGTGATTAGTTCGGAGGCACGCTTCACACGCTCCGAGAGCGTATCCACATCTACCGCCTCCTGCTGCAATACCGAGAGTATCTGCTCAATCTCGGACATCGCCTCCTCGTATGAAATCTCTTTACTCTTCTTTGCCATCTCTCTCCAAATCTTTATTCAATACCTCGGCCGTTATGCTGCCGTCCGAGAGTCTTATCTCTATATGGTCGCCCTTCGTCACCTGCGAGGTGCTACGTATGGCTCTGCCGCCAATTCTGGCCAGCGCAAAGCCGAGTTGCAGCACCCGCTCCGGCGCAAAATTTCGGGATAGCATCTCGTAGCTCTCCAAGCGTCGATGCTCCCTTTGCACTGCCCCCTCGGTCGTGGTGCGGAGCCTCTCGCAGAGGTGTTGCAGGCGATTTTCGCCACTGCTTATCGCCAACCTCGCCCTATTGAGAAGTTCTGCCTCGGCACGTTGCAGGCGCAGCTCCGCCGAGTGAGTGGTCTGTGCGCACGACTCACGCAGTCGCTCCGCCATATACTCCAAGTCGGCATCCAGCGCCTCGGCTCTATCTGCCAGCCACGCCGCCACGGCAGTAGGGGTCTTTAATGGCTGTGCCGCCACCATATCGGCGACGCTCACATCCTTGTCGTGTCCTATGCCGGTAAGCACGGGGAGCGGGAACTGTGCCACGTATGAGCAAATCATATAGGCATTGAAGGCATCCAGGTCCCCCGTAGAGCCTCCGCCACGGATGATGACCGCCACGTCGAACTCCTCTGTCCGCTCGGCAATGCGTGATAGTGCCTCCACCACGCTCTGCTCACTCGTCGCCCCTTGCATCACCGCCTCAAAGAGCGTCACCTCGAATCTGTACGGGCGGCTCTCAATCTCACGGCAGAAGTCTCTGTATCCTGCCGCCGAGGCACTCGATACGACCGCTATGCGCTGTGGCACCGTCGGCATCGGAACCCCTCGGTTGATATCCCACACCCCCTCCTCTTTCAGTCGGGCGATGGTCTGCTGTCGCTGCCGCTCCATATCGCCCAGCGTGTATGCGGGGTCGATGTCGGAGATTTGCAGACTCAAACCATACACGGGGTGGTATCCCACCGAGGCTCGCACGAGAATCTTCATCCCCGCCCCAAGCCTTCGGCCACTCGCCCGCTCGAAGCGTGGGGCGATGGTGGCGTAGGTGCTCTTCCAGATTACACCTCTGGCTTGCGCCTTGGCTACCGCTCCGGCACTGCCTCCCTCCTGCTTCTCTATCAGTTCGAGGTAGCAGTGGCCCGAGTAGTTCACCTTCATCTCGGCAATCTCGGCACTCACCCACATCGTCGAGGGGAGCGAGGCTTCGAGCGCTGAGCCGATGCGACTCTGCAACTCAAAGAGCGATATGTGACCACCCTTCTCCATACTACATCAGCACGATATATCGCTCTCGGGGCATAGGCTTGCCCTTGGGCAGTTGTATGGAGAGAACGTAGTCGCTTCTGACCGGCACACCCGCCTTGGTGGCAGGTTGCCACGTCGGCGCACCCTTGACGACCTTGATTATACGTCGGCGCAGACGACGGTCGGTGGACTCCAACTCCTCGCCGAGGGTCAGCGTGCCATCCGCCTCGATGGTGTAGCGCACGACGTAGCGTGCCACGGGGTCGTTGCTCTTCCACTTCACGTGCGACGTGACGTAGGAGGCGAAGGGTTGCCCATCGTGGAAGCGTGCGGCACGGTCGTAGCAGAGCGTGATGAGTACAACGCCGTTGTTTGCCCGCTCGCCATATTGGGCGATGGTCTGCTCGTCGGCCGCCAGCGTCTCAATCTTCTCGATATTCTGCTCGGGTATGTGTGCGACACTCTGCCACACCCGCCCATTGACGATGTAGAGCGGATGTGAGTCCTGCTGTGCCGAGGCGCTGACCGCCCATAGCAGGCACAGCAACAGGGTGAGTTGTCGTTTCATACGCCGGCGCATTATCGTTAAGCCAACTCCGACTCTTTGAGTCGCTCGGCATTCTCGGCCACAATAAGGTGGTCGATGCAGTCCTGAATGTCGCCATCCATAAATGCGCCGAGGTTGTAAATCGTATAGTTGATACGGTGGTCGGTGATACGGCCCTGCGGATAGTTGTACGTGCGAATCTTCGCCGAGCGGTCGCCCGTAGATACGAGCGTCTTACGCTTCGAGGCAATCTCGTCGAGGTACTTCTGGTACTCCAAGTTGAAAATTCTGGTACGCAACTCCTCAAAGGCCTTCTCTGTATTCTTAATCTGCGACTTCTGGTCCTGACACTGCACGACGATACCCGTCGGGATGTGGGTCAGACGGATTGCCGAGTAGGTGGTGTTCACCGACTGGCCGCCCGGGCCCGAGGCGCAGAAGATATCCTTGCGAATATCGTTCCACGACACCTCCACGTCGAACTCGTCGGCCTCCGGAAGCACCGCCACCGATGCCGCCGAGGTGTGTACACGACCCTGTGTCTCGGTTTGAGGCACACGCTGCACACGGTGTACGCCCGACTCATATTTGAGCGTTCCATAGACGTTGCTGCCCGTGACCTTCATTATGACCTCCTTATAGCCGCCCACGGCACCCTCCGAGAAGGATGTTATCTCGTAGCGCCAGCCCATCGACTCGATGTACTTGGTGTACATACGCATAAGGTCGCCGGCAAACAGAGCCGCCTCGTCGCCTCCCGTGCCGCCACGAATCTCCAACACGGCATTCTTGGCATCCTGCGGGTCCTTCGGGATGAGCAGGAGCTTAATCTCCTCCTCCATCGTCGCAATCATAGGCTCCAACTCCGCCACCTCGGCACGTGCCATCTCTCTAAAATCCTCGTCCTTCTCGTTGGCCAGGATATCCTTGGCATCCATAAGGTCGGCTACCGCCTTGCGATAGCGCTCCGAGGTCTCGATGATAGGCTCCAACTCACGGTACTCCTTGTTGTACTGCACAAACGTTTTCACGTCGGCAATAACCTCCGGGTCGGTGAGCTTCTGTCCCAACTCCTCGTATTTGATTTTCAGTCCGTCAAGACGTGTTAAAATTGAATTTTCTGCCATCTGTTAGTCTTATTTTGTTTTAGCGTTTTTATTCTGAATCTGCAACCAGTCGGCCAAAGCCTCCTTGTACTCCTTGCTGTACTTAAACTCGTCGTGACCTGCCCAGCCGTGACCTCCCGAAGGGTAGATGTGCATCGTAGCCTCCACGCCGTTAGCCTTCAAGGCCTCGTAGTAGAGAATCGAGCTGATTGGCGGAACGACTAAGTCGTCGTCGCTCAACAGCAGGATTGCCGGCGGGGTGGTCGGGGTCACACGGTTTTCGAGCGAGTAGTACTCCTGCTCTCGGTGTGTGCGCTTCTTGCCCAGCAGGAACTCGAAGGTGTTCTGGTGTGTCTCCCAAGTTGTTCCCGTGATGACAGGGTAGAAGAGAATCGAGAAGGCAGGCTTCTCGGCATCAGGCGTGAAGGTCGAGGTGTATGCTGCTAAGTGGCCACCTGCCGAGCTGCCGCAGATACCTACCTGTGCAGGGTCCACGCCCCACTTCTTGCCCTTCTTGCGCATAAATCGCAGTGCCTCCTGCGCATCTTCGAGCGGCACCTCCTTATGTCCGTGGTTCGGGAGGCGGTACTTGACCACTACCGCCGAGATGCCGAGGCTGCGCAGATACTTCGCCACCTCGAAGCCCTCGTGGGCGATGCACACCTTGCTATAACCACCTCCGGGCAGCACGACAACGCCCTGACCCGTAGCCTTCGCAGGGTCCGCCTTGTAGATGTAGAAGTCGGTCTGCGAGGTCTTGGTGAAGTGGCGACGGGCGTTGATTGCCTCGTCGGCGGTCTCCTCGTTTGAGTGAGGGGCATTGGTGTTGTTCCAATAGCCGGTGATTATCTCGTCGGCACCACTCTCTTCGAGTGACAGAGTGATAGTCTTTTGTGCCGATGCGTTGAGAGCAAAGGCTGCTGCTGCGAGTAAAATCATAAATCTTTTCATAGTTTTTATCTTTTTTTTGTTTTAATCAGTGTTGTTTAGAAGGATAAAATCCACTCCTTGACCGCTTCGAGCCACTGCTGGCGATACTGCCACTTATCCCGGCCTATCCAGCCGTGACCGCCCGAAGGGAAGAAGTGCAGCGAGGACTTTACGCCGTAGTGTTTCAGAGCCTTGTAGTAGAGCACGGAGTTGTGTGGCGGTGCCACCACGTCGTCGTCGCTGTGCAGCAGCAGTGCCGGCGGGGTGTCGGCCGTGACAAGCAGGTCTGCCGAGTGCGCCTCGATGTCTGCCGAGGTGCGCCACTTGCCCAGCAACTCCAACAGCGTGCTCTGCTGTCCCTTGTACGACCACATCTGTCCGTTGATTACGGGGTAGATGAGCACGGAGAAGTTGGGACGCTCCTCCAACGGTAGCACGTTGGAGCACCACGCCGCAAGGTGTCCGCCCGCCGAGTTGCCGCTCACGCCCACCTTCTGTGGGTCGAGGCCCAGACGCTCGGCATTCTCACGCATATAGGCAATCGCCGCACGTGCATCCTCCAACGGCACCTCCTTGTGTCCATTCGGGAGGCGGTACTTCACGACCAGAGTTGTGATGCCCTGCTCACGCAGCCACTCCGCCATTCCGAAGTTGAGGTTCACGCTCTTGTAGCCACCTCCGGGGAAGTGGATGAGGCTCTGCCCCGTAGGGTTCTTCGCCTTGAAGAGGTAGAAGACCGTCTCCGAGGTGTGCGATGCCTTGTAGCCGCTGCCTCGTCGGGTTATGACCTCCGGTTTGGTGTCGAGGCTCGAATGTGGTGCTGTCGCATTGTTCCAGAGGGTTATAACCTCGTCGGCGGAACTCTCGACCGCTACGCTCCCCTGCGCCGAGGCGGAGAGTGTGAAAAGCGCTGATGCCATAATGATTAGAAGTTTTTTCATCGTATGTTATCTTTTAGTTCTATCTCTATTCTCTTCGAGGCACATAAGCCAATCCTTGACGGCGTCGAGCCACTGCCGGCGATACTCCCATTTGAGTCTGCCTGACCAGCCGTGACCTCCCGAAGGGTAGATGTGCATGGATGCAGGCACGCCATAGTGTTTCAGTGCCTTGTAGTATATCGTTGAGCTGTACGGAGGTACAACGGTGTCGTCGTCCGACAGGAACATCAGGGTCGGAGGGGTTGTTGCGCTGACCATATTGGAGATAGTCAGAGCATCGGCAATGGAGGATGTCACCCGCTTGCCTCCCGAGCGGCTGTTTGCTGCGTAGGTGTTGTAGTATTGGTTGCGTACCATAGCCCCATAGACGAGAATCGCAAAGGCGGGCTTCTTCGGGCCGGGCATAAGGTTGGATACCCACGCCGCAAGGTGTCCGCCTGCCGAGTTGCCGCACACGCCCACCTTTTGAGGGTCGATATTATACCTCTCGGCATTGGAGCGAAGGTACTCCACGGCACCCACGGCATCTTCAAGCATAGCATCCGTATATCCGAAGTTGGGCAGACGGTACTTCACCACAACGGCCGTGATGCCGTTGTCACGCAACCACTCGGGGAAGGAGGTCGGGAAGCTGAGGTAGCGATAGCCGCCACCGGGGTAGATGACTACCGAGTAGCCCGTAGCCCTCTCTTTGGGTGCCTGAAAGGTGTACAACTCCGCCGAGGAGGTGTTATAGACCTTGGTCTTGCCCTTGATGTACTCGTCTGTGGTTATCCGGTTAGAGTGCTTGGCCGTGTCGTTGTTCCAAAGGTGGACAATCTCATCCGCCGTAGTATCTACCGTCACAACCTCCTGTGCCGAGGCCGAGGAGAGTGTGGCGGCGATAACCATCATCACTATAAATGCTCTCTTCATCACTCTCTGTTTTTAGCGTTGTGACTCTCCAATCGTACCTTTAACCAATCCTTGATAGCCCTCTTGCACGGCTCGGCGTACCGATACTCGTCGTGGCCTGCCCAGCCGTGACCGCCCGAAGGAAATACGTGCATCGCAGCGGGCACGCCGTGCGCTTTGAGTGCCTTATAGTAGCGTATGGAGCTGATTGGCGGAACCTTCAAGTCGTCGTCGGTAAGCAGCAGCAGTGTCGGCGGCGTGGTGGTCGTCACACGGTTTTCGAGCGAGTAGTACTCCTGCTCGGCATTTGTGCGCTGTCGCCCGAGCAGGTTGCCGAAGGTGCCGTGGTGCGAACTGCGCGTGGTGCCGGAGATGACGGGGTAGATGAGGATTGCAAAGGCAGGCTTCTCCGCATCGGGCGTGAAGGTCGATGCCTGAGCCGCCAGATGTCCGGCAGCCGAGCATCCGAGGATACCCACCTGCGCAGGGTCCACGCCCCACTTGCTGCCCTCCGTGCGGAGGAATCTCATTCCCGCCTGTGCATCTTCCAGAGGCACCTCACGGTGGCCGTTTGGCAGTCGGTACTTCACGACGACGGCGGTGATGCCTATGCTGCGCAGGTACTTGGCCACCATAAAGCCATCGTACTTGATGCAGACCTTTCGGTATCCGCCTCCCGGCACGATGACAACACCCTGCCCCGTAGCCTTCGCAGGGTCCGCCTTATAGATGTAGAGGTCGGTCTGCGACGTGTTGAAGAGCTCCCACTTCTCGTTGATGCTCTCCGTCTCGGTCACTCCGTTAGAGTGCGGGGCTGTCGAGTTGTCCCAATAGGCGGCGACAATCTCGTCGGCACCGCTCTCCTCCAAGGAGAAGAGGTGGGCCTGCTGCGCCACGGCGGTCGTGGCGAGCAGGAGTGCAACGATAAGTGTTGTGAGTTGCCGTATCATACGCTTCATTACTTTACGATGTTGATAATCTTGCCCGGTACAACGATAATCTTCTTCGGCGTAGCACCCTCCAACCAGCGCTGCACCTCCTCCTTGGTCAGGATGTCGGCCTGCAACTCTGCCGGGGTCGCCGAGAGTGGATATACCTGCTTGTGGCGCAACTTGCCGTTAATCATAATCGGGTACTCGAAGTTGCTCTCCACGAGGAATTTCTCTTCACAGACCGGATACTGTGCATCGCAGACAGACTCCTTGTGGCCCATCATCTCCCACAACTGCTCGGCGATGTGCGGAGCGAATGGGGCTATGAGGATGGTGAGCGGTTCGAGGATAGCCCGCTTGTGGCACTCGCCGAGTTCGTTGGCGCAAATCATAAATGCCGCAACGGAGGTGTTGAACGAGAAGTTCTCGATATCCTCACGAATCTTCTTGATGGTCTTATGCAGTGTCTTCAACTCCTTCTCTGTCGGCTGCTCGTCGCTCAGCGCCCACTCGCCCTGACGGGTGTGGAACATACGCCAGAAGCGTTTGAGGAACTTATGCACGCCGTCGATGCCGTTGGTGTCCCAAGGCTTCGACTGCTCCAACGGGCCGAGGAACATCTCGTACATACGCAGCGTGTCGGCACCATACTGCTCGACGATAAAGTCAGGGTTTACGACGTTGTACATCGACTTCGACATCTTCTCGACAGCCCAACCGCAGATGTACTGTCCGTTTTCGAGGATGAACTCCGCATCGGCGAACTCCGGACGCCAAGCACGGAAGGCGTCGAGGTCGAGGATGTCGTTCTTGACGATATTTACATCGACGTGAATCTCCTGCGTCTGGTATTGGTCACGCAGGCCGAGCGATACGAATTGGTTTGTTCCCACCACACGATATACGAAGTTCGAGCGGCCCTGAATCATACCCTGATTTACGAGCTTCTTGAATGGCTCGCTCTCGCATACGTAGCCCAAGTCGTAGAGGAACATATTCCAGAAACGGGAGTACATAAGGTGTCCCGTAGCGTGCTCGATGCCGCCGATGTACAAATCGACGTTGCGCCAATACTCGTTGGCCTGCTTCGATACGAGGGCCTCGTTGTTGCGAGGGTCCATATATCGCAGGTAGTATGCCGAAGAGCCGGCAAAGCCCGGCATCGTGGAGAGCTCGTACTCCCAGCCCTCGACACGTGCAAGTGGCGGCTCACCCTGCTCCGTAGGGCCGAAGTCCTTGATTGGCGGCAGGCAGAGCGGCAGCTCCTCCTCCGCAAGCGGACGGGCGATGTCGCCCTCGTAGCGGATAGGGAACGGCTCACCCCAATAACGCTGGCGGGAGAAGATGGCATCACGCAGGCGATAGTTCACAAGTCGCTTGCCGAGGCCTCGCTTCTCAACCTCCTCGAACATCTTATAGATAGCCTCCTTGACATCTGTGCCGTTGAGGAAGTCGGAGTTAATCATCGCACCCTCCTTCGCATCGTACGATGCCACGCTCAAATCGCCACCCTCGACAACAGGGACGATATCGAGGCCGAAGTGACGAGCAAAGGCGTAGTCACGCGAGTCGTGCGCCGGCACTGCCATAATGGCACCCGTGCCGTAGCCTGCCAGAACGTAGTCCGAGGCGTAGATAGGTATGCGCTTGCCGGTGAACGGATTGGTGGCATAGGCACCCGTGAAGACTCCGCTCACACGCTTGGTCTCGGCGATACGCTCACGCTCGGAGCGCTTCTTGGTCTGCTCGATGTACTCCTCAACGGCCGCCTTCTGCTCCGCTGTGGTCATATCTGCAAGCCACTCATGCTCCGGAGCCACAACCATAAACGTCACGCCGAAGATGGTGTCGGGGCGTGTGGTGAATATTTCGAGCTTGCGGGTGGTGCCGTCGGCCATCTCTGCATCGAAGAACACCTGCGCACCCTCCGAGCGACCAATCCAGTTACGCTGAATCTCTTTGAGCGACTCGCTCCATTCGAGCGTTTCAAGACCGTCGAGCATACGCTGTGCGTAGGCTGTGACACGCAGCAGCCACTGCTTCATACGCTTCTGCTCGACAGGGAAGCCTCCACGAACGGAGAGGCCGTCTTTCACCTCGTCGTTGGCGAGCACGGTGCCAAGCTTCGGACACCAGTTTACCATCGTGTCGGCACGGAATGCCAAGCGGTAGTTTTGGAGCGTCTGCTCCTTCTCCTGCTCGCTCTTGGCGCACCACTCCTCGGCCGAGAATGAGAGTTCGGTGGTGCAGGCTGCATCTACACCCACGGTACCCGACTTCTCGAAGTGGGCAACGAGGTCGCTGATAGGCTTTGCCTTCTGCTCGGTGCGGTCGTAGTAGTGGGCGAACATTTTGAGGAAGGCCCACTGGGTCCACTTGTAATACTCCGGCTCACAGGTGCGCACCTCACGCTCCCAGTCGTATGAGAAGCCAATCTTGTCCAACTGCTCACGGTAGCGGGCGATATTCTTCTCGGTGGTCACCGCAGGGTGCTGTCCCGTCTGAATGGCGTACTGCTCCGCCGGCAGGCCAAATGCGTCGTAACCCATCGGGTGCAGTACGTTGTAGCCGCACAGACGCTTGTAACGTGAATAGATGTCGGAGGCGATGTAGCCCAGAGGGTGTCCTACGTGAAGACCTGCTCCCGACGGGTAGGGGAACATATCCAAGACGTAAAATTTAGGGCGTGAAGCGTCAACATCGACACGATATACACCACGCTCTTTCCACTCTTTTTGCCACTTGGCCTCAATCTCTCTGAAATTGTATTCCATAAATTATCTGTTTTTATTTTGTTTTTCGTTGTAAGTCAGCCCTTTGCACCTCGTGCGTACCTGCATCGTGCGCATATGCGCACACTTGATTGGGCAAATATAGCGATTTTTTCATAAGAGTATCCCGCTTCGGGCAAAGTTTTGACGGAAAAAATCATATCTTTGTCTATTGATTAACCAACAAAAACCTACAAACGATGAAAAGATTCCTCTTTTTACTCCCATTTTTGACGGCATTTGCCGTTGCTGTGCAGGCGCAAGGCCGTCTGGAACAACTCTCCGTGAAGAGCGAACTGCTCGGCGTGGAGAAGGTCTATTCGATATATCTGCCCGAGGGGTATGATGCCTCGGATGAACGCTACCCCGTGCTGTACCTGCTGCACGGAGCCTATGGCAACCACCGCTCGTGGTGCCGTGACGGCGGCGGCGAGTTGCCACGTATCGCCAACGAGGAGATTGCCGCAGGACGTGTGCGTAAGATGATTGTCGTGATGCCGGATGCTACCGGTCTGGGCGAGCGCCGAGGCGGTAAAAATATGGGCTACTTCAATGTCGATGGCTGGCCATACGAGGATTTCTTTTTCCAAGAGTTTATACCTCATATTGACAAGACGTTCAAGACGATAGCGACGAAGGAGGGGCGTGCTGTCGCAGGCCTTTCGATGGGCGGCGGAGGCTCGGTGGTATATGCACAGCGCCACCACGATCACTTCTGCGCCTGCTACTCCACGAGCGGACTGCTCGACCACTACTATCGTGCCCGAAGCCCATACGCCAGCATCGAGTGGCTGTGGTCGGTGGCGCAGACCTCGCCGGTCGAGTATGTGCGCCACGCAACCGCCGAGCAGTTGGAGCAGCTGCACTCCGTGCGCTGGATGGCCGATTGCGGCGATGATGACTTCCTGATGGGGGTGAATATGGAGTTCTTCGCCGAGATGAAGCGTGCGAATATTCCTCTCGAATTCCGAGTTCGTGATGGCGTTCACGACTGGAAATTCTGGCGTGCATCGCTGCCGCAAATCCTGCAATTCTGCTTCCCGAAAGAGTAGTTTTTATTGATAAACGATAATATTTACAGCCCCGAAATCGAGCCTTTGACGGTCGGTTTCGGGGCCTTTTTTGTATATCGTTTTGCGATAATAAAATAGGGTGGACCGGTATGTTGTTTTTCGATAATCAAAACCCGATTTTCGGGTGCGGGAGTTCTTCGTCGGTCCTGCATTTTTCGGGCA
Organism: Alistipes sp.; assembly: GCA_017483225.1. Classification (GTDB taxonomy): domain Bacteria; phylum Bacteroidota; class Bacteroidia; order Bacteroidales; family Rikenellaceae; genus Alistipes. Next base: position 28,403 of record JAFULF010000013.1, read on the forward strand.
GTTGGCGGGGGTGCGGTGGCAAAAAAGTTGTAGAAAAATGAAGATTTTTTGCGAGGAATCCTCTGCCGAGAGGTGTGACGTCGAAAATATGGACAAGTGCAATTTTGAACACGCTAATAATCAATATGTTACAAATTTTATTATAAATGAGATTTATTTTGTTGGGTAAATTATAAGAAAAAAGAATCATCCGAAGCCCCAAAAATGGCTAAATAGCCGAAAAATCAGCACCAAAAAGGGAAAATATTTTTCATATATATAGTGTAAAACAAAAAAAATGCCTATCTTTGCAGGCCTTTTGGCACAAACGAAATAGAAATTCGGGGCTGAAATCCCCGTGAGTATTAACAAATTAAAGGTTTAAAATGCCAACTATTCAACAGTTAGTAAGAAACGGTAGAGCGCAGATGGAGGACAAGTCTAAGTCCCCTGCACTCGCAGCGTGCCCTCAGCGTCGTGGCGTTTGTACTCGTGTGTACACCACCACACCTAAGAAGCCTAACTCGGCTATGCGTAAGGTTGCACGTGTAAGATTGACCAATGGCAAGGAGGTCAACGCCTACATCCCAGGTGAAGGTCACAACTTGCAGGAGCACTCAATTGTACTCGTTCGTGGCGGTCGTGTTAAGGACCTCCCGGGTGTACGTTACCACCTCGTTCGTGGTGCCCTCGATTCAGCAGGCGTAGATGGTCGTCGTCAGCGTCGCTCGAAGTATGGTGCAAAACGACCAAAGGCAGGTAAGAAGTAAAAAGAGGAAAATTTAGAAAACATTTAACGAAGAAAGAAAAAATGAGAAAAGCTAAGCCAAAGAAGCACACTCTACTTCCTGATCCGAAGTTCAACGACGTGGCAGTAACCCGCTTCGTGAACAACTTGATGTTGGATGGCAAGAAGAGTATTGCCTACACCATTTTCTACGATTCGTTGGAATTGGTAGGCAAGAAGATGAAGGATGCTGATAAATCTCCACTTGAGGTTTGGAAACAAGCCCTTGAGAATATCACTCCACAAGTCGAAGTAAAATCGAAGCGTATCGGTGGAGCGACATTCCAGGTTCCAATGGAGGTTCGTCCGGAGCGCAAAGTTTCTATTTCGATGAAAAACCTTGTACTCTTCGCACGCAAGCGTTCCGGAAAATCAATGGCCGAGAAGCTCGCAGGCGAAATAGTAGATGCTTACAATCAGCAGGGTGCTGCCTTCAAGCGTAAGGAGGAGATGCACCGTATGGCTGAGGCAAACAAGGCATTTGCACACTTCAGATTTTAATTATAGGAGAGACGTACAATGGCAAGAGATCTTAAATATACAAGAAACATCGGTATCATGGCTCACATCGATGCCGGTAAGACTACTACTTCCGAGCGTATTCTCTTCTATACGGGTAAAACCCACAAGATTGGCGAGACCCACGAGGGTGCAGCCACTATGGACTGGATGGTTCAGGAGCAGGAGCGTGGTATCACCATCACCTCGGCTGCTACAACCGCTTTCTGGCACTACAAGGACCATCAGTATCAGATTAACCTGATTGACACCCCGGGACACGTTGACTTTACCGTCGAGGTAGAGCGTTCTCTCCGTGTTTTGGACGGTGCCGTTGCTACATTCTGCGCCGTAGGTGGTGTGGAGCCGCAGTCGGAGACCGTATGGCGTCAGGCAGATAAGTACAATGTGCCTCGTATCGGTTACGTTAACAAGATGGACCGTACAGGTGCGGACTTCCTCGCCGTTTGCTCGCAGATTAAGGAGCACTTCGGTACTACCGCTCTTCCGGTAGTGTTGCCTATCGGTGTCGAGGATAAGTTCGAGGGTCTGATTGACCTTATATATAATAATGCGATTTACTACTACGACGACAAGACCGTTCGTGATAACTTCGAGTTGCGTGAGATTCCGGAGAACATGAAGGCAGAGGCTGAGGAGTGGCGTAACAAACTCATCGAGGAGGTTGCAGCTACCGACGACGCTCTGATGGAGAAGTTCTTCGAGGATCCGGATTCGATTACTCCGGATGAGCTCATTGCCGCTATCCGTACTGCGACTATGAATATGTCGCTCGTACCTATGCTCTGCGGTTCGTCGTTCCACAACAAGGGCGTACAGAAGCTCCTCGACTACATTATGGCATTCCTCCCATCACCGCTGGATGTTCCTGCTGTTGAGGGTGTGAATCCTAAGACCGAGGAGGTGGAGAAGCGTGCCGCTGTTGAGACTGACCCATTCTGCGGTTTGGCATTTAAGATTGCTACCGACCCATTCGTAGGTCGTTTGGCATTCGTGCGTGTATATTCGGGTAAGCTCGATGCAGGTTCTTATGTGTTGAATGCTCGTAGCGGCAAGCGTGAGCGTATCAGCCGTATCTACCAGATGCACGCTAACAAGCAGAACCCTATGGAGTGCGTAACTGCCGGCGATATCTGCGCAGCAGTAGGTTTCAAGGAGATTCACACCGGTGATACTCTTTGCGCCGAGAATGCTCCTATCGTTCTCGAACAGATGACCTTCCCAGAGCCGGTTATCGGTCTTGCAGTAGAGCCAAAGACTCAGAAGGACCTCGATAAGCTCGGTATCGCTCTTGCGAAGCTCGCCGAGGAGGACCCAACCTTCACCGTTCGTACCGACGAGGAGAGTGGCCAGACCATCATCTCGGGTATGGGTGAGTTGCACCTCGATATCATCGTTGACCGTCTGCGCCGTGAGTTCGGTGTAGAGATTAACCAGGGTGCTCCACAGGTTAACTACAAGGAGGCTCTTACTCAGACTATCCAGCACCGTGAGGTATTTAAGAAGCAGACCGGTGGTCGTGGTAAGTTTGCAGATATCATCTTCGAGATTGGTCCTGCTGACGATGACAAGCCGGGTCTTACATTCGTTGATGAGGTTAAGGGCGGTAACGTGCCTAAGGAGTTCATCCCTGCTGTTCAGAAGGGCTTTGAGTCCGCTATGGCAAACGGTGCTCTGGCAGGTTACACCATCGACTCGATGAAGGTTACTTTGAAGGATGGTTCGTTCCACCCGGTTGACTCCGACCAGCTCTCATTCGAGATTTGTGCTCGTAACGGTTTCCGTCAGGCTGCTCCAAAGGCAGGCTCGGTAATTATGGAGCCTATTATGTCGGTTGAGGTTGTTACTCCGGAGGAGAGTATGGGTGATATCATCGGCGACCTCAACAAGCGTCGTGGCCAGATTCAGGGTATGGAGTCGAAGGGTACGGCACGTGTGGTTAAGGCCAAGGTGCCACTCTCGGAGATGTTCGGTTATGTAACCGTACTCCGTACAATCTCGTCGGGTCGTGCAACTTCGTCGATGGAGTTCTCGCACTTCGAGGAGGTTCCTGCAAACCTTGCAAAGGATATTATCGAGAAATCGGGTAAAAAGAAGGATTTAGAGTAAACGTAAAGAAGAATATGAACCAGAAGATTAGAATTAAGTTAAAGTCTTTCGACCACAACTTGGTTGATAAGTCGGCTGAAAAGATTGTAAAGACAGTGCGCAGCACTGATGCATTGGTAAGCGGTCCGGTGCCACTCCCAACGCATAAGCAGATTTTCACTGTGAACCGTTCGACCTTCGTAAACAAGAAGGCACGTGAGCAGTTCCAGCTCTGCACTTTCAAGCGTATCATCGACATCTACTCTTCGACTCCGAAGACTATCGACGCTTTGATGAAGCTCGAACTCCCTTCGGGTGTTGAGGTAGAAATCAAGTGCTAATACCTGAAAGGCCGAAACAATAAATCTCGGGCGAAGAAGCGGTGCAAAAACCGCATCGCTTCCTCATCCGAAGGCACAAAATGCGTATATATAAATATATATAGGTATATAAACACAAAACAAATTCACTTTTATTAACAAACGTAATTAGACAGAAAAATGTCAGGACTAATTGGAAAGAAAATCGGAATGACTTCCGTGTACAGTGCCGAGGGTAAGAACATACCATGCACTGTAATTGAGGCTGGTCCGTGTGTGGTTACGCAAATCAAGACTGTCGAGAAGGACTCCTACGAGGCAGTACAGATTGCCTATGACGACAAGAGTGAAAAGCACACCAGCAACAGTTTGTTAGGTCACTTCAAGAAAGCCGGCACTACCCCAAAACGCAAGATGGCTGAATTCCAGGGTATGCCAGAAGTGAACCTTGGTGATACTCTCACCGTTGATTTGTTCTCTGAGGAGGATTGGGTTGACGTAACCGGTATCTCTAAGGGTCGTGGTTTTCAGGGTGTTGTAAAGCGCCACGGTTTTGGTGGTGTGGGTGGTCAGACCCACGGTCAGCACAACCGTCAGCGTAAGCCGGGTTCCCTCGGTGCATCATCCTATCCGTCTCGTGTCTTCAAGGGTAAGCGTTTGCCTGGACAGATGGGTGGCGAGCAGGTTAAGGTTCTTAACCTGAAAGTATTAAAGGTAATACCTGAGAACAACCTTATCTTGGTGAAGGGTTCGATTCCAGGTGCAAAGGGTTCTTATTTAACTATTGAGAAGTAGTATGGAATTAGCAGTATTGAACGCACAAGGACAGGAGACCGGTCGTAAGGTAGTTCTTTCGGATGCGGTTTTCGGCGTGGAGGCTAATGACCACGCTATCTACCTCGACGTTAAGCAGTATTTGGCTGACCAGCGTCAGGGTACTCACAAGGCGAAGCAGCGCAACGAGGTTGCAGGCTCAACTCGCAAGTTGAAGAGACAGAAGGGTACAGGTGGCGCACGTTGCGGTAGCATCAAGAGCCCATTGTTCCCAGGCGGTGGCCGTATTTTCGGTCCGGTGCCACGTGATTACAGCTTCAAGCTCAACAAGAAGTTGAAGCGTCTGGCACGCCGCAGCGCACTCACTTACAAAGCACAGGCAGGTGCAATCACCGTTGTCGAGAACATCAACCTCGATGCTCCAAAGACAAAGTCTGTAATCGCTTTGGCATCCGCTCTCAAAGTGGCAGATAAGAAGGTTTTGGTCGTTTTGCCGGAGACAAACGTAAACCTTCAACTCTCGTGCCGTAACATCCCATCGGTTAAGACCATTTTGGCGTCGCACCTCAACACTTATGAGGTAATGAACGCATCGGCCGTAGTGATGGTTGAGGGTGCAGAAAATGTATTGAATGTAATGTTAGCCTAAAAAACGGAGGAAAAAATGGAAGTAATCATTAAGCCTATTTTAACCGAGAAGATGACGATTCAGGGCGAAAAGTTGAATCGCTACGGTTTTATCGTTGATGTACGTGCTAACAAGTTGCAGATTCGTAACGCCGTTGAGCAGATGTACAACGTAGTGGTAACCGATGTTAATACCATCAACTATATGGGAAAACTCAAAAGCCGCTACACCAAGGCAGGTTTGCTCGAAGGACGTGCTAATAACTTCAAGAAGGCTATTGTCACCTTGAAGGATGGAGATAAGATAGATTTTTACAGTAATATCTAACGGAGATGGCAGTAAGAAAGTTTAAGCCGGTAACTCCCGGCACAAGACATAAGATTATCGGTACGTTTGAGGAGATTACCACAAACAAGCCGGAGAAGTCGTTGCTTGAAGCAAAGAAAAGCACCGGCGGTCGTAACAATTCTGGTAAGATGACCGTTCGCTACATTGGTGGTGGTCACAAGCAGATGTACCGTTTGGTTGACTTCAAGCGTGCAAAGGATGGCATCGCCGCAACTGTAAAGACTATCGAGTACGACCCAAATCGTACAGCTCGTATCGCACTTGTTGTATATGCTGACGGTCAGAAGAGCTACATCTTGGCTCCTAACGGCCTCAAAGTAGGTCAGACCGTACTCAGCGGTTCCGGTGTTGCTCCTGAGGTTGGTAACACTTTGCCATTGGCAGAGATTCCACTCGGAACACTCATCCACAATATTGAACTCTACCCTGGTCAGGGTGCGCAGATGGCGCGTTCTGCCGGTTCGTATGCTCAGCTTTTGGCACGTGAGGGCAAGTTTGCCATCATCAAGTTGCCTTCTGGTGAGACTCGTATGGTACTCGTAACTTGCCGTGCAACTGTCGGCGTTGTGTCGAACATCGACCACAACCTAGAATCGTCCGGTAAGGCTGGTCGTAAGCGTTGGCTCGGTCGCCGTCCTCACAACCGTGGTGTTGTAATGAACCCAGTGGATCACCCAATGGGTGGTGGTGAAGGTCGTGCATCCGGTGGTCACCCACGTTCACGTAAGGGCTTGTTGGCTAAGGGTTATAAGACTCGTAATCCAAAGAAGACATCGGCCAAGTTTATTATTTCAAGAAAGAAAAAATAATTAAAAAGAGTACATAATGAGCCGTTCATTAAAAAAAGGACCATTCATTGACCCGAAGCTCGAAGCGAAGGTTATCGCACAGAGCGAGGGCAATAATAAGTCTGTAATTAAGACTTGGTCACGAGCAAGTATGATTTCGCCTGACTTCGTAGGTCAGACGATCGCTGTCCACAACGGAAACAAGTTTATTCCGGTTTATGTAACAGAGAATATGGTAGGTCACAAACTCGGTGAGTTTGCTCCTACTCGCAATTTCCGTGGTCACGCAGGTAACAAGAAAAAATAGGTAGACAATGGGTTCAAGAAAAGCAATAAGAGCCGAGAAATTAAAGGCTGAAAAGAAGCAGAAAGCCATCGCTATTATGCGCGATTGCCCTACCTCGCCACGTAAGATGCGTCTGGTAGCAGATATCATCCGTGGTGTGGAGATTAACAAGGCATTGGGTATCCTTCGCTACTCGAAGAAGGAGGCATCTATCAGATTGGAGAAACTCTTGAAGTCGGCTATTGCCAACTGGGAGGCAAAGAACGAGAACGAGCGTTTGGAAGACGTAAAGCTCTGCGTTAAGGAGATTACCGTAGATGGTGGTCGTATGTTGAAGCGTATTCAGGCTGCGCCACAGGGTCGTGCTCACCGTATCCGTAAGCGTTCCAATCACGTTACGATAGTAGTTGACAAAATGGTAACCGAAGAAAACAAGTAATCAAATGGGACAGAAAGTAAATCCAATAGCAAACCGTCTCGGTATCATCAGAGGTTGGGATTCCAACTGGTTTGGTGGTAAAGATTTCTCAGAGAAATTGGTTGAAGACGCAAAGATTCGTAAGTACTTGAATGTCCGTTTGGCGAAGGCAAGTATTTCGAAGATTATCATTGAGCGTACTTTGAAACTCGTTACAGTAACTATCTCGACCGCACGTCCGGGTATCATTATCGGTAAGGGTGGTTCTGAGGTTGATAAGTTGAAGGAGGAGTTGAAGAAGCTCACCGGCAAGGAGGTACAGATTAACATCTTTGAGGTGAAGCGTCCTGAGATTGATGCTACAATCGTAGGTCAGTCTATCGCACGTCAGCTCGAAGGCCGTGTATCTCACCGTCGTGCTATCAAGACCGCTATCGCATCTGCAATGCGTGTAGGTGCCGAGGGTATCAAGGTTCAGATTTCGGGTCGTGTAGGCGGCGCCGAGATGGCACGTTCGGAGACCATAAAGGAGGGACGTATTCCATTGCACACATTCCGTGCAGACGTGGACTACTGCTTGGCAGAGGCTCTGACCAAGGTAGGTATCCTGGGTATCAAGACCTGGATTTGCCACGGTACGGTTTATGGCAAGCGTGACCTGTTCGAGATGTCGGGTGCTGCATCGCAGAGTGGCCCACAGCAGGGCGGTCGCAAGGGCGGCGCTCCAAAGAAAAGACGTAATAACAAGTAGTAAGTAGTACCTTTTAAAAGCAAAAACAATTATGTTACAGCCAAAAAAGACCAAATTTAGAAGAATGCAAAAAGGTCGTATGAAGGGTGTTGCTCAGAGAGGTAACCAACTTGCATACGGTTCGTTTGGCATCAAGGCACTGGAATCTTCGTGGATTACCGGTCGTCAGATTGAGGCAGCCCGTCAGGCCATCACACGTTATATGAAGCGTGAGGGACAGATTTGGATTCGTATCTTCCCTGATAAGCCGATTACAAAGAAGCCTGCCGAGGTTCGTATGGGTAAGGGTAAGGGTAATCCGGAAGGATTCGTAGCACCTGTTACCCCAGGACGTATTCTCTTCGAGGCAGAGGGTGTACCAATGGAGGTTGCACAGGAGGCACTCCGTCTGGGAGCACAGAAGCTGCCTATTACGACAAAGTTTATTGTGCGTCGTGACTATGACGAAGCAACTGCATTGTAAAAAGGAGGATTTGAGATATGAAAACAGCTGAAATTAAAGACTTGTCAGTTCAGGATTTGAAGGAGCGTATTGCAGCCGAGAAGGCAAACCTCGCATCGATGAAGGTGCAGCACGCAGTATCTCCGGTCGAGAATCCTTCTATTATTAAGAAAACCCGCAGAGATATAGCTCGAATGCTGACAGTTCTGCGCCAAAAGTAAGAAACGATTATGGAAAGAAATCTTAGAAAAGAGCGTATCGGTACTGTTGTCAGCAACAAGATGGAGAAGACCATCGTAGTGGCAGTCGCTCGTAAGGTGAAGCATCCAATCTATGGTAAGTTCGTAAACAAGACTACGAAGTTCGTAGCCGAGTGTCTGGACGAGACTGTAAAGGATGGTGATACAGTACGCATTATGGAGACCCGCCCGTTGAGCAAAACGAAGCGTTGGAGATTAGTACAAATCATTGAAAGAGCGAAGTAGTTATGATACAACAAGAAAGCAGACTCGTAGTAGCCGATAACAGCGGTGCAAAGGAGGTTCTTTGTATCCGTGTGCTTGGTGGCACAAAGCGCCGCTATGCATCCATCGGCGATAAAATCGTAGTGGCTGTCAAGAGCGCATCCCCATCCGGTGACGTGAAGAAGGGTGCTGTATCGAAGGCAGTAGTAGTAAGAACAAAGAAAGAGATTAGACGTGCCAACGGTTCGTACATTCGTTTCGACGACAACGCCGTAGTCCTTCTCAACAACCAGGGTGAAATGCGTGGTACTCGTATATTTGGTCCTGTTGCTCGTGAGCTTCGTGACCAGTATATGAAGATTATCTCCCTTGCGCCTGAAGTATTGTAATAATAAAAAACAGTTACAGATATGTCAGTAAAATTGCATATTAAGAAAGGGGATACAGTTTGCGTAATCGCCGGTGACAACAAAGGCCAGCAGGGTAAAGTCTTGAAGGTCGAGGTTGCCAAGCAGCGTGCAATCGTAGAGGGCGTGAACCTCGTGAAGAAGGCTACCAAGCCTAACGCAAAGAATCCTCAGGGAGGTATCGTTGAGCAGGAGGCTGCGATACACATCTCGAACCTGCAAGTTCTCGACCCAAAGAGCGGCAAGGCTACTCGTGTAGGTCGTAAGGCTAATGCAGAAGGAAAATTAGTACGTTTTGCTAAAAAATCAGGAGAGGAGATTAAATAATGGCTTACATTCCATCACTTAAAACGCAGTATAAGGAGCAGATTGTTCCTGCCCTTATGAAGGAGTTTGGATACAAGAGCATTATGCAGTGTCCTAAACTTGAAAAGATCGTTATCAACCAGGGTATGGGCCAGGCTGTTGCCGATAAGAAACTTATCGACATCGCCCAGCAGGAGCTCACGGTTATTACCGGTCAGAAGGCAGTTCAAACCAAGTCACGTAAGGATATCTCGAACTTCAAACTCCGTAAGGGTATGCCTATCGGTGTTCGAGTAACCCTTCGTCAGAACCGTATGTACGAGTTCTTGGAGCGTCTTATCGCAGTTGCTCTTCCTCGTATCCGTGACTTCAAGGGTATCAATGATCGTTTCGATGGTCAGGGTAACTACACCCTCGGTATCACCGAGCAGATTATCTTCCCGGAAATCGACATCGACAAGATTACCAAAATCTTCGGTATGGAGATTACTTTCGTAACATCGGCAGCGACCGACGAGGAGGCTTATGCCCTTCTTCGTGAGTTCGGTTTGCCTTTCAAAAACGCTAAAAAGAACCAATAGTCTATGGCAAAGGAATCAATGAAGGCTCGCGAGGTAAAGCGAGAGAAGCTTGCAGCCCGCTACGCACACAAGCGTGAGGAGATTGCTGCGGCTGTTAAAGCAGGTGAGATGGATCACGAGGAGGCTTGGATTGCCCTCTCGAAGTTGCCTCGCAACTCGAATCCTATTCGTCAGCACAACCGCTGCAAACTCACCGGTCGTCCAAAGGGCTATATGCGTCAGTTCGGTATCAGCCGTATCCAGTTCCGTGAGATGGCTTCTGCCGGTCTTATCCCGGGCGTTAAGAAGGCTAGCTGGTAGTCTTTACGACTCGTTCAAGAGAGGGGGGCTGTTCAACTGAGAGGTTGGCAGCCCTCTCTCTTTTTTGGGAAAAATCCATATTGCACCGCTCTTTCCGCACCTTGCTCGTAGCGGAAATGCTCACATACGTCGAGTATGCTGCGCTTTCCGCCACATCGCAACGCACAGAAATAGCAGTACACTATGGATTTTTCGCCATTAGGCTGATTCCCTACCATTGGAGGTATTGCACCGCTCTTTCTGCACCTTGCTCGCAACGGAAATGCTCACATATGCCGAGTATGCTCCGCTTTCCGCCACATCGCAACGCACAGAAATAGCAGCACACTTTGGATTTTTCGCCATTAGGCTGATTTCATACCATTGGAGGTATTGCACCACTCTTTCCGTACCTTGCTCGTAGTGGAAATGCTCACATACGTCGAGTATGCTCCGCTTTCCGCCGCATTGTGAAAAATGGAGCGAAAAATAATGTAAATGCTTGTTTATGTGAGAAATAATATATATCTTTGCACGCTCGAAAAAGAGTTTTTGTCGCAAGACAGACGTGATGTAACAACCGGTCGGCAGTGCTAAGTTATTGGTGCTGTTGGGGTTACGGGCGAATGAGTCGTAAGACGAAGTCCGCTTGATGGCAAGGGAGGTGTCGGGATACGAAAGGTCCGGATGTCTGCCTTTCGGTCGTGAAATCAGACTGAATTGTAACAAAATATAACTAATTTTTAATTTTTAACTTTTAATTCTTTAACAACTATGACAGATCCAATAGCGGATTTTTTGACGAGAATTAGAAATGCGGTGAAAGCCAATCACAAGGTGGTTGAAGCTCCCGGCTCAAAAATTAAAGAGGCCATCACCAAAATTCTCTACGAGCAGGGTTATATCCTTGCTTACAAGTTTGACAAGGATGAGAAGGGTCATTCTGTCATCAAGATTGCGCTTAAATGGGACGCTGCATCCAAGGTTAATGCAATCAAGGATTTGAAGCGTGTTTCCCGTCCGGGTTTGCGTCAGTATTCGTCGGTAGCAGAGATGCCACGTGTGCTGAACGGTCTGGGTATCGCAATCGTATCAACATCAAAAGGTATAATGACCGGCGCACAGGCTGTTCGTGAGAACGTGGGTGGCGAGGTATTGTGCTACATTTATTAATTTATTAAACCGAAAACAAAATGTCAAGAATTGGTAAATTACCTGTAATCTTGCCTGCCGGCGTAGAGGTAACAATCTCTGCCGACAACACGGTAAGCGTGAAAGGGCCACTTGGGACACTGAGTCAGAAAGTTGATTCAGATATTACTGTTGAGGTTGGTACAGCCGTTAGCAAAGAGAATGGTAACGAGGTACCGGCAGTGATTGTCACCCGCCCTACAAACCAGCCACGTCACCGCTCATTGCACGGTCTTTATCGTGCGCTCATCAACAATATGGTTGTTGGTGTATCGAAGGGCTACGAAATCAAGCAGGAGTTGGTAGGTGTCGGCTTCAAGGCCGAGGTTAAGGGCGACGTATTGGAGATGAGTCTCGGATACTCGCACGACACATACCTCAAACTTCCAAAGGAGGTTACTGCAACTGCTGTTACCGAGAAGAAGGGTAACCCTATCGTAACTCTCAAAAGTGCAGATAAGCAGCTTGTTGGTCAGGTTGCTGCAAAACTCCGTTCGTTGCGTAAGCCGGAGCCTTATAAGGGTAAGGGTATTAAGTTCGTAGGCGAGCAGATTCGTCGTAAGGCAGGTAAGTCTGCAAATGCTAAATAGTAAAACAGAGTAAGTTATGTCATTGAATAAGATTGAAAGAAGAGAGAGAATCAAGATGCGCATACGCAAAGTCGTAAGCGGAACATCTGAACGTCCTCGTATGACTGTATTCCGTAGTAACAAGCAGATCTACGTACAGTTTATCGATGACCTTGCCGGTGTTACTTTGGCAACTGCATCTTCGTTGGAGCTTGCAGCAGAGACTGCCGGAAAGAATAAGTGTGAGGTTGCTGCTTTGGTAGGCGCATTGGCTGCCAAGAAGGCAATCGAGAAGGGTATCGCAACGGTATCGTTTGACCGTAACGGTTACCTCTATCACGGTCGTGTAAAAATGTTGGCTGATGCTGCTCGTGAGGGCGGACTTAAATTCTAATGAGCGATATGGCAAATACAAATGTAAAGAAAGTACGTACAAGCGACCTTGGCGAGTTGAAAGACAGACTCGTTGCAATTAACCGTGTTACCAAGGTAACCAAGGGTGGTCGCACATTCAGCTTCTCTGCAATTGTTGTGGTTGGTAACGAGAACGGTGTCGTAGGCTATGGTCTGGGTAAGGCTGCCGAGGTTACCTCTGCCATCGCAAAGGGAGTTGAGGATGCAAAGAAGAATCTGGTAAAGATTCCGGTTATTAACGGAACTATTCCACACAAGCAGGAGAAGCACTTCGGCGGATCTTTCGTTATGATTCGTCCGGCTGCTCCGGGTACCGGTATCATCGCCGGTGGTGCGATGCGTGCAGTGTTGGAGTCGGTAGGTATCAAGAACGTGTTGGCGAAGAGCAAGGGCTCGTCTAACCCACACAACCTTGTGAAGGCTACCGTAGGTGCACTCTGCGAGTTGCGTGATGCATACAGCGTAGCACAGGTACGTGGAATTTCCCTCAATCAGGTGTTTAACGGTTAATTTATTGAAGAACTATGGCAACATTGAAGATTACACAGGTTAAGAGCCGTATCGGCGCTACTGCAAATCAGTGCAAGAACCTTGATGCTCTGGGTCTTCGCAAGATTAACCAGAGTGTAAGCCACACCGACTCTGCCATCATCAAGGGTATGGTTGAGCGTGTGAAGCACCTTGTAAAAGTAGAAGTTTGTAACGAGTAAGAAGGAGGAAAAGTAAATGGAACTCAATAATCTTAAACCCGCAAAGGGTTCGACACATCACGACAAACGAGTAGGTCGTGGTGCAGGTTCGGGACACGGAGGTTACTCGACCCGTGGTAACAAGGGTGCGCAGTCTCGTTCCGGTTACTCTCGTAAGTTGGGCTTCGAGGGAGGTCAGATGCCGCTTCAGCGCCGCCTTCCAAAGTTCGGTTTCACCAACCTTAAAAGAGTAGAGTATAAGCCAATCAACCTTTCGACTCTCGAAGAGCTTGCTGCAAAGAGCGAGTTGAACGAGATCAATATCGACACATTGGTTGCTGCCGGTTTCGTATCGGGCAACGACCGTGTTAAGATTCTTGGTAATGGCACTCTCACTAAGGCTCTGACTGTAACTGCACACGCTTTCTCGAAGAGCGCAGAGGCAGCCATCGCAGCCGTAGGTGGTAGCGTTGTGAAGTTGTAAACCAGACTAAAACCTAATAAAGATGCAAAGTTATCTTATTGTTGGTGCCATCCTCTTGGTGATTATCGCCTTGTTGGCTACTAACAAGAAACTTGTAGAGACAATCAAAAACATCTTCAAGATTGAGGATTTGCGTAAGCGTTTGGGCTATACCGTACTCCTCATCCTGATTTATCGTTTGGGTTGTTATGTAGTGATTCCGGGTATCAACCCTAACCTTCTTGGTGAGGGTTCGGCTTTGGCAAACCAGATGGAGAGCAATGGCCTCGTAGGTCTGCTTAACGTATTCTCTGGTGGTGCATTTGCCAACGCAGCAATTTTTGCACTCGGAGTTATGCCGTACATTACCGCCTCGATTATCATCCAGCTGCTCGGTATGATGGTTCCTGCCGTTCAGAAGATGATGAAAGAGGGCGAGAGCGGTCGCCGCAAGATGAACCAGTGGACTCGTCTGCTTACCATCGGTGTACTTTTGTTGCAGGGTCCTACCTATGTAGCAAACCTCTACCACCAGGTGCCACAGGCGTTTGTCTATGGTAACTCCTTCGGCTTCACTGCCTATGCTACGGTTATCCTCATCGCCGGTACTATGTTTATTATGTGGTTGGGCGAGAAGATTACCGACAAGGGTATCGGCAACGGTGTGTCACTGATTATTATGATCGGTATCGTGGCACGTCTGCCGCACGCCTTGCTCGCAGAGTTGAGTGCGAGACTGAACACCTCGACCGGTTCGATGATTATGATTATCATCGAGTTGGTATTGCTCTTCTTGGTATTTATGGCAACAATCGCAGTGGTGCAGGCTGTCCGCAAGGTGCCTGTACAGTACGCAAAGCGTATTATCGGTAACAAGCAGTATGGCGGTGTTCGTCAGTACATCCCGCTCAAAATGAATGCGGCAAACGTAATGCCTATCATCTTTGCGCAGGCGCTGATGTTTATCCCTATGCTTTTTGCCAATGTAGCACCTAAGTTCGCCGGCGCATTCGCCGATATGACCGGATGGTGGTACAACATTACGCTTGCGGTGTTGGTAATCCTGTTTACGTTCTTCTACACAGCGATTATCATCAACCCTCAACAAATGGCTGACGATATGAAGCGTAATGGCGGTTTCATCCCGGGCGTAAAGCCAGGTAAGGCTACCGTTACCTATATCGACAACATTTTGACGAGAATCACCCTCCCGGGTTCTATCTTCCTCGCCATCGTGGCAATCCTGCCGGCTTTGGCTATGAAGTTCCTCGGTGTTCAGCAGGCGTTTGCATACTTCTACGGAGGTACCTCGTTGCTGATTATGGTGGGTGTAGTTCTCGACACTCTGCAGCAGATAGAGAGCCACCTTTTGAATCGTCACTATGACGGTCTGATGAAGACCGGACGTATTCAGGGTCGCCACTAAAAGTTTAGCACAGAGTCGAAGATGATATATCTGAAAACAGATGAAGAGATAGAGTTGCTCCGTGAGAACAACCTTTTGGTGAGCCGGACGCTCGCCGAGGTGGGCCGCCACATCAAACCGGGCGTGACCACGAAGCAGTTGGATAAAATCGTAGAGGATTTCATCCGTTCTCACGGTGCGACACCATCTTTTCTCGGATACCAAGGCTATCCTGCCTCGGCTTGCATTTCGGTAAACGAGCAGGTTGTACACGGTATCCCGTCAGATAAGGTCGTAATCAAAGAGGGCGATATCGTATCGGTCGATATCGGTACGTTTATGAAGGGGTTTGTTGGTGATTCGGCATATACGTTTGCCGTGGGAGAGATAGCCGACGATGTTCGTCAGCTGTTGGAGGTCACCAAAGAGGCTCTTTATAGAGGTACAGCACAGGCGAAGGCCGGAAATCGTGTAGGCGACATTTCGGCAGCGGTGCAGGACTACGTCGAGAGTTTCGGTTATGGCGTAGTGCGTGAGTTGGAGGGACACGGCTTGGGACGAAAAATGCACGAGGACCCGGGCGTTCCGAATTACGGCTTGCGTGGCAGGGGGCCACTCCTCAAAGAGGGTATGGTCATCTGTATAGAACCGATGATTACGATGGGTTCGAGAGCGGTGGTGTTCGAGCGTGACGGATGGACAGTCCGCACACGGGACCGCAAGCCTGCGGCACACTACGAGTTTGCAGTGGCGATTCGCAAGGACGGACCTGATGTATTGACGGATTTCGGTATTATCGAAAATTCACTTTAACAAGAAACAAAGCGAAAGAACTCTATGGCAAAACAGACTGCTATTGAAAGAGACGGTACAATCATCGAGGCATTGTCGAATGCAATGTTTAGAGTTGAGTTGGACAACGGCCACGTGATTACCGCTCACATCTCCGGAAAGATGCGTATGCACTACATTAAGATTCTTCCGGGAGATAAAGTAAAGGTGGAGATGACCCCTTACGATTTGAGCAAGGGACGTATATCATTCCGCTACAAATAAAAATTTACCAAACACAAAAGATTGCTTAATTATGAAAGTAAAAGCATCAATCAAGAAAAGAAGCGAGGATTGCAAGATTGTAAAGCGCAAGGGCAGACTCTATGTGATTTGCAAGAAAAATCCTAAATTCAAAATGCGCCAAGGGTAAATAAAAAACGATTAACAATTAAGAAAAAGAAAATTTTATGGCACGTATAGTCGGTGTAGATTTACCAAAAAATAAGAGAGGTGAGATTGGCTTGACCTATATCTACGGTATCGGTCGCAGCACAGCTCAGAAGATTCTCGATAAGTGTGGCATCAGCTACGATGTTAAAGTTGAGGAGTGGACAGACGAGCAGGTCGGTGCAATTCGTGCAGCGATTGCCGAGATGGACATCAAGGTAGAGGGCGAATGCCGCTCGTTGGTTCAGTTGAACATTAAGCGATTGATGGATATCGGTTGCTACCGTGGTATCCGCCATCGTCTTGGTCTTCCGGTTCGTGGTCAGAGCACCAAGAACAACGCACGTACTCGCAAGGGTAAGAAGAAGACTGTAGCAAACAAGAAAAAGGCAACTAAGTAATATTGGAGAGTTATGGCAAAGAAAACAGGAACAGTTAAGAAGAAGGTTGTTAAGGTTGGCAACACCGGTATGGCGTTTGTTCACTCGACTTTCAACAATGTTATCGTAACCATTACCAACGAGATTGGCGAGGTAATCAGCTGGTCTTCGGCAGGTAAGATGGGCTTCCGTGGTTCGAAGAAGAACACTCCATATGCAGCACAGACCGCAGCAGCAGATTGCGCAAAGGTTGCTTTTGATATGGGTTTGCGTAAGGTTAAGGTTTATGTGAAGGGTCCTGGTCAGGGTCGTGAGAGTGCAGTTCGTACTATCCACGGTGCAGGCATTGAGGTAACCGAGATTATCGACGTTACTCCACTTCCACATAACGGTTGCCGTGCTCCTAACCGCCGCCGTGTATAATGTCGAAGGTAAGGTAACAGCAACACTTAATAACAAACAAAAACACAGTTAATATTATGGCAAGATATATAGGACCAAAAACAAAGATTGCCCGCCGTTTTGGTGAGGCTATTTATGGCGCTGACAAGAGTCTTGACAAGCGTAATGTCCCACCGGGACAGCACGGTCTTGCTCGCAAGCGCAAGAAGGTGTCGGAGTACGGCGCACAGCTTACAGAGAAGCAGAAGGCAAAGTACACCTACGGTATTTTGGAGAAGCAGTTCTCTCGCACTTATGAGCAGGCTGCCCGTATGGGTGGTATCACAGGTGAGAACCTGCTCAAATTGCTCGAATGCCGTTTGGACAATGTAGTTTACCGTCTTGGTATGGCTCCAACTCGTGCAGCTGCTCGTCAGTTGGTATCGCACCGCCACATCTGCGTAAATGGAAATGTTGTAAACATTCCTTCTTACTCACTCCGTGAGGGCGATGTAGTCTCTGTACGTGAGAAGTCGAAGACCTTGGAGGTGATTACCGAGTCGCTCACCGGTGCAAACCACAGCCGCTACGCTTGGTTGGAGTGGGATGGCGCAACTATGAGCGGTAAGTTCCTTCAAAAACCGGAGCGTGAGGAGATTCCGGAGAACATTAAGGAGCAATTCATTGTCGAGTTGTACTCTAAGTAGTAATTAACAATAAACTGTAGTAATATTATGGCAATATTAGCGTTTCAAAGACCCGAGAAGGTCATCATGCTCGATTCTACGGCGACATTCGGTAAGTTCGAATTCCGTCCGTTGGAGCCGGGTTATGCGATGACTGTCGGTAATGCTTTGCGCCGTGTGCTTCTCTCCTCGTTGGAGGGTTATGCAATCACGACAGTGAAGGTTGCCGGTGTGGATCACGAGTTTGCCGCTGTTCCGGGCGTGATGGAGGGAATGATTGACATCATTCTGAAACTTAAACAGATTCGCTTCATCCGCACTGTAGAGAATCAGGATGCCGAGAAGGCTTCCATCAACATTGCAGGCGTTACAGAGCTTACTGCAGGGTATATCTCGAATTTCCTGACGTCGTTCAAGGTGCTTAATCCGGACTTGGTGATTTGCCACCTCGCCCCTGGTACCAAGATGCAGATGACCATTACCATCGGTAAGGGTCGTGGCTACGTACCGGCAGAGGAGAACACTCCGGAGAATTGCGAGTTTGGCGTGCTGCCAATCGACTCGATTCACACTCCTATCAAGAATGTGAAGTATGCCCGTGAGGACTACCGTGTCGAGCAGCGTACCGACTACGAGAAGCTTTGCATCGAGATTACGACCGATGGCTCAATCAAGCCAAAGGATGCGTTGAAGGAGGCTGCCAAGATTCTTATCCAGCACTTTATGCTCTTCTCCGACGAGAAGATGACCATCAACCTTGATGAGACAAGTGCAGAGAACGATCTTAACGAGCCAGAGTTGCATATGCGCCAATTGCTCAAAACGAAGCTGGTAGATAAGGATTTGAGTGTACGTGCACTCAACTGCCTCAAAGCCGCAGACGTTGAGACTATCGGCGACCTTGTGAAGCTCAACCGCAACGAACTCCTTAAATTCCGCAACTTCGGTAAGAAGTCGCTGACAGAGTTGGATGCTCTGCTCGCCTCTTTGGACTTGAAGTTTGGAATGGATGTATCTATGTACAAACTTGATAAAGAATAAATTATGAGACATAATAAGAATTTCAACCATCTTGGAAGACAGGCAGGCCACCGCAAGGCAATGTTGTCGAATATGGCTTCGTCCCTGATTCTCCACAAGCGCATCGAGACCACTGTTGCGAAGGCAAAGGCTGTTCGTCAGTTCATTGAGCCACTCGTAACCCGCTCGAAAGAAGATACTACTCACTCACGTCGTGTAGTATTCTCGTACCTCAAACAGAAGGAGGCCGTTACCGAGCTGTTCCGCACTATCGCTCCGAAGATTGCAGAGCGTCCGGGCGGTTACACCCGTATCCTTAAAACCGGTTTCCGTTTGGGTGACGGTGCCGATATGTGTATCATCGAGTTCGTTGACTTCAACGAGGCTTACACTCTCGGCGTAACCCCTTCTGCTGCACCTGCTGCGGAGGCAAAACCAAAGACTCGTCGTTCCCGTGCCAAGAAGGCTACCGACGCTGTTGAGGATGCTACCGTTGTAGAGGCAAAGAAGGCGAAGGCTCCTAAGGCACCTAAGGCAGCAACTGCTAAGGCATCGGCTGCAAAGGTTGCAAAGAAGACCAACGTAGGTAAGAAGATGTAGTCTGACCCGATAAGGGCAAAGACGGAGTGGGGGATTTCTCCCTCACGATATGGGCGGTTTGTGCGTGGCACAGGCCGCCTATTTTGTTGGGTGGGGGCGCACGAGGTTAAGGGATATTAAGGGAGTTAAGGGATATTAAGGGCTGTTAATGGTGCGCAATATGCTGGCGGACTTGTACAGCCTTGCCCCAACCGCCTGCGCTCGCCTTAATCACCTTTAATAACCTTTAACAACCTTTACTGTCTGCGCAACGATAAGGTCTATTAAGGTCAGGTAAGGTCACGCACCCTGCGGGTGCTTTAAGGTCAAGTAAGGATAGCGCAAAAGGGAATTTAATGAGTTTAAGGAGTTTAGTGAGAATAACCTTGCGCTCTCTAAATTCCCTAATCTCCTTAATTTCCCTAATGTTGCGCCAAGTCCGTTGCGCAGCTCCGAAGGAGCGACCTTACTTGACTTTAAGCCTGCGCAAAAGGGTGGCTTTCAATGTCATTGCCTGCGCTCCCTAACTTCCCTCTCTTTCCGAGAAAACAAAACAGCGATGAGGGATTGGCTGCTGCGCAAGCGTTGCTTACTCCGCTTAACGCCGTTGACTTTGTCTTCTTCCTCACGGCTCGGCATAGTTCAAATAAATTTGCACTCTGCGCTCGCTCCGTATCGTCAGTTCCCTTCTGCTCGCCGCAGGGGCCCCTGCAAAATAGACTTCGCAAGAAGATTGCTATGCAATCTATTTTTATTTTCTATGCACTCTGGTTGCAAGTTTACTTGCACCATAGGCATAAAAAACAAAAAGATGCCGCTTTGCGACATCTTCTTGCTTCGTTTTATTTTGCGGAAAGAGAGGGATTCGAACCCCCGGTACAGTTGCCCGTACACCGCATTTCGAGTGCGGCCCGATCGACCACTCCGGCATCTTTCCTTGATTCGGCTTGCAAATATAGAAACTATTTTTGAAAAAATAATCACTTCGGCCTGAAAAAAAAGTCATTTCGCCTCTAAAAAAGAGGCTATTCGCCGAAGCATTGATATAAAATATATTGTTTTTTATTACTTTTGTAAAAACGAGATAAGATTGAGGCACGATTTTTCGTTTGATTGTTGAACGTATAATATTTGTGGTTATGAAGAAGATTGTTTTGTTATCGGTAATCTGGTCGGCACTGCTGAGTGGCTGCTCGACCTCTTTCCAGACGGCCACAATAAGCAATGACCTCTATCAGGCTCACAGCCGCACGGAGATTGCGGAGCGACAGAAGGCGGAGGCGGAGACTGCACGTGCGGCGGCCGAGGCTCGTCAGGCGCAGTGGGAGGCTAAGCTCGCCGAGGCGAAGGCTGCGGCAGCCGAGGCGGAGTATAACCGGTCGTTGCTCGACAATGTGGGTGTAGCCTCGACCAACTTCTCGACGGTGTTGGCGGATGATTATGATAGTGCATACGCTCGTCGTCTGTACGGTTTCAACTCGCCTACATATCGTATGCCGTCGAGCTATTACACCCTGCGCTACTCGGACGCCTACTTCTACGCCTCGGCCTACGACCCCGCATTCTACAATGTGATGGTCTCGGGCGACCAGGTGTGGGTTGAGCCTAAATATGTGACTTCGATGTTTGGCAGCTGGGGTGCTACCGTGGTGCCTGCCTACGGGTGGTATTACGGGTGGAGCACGCCATCGTACTACTCGTGGTGGATGGGCTATCCTCGTTACTCGTGGTATGACTGGGACTTCTACTATGGCCCACGTTGGGGCTGGGACTTCGATTATGGCTGGGGCAGACCTCACTACGGGCCACGCCCTCCATACTTCGGCGGGGCGCACACACGTCCTGTAAGGCCTCCTCACATCGCAGGCGGCGGAAGACCATCACGCCCAAGCATCGTACATCGTCCGAACACCTCCCGCCCGGGTGGCTCCCCATCCTTCTCCGGAGGCAGCCGTCCTGCCAGACCTTCGGCGCCGGCATCGTCGCCATCGGGTCGTACGAATGTACGTCGCAACAGCGGCACGGTGACGGGCAGCGGACAGTACCGAGGCGGCTCCGGCAGTAGCGGCACTCAATATCGCTCCGGCTCCTCGGGCACACGCTCCAACAGCGGCGCATACCGCAGTGGCAGTAGTGGCAGCTCGTACCGCAGCAGCGGTAGCAGCTCATATCGCAGTGGCGGTTACAGCGGTGGCGGCGGTTATAGCGGCGGTGGCAACTCGTCGGGAGGCAGCCACGGCGGCGGGCAAAGACGTTAGGGCTGTTTGGAGATTATGGCTCGATAGTTGAATTAACGTAAAGAAAATGGCTATGAAACGATTGATGATATGTATGCTGGCGGCACTGCTCCTCTCGGGGCGTGCCTCGGCGCAATATGATACGGGCGGCTTGGTGATGGACCCGAGTACAATAACCGCCTTTGACCTCTTCAACGCCTCGCAGACGCACCTCTCGCTCACGTCGGCACGCTCGGCGGCTATGGCAGGGGCCTTCACATCACTCGGTGGCGATATGGCCTCGATGTCGATAAATCCGGCGGGTCTGGGAATGTATAGCAGCAACGAGATTGCCATTACGCCCGTGATGTCGTTTGCCCGAGCCAAGAACTCGGCCGACGACTTCGAGGGGAGCAGGAAGAATCGCTTTGCGCTGGGCAACCTCGGCGTTATCATCAAGTTGCGTGAGAGCGCAAAGGGGGTGACGGCGCTCAACCTCGGCTTCGGCTATAGCCGCACTGCCGACTACAACTATCGTTACTCGTTTGCCTCGGCAGGCATCACGGGCGGAACCTCTATCGCCGATATCTTTGCGGTGCAGATGCGTGACAGCGGCGTGACCTCCGAGCAGTTGAGTGCCGACGACTTCGACTGGGGAAGTATAGACCCTACATATTGGGGTGCGGCGCTCGGATATATGACCGGCCTGATAGGCGATGGTGGCGGTGTCTGGAATAGGGATATGATAGGCGCAGCGGCACGACCTGCCTACTTTACGACGGTGGAGAGCAGCGGCTCGGCGGGAGAGTATGTCCTCTCGCTCGGTATGAATATCAACAGCAAACTCTACCTCGGAGCGACGCTCGGCCTCGCCGTGATAAACATCCGCCGAGATATATACTACGGCGAGAGCTACACCTACGATGCTGACCCTGCGCTGAACTATCGTGCCGACTACTTCAACTACGACCAATCGACACAGATGAAGGGCACGGGCGTAAACTTCAAGTTCGGCCTTATATACCGACCTGTCGAGGGGTTGCGTATCGGTGCGGCGATACATACGCCTACCAGATACTCGCTCTCGTACCGTTACCGAGGGGGTATGACCTCCGAGGTGAGGGCTCTCAACAACGTGAATGGTTATGAGGTGAATGCTCAGGGGTATATCGACCCGCCATTCTCGGAGCTGACCTCTACGCTGGTCGATGACGGCGACTTCGGCTGGGACTACGTCACCCCGACACGTCTGCTGGTGGGCGCATCCTATACGATAGGGCAACGTGCGGTCCTCTCGGTGGACTACGAGCGGGATTGGTATAACGGCATACGTGTCCGCAACTCGCCATACGGGGAGGAGTTGTACGACGGCTATATCCGTGAGGCGTTCAAGGGGTCGAATACGCTGCGTGTGGGTGCCGAGTTCAGGGTGATGCCGCAGGTGGCCCTGCGTGCCGGATACGGGATGTGGAGCGGTGGCCTGCGTGATAAGGAGGCGATATACTCCTCGCCGGTTATCTACCGCACCGACTATGTGGGGGCAGGCGCAGGTGTCGCATTCTCGAAGAGCGTGACACTCGACGTGACCTACCAATACTCGCACAACAAGATGACGCCATATAAGAACTTCTACGCCTTTAACGAGGCGGACGATATGGCGAGCCCTACCTATACGACGACGCTCAATCGCCATACCGTATTGGCTACCTTGGCTTTCAGATTCTAAGAAACTGCTCGGGCAGGTTTCTAATAATTGCCAAAGAGTTGCTGAAAATGAAAAAATGTTTGTACCTTTGCACTTTGTGCAGAGGTACCTCTTTTTTTGCCGATGCACGTGAAGCAAGGAAAACAAAATATAGAAAAGATATGGCAGTAGAACTTAAAGATTTGACCAAGTCCGAGGATAACTACTCGCAGTGGTACAATGACCTGGTAATGAAGGCCGGTCTGGCGGAGAACTCCGCCGTGCGAGGCTGTATGGTCATCAAGCCTTATGGCTACGCTATTTGGGAGCGTATGCAGAAGGTGCTTGACGAGATGTTCAAGGAGACAGGTGTGCAGAATGCCTACTTCCCGCTCTTTATCCCCAAGTCGTTCTTCTCTCGTGAGGCCAACCACGTGGAGGGCTTTGCGAAGGAGTGTGCGGTGGTTACCCACTACCGTCTGATGAACGACCCGCAGGGCAAGGGTATCGTGGTTGACCCGGATGCTCGCTTGGAGGAGGAACTTATTGTTCGCCCGACCTCGGAGACAATCATCTGGAACACGTACAAGAACTGGATTAACTCCTACCGTGACCTGCCAATCTTGTGCAACCAGTGGGCTAATGTTGTTCGTTGGGAGATGCGTACCCGCCTCTTCCTGCGCACGGCCGAGTTCTTGTGGCAGGAGGGACACACGGCACACGAGACACGTGAGGAGGCTATCGAGGAGACCGAGCGTATGATTAAGGTCTATCAGAAGTTTGCCGAGGAGTGGATGTGTCTGCCGGTTATCGTGGGCCATAAGTCGCCAAATGAGCGCTTCGCCGGTGCGGAGGATACGCTCACTATCGAGGCCCTGATGCAGGATGGTAAGGCTCTGCAAAGTGGTACGTCGCACTTCCTTGGTCAGAATTTTGCAAAGGCCTTCGATGTTAAGTATGCAAACCGTGAGGGTAAGCTCGAATATGTATGGGCAACCTCGTGGGGTGTTTCGACCCGTCTGATGGGTGCGCTGATTATGGCTCACTCGGATAACAACGGTCTGGTATTGCCTCCGAAGTTGGCTCCGGTGCAGGTTGTTCTGGTACCTATCTATAAGGGCGAGGAGCAGCTGGCAGCGGCTCGTAAGCGTATGAACGAGATTGCCGACGAGTTGAAGGCAAAGGGCCTGCGTGTAAAGATTGACGACAGAGATAATGTTCGTGCGGGATTCAAGTTCGCCGAGTATGAGTTGAAGGGTGTGCCGGTACGTCTGGCGCTGGGTCAGCGTGACTTGGAGAATGGAACTATCGAGCTGGCTCGCCGTGATACGCTCACCAAGGAGACCGTGTCGCAGGAGGGTGTTGCAGAGTTGATTGCGGGCTTGATGGATGAGATTCAGGCAAATATCTTCAAGAAGGCTCTCGACTATCGTAACTCGATGATTACCAAGGTTGATACGTGGGAGGAGTTCGTCGAGGTGCTCAACAATAAGGGAGGCTTTATCTCGGCACACTGGGATGGCACTCCGGAGACCGAGCAGGCCATCAAGGAGGCTACGAAGGCAACCATCCGTTGTATCCCGTTGGATGTAGAGCCGGAGGAGGGTAAGTGCGTATTTACGGGCAAGCCTTCGCACTACCGAGTTCTCTTTGCCAAGAGTTACTAACGAGTTATAGCGATAAGGAAGGTTGCCCAATGCTGTTGAGGCGACCTTCTTTTTATTTGAAGCCGTAGGGTAAGCAGAATGTAAAATTATGGATAGCGAAGTTAGAGCACAGAAGATTTATCGGGTGACACTTGCGGGGATGGTTGTAAACATCCTCCTCTGCACCTTTAAGTTTGTGGCGGGCTTTGTCGGCCGAAGCGGGGCGATGGTGGCCGATGCCGTACACTCGGCATCCGACTTGGCGACCGATTTGGTCGTGCTGCTCTTTGTGCGTATCAGCTCCAAGCCCAAGGACCGCAACCACAAGTGGGGCCACGGCAAGTATGAGACCTTCGCAACGCTGATTATCGGCGTGGCGCTGGGTGTTGTGGGCGTGCAGATTCTTCTTACGAGTGCGCAATCTATTGCCGCCGTTGTGCGTGGCGAGGTGTTGCCCCGCCCGGGAGGTTTGGCCCTCATCGCAGCGGCGGTATCCATCCTTGTCAAGGAGGTGCTCTACCGCTATACGGTTGCAGTCGGCAAGCAGGTGGATAGCCCCTCGGTAATCGCCAACTCGTGGCACCATCGTAGCGATGCCCTCTCCTCCATAGGCACGTTGGTAGGTATCGGTGCCGCCTACTTTTTGGGGCCGAAGTGGCGTATCGCCGACCCGATAGCCGCCATCGTTGTCGCTGCGCTTATCCTTAAAGTGGCGATAGACCTCTCTCGTACCGCCATCAACGAGATGCTCGAAAGGAGCCTTCCTGAGAGTGTCGAGGCGGAGATTCTCTCCGAAATCTCGTCGGTGGAGGGCGTTTGTGACCCTCACAACCTGCGGACACGCCGTCTTGGCCCTTCGATTGCTGTCGAGGTGCATATTCGGGTGGATGGGTGTATGAGCGTCACTCACTCGCACGATATTACCCGAGAGATAGAGCGACGGCTGAAAGCTCGCTATGGGCGGGATACCTCTGTGGCGATTCATGTCGAGCCACTGAAATAGAAGAGGCGCTCTTCGACCCGCCTCGTTCCATTGTCAAATTCGACTCTTTGCGCTTTAATCAACCCTTAACTCCCGACACTCAATCGACGATTGGTGGTCGGCGGAGTGGTGTATGCGTACACGGCAGGGGATAAACTCCTCGGGCTTGGCACTCCATAGGTTTATAAACTGCTGTGGCGACCGCTCGGCGATAGGTGCCCAGCTGCTCTGCACGCAGACCATTATGCGGTGGCCTCGGCGGAAGGTGTGGGCGATGTCGGGCATCGTGAACGATATGAGGGTGGGAGAGTCGGGGAGCATCGCCTTCGGCTCGGAGAAGGAGTGGCGATAACGCCCTCGCATAATGTCGGCACGCACCAGCATCCGGTAGTCGGGCATCTCGGCATCCTCGGCAGGGAAACGGTCTATGAGACGCACGGCAAAGTCGGCATCCGTGGTCGATATCTCCGCCGTGAGCGACACCTTCGCCTCTCCGGCGAGGGTTATATCCTCCGTGAGGGGCTCGGTGAGAAATGTGAGCACATCCTCACGCTCCGTCGTAAAGCGTTGGTCTGCAATCATATATGACGGTGAGCGCTCGACCTCCGGTGCGGAGTAAGGTACGGGGTGTGACGGGTCGCTGACGTACTCGCTGTAAGAGTCCCGCAGAGGGGAAGGGGCCTCGGAGAGTTGTCCCTGCTCGGCGAGGTAGAACCTCCGTGTGGTGGCGTTGTCGAGGGGCCACTCGTTGCCCTCTATCCACCTATTGCTGCCCGATATGAATACGGATACGGGGGCGATGTCGTGTGCCCCCTCGTCGCCTCGCAGGTGGCGGTCGAAGAATGGCCGCTCGAAGTTGCGGACAAAGTATCGACAGGAGGCCTTACGCCCGAAGTCGAAGTCGCCGAGCCGAGCGCCATTATAGTTCTTCCACGCTCCGTGTGCCCACGGCCCGATGACCAGATGACAGCGGGTCTGTGGCGATTGGCGGCGGATGGCCTTGTAGAGGTTCCACGCCCCGAAGCAATCCTCCGCATCGAACGTTCCGCCGACGACAAGCACCGCAGGGCGTATGTCGTTGCAGCGCCGGCGCAAGTCACGCTCCTGCCACCACTCGTCGTAGTCGGGGTGTGCCGACATATCATCCCAGAAGGTCGAGGGGTGCATCATCCTGCGCAGTGAGTCACGTGTTGCGCCGGCGAAGAATTGGTAGAGGTTGCCGAGGTCGGCAGGGCTGTGTGTCGGCAGCCACTCGGTCGTCGGCGTGTGGTTGGTGTGGCTCATCATCGGCATAAAGGCGTATGAGTCACGAATCATCATCACGCCGTTGTGGTGCACGTCATCGCCCATAAACCAGTCGGTAATCGGAGCCTGCGGAGATACCGCCTTCACGGCAGGGTGGGAGCACAGACCTCCGCACATAGCATAGAAGCCGGGGTAGGAGCAGCCGACGAAGCCTACACGCCCGTTATGCCCCTTGATGTTCTGCAAGAGCCACTCCACGGTGTCGTAGGAGTCGCTCTCCTCGCTGATGGGGCCTGTGGCGGGGCGGACGTTCTCGAACTCCCCCTCGCTCATAAAACGGCCTCGTACATCCTGAAAGACGAGGATATACCCGGCACGGGTGTAGTGGCGGTAGTAGCCGTGCTCCAAGAAGCGGGGGAACTCGTCGCCGTATGGCTCGCAGGAGTACGGGGTGCGGCAGATGAGTATCGGAGCATCCTCGGCATATCGTGGCGCATAGACCACCGTGTGCAGATGCACGCCGTCACGCATAGGGATACGATACTCTCTCTTCTGGTAGCGCACGTAGGCCGATTGTGATACTGCGACGGCCACTGCGCATAGCACCGCCGCCAAGACTGCATATAGGACTCTTCTTCTCATCTGTGCAAAAATATATGCCCAAAGATACAAATCTTTGAGCATATATCGAACTTCTCTCTTGCGATTTATCAGTCGTCAATGCCGAGGAACTTCGAGTTGAGGTCAAACTCCAACTCGATATGGTTCGAGAGCGTGACATCGTAGCGGAAGGTGTTGCGCTCCAACTTCACGATGCGGGCATCGGGATAGTTTTGGCTTACATAGGCTGAAATGCCCTTCGGAACGATTGACGATGGCACCTGCGAGGTCTTGTTCGCCACCTCTCGCCACTCGCCACTGCCGTTGAACTCCAACTTGGTGCCGTTGTCGAGGAGTACCTCGTAGTCGGTGTCGCCAATCTCGGCATCGACCGTGGCGTGCGACATTCGGGCATTGGAGAAGTGGGTCTTTATGAAAGTTTGTGCCGTCGCAGGCAGCTCGTTGAAACCTATCGGTTTGTCGTCGGCACTCGCCGTAAGAAACGACGCAAGTAGCAGTGATAGAGCAAGGAATCTTTTCATAAGCGTAATGTTTTTAGTGTTCAACTTCTTTTTTGATATAACGCTGCAAGTATATCAATTATTGTGCCCGTTTTGGATTTTTATGCAACAATACTTGCGCTATGCACGCTGCCGTCAGAGTGGGAAGAGCTCCAACTGCCCCTGCTCGTGGTTGAAGGTCATACGGTGGTAGGGCGAGAGTCCGTACTTGCGCACCGCCAGACGGTGGTCACGGGTAGGGTAGCCCTTATTCTTGGCCCAGCCGTACATCGGGTACTCGGCATCTATGCGACACATATACTCGTCACGGAAGGTCTTTGCAAGCACCGATGCTGCTGCAATGTCGGCATACTTGCCGTCGCCCTTGACGATACATTGGTAGGGGATTTCGAGGCTCGTGCGGAATTTGTTGCCATCTATGGCGAGGAACTGCGGCGACGGGTCGAGCCTTGCCACCGCCAGCGACATACCCTCAAACGAGGCGTTGAGGATGTTTATCTCGTCGATGCGTGCTGCCGAGACCTCCTCTACCGCCCACGCCACCGCCTCACGGCAGATTATCTCCCGCAGCAACTCTCGGTTGCGCTCGCTCATCTGCTTCGAGTCGTTGAGCAGCGGATGGTGGAAGTCGGGCGGCAGAATCACCGCTGCGGCAAATACCGAGCCGGCAAGACAGCCTCGCCCCGCCTCGTCACACCCCGCTTCGAGCAACTCCTTCTGAAATGAATTTTCTAACATAGTGAGACAAATTTAGGTAAAATTTGCGAAAAAGCGTTAAATTTGTAACCGTACAAGTGAATTAAAGAGAATGTCATCCTCAATATCCGGTCTGTCGAGCCTTATGGCACTCCTGCTCTCGCTGCTTATCGCCGTGGGGGCATACGTGCGCCTTACGCTCAACCCTATGCCGATAGAGTTGGCCGAGAGTGCCTTCCTGCCACGCTGGGCGGAGTGTATCGCCTCGGTGCTGCTGCTTGTCGCAACATCTCTCGTCGTCGGGCGTATCTCCGTCAAGATGGGGGCGTTTCGTGGCTTTACCGCCCTGCCTATACCTATATATGCAATCGTGGCCTGCGGCATCGTCGCAACACCTAACGCCCTGACAGCCTCCGTGGCCGCCTTCGTCTCGGCGCTGGGCGTGATGCTCATCCTGCGTGCCTACGACAACTTCGGCGATAAGAACTCCGTATTCTTTGCGGGGCTGATGTTCGGCCTCTCCGCTATCGTCTATCCGCCGTGCGTGGTCTATCTGCTGCTGCTCATCGTGGCTGTGGTGCAGTCGCCACTCAACTGGCGACAGAGCGTTGTGGGGCTTGTGGGATGGTTGCTGCCAATATTTACGGCGAGCTACTGCTCGTGGTACGCAGGAAATGATTTTAAGGATGTGGCGTGGGCACTCTATGACTCGCTGGCCATCTCCGAGAACTCGTTCCCGCTTACCCCGTTCCCTATTGTCGCTGCAATACAGACCGCCCTGCTTGCGATGCTCTTCCTCTATGGCGTTGTTCAGATTGTGGCCAACCGATATACGATGCTCGTCAAGGCTCGTAAGGCGATGACCTTCGAGATGCTCGCCTTTGCGACTCTGATGGGGTCGCTCCTGATTCCGGCGTGCGGTATCACGATTCTCCCTTCGCTGGCAATCCCCGTGGCAACAATCCTGGCCTTTGCCTTCGAGAAACTCCCGTCGCCAATCTCCAATTTCCTCTACTGGGGCGTGCTGCTGGCCACTTTCCTGCACCTTTTCCTCTGGTAGCAGGTTGTAAAAAGTGGGCAATTCGTAATGTAAAAATTTTACAAATTCGCCCGACGGAAGCCTAAAAATATTATAAATTGAAAGATTTTTAGACTTTTTGCGAAAATTTATAACAAAAAGTTTGCTTTTTAATAAAAAACTCGTACTTTTGTATTACAAACGTGGGGTTCTCCCACGTAGCTCATTAACCTAACTAACCTAATTCGGGCTTTCATTTGTTCCCCAAACAATGAGAGCCTTCTTTTTTTTGCCTGTACGCTTCGCCGCTGCGAGGTGCATTTACCCCCCCCCATTCACGACATCAAGCCCTACTCCACGGGTGGGGTAGGGCTTGATGCAGGTCGGGGCAGAAGTGGCCCCGCAGGGTGGTTAGTCGAGGTTTTTGCAGACCAGATTGCGGTCGCCGTACCCATTGTCAATCTTGCTGACATACGGGAAGAACTTCGAGATGCCGACCCATTCGAGCGGGAATACCGCCTCGTGGCGAGAGTATGGATGCGACCACTCGGAGGCGAGCTCTGCCGCCGTATGCGGTGCATTGGACACCACGTTGTCGCTCTCTCCGCCTATCGCCTCGCACTCACGCTTGATGGCGACAAGGGCCTCGATAAAGCGGTCCATCTCCTGCTTCGGCTCGCTCTCGGTAGGCTCGACCATCAGCGTCTCGTGTACCGGGAAGGAGAGCGTTGGCGCATGGAAGCCGTAGTCCATAAGTCGGTGGGCAACGTCGCCACAATCTACGCCGAAGTCACGCTTGAAGTGTGTCAGGTCGAGAATCATCTCGTGAGCCACACGGCCCGTCTCGCCCGAGTAGTAGGTGCGGAACTCATCCTTAATCGCCGAAGCCATATAGTTGGCGTTCACGATAGCCATCTCGGTAACACGGCGCAGACCTTCGGCACCGAGCATCTTGATATATCCGTATGTTATTGGCAACAGCATTGCCGAGCCCCAAGGGGAAGACGACACGGCGGTAATGCCCTGCTCGCCACCCGTAGCCACGAGTGAGTGCGACGGGAGAAACTCCGCCAGATGTGCCGCCACGCAGATAGGGCCTACGCCCGGACCACCGCCGCCGTGAGGCATAGCGAAGGTTTTATGCAGGTTGAGGTGGCAGACATCCGCACCGATATATCCCGGATTGGTAAGTCCCACCTGTGCGTTCATATTGGCACCATCCATATAGACCTCGCCACCGGCATCGTGCACCGCATCGACAATCTCTCGGATACGGCTCTCGAAGACTCCGTGCGTAGATGGGTAGGTAACCATCAGACCGCACAGCTCCGGAGCATACTGCTGCGCCTTCGCCTTCAAGTCCTCGACATCAATATTTCCGTTGGCATCGCACTGCACAGTCACAATCTTCATTCCCGCCATAGCCGCAGAGGCAGGATTGGTACCGTGGGCAGAGGCCGGAATGAGGATGATGTTTCTGTAACCCTGACCACGGCTCTGGTGGTATGCACGGATGACCATAAGACCCGCATACTCGCCCGCTGCGCCGGAGTTAGGCTGCAACGAGCAGGCCGCAAAGCCCGTGATGGTTGCCAAGTCACGCTCCAACTCCTCGATAAGCTGTGCGTAGCCCTCGGTCTGGTCGGCAGGTGCAAAAGGGTGCACATTCTGGAAGCCGGCGAGCGAGAGTGGCTGCATAATGGAGGCTGCGTTGAGCTTCATCGTGCAGGAGCCGAGCGAAATCATCGAGTTGGCGAGCGAGATATCACGCAGTTCAAGTCGCTTGATATAGCGCATCAGGTCGCTCTCCGAGCGGTAACGGTTGAATATAGGCTCGGCGAGCAGTGGCAGCTGGCGTTTGAGGGTCGGCTCGATTGCCGCCTCACGCACCGTCTTCACGCTCTTCGGCTTGCGACCCTTCGCCGTGGCAAAGATGCCGACGATGCTCTCAATCTCCGCCTCGGTGGTCACCTCGTCGAGGGCGATGCGTACACGCTCCTCCGACGGGTAGAAGAAGTTTATCTCCTGCTCCAACGCCAGCGACTCCACAACGGAGGCCTCTGCCTCAACCTCTATGGTGTCGAAGATGTTCTTGGTGGAGAGTTTATATCCCAGACCCTCCAAGGCATTTGCGACGGTCAGGGCTGCCGTGTGGGCGGTCAGGGCTGCACGGCGCAGACCCTCGGCACCATTATATACGCAGTGGAAGCCCACGATGGAGGCCATCAAAGCCGATGCTGTACAGATGTTGGAGGTTGCCTTCTCACGCTTGATATGCTGCTCACGCATCTGCAACGACATACGCAGAGCCTTGTTGCCGAGGCGGTCAACCGAAACGCCGATGATTCGACCCGGCATATTGCGCTTGAAGGCCTCTCGGGTAGCCATATATCCCGCCGACGGGCCTCCGAAGCCCATAGGGCATCCCAGACGTTGCGTGGTGCCGACGGCGATATCGGCATCCCACTCGGCAGGGGCTGCGAGCAGTGCCAGCGAGAGCAGGTCGGCATTGGCCGTAACGAGCGCACCCACGGCGTGAGCCGCAGCGGTAAAGTCGGCGTAATCACGCACCTGTCCGTTTGCCGCAGGGTACTGCACGATAGCACCGAACTCCTTGCCCGTGAAGGTGTAGTCGGCGTAGTTGTCGATGATGAGCTCGATGCCGAAAGGCTCGCTTCGTGTAAGCAGCACGTCGAGTGTCTGCGGGAAGATGTTTTCATCCACGAAGAGGCAGTTGCGTCCCTGCTTCACCGCCTCACGGGAGCGCAGGGCGTACATCATCAGCATCGCCTCGGCAACCGCCGTGCCCTCGTCGAGCAGCGAGCAGTTGGAAATCTCCATACCTGTCAGCGAGCATATTGCCGTCTGGTAGTTGAGCAGAGCCTCCAATCGGCCCTGCGAAATCTCCGCCTGATAAGGCGTGTAGGAGGTGTACCAAGCAGGGTTCTCAAAGACGTTGCGCATAATCGCCGCCGAGACAGCATTGGGGTAGTAGCCCATACCGATAAACGAGCGATACTGCTTGTTGAGGTCTGCCAGCGAGCGGATATGCTCCGCAAATTCGTACTCGCTCATACCCTCATCCAGCGCCAGAGGCTTTTCGAGGCGGATGGATTGCGGGATGACCTGCGAAATAAGTTCTTCAACAGAGGCTACTCCGATGGTAGCAAGCATCTGATTCAGGCTCTCTACATCGGTGGTGCCGATGTGTCGTGATACAAAGTTGTCAAACATAGTATATTTGGTTTTTACTCTTTTCTGACTACAAAATTAACAATTTTTCGTAAACGCCACCCTAATATTTGAAGGAGCTGCCGCCGATAAACTCTCGCAGGATGGAGGTTGGCGGAATCTCGTCGGGTCGGATTGGCGTAAAGTTGTCGAGGAAGCGCAGCAGTCTGTCCGCCTCGCCATACTCCGGCACCGTGTCGGGAATCTCTCGCAAGATAGGCTCGACAATAGGTCGTAAGATGCCCAGCTCGTAGAAGAGCGAGGTGTTGAACATCACGTCGGCATTCTCCTGATAAGGGAATATATGTCGCTCCTCGCCTCGGCGTACACTGCCCCAGCGGGCGATGGTCGCCTGTGCGTTATTGCCTCGGGTGCGATAATCTCTCGTTATGCGGCGCAGCAGGCGGTTGTCCGTGGTCGGAATACGTGATACGTTATCCATAGCCACTGAGGTAAAGCACGAGAGGTATATCTTATATTTCAGGTTCTCCGGAAGGCTCGGCGTGAGGCGTGGGTTTAACCCGTGGATGCCCTCCATAATCAGAATCGAGCGGTCGTCGAGTTGCAG
This sequence comes from Alistipes sp., assembly GCA_017483225.1. Classification (GTDB taxonomy): domain Bacteria; phylum Bacteroidota; class Bacteroidia; order Bacteroidales; family Rikenellaceae; genus Alistipes. The sequence goes on from JAFULF010000013.1 coordinate 61,973, forward strand.
AGGGTTCTCGTGCCACTGACGGGTGCCCGTGATAAAGTCGTAGCGTGGAATCTCGACACTCTCGCCGGCGATAAGCCTGCGCAGGTGGTCGTTGAGCTGTTTGAGGTCGATGGCCTCCAATGCCTCGTAGTCATACTCGCCATTCTCGTCGAGGGGTGTCGCCGTGCGCTCCACGAAGTAGTCGTCGAGCGAGATGAGCACGGGGTGCAGTCCCAACACTCGCAGCTGCACGCCAAGGCGTTTCGCCGAGGTGGTCTTGCCACTCGATGACGGGCCCGAGATGAGCACTACACGCACGCCGGCATTGCGTGATGCCTCGGCGATAGAGTCGGCAATGCGTGCCAACTGCTTCTCGTGCAGGGCCTCGGCAATACGTATCAGCTCGCCGGCATCGCCCTGCAACACCTTGCCATTGAGTTGTCCGACCGTCGGCACACCCATAATATCTACCCACGTATGGTAGTCGTGGAAGATGCCGAACATCTTATCCAGTTTCGGTGTCTTGGCGGTCTGCGACGGTGCCGTGCGCTCCGGCAGAGCAAGGAAGAATCCGTTATAGTAGGGGCGGATGTCGAAGATACTCACGAAGCGTGTCGAAGGGGCCAGCGCACCGAAGAAGTAGCCTATCGTATCGCCCATATAGTATATGTTGTTGTAGAGACGTGGTCGTGTGCGCAGCAGTGCCACCTTGTCGTTGTAGCCCGCCGCCGCAAACTTTTCAACAATCTCCTCGGTAGGTTCCTTGCAGCGTTCAATCTGCAAATCTGCCTCGCAGATGCTCTGCACCTCCTGTTTCAGTGCCTCGCAGGCCTCCGTCGAGAAACCCTCGACGCCCTCCACCTCGCAGTAGAGGCCACCACCCAGAGAGTGGCGCACGTGGAAGGTCTTGCCCGGGTACAGCCTCTCCACGGCCCGCTGCACCATAAAGGAGATGGTGCGCTGATAGACACGATAGCCCTCGAAGTGGCTGATATCTATGAAGCGGATAGAGATGGGGAGATAGACCCGATAGTTGAGCTCCTTGATGCGGTTGTTGACATACGCCGCCAGCACAGGATAGGTGTTTGGCAGGGCGAGCGAGCGGCATATCTCGGCGAGCGACGTTCCCATCTCGACCCGAATATGCGAAGCGGTATTCTCGCAGAAGACCTTGATACTGTTTTTCATAACCTCCATTTTTAGGCACTATCATTGGATTACATCCAATCGACTCTCAAAGATAGCACTAAATATCCGATTTTTCAAGACATCGTACCCTCGGCAGCAATAAGATTTTTACATTTACGCACTTTTGACCAAAATTTACTATCTTTGAAGCATTAAAAGTTGTTTTATGAGAAAGAGCCTTATCGTAGCCATCATCCTCATAGCAGGACTCTTCGGCATCATACTATACCACGGCACACTCCAAAAACGGGAGATAGTGATAATATCCACCAACGATATGCACGCCTCGCTGGACAACTTCCCACGTTTGGCTACCGCCGTACAGCAGTGTCGTGATACCGTGGTGACGGTGCTGGTCGATGCCGGTGACCGCTGGACGGGCAATGCCTTTGTCGATTTGGCGGATGGGCGACTCCCCATAATCGACCTTATGAACGAACTCGAATACGACGTGGCGACGCTCGGCAACCACGAGTTTGATGCCGGACAGCAGACCCTCGGCGGTGCCATCAGCCACTCCGACTTCGTGACGCTGTGCGCCAATATGGAGAGCGAGAACGATGCCCTCGCCACACTCCCGTCGTCACACATACACAAGAGCGACAACTGCCTCTGCATAGGCTTCTGCGGCGTGGTCACAAACTATGACAACGGCCACCCCGACGGCAACGATGCCGTATTCGAGGGGCTGCGCTTCACCGACCCGATGCACAGTGCCTGCCACGCATCGAACAAACTCCGCCGATGCAGTCTTCAAGTGCTGGTGTCCCATATGGGCGACGACAAGGATATGGAGTATGCCGCAGGCTGTAACGACTACGACATCATCATCGGAGGCCATACGCACAAGGAGGTCGATACCGTCATCAACAACGTCGTGATAGGGCAGACGGGTCGCCGCCTGAAAAATGTGGGCGTGACACGCATACGTTTTCAGGGCTGCAAACCGACAGATATAGAGTATGAGAACGTCCCGCTGTCGAACTATGAGCCTCACCCGTACTTTTTGCAGCGCATCGCCGAGATTCAGAGTAACCCGACCCTGCGCCAAAATATAGGCACCCTCGCCACGCCGCTGAATAAGGTGGGACTTGCAAACCTCGAAACAGCACTCATAGCCAAGGCTACGCAGGTGGAGGTAGCCTTCTATCACTATGGAGGCATACGCCTTGACGAGCTTCCGGCAGGGGGCATGTCGCTTGCCACGCTCTTCAACCTCGAACCATTTTCGTCGCATCTGTACACTATGCAGATGACACCGGAGCAGATGCGTGGGATGATTATCGCCAAGTATAACGACCGCCTCAATGCCAAGGAGTCGCACCGCATCGACCTCTTCTGCTCGGAGCCATACGACATCGTCGTTGATGGGAGCGGGGAGGCGGTGGATGTGCGCTTCCCGACCTTGAAACGTGGTCGCAAGTATCGTGTCGCCATGGGCGACTATATCGCCAAGAAATATCCGGGCATCGAGGCGGAGCAGGTCACGCCGCTGCCGCTGAAACTGCTCGATGTGATGGAGGAGCACCTGCGCCGTAACTCGCCCGTTGCCGCCTCCAACACCCCTAAACAGCGTATAGTAAAGCGGTAGCAGAGGGGCGGGGCACGGATATGAGGGGCGCAAAGGGCGATGCCAGCACTTTTTGACCGAATCATAAAGTGCTGATTAGAGCGCAGTTCCGAGCGAGAGCAATATTTTTTTACATTTTTTTTGCAAAAAGTTTGCACGTGAAAATTATTTGCTCTATCTTTGCACTCGCAATCAGGAAATGGTTGTGACATATTCTGCGGAGCGGAAGTCTACAATGCGGAAATAGCTCAGTTGGTAGAGCACAACCTTGCCAAGGTTGGGGTCGCGAGTTCGAGTCTCGTTTTCCGCTCCAAGAGTCCAAAATGAAAAGGACAAAGTAACGAAAGACCTCTTTGAAACGCTGTTTCAGAGAGGTTTTCTTGTTTTTGGTCCGTAAGCCAAATCCCCCGAAAACACCCGTTTCCGCTGTACATTCCGTTACGAAGTGTTACGAATTAACCCAAAATCAGGCTTAATGGTCAAAAAGAGACCTGCGAAAGGGGATAAAATTGTTTAATGGTCAAAAATGAGACCTAAACAGACTGTCGAGAGATTATTTCGACAGTTTTTTTTGTGGGTATATGAA
>JAFULF010000014.1 GCA_017483225.1 Alistipes sp.
TCTGCCGAGAGTTTCAACGCAAAAGTCAAGGCTTTCAGAAATCAGTTCCGTGGTGTCAGCGACATACCATTCTTTATATTCAGACTGAAAACTATTTTTGCATAACTTTTTTAACGCTCCACCGACTTTTGCAGGTGATCCCTTATTCCCCTCATTATTGGTCAAAATTAGGCTTGATTTTATCTCTCCGCTCGATATTTTCAAAGAGGTTTTAGATGCGTTCTACAACGGCGAGCGGTGCGAGCATACCATCAAACGATGCGATATGTTGCATGGATGAAGATGTAAGACCTTGTAGAATGTTGATTACGGCTGATGTTTGGGCGATTAGCAGGGCCTGATTTCTGTTAGAATGGTGCAGGGACAATGCCTCCTGCACCATTCTTTTTTACTCCCCGAAGAAGAAGTTGAGGATGAAGTCTATTGAGAGAGGGCTTGTCTTGTTAAGAGGTACATAGATTATATCGACGATCTCTTTTATGATACCGAATACGGACAAAATAACGGTGATAATCGTATAGCGCAGGAAGCGCCTAGACAGTTTATTGTCGTATGCCTCAATAGGTTTTAGTATCGAGCGGTTGAATATATGTATCTGCTTCTCAATATCATTTCTTCCTGTATTGTTGTTAGAACCTCTCTCCAACTCACGACGAAGGTATTGCAGGTCCGGATACCCGGCTTCTATCCCCTTGATATAGGTTGTGACCTTGTGGATAATCTCATCTTCAACAAGATTGTTCATTACCTCTTGTTCTCCTCCAAGAATTACACGATTACGTATGAATCCAAATGTAGGCAGTGGCGCACAATTCTCATCGTCTGCAACACATTTATTATCACAGAGTAACTGTTTTATTGGTCGTGTTGGTTCCTTGTATGCTTGTATAGATACCAGATGGGTAAAGTTCTTGTGGGCACTCGATGCAGAGGTATTCTGGAAGACCTGAATCTTTATTGCGACAATACTTTTGACTCCATCCTCGAAGTAGAACTCTTGCCAACCATTTGTAGGATTAAGAGAGTTCTCATAAACGGCCGTCCAGACAATGTCGCCATTGCGGATGTTGTCTGTGCGGGTAGAAGCAGTAACAGAACTATCTCTCTGCTTAAATAGAGACAGAACAATCCCTTTGCATTTAGTCAAGAACCTAGTAAATCTGTTGCTATCCGTATCTTGTGTCTTTGTGCTTATTGGTGTCGAGTTTTTGCTTGCTTCTGCTATTAGCAAGCGGTAAGTATATTTACGATTACTTGGCTGTCGCTTCTCTATTGTGCCTCGATTGTCCCAAAGCAGGAAACGTATATATGAAATCTCGCAAGCCTTCCGTAGTTGAATCTTTATCCATCCGGGATTCTTGATTTTGAAGTATCCTCGACCTTCGTCATACTCGGGAATGGTATCGGCAAAGAGGTCACATTCGCACGCTACACTATCGGGGGAGTGCTGAATCTGAACTAACCCCGGGGTACTCAAAATATTGTTCATTCTTTTTACAGTCATAGTTATCTCACCTTTAACGCACAAAATATGGATACCAGAGTATATGTAATGAGCAGTCCGAGGGAGAGTGCCCACTGCTTTCTCACTGATGCAATGCCTTGAATCTGTTTCTGCTCCATCTTTTTGGAGATAAGAGGTGTAATGATTTTTCTGACCTGGTCAATTTTTCCATCCACAGCCTGCAATTCAAAGGCTTTTTCAATGATATGGTCATATACGTCACGGAATGATTTTTCTTCATCCTCGGATGCTGTTTTAAACCTATCTCTTGTGCCACGATACAATCGTTCTGCTATGTTAAGTAGTTTTGTGGCCAAGGGTGTCGTATCATTGTCCTCGTATTCGTGATATCCAGATGTCGGTAATATAATCTCCTCGCCAGCAGGCATGTCTTCTCGCTCGAAGTTAAATAGGCGCAGACGTACAACATGAAATCCGGAGCTTACAGGGTTGTGTAGTGCGTGTATTCGAAAATATCGCATCGTCACGACTCCTGAGTTTGGTGTTGCATCCTTTTCGGTTGCCCTTAGTTTGAAGTGCATCCAACCCCTTCGATACGGGCACTCCGTTTCCGTAGTGTCAAAGAGGATTTTCCAACGCTCTCCATCCTCGGAGCAGAGCAGGCGGAATGCGTATTGCTGACCCTCCATTGGGCTCTTGTTAAGTTCATCACCGGGATCCATTACCTTTATGGATATCTGTCTGATTTTTGCCAATTTAATGACATTTTCATCCTCTTTGTTACAGCTCAGCTGTAATGCTCCGACATATTCATCTGCGGGGGTTAGGTCAAGAGTGATATTTGCCGGATGGTGTATGCCAAGATACCCATATTCATCTATACGGGTGCCGTATGGTTTAGTGTCGCCCTCCGAGGTCATATAGTGAGGGTGGTTGCAAAGTTCAAACGCAATCTTCCCGAGTGCGTAATCTATGCACGAATTGCTCTCCTCTGCGATTGTTGTGGTTTCTGTAATCATATTTAAGTCGGGGGCTTTTAGTTCGGGTAATCATTGTACATCCTCCTGCTCCTCGGAGAAGATGCGGTCGAAGAGCCGGCGGAGGAGGGGAGGGGTTTCTGCAATTTGGCGCAGGGACTCCAAGCGGGAGGCGTTATCCGACTCCGGAATCCATAGTTTCAGGTAGCCGTTGCGGCCATATTTCTGCTCGATATGTTCGGTGCACCGCTCGAAGTGGCCCTCACGGTCGAGGGTGGGGTAGTGCGAGAGGCTATACTGCACCGTGCGGCGGATGATGGTCATCGGCTCTATGCAGCGGTCCGCCTCGGCAACAATCCTCCCATATATGGAGCGTGGAGCGTGGTCGGAGGAGGCTCGGTGGTCCTCCACCGCTTCTCGCATAATATCCAACTGCTCCGGCGTAAACAGGGTGCGCAGGTACCTATCTGCCATGAGTATCTCGCCGGAGATGATGTGGTGGCGTTCACGTCCCCGACAGAGTCCCGTATCGTGATAGGCGGCAATGGTATATACCATCTCCACATCCACGTCGTAGTGCTGTGCCAGAGTAAGGCTCTGCTCGACGACCTGCTTTACGTGAGAAATGCCGTGCGCCTTGTCAAATGACTCGTAGCACGGCATAATCTCCTTCTCTATATAACTTTGCAACTCCTTGCGCATCACTCTATGTCGTAGCAGAGTTCAAAGTCATCAATCCACATCATAGAGTTCGAACTGCCGACGTAGTAGTCGCCGTATCTCGAACTTGTACATACGATGATGATATGTGTAGGCTTGCTCTCGTAATCACGATATTCGAGCGGGATATTGAACTCGTACCAGTCGCACGACGCATCATACTTAATCTCGCCGTAGCCTATGATGCCCGGGTTCTTCGAGTTGAAGAAGCTCGACTCGTTGCGGGTATCCACCTGCACCGGCGAGATGTCCGTACCGCCGTATGTGGCGGCATCCCACCTGCCGACAGCGATGTATATGATACCGCCGTCAGGCTCGCCCTCATTAGGGGTCTTGCCCTGCATATCCGGTCTTGGCACACAGTCGATAGTGCCCTGCTGGTACTTGACCCAGCCTTTGAGCGACGTAGGACGCTCCGTGTAAGGTCGGCCGAAGTTCACAAGACCGTCGGTGCCGACGATTTTGTCGAACTTGCCGACGAAGCAGTTTCCTGCGGCGAACTTCAAGATGGCATTCTGCGACGACATTTGCACGCACTTGCTACCCGGGGTTCCCGGACGCAGCAGTGATTCGAGCGGGCTGGTGAGCACTACGCCGGCGATGCTCGAACCTTGGTTACCCGTTCCCCACCACTCTGTGTCGGCGGAGATTGCAGGATTCCAGAACTTGCCGTTGTGGTACCACTGCTCGAAGTCGCCATTCGGCAGTGTGAATATATCGCCCGTGGTTACGGTGCGCACGTTCGAGTGTTGCTCGCCGTTGTCGGTTATGGCGTAGCCGTACACCTCATACTCTGTGCGAGGTGTAAGGTGTCGGATTATCAGCTCCAACTTGCCTCCCTTTGACGAGTACCACTCCTCGGGCACCTCGTGCCACTGCTCCTCTGTCTTGGCACGGTAGCGGAAGCCCGACTCTGTGCCCTCGATGCCCGTTGCGGCTATCCAGATGACCTGCGAGCCGGCCGTGCAGCGTGTGATGTCCACAGAAGGCTCTCTCGGCTCGACTATCAGTCGCCATATCTCGCTGCGGTTGTATGCCTCGACGATGGTTGTCAGCGTATTAGGCTCCTTGCCGCTTGTGAAGTCACGCAGCTCCGACTTATCTCGGAAGCATACATACTCCGGCGTAGGGCCGAAGCGCAGCTGCGTAACGGTAACGGTATCCAGACCGAAGTCCGCACGGCGATACGCCTTGGCGATGCAACGCTCTACATCCCACTCCGTGTCGCCAATCTGACCGACAACCGAGAAGCGGCGGTCGATATTCTGCTCGGCGGTGATGGTCCACTCGTAGTCCTGATAGAGCGAGAGGGTGATATACTGCGGGTAGCGCATATCGAAAGTGCCCACGATAGGCTTCGACAGCGTTGCCCCATCGGTATATTTCGCATCGGTAATCTTCACGTTGCGAATATCGGTATTCTCCTTCAACGGGATGCTTATGGTGCGATTTGCGTGGTCGATGGTGCTCGCTCCGGAGGCACCCTCGACGCTTATTGAGGTGATACCCAACTCCACAACCGGATACGGGATGTCGTTCTTGATACAGGACGACAGGGTGAGGGTTGTAGCGATGGTCAGCAGTGCTAATTTCTTAATAATCATAATCATAAAAGATTAACGGTTAGTTCTCCAAACTCTCTTTGGCTCGCTTCTTGCCCCAGAGGTGTATGTTCACACCGATATTTATATCGGCGAGGTTGAGGCGGAACTGCAACTTCGAGAAGTTGCGAGAGCCGGCGAAGTTGCCCAGACCGTCCACTTGGCGTATGTGGTTATATTTCAGACCACCCAATCCCAGCGATATGCTTGCGCACACGTTAGGGAAGATATATACCGCCAAGCCGGGGCTGAACGAGAGGTTTGCCTTGTAGGCCTTCGAGATATTTCGGTCTTTCGCTTCGCCTGCGGCAAAGTTGAACTCCGAGTTACCTATTGAGCCCGACAACTCCCACTCGGCAAATACGCTGAAACGACCCTTGCGGTCGAGAGGTACGTATGTGCGGTGGAAGAGTCCCACAGCGTAGGTGTCGTCACGATAGTGGATATCGCTGATTCCAAAGGAGATGCCGCTCTGCTCACCCAAGTTGAGTGCCGCATTGTTCAGGTCGCCCTTCGTGTGCGAGTATCCGAAACGTACACCAACGCAGTTGTTGTCACGGTAGAAGTATCCGATAAACGGCTTGATGGATACAATGTTGCCCCCGATGTTGAGGTCGTCCAGGAGTAGTCCCAGATTTGTATCCTCCGTATCTATGGTGCCGTACGATGCCGTGAGTCCGAGCATCGTCTCGCCCTTGAATACGAACTTGCGCTTATCGACCTCTCGGTCTATGCGTGGAGCCTTCTTCTTCACGCCGACCTTCTGTGCAGAAATCGTGCCGGAATTTGCTATTTCGACATCCGAGGTCTGTGCCACGGAGCTACTCTCTTGCGCCCTTGTTGTGAAGGTTGCGGCAAGAAGCAGTGTAGTGATGATAAATTTCTTCATAATGCCGCTGTTTTATAAGTAGAACGCAATACCCATTCCGATAGAAAGGATGTTAATCTTAAAGTTCATCTGGCTCGCCTCTGTCTCGCCGACGCTCACTTGGTTGTGTACCTGCTGTGAGTTCGAGTAACTCAATCCGAGCACGCCGATATTCAACTCCAACGCCATATTGTTGGTTATGAAGGCCACAACGCCGGGATTTACGCCGAGGGAGATATCAAATCCCTTGGAGTATGTACCTCGGATAGGGGAGCCCTCAGCAAACTTGGATTGGGAGCTTCCGAAGGCGAGTTGGCACTCACAGAAGATGGCGAATCTGCGATTCATTCCGAGAGGGATGTATTGACGCCATATTGCTGCCACGTCGTATGAGTGTTTGAGCGCATAATAGTAGTCCAGACCAAAGTTCAGCGCACCCTCCCCGCTTCCGAGGTTGATGGCTGCCGAATCCAAAGTCAGGAACGAGCGTGAGTATCCAAGACGGATTCCGATAATCGAGTTCTTGTAGAGCGAATAACCAATCAGCGGGCTGATTTTGAAGTTGTAGCCCTCGGACGATATGTCGTCTATAATCAGGAACTTGTACGCATTGTTTGTGTGCGTGGAGTATGATGCCGTACCACCGAATACCCATTGTCCTTTGGGCACGATGGTCGTCTTCATACTTGCCAAGCCTCGATTCTGGCGGAACTCGCCTTTGTTTGAAGGCTCAGCCACGACCGTAGCACTCTCGGTGGCGGCCGGAGCCGCTACCGAGGTACTGCTTTGGGCAAAAGCGTTTGCAGATATTGTTGCCGCTACGAGCAACGCTAATATTCTCTTTTGAAAAAGCATCAGGTTATTGTTAAACCGGTTTCTTCTAATATACAAACTCTACATCGTCAATCTTCATCCACGAGTCGGTACTACCGCAGAGGTAGTCACCATAACCACTACAAGTGAATGTGAGCACGAGTACGTTTGGTTTTACGGTGTTTGCAGTGTCGTAGTATGTCAGGTCGAGAGTCACCTCGGTCCACTCGCTACGAGAGTCTGTGCCGGTCCAGCAGTTGTATGCAATTACGCCCGGTGCTCCCTCCGGAGTCTCGAACAATACCGCAGGGTCAGCTCCCGTATCAACGTGGTATGCCTCTGCGTTCTCACGGTTTGCCAGTGCTACGAAGATTTTGAACATATCGGTTCCGCTACCCGGGTTGCCTACCTCCTTGTCGATTTGGCCCTGTGAGTTCTTCATCCAGAATTTGAGAGCCTTCGGACGGGCGTTGAACTCGAATGGACGACCAAAGTCAACCTTACCGCCAAGATTGGAGATAGCGATGAATCGACCTACGAAGAGGTTACCCGCTGCGAATGCGATAACGGCCTCTGTCGAGTGCATATAGGCACACTTGCTGCCTGTTGAGCCCGGACGAGGGTCATCTGCTGCTACGGTCACGTTGTCGGCAAACTTCTTTGTAGCGTGGTTACCTGTATCCCACATTGCATAGTCAACATTTGCCGTAGGCCAAGCTATACCATTGCTACCATAGCTTGTCCAGCTCTCGAAGCCTGCCTCCGGAATCTGTACGCCGGCAGGGGTTGTGAATGTGAGTGTGCTACCCACCTGCTTCGAATCTACGAACATCGCATACTCGTATGTCTTCTCGGCGGTGATGCCCGACGGAGCCGATGCGTTGTAGATGTTCTCGGTGCCGGATGCCGACGACGATACCATCGCCCAGTCGCTTGCACCGCTCAGACGGTAACCAATCTGGATGTTCGAGCCGCCGAATGCCTGTGCACGGAAGTCGGCTGTGCCGAACCACAACTCGTAGTCATCCTCGCCGATAGGCAGAACGCCTTGCAGGTTATATACAACTTCGGTGTAGCCTACGCCGCCACTTGCATCCTTGATACGGAATTCGAGTGTCTGCTCGCCACCCGGCAGCGAGTTGAAGAACTCCTCGGCAAGGGTGATGCGGTAATCCTTCGCATTGACCTTGTTTACGGTCACACCTGCGTATGAGCCGGAGAGGAAGTCGAATGTGGTGCCGTTGTTCACGAGGTTGAGCTGCGAGATAGTATCCAGTGCAGTAACGATATATGTACGCTCGCCACTCGTGTAGGTGTAAGGGAGGGTTACGTCGAAGCCGCTACCCTTGACGGTTGGGTCCGGACTAAACGCAATGTCGTGCTTGTGGTAGTCCACCGAAGTATCGACCGTAGCGGTTACGGTGACGAAGCCCGGAGCATCCTTCGAGTACTTGAATTTGAGCGTGTACTTCTTCAACGCCTCTACGTTCTCTATTGTGCCATACTGCTCAACCTTGTCGGTGCCATTCGAGCCATAGAAGTACCAATTCAGCGTGGTGCACTCCTCCGGCATAAGGAAGTAGCCGTCGGTGCTCTCCGTAAATTTGAGCGATGGTACCTCGCCCTTCTCGGCAGCGCCGAGGTCGAAGGCATCGGCAGCACTTACATATACGTAGTACTCCTCGGTGAACTTCGCTGCTACGGTTGCATCGAACTCTGTCGCAGCAACCACGTTCTGCATCTTGGCTACCACCTCTGCGGGAACTACCGCACCGGAGGTAATCTCGAAGTCGGACTCGCCGGTGAAGTATCTCTGCGTGAATGAGGCGGTATTCTCCTTGTTACCTACCTCTACCGCTGCGCAGTAGTTGCCGTTCAGAAGCCATATATATTCAGGGACCTCTGCTTCGGCAGTATATTTACGCACCAGTTCACGTACCTTTGCGCCGTTCTCATCGGTCTCGCCCGTGTAGCGGTATATGCGCAGTACAAAAGCCTGCTCCTCTGCCTCGGTAGTCTTGGTTGTGCCGTAGTTGATGTTCAGAGCAAGCACACCCTCGTTCTCTGCCATAGGGATATTCTCCTCTGCGGCAGGGCGGGTACAAGACGCTACGGCGAGTAGCGCAAGTACCGTATAAGTCAGAATGTTAAATATCTTTTTCATAATCTTGCCTTACATTATTACTCCGCAGCAGGAGTGTACAACATAATTGTCTTGTTTGTCACATTACCCTCCGCATCGGTGATGGTAAATATGAAGTCGTGTGCGCCCTCACCCAACGCTGTCAGCATCGAGAGGAAATAAGTAATAGAGAGCGGCAACTCCTTCTTTCCGATGACCTCATCACCGCTTGGCAATCCGAGTTTGGTCAATGCAGGAGCTACGGTGCTTGAATCGAAATCAACGCTTGCAGGGTCGAAATCAGGCTCATAGATTGCCTCAATCCACTTCGACTGCTCAGGATAACAGAGGTTCAGCTGATTGCAAAGTTTAACACCGTCCAGGGCAGAAGTTCCCATCGCCTCGGAGTGAATCTCTACAACGAGGTCGGCGATGCCGCTTGTCGAGGTAATCAAGAAGTCCGCCTTGAAGCCGGCTGTGATGTTGTGACGTACCGAGAAGTCGTAGCCCTCCCAGATAAGAGCAGGGTCCTCTACGTCGCCATCCACTGCGATAGCGAGCGTCTTGGTGTTGCTGTTGCCCTTGTTGTCGGTAACAGTAACCTTGAACGAGTGAGTTCCGGCAAATGCGAAGAGTTCATCCATCTGTCCTGTGAGTGTATATGATACGCTTGGTTGTCCGAGTACATTCTCATTAACCTTCAAACCGAGCAAACGCAATGCCATAGCGGCATCTCCGGCGTTACACATATCGAAAGTTGTCGGGATGTTGAACGACGAGAGCGACGAGATAAGCTCGCTGTTGTTCGACGAAATCTCCACTACGAGCGAGGCGATAGTGTTCTCGCCCACGGCAGCGATATCCACTACGACATCCTTCGTGCAGTTGCCACGGTCGTCGAAGTCGCTTGCCAGGAGTGGGAGGGTAGCGTCGATATCGCCATCCACGAGTACGATTGTAGGCAGCTGGCTTGCCTCGATAATCACATCCTCGACGATTGCCGACGAGAACTCGTATGCGAGCAACTCGTCAACAACCCAACCGTCGATAGTTGCACCGATGTTGATGCTGCCCTCGCCGGAGTACTCTACGTAGAAGTTGATGTCGCTGTGCTGACCCGCCTTTACGTTGTCGATAGATGCCGTCATCTCGAACTCCGCAGCCTCGGTCTTGCCCTCCGGAGTGTAAAGGCCCTTAACGAGTACCTCGATGGTGTTGCTCTCGTTTACCGCCATAAAGTATCCGGATTGGGTCTCGTCGATACCATATACGAGAGAGTTCTCGCCAACGGATATCGTTGTTGTGGTAGTGTCGCTGAGCATCTGTCGCAGGTCGGCCGAAAAACTTACCGAAACCTGAATATTCTGCAATGTGCAGACCAAATCCTCCAACTTAGTGGTCTCCTTGCGGTTGATTGTGAATGGCTGCTCGATGCCATATACAGGGCTCTCCCACGCTGCCGGAGCAACCTCGCCCGACATAATGCGGAAGATGTACTTGCCTGCGTCGAGCGTGATAGGCTCGGTTGGCAGGTTGCCATACTTGTATGTTGCCACCACCTCGCTCTGCGAGTTGATGATGCTACAATCGAAGGTGTTGATATCCACTGCTGCACGGGTCTCGACAGAGAGTTGACTCTTCTCCTCCTCGATATTCTTGTCCGCCGCCTGATAGTCCTCTACACACTCTACGCTCAAACCTGCGAGCGAGAGGTAGCCCTGACCGTATGATGCGCTACCGTTTCCCTCGATACGCAACCCCTCGTTGTGGCACGATGCTGCCATAACTGCCAGAGCAATGATTGCTGTTGTTTTCAGAAATTTCATATCTTTTCTTCTCTTTTAATTACGCATTTTCATTTAACTCGACATCAATCTCCTCGGAGCCGATGAGCGTGTCGTCAAGTTTTACTGTTACGGTTACATTGCCCGCCTTCTCCAAGTCGTATGTTACGATGTAGCGGGTGCGAGCCTTCACCTCAGGGATATACTGTGTAGCGAGGCTCTCCTGCTTGCCCGCTGCCAGGTTGGACTGACGGATGCAGGTGCAGTCGAGTGCCACGTTAGCCTGCGGAGCGATAAAGAGATGCTCGGTAGGCTCCTCCGAGAGCTCGAAGGTGTTGCTTGCGGTTGTGAGTGTGAAGTTGCGGGTAGGGAAGTAGCCACGGAAGTTCTCCGTTGTAGCAATCTCCACGATTGCGTTGCCCACGGTGGCAACTACCTCTACGTCAATGGTTTTGTTGCGGTCAGGCACGGCGGCAGACACCTCTCCGTAGAAGTACGGCTTGCTGTAACCCTCCTCGTTGATATCACCCCACTCGATGGCTACGGTGTATGCTCCCGATACGAAACGCTCATCCTCCGAGTTGTAGTCGGAGATGCTTGCCCACGACTTCGAGAAGCCGTTTACATCGCCTGTAATCAGGAGTGAGAACTCGCCGAGGGCAGGTGTTGCTACCTGTACGCCGTTCTCTCCATCTGCTTTGGTTTGAATGTCGCCCGAAGTCGAAGCGGTGATGGCGATAGAGCCCTCCCCGCCACCGATGATTTCGAGGTCTCCATTCTGGCAACCTACCGTCAATGCGGCAGCGCATACCATAAAGAGTAATTTTTTCATCTCTGTTTTATTTAGTTGTTATTAATTAGCAATTTGTACCTTTATATTATCTATATAGAAGTAGGCCACCGAGTTTGCTGCTATCACGCTGCTATCTCGGTCTGTACAAGCCCACCATACAAATCGGGTCGAAGGTCCACAGCCGCTTACGGTCTTTGTAACCGTCTCAGGAAGTACGGATACGAAGGACACCATGTTGTTGTTCGTGTAACGAACTGACTCAAAGATGGTGGTGCACTGTCCCGATATATCGCTTTGATTCTGTCCTTTGATGGCAGATGTGTCGGCGTTTGTGTGCTTACCAAGTATATAGAAAGTCTTTGCGTTGTTGGTATCATCCGTGTTGTAACCGACAGATACCGTACAGCCTATATCGTATGTGACTTTCAGGTTTACATTGTTAGATTTGAGGTATCCTATTGCAGGGGTATCCAGACGACCGCAGTAACGACCGACAATCCATGCTCCGGACTGATAACGAACATTGATACGAATCCTGTTTCCTGCCGATAGTTGGAAGCGTGATGCATTCCATCCATTGCGAGGCATATATCCGTCGAGCAGATATCCGGTAAGATTTCTGTCTTCATTTGCTCCTGCTGTATAATCGTCGTCGTGAGCGGTAGCACCGGCTGCCGAGAAATCCTCATAGAGCAGATACGGAACCTTCAAATCTACGGATGTCTGCGTGTAGGCAAGCATATTGGAAGGCATCGTGAATTGGTAGTCAATCACGGCGTTGTTGCTGTCGTAGCGGGCCGTGAAGGTCTGACCACGCAGTGGTGTTACATCGTACTCTCCCTCAATCTTGAACTCATAGACATCGTTGCTGTTCTTCGAGAAGGAGCCCATAGTGTTGCCCGAACTATCCAGAATGGTCATCGTGTTGAAATCCTCGCCGAGGTTGCTCTCCACCACTTTGAGAGTGATGGTGGTGAGTCTGTACAGCTCCGGAATCTGGAACTCCTTGCGGGTCATATGTTGCGCCTGCGCCACCTTGCTCACCTCCAATGTGCCCTCGACCGACACATACTGACCCGAGTAGGCCTTGTAGGTGATGTTGCCGGAGAGCTCCGTAGGGAATATCATCGCCCAGAGCGTATCGCCCGCCTCGGCACCATTCGGAAGGTTGAGGGTCAATTTGTTGGAGCCGTTGGTCAGCACCGGCTCTGCGTCGGGGTTGGTGATATCTACCGTCACATCGCCCACGACATTGGTCGGGAATGTGAACTCGATTTTGTCCACCGTCATACCCATAAGGTTGCCATCGCTCGGAATATCGAAGCGCATAGCGTGCATCTTATGCGAGAAGCGGAAGTCGAGCGAATTGACCTCATCCTCCACCAACGCTGCCGCCTGAATCGGCGCAGAGACCATAATATCGCAGTCGCCCACGAAACTCTCGCCGCTCTGCGTGGCAGATAGAGCGAAAGTTGCCTGCGTGCCATTTACGGCAGTAGGCAACGGATATACGGCGTAGTAGGTGTAGGTGTCATCCGCCAGAGGGGTGATGTAGGAGGTGAAGATTGCCTTCGACATCGCTGTCGTGTAGCGGTAGAGCAGGAATCGCTCTCCCGTAAGGTCGAAGACTCCATCCGAGCCCTGCGCCCACACGGCAATTCGGTCGTCGCCCTCCCAGATGGCGGTGTAACCATCTTCGGCAACGGTGGTGCGGGTTTTAATCTTCATCGACTGGCCGATGGAGACCTTTACCTTGCCGTCACCTGCGACCTCGTCTGAGAAGCTCTCCTCCGTGGAACACGATACGGCGAGCATAGCACAAGCGAGTAATCCAAAAAACGTTCTTTTCATATAAATCCTATAAATGCTCGGCAAAAGTAAGACTTTGAGCACTTTCCAAAAAATAAATTCAACGAACAGGCGGTTTTTTATAACGAAAACACCGCAAATCCTGTTTGAAAAGATTTGCGGTGCTTTGTTGTTAAACAAAGTGCTCTGTTTGAAAAACTTTGGCGTCTATTTGAGATATTTGTCGAGCCACCCGAAAAACTCTCTGTTCCACACCAGCGAGTTTTGAGGTCGGAGCACCTGATGTGCTTCGTTCTCGAACTCCACCAGACGGGCAGGGATGCCGAGCATACGGGCCGCCGTGAATGCCTGCAACGACTGCGTGTAAGGGATGCGGAAGTCGTACTCTCCCGTGAAAATCAAAATAGGTGTGTCCCAATTGGTTACGAACTTGTGCGGAGAGTGGGCATAGGAGCGTTTTGCCGTTCGGTTATTCTTCTCCCAGTAGGCACCTCCGTAGTCGTTGTTCAGGAAGAAGAGCTCCTCCGTCTCGCCATACATCGACTCGAAGTTGAATATTCCGCAGTGGGCGATGAAGGCCTTGAAACGCTTCTGGTGGTGTCCGGCCAGATAGAATACCGAGTATCCGCCATACGAGGCACCTACGCAACCCAGCCGTTCACGGTCGCACCACGGCTCCTTCGCCACGTCGTCTATGGCGGAGAGGTAGTCACGTATGTTTTGGCCGGAGTAGTCGCCCGAAATCTGGTCGAGCCACTCCTGCCCGAATGAAGGCAGGCCTCGGCGGTTTGGCGCAACCACCACGTAGCCCTGTGCCGCCATCAGCTGGAAGTTCCAGCGGTAACTCCAAAATTGCGACACCACATTCTGCGGGCCACCCTGACAATAGAGCAGGGTAGGGTACTTGCGTGCAGGGTCGAAGTCCGGCGGAAGGATAACCCAGACGAGCATCCTCTTGCCGTCGGTGGTACGCACCCAACGCTTCTGCACCTCGCCCAGACGGATATTCTCATAGACCTCCTTGTTCACGTGCGAAATCTGTCGCATCTCTCCGTCGGAGAGCTCCACCTCGAAGAGCTCCGTCGCCATCGAAATCTTCTGCACCGTGGCTACGCATCTGCCACCGCCGAGCGAGAATGACGTGATGTCGTGGTCGCCCGCTGTGATGACCTCTACCGGCGAGCCGTCGAGCTTCGCACGACAAATCTGGTGTGTAGCCTCTATCGGAGCGATGAAGTAGAGTGTCTGCTCGTCTGCCCAGACGATATTCTCGGCGTGGTAGTCGAAGGAGGCGGTTATGTACTCCGCCTTGCCCGACTGCACGTCATACACGAACAGACGCTGCTTGTCCGACTCGTTGCCGGCACGCTCCTGCGAGCGGAAGGCAATCTTGCTGCCATCGGGCGACCATACGGGGTACTTGTCGTAGCCGACAAAGTGCTTCGTGTCGGCAGGCTTGCCGTTGATGGTTATGCTCTGTAAGTCGGTGCTTTTGCAGATGTTGAGCGTGTGGTCGGACTCCAACAGATGAACGAAGATGTCGGAGTCGGTAGATACGGCGTACTCCTTGCCTGTCAGTGGCTTGCAGGTGTATGCCAACTGCTTGCCGTGCGGATGCCAGGCAATCTCTCCGCCGTCGAAATATGGAGCCAGCGGGGTGTCCCACGCCGCCTCTGCGCCCGTGATGTCACGAGCCTCTGTCGCCTTGCCATCCACTATCGGCGCAACGAAGATGTGGCGATACTCGCCCTCATCCCAGTAGTCCCAGTGGCGAGCCATCAGGTCGTCGTATATGCGAGCCTTCGAGTGAGGCATATCCTTGTGAACGTCTGCCGAGCGTATATCCTTGACGTGCACAGCTTTAACGTAGTGCAGGTGCTTCCCGTCGGGCGATACGCCATAATCCTCGATGCCCCCTTCCACGTCGGTTATCTGCTTGGGGTCGCTGCCGTCGGGAGCCATACTCCACAACTGCATCGAGCCGCTGCGATTCGAGAGCAGGTATATGCGGCTGCCATCCGTGTTCCAACGTGCCGCCGTATTGTTTGACGAGGTGTCGGTGAGTTCTGCCACCGTGCCGTCGGCGAGCGAGAGTGTGTAAATCTGTGTTACGCCCCGATTCTCCTCCATCGAGTAGCGTGTCACGGTGTAGAGCACCTTGCTACCGTCGGGAGCCACCTCTGCCGAGCCTATGCGGCCCATCTTCCACATAACCTCCGGAGTGAGACGAGCCTCGGCTATCTCCTCTGCCGTCAGCGTACTATTGACCGTAAGGGGTTCGGGGGCGGAGTTGCACCCGACAGCACCCAAAAGTAGTGATGCCATAGCGATAAAATGTTTTTTCATACCCAATATTTTAATATAAATTCATATCTTTGTCTTTATAAAAGCGATAACGCAGATGCATACAGAGATATTTTTCGGCGATAAGTTGCTCATCCTCACCGACACTCCGAGCGGGGTCGTGGGCTCCTGCCGTATGCCTTCGTCATATCTTTCGATTGCGAATGTAATCAAATTTTTTGAAACTGCCAACATTGTAGAGGTTTGCGATAGCGCCATTGAGGCGGTCGTGGAGCGATTCTACGCCGAGTTTAAGTACGTCGAGGCGGCGGGAGGCTTGGTCTGCAACGACGAGGACGAAACGCTGATGATATATTGCTACAAGCATTGGGACCTCCCTAAGGGGCATATCGACGAGGGGGAGAGCGATGCAGAGTGCGCTGTGCGAGAGGTTGGCGAGGAGACCGGCGTGCGAGATGCAAAAATTGTCCGATTTTTGTGCAATACGCTCCACGCTTACGACGTTTATGGAGCGTGGGAGTTGAAGCGCACCTCGTGGTTTGAGCTTCGTGCCGAGCGGTGCGAAACCAAGCCGCAGGCCGAGGAGGATATCCTCTCCGCCAAGTGGTGCTCCGCCGAGGAGGTCGAGCAGAACCTGCTCGCCACCTATCCCTCAATACGAAGAGTGTTCGCAGCAAAAAATATGTAAGTTATGGTAAAGATTCTGTGGGTTGATGATGAGATAGAGTTGCTGAAACCGCATATACTTACCCTTAAATCAAAGGGTTATGAGGTCGATACGTGCAACAACGGCTACGATGCGATAGATATGGCCACGGAGAAGGCCTACGATGTCATCATCCTCGACGAGATGATGCCCGGAATGACAGGCTTGGAGACGCTTCCGCTGATAAAGGATGTGCGCCCGACCACGCCCGTTATTATGGTGACCAAGAGCGAGGAGGAGGATATTATGGATAAGGCTATCGGCTCCAAGATTGCCGACTATATCATCAAGCCCGTAAATCCGAGCCAGATGCTGCTCCTCATCAAGAAGCACGTTCACTCTCAACAGCTTGTTACCGAGCAGACTACGGCGGACTACCGTGCGGAGTTCGGCCGTATTGCGCAGATGGTGCAGGATGCCTCGACCTTCCGCCAGTGGTGCAACATATACCGCAGACTCGTCACGTGGGATATCGAACTCTCCACGTCGAGTGACGAGAGCATCCGTGAGGTGTTGCAGTACCAGAAGAACGAGGCCAATCAGGAGTTCGGCCGCTTTGTCCGCCGCAACTACAAGGATTGGATTAACCGCCGTGACGAGGATACGCCGACGATGTCGCATACGCTTATGCGCTCCAAAATCTTCCCTACGGTGGATTTGAACCCCAAGACGACCCTGCTGCTTATAGATAACTTCCGCTACGACCAGTGGCGTGCCATAAGTGCTATGCTGCGAGGCTATTACGACGTTGAGGTGGACGACTTCTACTGCGCCATACTCCCTACGGCGACGCAGTATGCCCGCAACGCAATCTTCGCCGGCCTGATGCCTCTGGCGATAGATAAACTGATGCCCAACAAGTGGCTGAACGACAACGAGGAGGGTGGCAAAAACCAATACGAGGAGGATTTCCTGCGCCGACAGATACAGCAGGCGGGCAAGCGATACACGCTCTCCTTCGACAAACTCGTGCGTCCGGAGGCGGGCCGCAAGCTCCTCGACAATATGCGCCACGTTTACGATGCCGACTTCTCGGTCATCGTCTATAACTTTCTGGACATCCTCTCCCACGCCCGCACCGAGACCGACATCATCCGCCAGCTCACCGAGGACGATGCCTCATTCCGCTCCCTCACACGCTCGTGGTTCGAGCACTCCGAGTTGTACCAGATGCTGAAAATGCTCTCCGAGCGTGGCCATACCGTCATCATCACCTCCGACCACGGCACCGTGCGTGTCGATAACCCTATACGTGTGCAGGGCGACCGAGAAACCTCTGCCAACCTGCGCTATAAGACGGGTCGCAACCTCGCATACAACAGCAAGGAGGTCTTCGAGATAACCAAGCCGGAGGAGGTGCAGCTGCCATCCATCAACCTCTCGTCAAGTTATATCTTCGCATATAACCACGACTTCCTCGTCTATAACAACGATGCCAACCGACATATTCGCTACTATCGTGACACCTTCCAGCACGGCGGAATTTCGATGGAAGAGATGATTGTTCCTTACATCATCCTCCAACCCAAAAAACTATTTTAAGAGTGATTTACTGCCTTCGTCTGCGTGCAGCGTGGTAACTCCTCTCTTAAAATAGTTTTTTGTACCCTCGGTTTTGGGCGCAACGAAAGGTCAGTAAAGTCGAGTAAGGATAGCGCAAAAGGGAGCGCACAAGTTTAAGGGTTATTAAGGGAGTTAAGGGATATTAAGGGTTATTAATGGTGTGCAATATGTTGGCGGACTTGTACGGCCTTGCCATAAACCGTCTGCGCTTCCCTTAATACCCTTTAATCACCTTTAACATCCTTTGTCATTGCGCAACAATTAGGGCGATTAGGGAGGGCGCAAGGGTCTAAGGGTTATTAAGGGTGTTAAGGGTTGTTAATGCTGCGCCGAAAGGTTGCGGATACCCCCCCCCAAAAAAAACATCTGCATTTCCCTTAATAACCTTTAATCGCCTTTAACAGACTTTATCATTGCGCAACAATTAGGGAAGTTAGGGGTATTAGTTAGGGAGGGCGCAAGTGGTTTACTAAATTCCTTAATTCTCTCGAATCTCCTTAATCTCTCTTTACGCCTCACCCTAATTGACCTTAATTGACCTTACCTGACCTTATTCGACCTTAAAATTGCCCCCCCCCTTACGCTCGGCTCCCTCCCTGCGCCGAGCAGCCTCACCCCCCCCCCTCGTGGGTATCGAAAACGATACCCGCAAGGGGCACGAGGGTCGTGCATCGGGGAGGAGGGTGTGCAGAGAGGGTAGGGGTCCCTCGCCACAAAGGCTCTTCTTTCTGGTGCTTGGCTGTCAAAAATTCCAAAAAAGATGTATCTTTGCCGAAAAGTTTTTTGATAATGAAGGAGATAGTTATTGATTCGCCCAAGGATTTGGCGCAGGTGGCAGAGGAGGTTATTGCATCGTTGGATGGCCGCTCGGTGGTTGCATTTTTCGGCCCTATGGGAGCGGGAAAGACGACTCTCATCAGTGCGATAATGGAGTATCTCGGCTCGGCGGATACCGTTACAAGTCCGACCTTTGCGCTTGTGAATCAGTATTATACGGCCTCGCAGGAGCCTGTCTATCACTTCGACTTCTACCGCATCAACTCCCTCTCCGAGGCCTTCGATATGGGCTATGAGGAGTATTTCTACTCGGGCGACCTCTGTCTGGTGGAGTGGCCGGAGCGTGTCGAGGAGCTGCTCCCCGAGGATGTGATGGTTGTCCGCATTACCCCTCTTGCCGACACCACCCGCCAATTTATCATAGAGTAACCCCCTCCCTCAAAAAAATGGGCCTGCCTAACATTTTTTTATTGTTAGACAGGCCCACGCTGCGCAGGAGTTTAAGGGTTATTAAGGGGGGGGGGTAAGGGATGTTAAGGGCGTTAAGGGGTATTAAGGGTTGTTAATGTTGCGCCGAAAGGTTGCGGACTCTTCCTGCCTTACCCAAAACCGCCTGTGCTCCCCTTAATAGCCTTTAATAGCCTTTATCGTTGCGCCCCTTACCCCCCCCACGAGGCTATAAATCAGAATAAAAATGCAAAAAAATAATTTTCTTTGTTCATCTTTTTTTGTATCTTTACACCGACAAACACGACATATAATATGAACACGAGTTCAATATATGGGTAAGAAAATACCCCTCCCGAGATTCGGGGGGGGTATTTTGTTGATTTATAGTTAGTTACAAGAAAGTAAAATAATCCTAAGTATAACCTTTTATTAAAAACCTATGAGAAAGATTGATTTCTTTGGAGCCTACACGGCTCCGCAGGTTAGAGTCTGCAACATCCGCATCGAGAGCGGCTTTGTACTCTCTGGCCCAACCGATTTTGAGGATCCGGATTTGGAAGTACGTCCGGAGGAGTAATTAACCAACA
>JAFULF010000015.1 GCA_017483225.1 Alistipes sp.
ACTATTTCTCAACCTATATTCCAAGGTTGCGCAGCAACTCTGCCCATTCCACAAGAGCAGATAATACCGCCACACCGCCACCAACTGACGAGTCCCTATATCAAACGAAAACCGAGCAGAAAAATCTGCTCGGTTGAAGTGCGGATAAAGGGACTCGAACCCCCACGCCTCTCGGCATCAGATCCTAAGTCTGACGTGGCTACCAATTACACCATATCCGCAAAGGAGTCACAAAGGTATGAAAAAATATTTATAAAAGCAAAATGCCCCTGTAACTTTTGCACAACGGTAAAGGCTGTTAAAGGTGATTAAAGGTTGTTAAGGGAAGTGTGGGTGGTTTTGGATGAGGTCGGAAGGGACCACAACCTTCTAATGCAACATTACCCTCCCCTTAATAGCCATTAACTCCCTTAATAACCCTTAAACTCCTGCCCCCCCCCCAATGTGGGTATCGAAAACGATACCCACGTTGGGCGCAACGACGTGGAGGTATGTGTGCTTATAGTTTGCGCTTTACGAGTTCGGCAAATGCCTCTTTGTAACTCTCTCCGATAGGCACATAGTCGTCGGAGTCGAGGAATACACGCCCCTTGGTATATCCGGAGATATGTGTCGTGTTGATTATGTAGGAGCGGTGCACACGCATAAACATCTCCACGGGCAGTGAGCTCTCCATATTTTTCAGGCGGAAGAGGGTGACAAGTTTGGTGCCGTCGTTCAGGTGCAGACGCACATACTCGCCCTCGCTCTCTAAGAATACGATGTTTGCCACCTTTATAAGCGACGTCTTGTGGTCGGCCCGTATCGAGATATACTCCTTGTCTGCCGACGGCTCCTCCGTGACCTCGCTGCTTTGGGATGTGGCGCTGTCACGCAGTTGTCGCAACTCGTGGAGGGATAGGGCCTTGGTTGCCGAGCGTTGCAGTTCGTCAAACCCGAAAGGTTTGAGCAGGTAGTCTATCGCATCGAGTTTGAATCCCTCGACGGCATACTCGGAGTATGCCGTCGTGAAGATTATCATCGGCGGGTTGGCCAGCGAGCGCACGAAGTCCACGCCGCTGAGTCCGGGCATATTTATATCCACGAAAATCAGGTCGGCGCTGTTGTCGAGCAGCCACTCTCTCGCCTCGATGGCGTTGCTGAATGTCGCTGCAAGGTCGAGCTGCGGTATGCGCTCAATATAGCTGCGTATTTGTCGCAGAGCCAATGGCTCGTCATCTATTGCCAGACATCTAATCATACTCTTTTGACCGGTATTTTAAGTGTTATACAGTAACTCTCCTCCTTCGAGTTGTCGATTTCAAGTTCGTACAGATTGCCGTATATCAGTTCCAGACGTTTGCGCACATTATCAAGACCTATGCCCGTCGTGTGCTTGCCACCCTGCACCTCGAATGCCGAGTTGCAGAATCGTGCCTCCATATACTGCTCGCTACACTCGATGTCGATGTGAATGAAGGAGGGGTGGTTGTGGCTTATGCCGTGCTTGAAGGCATTCTCGACAAACACCACCAGAATCAGCGGCGGGATGGTTACGTTGGAGGATAGCCCCTGCGGATAGTTAAACTGAATATCAATATCTTGCGCATAGCGTATGCGCATCAGCTCGATATAGTTCTCGATGAACTTTATATCCTGCTTCAACGGAATATGGTCTGCGCTCGACTCATATACCACGTAGCGCATCATCCCCGACAGCTCGATGATACCTCGCTTTGCGCTGTCGGCGTCGAAGTCTATCAGTGCGTGGATGTTGTTGAGCGTGTTCATCAGGAAGTGGGGGTTTATCTGGTATTTCAGATAGTACATCTCTGCCTGAATATGCTCTCTTTCCAGACGCTCCTTGTCCTCGTCGGCCTGCATCGAGCGGTACATATTCTTGATGACGAGGTTGGCGAAGAACATCAGCACGCCGGCAATCATATTTCCAAACCACGGGAACACCACCAGCGAGATGTGGCGGAAGGAGGCTATCTGGCCTATCCTGCCGAATGAGAGTGCTATTGCCATATCCGACCTCTCGTATATCTCTATCAGGGAGAAGAGCCCGCAGATGAGTATCAGCGATACGATGATGTATATGATTCGTCTGCGCTTGTAGTACAGGAACGGCAACAGCAGGTTGTTGTGCAGGATAAAGAGTAGGAAAAACGGCAGGATTTTGAGCCACGTGAGCAGCATCTCTCCAATGTCGAATCCCGTTATCGCCATCAATCCCACGTTCATAAATGGCGTGAGCAGAACGATAACCCAGATGAAGAGGTAGAGCAGGTTTTCACCTATTATCTGTTTACGAATCTTTATGTTAAGCATATTCGGTCGTCTATATTTATGGCAAAAATAAGATTTTTTTTCGACTACTGAAAATGCGACAGATGAAAATCAATGAATATGAGATTATCGTAAATGAAATATGGTTGCTCGCCTGTGCAGGGAGCAACCATATTTCGTCGTTCTCGTATTCTGTTACTCGATGCCGAGCTTCGATACGTTGTAGAGGTAACGCTTGATAGAACGTTTCGGAGTCTTCTCGAACTCGGAAGGGTAGATTGTGAGCGATACAAGACGCTCGTATGCAGCCACCTGCGAGTTGAGCAGCTTCAAGTTCTCATTCATCGTGTTCTCCAAGGTTGTGCGGTCGATACCCTCCTTCTCGCAAGTCTCGAAGTCAGGCACCACCAGACCGTAGAGTTTACCGCCCTGCTCCAATACGAGCGACTCCAATACGAGCGGCATATTGTTGAGCTTATCCTCAATCTCCTCAGGGTAGATGTTCTGACCTGTTGAGGTGAGAATCATCGTCTTGCAACGGCCACGGATGTAGAGTGTTCCATCCTCATCCAGAGTACCCATATCGCCGGTGTGCAACCATCCGTCGGCATCAATAGCCTCACGGGTAGCCTTCTCGTTCTTGAAGTAGCCCTGCATCACGTGCTCACCACGCACGAGAATCTCACCCGGGATGTTGCGCTCGTCGGTGGAGTCGATGCGTACTTCGAGGTTCTCCTTCAAGTAGCGACCGCAGGAGCCCGCCTTGAACTCGTTGTAGTTCTCGGTTACGCTGATGAGCGGACCGCACTCGGTCATACCATATCCGACGGTGAGCGGGAAGTGAATCTTCTGTAAGAAAGCCTCTGTCTCCTTGTTGATAGGGGCACCACCGACAACGAACAGACGCAGGTTGCCACCAAACGAGGTGAGCAACTTCTTCTTGATTTGGGCAAATACCACCTCGTTAATCAGCGGCAGCTTCATTGCGATGCTCAACGGGCCCTTCTCCAAGAGAGGGAGAATCTGCTTACGATATACCTTTTCAAGAATCATCGGCACGGCGCAGATAACCTCCGGCTGTACCTTCTGGATAGCCTCCAAGAGAATCTTCGGGGTAGGGATGCGGCCGAGCAGTGTGATGTGACCACCCGAAGCCAGCGGTGTCAGGAAGTCCACCGTGCAACCGAAGGCGTGTGCCAGCGGCAGGAACGAGAGGGTGTGACCGCCCTTGTGGAAGTAGAGGTCGCCATTCGAGTCCTTGATGTTGGAAATCCATACCACGTTGCCCGTAAGGTTGTTTACGGAGAGCATTACGCCCTTCGAATAGCCGGTTGTTCCGGATGTGTAGTTGAGCAGTGAGAGCTGGTCGTTTGGAACCTCGGCATACTTGATGTCATCTACCGTGAAGCCACGAGGGTACTTCTTGCGGTAGTTCTCGGTCATTGAGTTGATGCACTTTGTGATGTTCTTGCGGCTGCTGCGCTCGAATACTACGTGGTAGTCGGTCAGCGAGAGTACAGCCTCCAACTCCGGCATTGCCTCCTCGTCAAGACCATCCCAGTATGAGTCGGTCAGAAAGAGCAGACGGCTCTCCGAGTGGTTTACGATGTGCTGAATGTCATTTGGAGTGAAGTCCTGCAAGATAGGAACAATAACGGCACCATAGGTTATTGTTGCGATATATACGGCGCACCAGCGAGGTGTGTTGCGGCCAACGAGCGCAATCTTGTCCTTTGGCTTGATACCGGCCTCCTCAAAGAGGATGTGCAGTTTGGCAATCTCCTTTGCGAAACCATAGTACGAGTATGTCTCTCCGGTGAAGTAGTCGGTCACGGCCGACATCTCACGATGCTCACGGAAACTACGCTCGTAGATTTTAATCAAGTTTTCTTCCATCATAATTGTAAAAGTTGTAAAAGTTTATAATTTTCTATTTTTTTAGATTATTTTGTCGTGTTGTCGGACTCCTGCTTCTGCTCTTTCCATATATATAGTTTAGGCTCTGTGCCGTCGAGCATACGCCCGATATTTTTGCGGTGTGTCCATAGCAGCAGCACGGCAACCACCACGGCAAAGAGTACAAACGATACGGATGCGTCGCCATAGCGACTATATACGCTGCCCGTAAATATGGTTACGAAAATCGGGAACGAACATCCGGCGATGATTGATGCGAGCGACACGTAGTGAAATGCGAGAAAAACGACAATCCACACGGCGAGGCAGAAGAGGGCGATATTGGGCTGTATTCCGGTGATTGCGCCGACGAGCGTAGCAACGCCCTTGCCTCCTTTGAATGAGGCAAATACAGGGAATATGTGGCCAATCACGGCGACGAATACGGCGATGATTTTGAGGTTTGTCAGCCAGGCCGGCGAGATACTCTCGTCGAAGCGCATCAGCGACATCAGATTTACGGCAACAAAGCCCTTCAAGAAGTCTATGATGAATACAGGAATTGCAGCCCTACGACCCAATACCCGAAGCATATTCGTAGCGCCTGCGTTTTTACTTCCGTGTTCTCGAATATCGATACCGTAATAGCGCTTGCTAATCCATACTGCGCTGGATATCGAACCGAGTACATACGCCGTGATTAACAGCGCAATAACACAATAATACGTTGTGACCATGTACTCAATTTTACATGCGTGTGTCGGGACAAAGATATAAAATTTTTCTTACATAGCCACAAATGATAAAAAAAATGGTCGAAGAGGGGAAATTTCGATGATTTATGTTATCTTTGCACGTTTGATGTATCCTATTTATTAGGATAAACTGCAAAAATAGAGTAAGATGAACAAGAAAATCGACATCAAGAAGTTTACAGAGCCTATCTTTTCTCTCGAATGGTGGTGGTCGTGGTTTATGATTCTTTTCGGATGCACGTTGCTGGCTGCCGGATATGTATTCTTCATCAGCCCCTACAACATTGTTCCGGGAGGTATCTATGGTGCGAGCATCGTTTTGCACAACATCTTCCCGAGTATTCAGGTGGGAACCTTCGGATATATGTTCGATATACCGTTGATGATTCTTGCGTTTTTGATTTTCGGAGGTCAGTTCGGCTCACGTACCATCGTTGCCGCCCTCTACACTCCGGGTATTATGAATATCCTCACCCGCCTCGCATATCCTAACGAGGAGGCGTTGCAGTCGCTCGACCCGTCGCAGATGCTCGGCGGCATCCTCGACCTCTCGAACCACCTGATGCTTGCATCGTTCATCGGCTCCGTATTTTTGGGTGTCGGTGTCGGTATTGTTGTGCGCCAGCGTGCAACCACCGGCGGTACCGATATCGTGGCGATGATGATTCAGAAGTACTTCCGCATAGGCTTCTCGAAGGCGGTGCTTCTCGCCGACTCGGTTGTGGTCCTGTCGGGACTGCTTGTCATCGGCTTCGGCTTCGGTACGGGCGAGCCCAATCCTGACGGATGGATGCTCTCGTTCTACTCGCTTGTGACCATATACGTCACCTCACGAGTCTTGGAGTATGTCATCAGCGGAGCTTCGAGCAACCGACTTCTGTTCATCATCTTCGACAAGCATAACGAGGAGTTGCGTCGCTTTATCCTGCACGATTTGGATCGCTCGGCGACCTATGTCAAGGCGCAGGGTATGTATTCCGGCGACGATAAGGAGATGATATTTCTGGTCGTGCCTACCAAGAATGTGCCTATGGTGCAGCACGTGGTCAAGGAGTGCGACCCGCGAGCATTTATTGTTATCACCGATGCCTACGATACCTTTGGCGAGGGCTTTAAGCCTCTGCCGGGTAAGGGCGATTTAGATATGTAATTTATGAATTTGAAGAGTACGCTTCGCCCCTTGGCGGGAGATGGACAACGTCTTTTTGTCGAGACTTACGGTTGCCAGATGAATGCCGGCGACAGTGAGATTGTCGTCTCCATAATGCAGCAGGAGGGGTATAGATATACGGAGAGCATCGACGAGGCGGATATAATCCTGATAAACACCTGCTCAATCCGAGATAACGCCGAGCAGCGTATCTGGGGCCGATTGAGCGAGATGCGCCGCCTGCGCAAGCAACGTCCTGCGCTCATCGTCGGCATCATAGGATGTATGGCGGAGCGGTTGAAGGCGCAACTTATCGAGAAGGATTGCGGCGTGGATATCGTTGCCGGTCCGGATGCCTATCGTGACCTGCCTAACCTTGTGCGCAGAGCGCAGGGTGGCGATAAGGGGGTCAATGTCGAGCTGTCGAAAGAGGAGACCTATGCCGAGATAGCGCCCGTGCGCCTCGATAAGAGCGGCGTGAGTGCCTTCATCGCCATTATGCGTGGCTGCAACAACTACTGCTCCTACTGCGTGGTGCCTTATACCAGAGGCATCGAGCGCAGCCGTGACCCTCAGACCATCGTGGCAGAGGCCCGCATCCTCTTCGAGAATGGCTATCGTGAGGTTACGCTTTTGGGCCAGAACGTCAATTCGTACAAGTTCGGCGAGGTGGGCTTCCCCGATTTGATGGCTATGGTTGCCGAGATATCTCCGGAGTTCCGTGTGCGCTTTGCCACCTCCCATCCAAAGGATATCAGCGACCGCCTGTTGGAGGTTATGGCTCGCTACGACAATATCTGTAAGAGCATCCACCTGCCGGCACAGAGCGGCTCGAATGAGATGCTCAAAAAGATGAATCGTAAATATACCCGTGAGTGGTATCTGGAACGTATCGCCGCCATACGTCGCTATATGCCCGACTGCTCGATTACCACAGACCTTATCGCAGGCTTCTGTGGCGAGACGGAGGAGGACCACCGACAGACCTTGTCGCTGATGCGTGAGGTGGGGTATGCCTCGGCATTTATGTTCAAGTACTCGGAGCGGCCGGGAACATTCTCGGCCCGTCACTTCGAGGATGATATTACGGAGCAGGAGAAAACTCGCCGCCTGAACGAGATTATTGCGTTGCAAAACGAGCTGTCGTTGCAGCATAACCGTCAGGAGATTGGCAAGGTGCGTGAGGTGCTTATCGAGGGGGAGTCGAAGCGTAGCGCCGAGCAGCTGTGTGGCCGCACGACGCAGAATAAGATGGTGGTCTTTGACCGAGGCGAGGAGGGTGCCGGCGAGTATGTCAAGGTGCTCATTACCGATTGCTCCTCGGCCACACTCTTTGGTAAGATTCAGAAGTAGAAGATAATTATAGATAAAAGAAAAAAGATAGAGAGATGGCATTACAATGTGGTATAGTGGGATTGCCTAATGTGGGTAAATCGACGCTTTTTAACTGTTTGTCGAATGCGAAGGCGCAGTCGGCCAACTTTCCGTTCTGCACCATTGAGCCTAACGTAGGCGTTATCACGGTGCCGGATGAGCGACTCATCAAATTGGCGGAGATTGACAACCCGAAGCGAGTTATCCCTACGACGATTGAGATTGTGGATATTGCAGGCTTGGTTAAGGGAGCCTCAAAAGGTGAGGGTTTGGGTAATAAATTTCTCGCAAATATACGTAATACAAACGCTATTATTCACGTGTTGCGCTGCTTTGAGGATGGCAACATTACCCACGTGGACGGCTCTGTTGACCCTGTCCGTGATAAGGGGGTCATAGATACCGAGTTGCAGCTCAAAGACCTCGAAACCGTCGAGAACCGCATTGCAAAGGTGGCGAAGCAGGCACAGACCGGTGGCGATAAACTCGCCAAGCGCCAGTACGATATTCTGGTTCGCTATAAGGAGGCGTTGGAGCAGGGTCTGAGTGCCCGCACCGTCGAGCTGGACAAGGAGGAGCGTAAGGCTGTCAGCGACCTCAATCTGCTGACCGACAAGCCGGTGCTCTACGTCTGCAACGTGGACGAGAAGAGTGCCGTGAGCGGAAATGCACATACCGAGGCTGTTGCCAAGGCTATCGAGGGCGAGCACGCCGAGATGCTTATCGTTGCGGCGGCTACCGAGGCGGATATCGCCGAGTTGGAGACCTACGAGGAGCGACAGATGTTCTTGGAGGATATGGGCCTTGAAGAGTCGGGCGTGAACCGCCTTATCAAGTCGGCTTACAAGCTGCTCAACCTCGAAACATTCTTCACCACGGGTGCCGATGAGTCACGTGCTTGGACCTACGTGCGTGGTGCGAAGGCTCCGCAGGCGGCAGGTACAATCCATACCGACTTCGAGAAGGGATTTATCCGTGCCGAGGTTATAAAATATGACGACTACGTCGCTCTTGGCTCCGAGAAGGCTTGCCGTGATGTGGGCAAAATCGGTATCGAAGGCAAGGAGTATGTCGTGCAGGATGGCGATATTATGCACTTCTTGTTTAATGTCTGATACAAAGTGCGACAAATCGAATATCCCGAATGGAATAAATTGAATATTTTTGCAACTAACCCTATTACTTGATTATGATTACTTTGGAGTTCTTTAATCTCTACCTGATAATTATGGCGGCTATCGCTGTTGTGGTCTTCGTGACCCTCTTCTTCGTTGATGCCGGCTATGGTTATCTCTTCAATCCGAAGTTCGGATT
The DNA here is from genome assembly GCA_017483225.1 of Alistipes sp. GTDB lineage: Bacteria > Bacteroidota > Bacteroidia > Bacteroidales > Rikenellaceae > Alistipes. The sequence continues at coordinate 8,761 of JAFULF010000015.1, forward strand.
CCCCGTGCCTAATAAGATTGCGTGGTTTTTGATGGAGGTGCCGGTGTTTATCGGTATGTGTGCTCTGTGGTGGGGCTCTGACGTGCGCTTCGAGACTGCACCGCTTCTGCTCTTTTTGGTCTTCCAGACCCACTACTTCCAACGCTCGTTCATCTTCCCGTTGTTGTTGCGTGGTAACTCGAAGATGCCGGTGGGCATTATGCTTATGGGAGCCGTGTTCAATACGCTGAATGCAATTATGCAGGGCTACTGGATTTTCTATCTGGCCCCACAGCAGAACTACTACGCCGATTGGTTCAGCAAGCCGTATATATATATAGGTGTGGCTATCTTCCTCTTCGGCTTTATAACCAACCTCCACTCCGACTACATCATTCGCCACCTGCGTAAGCCGGGAGATACGAAGCACTACATCCCGAAGGGTGGTATGTTCCGCTACGTCTCTTCGGCAAACTACTTCGGCGAGTTTATGGAGTGGGTCGGCTTTGCTATCGCCTCGTGGTCGTGGTCGGGTGCCCTCTTTGCACTCTGGACCTTCGCCAACCTCGGCCCTCGTGCCAACTCGCTCTATAAGCGTTACGAGAAGGAGTTCGGCGAGGAGTTCACCTCGCTCGGCCGTAAGCGTATGATACCTTTTATATACTAACATAGACGAAAAACCATTCAATAATAATTATATGAAGGATAAGAAAGATTTGACGGAGTCGAAACTCTTCACTCCGTACAAAATGGGCCCCGTTACTCTGCGTAACCGAGTTATCCGCTCGGCGGCATTCGAGAGTATGGGTAAGGACTTCGGGCCTACGCAGGACTTGAAGGACTACCACGTCAGCGTTGCTCGTGGTGGTGTGGGTATGACTACTCTGGCTTATGCCTCGATTAACCGTAGCGGTGTCTCGTTCAACTCACAGCTGTGGTTGCGTGACGAGATTGTTCCGCAACTCAAAGATATTACCGAGGCGGTTCACGCCGAAGGTGCTGCCGTGGGTATCCAGATTGGCCACTGCGGTAATATGACCCACTGGTCCACCGCAGGCAGCTTCCCTGTGTCGGCATCCAATGGCTTCAACCTCTACTCGCCGACCTTCCACCGTCGTATGAGCCACGCCGAGATTGCGCAGACGGCCAAGGACTTCGGTAAGGCTGTATATACGGCACACGAGGCGGGCTTCGATAGCGTTGAGGTACACGCCGGTCACGGCTACCTCATCTCGCAGTTCCTCTCGCCGTGGACAAACCGTCGTCGTGACGAGTTCGGAGGCTCGCTCGAAAACCGTATGCGCTTTATGAAGATGTGCCTTACGGAGGTTATGGAGGCTGCTGCCAAGACAAATATGGCGGTGCTCGTCAAGCACAATATGGAGGATGGCTTCAAGAGCGGTATTCAGGTGCCGGAGAGCATCGAGATAGCCAAGGAGATTGAGAAGTTCGGCGTTCACGGCATCGTGCTCTCTTCGGGCTTCGTATCTCGTGCACCTATGGCTGTTATGCGTGGCCGTATCCCTACCAAAACTATGGGCTACTATATGGGCTGGAACGAGTGGTTGCAGAAGATTGTCGTGTCGCTCTTTGGTCAGTGGATGATTAAGGACTACGACTTCGAGGAGTGCTTCTTCTTGGAGAATGCCAAGAAGTTCCGTGAGGCGTTGAATGGCCCGCTGGTATATGTCGGCGGTCTGGTATCTCGTGAGGGTATCGAGAAGGTGCTCGACGAGGGCTTCGAGATGGTGCAGATGGCTCGTGCGCTGATTAACGACCCAGCCTTCATCAATAAGCTCAAAGAGGGCGACTTCACCACACGTGCCGGCTGTGACCACCGTGACTACTGCATTGCACGTATGTACTCGGATAAGATGATGTGCTGCCACAACTGCAAGGAGCATATTCCGGAGCGTCTGTGGAAGGAACTTCGTAAAATCAAGTAACTATGAAGCGTGGTGAGGTAGTGAGAGGCTCCAAGACAGCTCTTGTGACGGGAGCCTCTACCGGTATCGGACATAGTTATGCCGAGCAGCTTGCCGAGTTGGGCTATAACCTTATCGTTGTGAGCCGCACCGAGTCCAAACTCAAAGAGTTGGCCGAGGAGTTGGAGGCTAAATACGAGGTTAAGGTTACGGTTCGTGCGCAGGACTTGGCACTGACGGACTCTGCCGAGCAACTCTACGACTGGTGCAAGGAGCAGGGGCTGACGGTCGATGTGCTTATCAATAATGCGGGAATGTTCTCATTCTGCGATATGATTGATACGCCGATTGAGCGTGTGAAGCGTACCATCACGTTGCACGACATCACCTATACGGTGTTGTGCCAGCTCTTTGGTCGTGATATGGCAGAGCGTGGCGGAGGCTATATCCTCAATATGTCCTCCTTCTCGGTCTGGATGCCATTCCCGGGTTTGGCCCTTTATAGCGCAAGCAAGTCATATACAAAGGCCTTCTCCGTGCCATTTGCCAAGGAGATGCGCAAGCGTAACGTCTTTGTTACGGTAGTATGCCCTGCGGGCATTGCCACCGACCTCTATGGACTGAATAAGCATTGGCAGGGTATAGGCTTGAAGTTGCACGCTCTCTCGAAGCCGTCGTTCTGCGCACGCCGTGGACTCAACTCCTTGTGGCGTAAGCGTCAGTGTATCGTGCCGGATTGGTGGATGCGTCTGTTTATCCCGATTCTCTCGATTCTGCCGGGCTTTGTGCTGAATTGGTTGAGGAATTTTACCTTCAAGTGGCAGAAATAATAGACGGAAGGGTATAGGCATCATATCCTATAATATAATAGCAATAAAAAGAAGCTGTCTAACAAGGCTACTTTGTCGTTATACTCGCCCTCTAAATGCTCATTTACGCCGAGGAAACTGCGCTTTTTCGGGCTTCGCAAGCCTAAAATTAGCACTTGTTATACAACTTCTGGGCTTAATGGTCAAAAAGAGACCTGCGAAAGGGGGTAAAATTGTTTAATGGTCAAAAATGAGACCTAAACAGACTGTCGAGAGATTATTTCGACAGTTTTTTTTGTGGGTATATGAACTCAATTTTAAATATATTTTGTA
>JAFULF010000016.1 GCA_017483225.1 Alistipes sp.
ATCCCATAGGTCTTTATGGATGCTCTGCTTGCAACTGAATTGAGCCACAGAACCGTTGATTGTCACTCGTCCCATAATCGGGACAATACCGTTTTTCTCTTTGCTTCCGTTCACGTAGAACAGCACCTTAAATGTACTTCGCATAATCTAATCTTTTTTTTGGTTACAAAATTAGTTATCAGCGAGTTATACATTGATATGCAAACTAACGCAGAACGATGAAACGTGACGACACAAAGAAAAATTTCACTCATTTTCGGGTAACGATTAGGCAACCGTTCTATTTCATTACCTTGCGTTTCTTTGCTAAATTGCTATTTCCCGTATTTCCGAAGTTTTCAGCGTAATGCGTTTATTATCAGTGCAAGATGCACTATTATTCCGATTTCGGTTGATTATTCCAGCGTTTTTTCGTAACTTTGTCCGTTATTTACGCAAACAAGAAGCATTCAGTCATATGAATATCGAAAAATTTAATCGTTGGGACAGGCTTACGGGCTGGGGTGTATTTGCCATTGCCGCACTCGTCTATCTCCTGACGATGGAGCCATCATCAAGTCTGTGGGACTGCGCCGAGTTTATCGCTACATCATACAAACTCGAAGTGGGTCACCCGCCGGGTGCACCTCTCTTTATGCTCTTGGCCCGCATCGCCACCATCTTTGCGCCATCTACGCACTATGTGCCCCATATGGTCAATGGTATGAACGGCATAGCGAGCGCCTTCTGCATCTTGTTCCTCTTCTGGACAATCACCCATATAGCACGTCGTCTGATGACTCGTGAGGGCAAGACGCTCACGACTGCCAACGCCATCGCCGTACTCGGCGCAGGTGCGGTGGGTGCTCTGGCATACACCTTTACCGATACGTTCTGGTTCTCGGCCGTCGAGGGCGAGGTATATGCGCTCTCCTCGATGTTCACGGCGCTGGTCGTATGGCTGATGCTCAAATGGGAGGAGCAGGCCGACGAGCCACACTCGCTGCGCTGGATAGTGCTTATCGCCTACCTGATGGGCCTCTCCATCGGCGTACATATTCTGAACCTGCTGACAATACCTGCGCTGGTCTTCATATACTACTTCCGCAAGTATAAGAGCATCTCGCTCAAAGGCATATTCGTCGTGTCGTGCATCGCAGGAGCGATTCTGCTCGTCATCAACGGAATAATCATCCCCTACACGGTGTATATCGGTGCGCTGGTCGATGTCTTCTTCGTGAATACGTTGTCGCTGCCGGTAAACTCGGGCATCGTCACCTTCTCGCTGGCGATGTTTGCCCTTCTGGGTGGAGCGATATACTTCACGCACAAGCGGGGCTACCGCATCTGGAACCTCATCGCCGTATGCGTGACGATGATTATGCTCGGCTTCTCGTCGTATGCCTCGGTGACCATCCGTGCCTCGGTAAACCCTCCGATGAACTCCAACAATCCGGACAATCCGAGCGCACTGCTCTCTGTGCTCAACCGTGACCAGTACGGCAACCGACCTCTGCTCTATGGCGCCTCGTATGCTGCGCCGGTGGAGGATTATACCGAGAAGAGTTTCTATAACTACGACCCCGAGACGAAGAGCTACAAGAGGCTGACCACGGTCGATGATTATGTCTATCCGTCGCAGTTTATGCACCTATTCCCCCGTATGTGGAACTATATGAAGAAGGAGCACGACTACAAGCCGTGGGCCGCATATCGTACCAAGATAGACTTCGTGCGTGACGAGGAGGGCAACATCCTGCGGGATGAGACGGGTCGCCCGCTCAGGGAGGAGGTCACCGACTATGGCCGCAAGGTTATGTACGACGACGGCACGGAGAGTTATACTATCGTGGAGCCTACCTTTGGCGAGAATCTCCACTACTTCCTCTCCTATCAGCTCAACTATATGTATTGGCGATACTTCCTCTGGAACTTCGTGGGTCGTCAGGACGATATACAGGCTACCGACGTGACAATCACAAACGGCAACTGGCTCTCGGGTATCAATTTTATCGACGAGCTGTACCTCGGCCCGCAGAGTATGCTGCCACGTGAGATGGAGGAGAATCGGGCCCGCAACACCTACTTCTTCCTGCCCTTCCTGCTGGGAATCATCGGCCTTATATACCAGCTCAATCGTGACCCTCGCAACTTTACCGTCGTGATGTGGCTCTTTATTATGATGGGTGTTGCGCTGGTGGTCTATTTCAACTCCTCGCCGGGCGAGGTGCGAGAGCGTGACTACGTATATGCCGGCTCATTCTACGCCTTCTGTATGTGGATAGGCCTCGGTGTGCTTGCCGTGTTTGATGCTCTGAGTGCCCTGCTGCGTCGCCACCCGAAGGCGGCCGCTGCGACGGCTACGGTGCTCTGCCTCTCCGTGCCGGGCATCCTCTGCGCAGAGAATTGGGACGACCACGACCGCTCGCACCGCACGATGGCCCGTGATGTGGGCTACAACTACCTCTCCTCGATAATCGAGAAGGAGGGTGTCAGCCCGATAATCATCAACTATGGCGATAACGACACCTTCCCGCTCTGGTTCAATCAGGAGGTGGATGGCGTGCGTACCGACGTGCGCATTATGAACTCCTCGTACCTCGACGGAGAGTGGTATGTCGATGAGATGAAGTGCAAGGCGAATGATGCCGAGGGCATCCCGTTCTCGATGCCTCGCCATAAATATACCTTCGTGAACGATTGGGTGCCGGTGGATAACCGCCTCGACCGTGCGGTGGATATCAAGGAGGTTATGGACTTCGTGCGTAGCGACGACCCTCGCACCAAGACGGACTACGGTCTGGGCGAGTTGTCCGACTACATCCCGACCAAGCGCATCGCCCTGCCTGTGAATAAGGATAACGCCATCGCCGCAGGTATCGTCAAGGAGAGCGACCGTGACCTGATGGTCGATACCGTATATATCGAGTTGCGCAAGAGCTCCATCTCCCGCTCCGAGTTGATGATGCTCGATATGTTTGCGCACTTCGACTGGAAGCGACCTATCTACTTCACGCAGGTCTATATCTTGCAGAACTTCGGACTGCTCGACTACCTGCAATTCGACGGATACAGCTACCGCTTCGTGCCGATTCTTACGCCATACGAGACCTCGTGGGAGATTGGCCGTATAGATGCCGACTACGCCTACGACGTGCTGATGAACAGGGCACGCTACGGAAACCTGAGCGACCCACGTGTATATGTGGACTCCTTCACGCAGTACAACCTTATGGTGTCACGTGCTCGTGAGGCGTTTGCCCGTGTGGCGAAAGAGTATATCCGTGAGGGCAACTACACCCGTGCCGAGGAGTTGCTCGACAGGGGCTTGCAGGTGTTGCCGCCTACGCAGATACGCTTCACGGAGGCCAATACATATCCGTTCCTCGAATCGTACTACGCCATCGGCGCAAACGATAAGGCGGATGCGCTGCTGCTTGCCTATGGCGATACGCTGATAGATTATATCGAGTACTACCTCCAATTCGAGGGTATATATGGCGACTTGGTGACAAATATCATCGACGAGAGGCTCGACGAGCTGTCGCAGCTGTACTACCTCTCGGCCTATGCCGACCGTCAGGATGTGGTGCGCAGCTTCAACGAGTACTACCGCTCGCTGGGTGTTGAGGATACCGACCTGATTCTCACGCCGGAGGAGCAGGCGGAGATAGAGGCCAAGAGGGCCGAAACCAACAAAGGACAAAACGAATAACACAAACGATATGGAAAAGAGTAAACTTGTACTGTACAACACGCTCACTCGTCGCAAGGAGGAGTTCGAGCCTATAAACCCGCAACACGTGGGTATGTACGTCTGCGGCCCTACCGTGTATGGTGACCCGCACTTGGGACATACACGTCCCGCCATCACCTTCGACCTTCTGTTCCGCTACTTGAAGGCGGAGGGGTATAAGGTGCGCTACGTGAGAAATATCACCGACGTAGGCCACTTGGAGCACGATGCCGACGAGGGCGAGGATAAGATTGCAAAGAAGGCTCGCTTGGAGCAGTTGGAGCCTATGGAGGTGGCGCACTACTACACGGAGCGTTATCACAAATATATGGATATGCTCGGAGTCCTCTCGCCGTCAATCGAGCCACACGCCTCGGGCCATATTATGGAGCAGATTGACTTCGTCAAGAAGATTATGGATGCCGGGCTGGCCTACGAGAGCAACGGCTCGATATACTTCGATGTGGAGAAGTATAATGAGCAGTACCACTACGGCTGCCTCTCGGGTCGTAACCTCGACGATATCGTTGCCAACACACGTGACCTCGACGGACAGAACGACAAGCGACACTCCTACGACTTTGCCCTTTGGAAGAAGGCGTCGCCGGAGCATATTATGCGCTGGGCATCGCCGTGGTGCGACGGCTTCCCGGGCTGGCATATGGAGTGCTCGGCTATGAGCACGAAGTATCTGGGCGAGCGATTCGACATCCACGGTGGAGGTATGGACCTGATGTTCCCTCACCACGAGTGTGAGATTGCGCAATCTACCGCCGCCTTGGGTCACGACTCGGCCCGCTACTGGGTGCATAACAATATGATTACCATCAACGGCAAGAAGATGGGTAAGTCGTACAATAACTTCATCACCTTGGAGCAGATGTTCGATGGCTCACACTCGGCATTGGAGCAGGCATACACCCCTATGACCGTGCGCTTCTTTATCCTCCAAGCACACTACCGCTCGACGCTCGACTTCTCGAATGAGGCGTTGCAGGCGGCCGAGAAGGGCCTTGACCGCCTGATGAAGGGCATCGAGGCGCTGAATAAGGCGAAGGCCTCGGCTACCTCGACCGTCAATGCTGCGGAGTTGGAGGAGCGTTGTGCTGCGGCTATGGCCGACGACCTGAACTCGCCGATGGTCATCTCGGCACTGTTCGACTATGTGCGCATCTTCAACGGCCTTGCCGACGGCTCGCAGAGCGCCACGGAGGCCGATTTGCAGACGTTGCGTGCTACCGTGCAGCGTTGGGTCTTCGATATCCTCGGCTTGAAGGACGAGAAGGCGCAGAGTGCCGGTGGCAAGGATATGGTCTCGCCACTTGTTGAGATGCTGCTCGATATGCGCCTCAAAGCCAAGGCGGAGAAGAATTGGGCACTCTCCGACGAGATTCGCAACCGCCTGACCGAGATTGGCATCCGTGTCAAGGACCGCAAGGATGGCTACGACTGGGAGATAGAGTAGTGCTGCTTTGTCTTTGCGCACTTTTGCGCAGACTTAAAGTCGAGTAATGTCAAGTAAAGTCAAGTGAGGTCGCTCCTTTGGAGCTGCGCAACAGACTTGGCGAAACATTAGGGAAGTTAAGGAGATTAGGGAATTTAGAGAGCGTAAGGTTATTCTCGCTAAACTCCTTAAATTCCTTGAACTCATTAAACTCTCTTTTGCGCTCTCCTTACCTGACCTTTATCGTTGCGCAACGACGCTTCCGGTAAAAGCAAGAGTGTGACCAACACTGCGTTGGTCACACTCTTACTTTTGCTCGCTACCGATTTAGTTGATGCTCTCCTTGCGAATCTGCGGTGGCGTAGGGGCACATCCCTGCTCCTCGGTAATCTCTCCCGCCATCTCGCTTTGGAGCTGTACCATATATGTTATATTGTCGCCGCCCTGCAAACGCTCGGCGTGCACATACTCGATGGGCATATTCCACTGAATCTGCAATTCGAGCAGCTCCTTCGCCACGACGGCATCATACTCGTCGCTGACGGCGACCACACAGTCCACATCGGTATATTCGGCGAAGAAGAGCGTGCCCAGCGGCAGGTCGAATGCATCGGGAACGTATTTGAGCGTTATGTTGCCCTCGGCGCACCCTCTTTTGAGCAGGTCCTTATATACCTGCGCAGCATACTCCCTCCCCGACATATTGTCGGTGACAGCCAGACCTATGCGTATCTCCGGTACCGAAATCATCAGTGCGAAACGTGTGAGTTAAACCTTCTGCTTAGAGAGTGCCGAGAACCTTCTCTGCCTCACGGCTCTCCGAAGCGTTAGGGTACTGTGCTTTGAGGCTCTTGTAGCACTCCTCAGCACCGGCCTTGTCGCCGAGTGCCGCCAGTGCCAACACCTTCTTGTAGAGGTAGAGCGGAGCGGTGTAGTTGTTGTCGGATGCCTTTGCAGCCTTTGTGAAGAGAGCCACAGCGCCCTTCAAGTCACCCTTCTCTACTGCTACGTCACCACGCAGGCCGAGGTTCTGTGCATTGAGCACCTCGCCCGGCAGACCCTCTACTGCGCTGTACTGCGCCAGATACTTCTCTGCGTTCTCCAAGTCGCCAAGACGGAGGTAGCATATGCCGGCATAGTGCTTTGCAAGGTTGCCCGATGGGGTAGAGCCGTACTGCTCGACAACATCGAGGAAGCCTGCGCCGCTCTCGTCACCGTTGAGGGCGAGTGCGAAGTCGGGATTCTCGACCGAGAAGCGGTTCTGTGCCTCGACGATAAGCTCTGCGGCACGCTCGGCGTTGCGGTCAACAACCAGCGTCTTGTAGGTGTAGCCTCCGGCTACCAGCAGCACCAACGCTACCAATGCAATGACAACCTTCTTGCCATTGTTCTCGAAAAAAGTTTCAGTTTTGCTCACAGCCTCGGCAACAACTGCCTCCTGTGGGTTTTGAACATTCTTTGCCATAGTTTTTCTTTATTTAATTGTTTTTATTTTCTCAATCTGCAAAAGTAGGCTTTTTTATTCAATATTCCGAGAACTCGAAGAGTTTTTTTTGCCGAAAGCGCAAATCTGTGCAAAAAGAGTGGCTTTGCCGGCACAAGAAGCGGTGTAACGAAAGACCGAGCACAGAGGCGGACGCAAAGGGTTAAGGTCGGGTAAGGATAGCGCAAAAGGGGGCGCACGAGTTTAAGGGTTATTAAGGGAGTTAGGGGGTATTAAGGGTTGTTAATGGTGCGCAAGAGGTTGCGGGCTTGTACAGCCTCACCATAAACCACCTGCGCTCCCCTTAATCGCCTTTAATAACCTTTAACAACCTTTATCGTTGCGCAAGCCTGATGCTATCCGAAAATTTATTTTCAAGTATAGCCATCAGACAGATACAGAAGTTTGCGAGAGCAAACGACAGCCGCAGCGAAGATGAGTCAGCCACACCGCCACCGACTGACGAGTCCTATTCGGGCACAAAAAAAGGAGCTTCGTCAGAAACTCCTTGTGCCCAGAATAGGACTCGAACCTACACGTCTCTCAACACTCGCACCTGAAACGAGCGCGTCTACCATTTCGCCATCTGGGCTTTTGCGTGGTGCAAAGGTAGTAAATTTTTTAATAAAACAAACGCCTCGGGCAAAAAATCTCAAAAATATCGCTAACGAGCCTCCGGTTTGCACTGCGCAAGGCAGTAGGTACGCAGGTCGTTCCACTTGTAGAATGGGTAGCACTCCGTCTTTACGGGGATGCGGATATCCCGCTCGCTGTGGAGCACCCTCACGAGCACGTCGCCCTGCTTGTTGCGGTAGAATATAAACTGCACGTTCACCGACATAGATGTTATGCGGCTGTCGCACCACACCTCCGGCAGTCGCTCAATCTCGGCGAAGGAGATGCGACCGTCGCAGCCCTCGGCGTGGAGAACGGCGAGTAGCGGAATCACGGCGGAGTCGTGGCCGAAGCGGAGCGTTGCCACCTCGTCCGTACTACGGTCGGATATGATGTTGTCGGCACGCTCGATGATGTCACGCAGCAGCAGCTTGCCATCCAGAGCACGTATATCTCCGAAGTCGAGCGACGGGCCATAGGTGAGGTAGCGGCGGATGTTGAACAGGTGCCACATTTGGTATCGCTCCGGCTCTGTGAATACGTGGTGCAACTCCGGCAGGTTGTCGAAGTTCTGCACAATCATCGCCAAGTCGTGCATATTGCCCATAAAGGCGTAGGTACTGTCACTCTCGTATGCCTTGCAAATCAACTTTACGGCGTAGTCGTAGTCGTTGAATATGCGGCAGATGAACTCCTTGTCACGGGTCTGCTCACGCTGATAATCCTTCGCCATCTTGCGGGCCGTCTTGTAGAAGGTGTTCATATTCTGCTCGGGGCGGGTGAAGTGGATGTCGTGTGCGCTCGCATAGCGTGTGATGGAGAGCTTCGGGTATATCTCTTTGAGTCGCTCGGTGAAGGCCGCCATACTGACCACGCTGCGCACCGATGGGGAGGCGAAGGTGGTTATGTGGTTGCCGTTTCGGCCCGAGAATACCTGCGGGTAGAGCTTCGCCATACGCTCGGCAATGCCTCGCTGCTCACGCTCGCCACGTGGCGAGAGGTCGCCGGCTCGCAGGTGCGCATCGTCGGCAATGACTCGTACTCGGCGCATAAGGTCGCAGCCGAGCTCGGTCAGGCGGCCATCCTTGTATGCCTGCTCCAACATCTGAGCCGGCAGGTCGTACTTCTCCTGTGCCGTTTGGTAGCGAGAGCCGTGACGACCGTAGTGGGAGATGTAGAATGGCTTGTATCCGCTTGGTGCTTTGACTACGGGCTGCTCCGTCACCATATATGCAGTGTAGATTCCTCCGGCGAGGTTAGGGTTGGCGGCGATATCCTCACGCATAGTCTGTCCGTTGCAAACGAGTACGGCGCTGATGGCGCAGATTAGGGTTAAAACTCTTCTCATAGTGTTAGTGGTTTAGGTTCGGTTTTTTATGTTTGTAAAGTGTTCTTATATCCATTCTGTCGGGCGCTACTTGCTTGTTACGCTTTCGATGCCTCGGCTGATGCCTCGGCGCATACGCACCACGTAGCGTGCTTTGAGGGGTTGGAGGGTGAGCGTATATAGCAGTGCCAATACCCACGTAACCAGCCACTTGATGCGCTCGCCACGGATGAGTGTGCTGACGGCATCCTTGCCCTGCAACTCCGTGCGCAGTCGCTTGCTGCGCCCTACGTTGAAGCTCAGGCGGTCGAAGTATTCGTCGGTGAGCTTGCTGTCTGGGATATGGTGGTAGATGGCCGCATTGGGGACAAAGTAGAGCCTGTAACCCTTGCTGCGCAGACGTGCGAAGAGGTCATTCTCCTCGCCACCGCAGAGGCTCTCGCCATTGCGCCCAAGCAGTGGGTTGAAGGTGCCGACCTCGTCGAACACCTCTCGGCGGAAGGCCATATTTCCTCCGGCAGGAACTCGTGAGGCGGGGAACTCGCACACCACAACATCCAAATCGACGGGGTTGGCAATCATACGTTCCGTGTAGTGGGACATCCAGCGAGGGGGTGCGCTCTCGTACCGAGCCTTCACGGCACCACCTGCCGCCACAGCCATAGGGAAGGCATCGAAGAAGTCGATGTACGACTCTGCGAAGCTCTCTTCGAGTGTCTGGTCATCATCCACGAAGGCGATGTAGTCGCCCTGCGCCTCGGCAATGCCTCGGTTGCGGGCATTCGACAGCCCCTGCTTCGGCTCCACAACCATTCGCAGGTTATGGTGTGGGTACGCTGCCACAAAGTCGGCAAACGCCTCGCAGGTGTTGTCCGAGGAGTTGTTATTGACCACGACACACTCCCACACCGCCGACTCGGCACTCTGCCTCACGACCGACTCCAACAGGCGTATCAGCCACGAGGCTCGGTTGTAGGTTGTTATGATGAGCGACAATTTCATAAGAACAAAGGTAGTGTTTTTCGCCGAAAATTACTACCTTTGAGTAATTTTAATCCCCAAAAAGAACTTTTCTATGAAGAGATTGACCCTTATTCTTGTCGCTACAATGCTGTGCATCACGGCTTTGGTGGCGCAGCCAAGACAGTCGTACATCAAGGTTACGGTTACGCCCGACCACGCCGACTGGCTCTATGAGTGTGGCGAGAAGCCACGTTTCGATGTCAGCGTGACAAATTGTAGCAACGCTCCGATTGAGGATGCCAAGATACGCTACGAGATTTCCGAGGACTTTCTCGCTCCGCTGAAAAAGGGGGAGATGACCCTCAAAGATGGTACAACCACCTTTACCGGTTATACGATGCGCAAGCCGGGCTTCCTGCGCTGCCGTGTGTGGGTGACGGTCGATGGCCGCAAATATGAGGAGTGCGCCACGGCAGGTTTCGATGTCGAGAAGATTGAGCCTAAGACCGTGATGCCCGACGACTTCGTCGCCTTCTGGCAGAGGGCTCTCGACGAGAATGCGAAGCTGCCGATGCTGCCACAGCTGACGCTTGTGCCGGAGAAGTGTACGCCGACCGTGAATGTCTATTCGGCGAGCTTCCAGAGCTACAAGAAGGGCTCACGCATCTATGGCACTATGTGCGTGCCGGTGCATCACGAGGGCAAGTGCCCCGCACTGCTGATTGTGCCGGGTGCCGGCTGTCGCTCCCGCAAGGGCTACTTCGAGGAGGCGGAGAAGGGCTTTGTGACCTTCGAGGTGGGCATCCATGGAATCCCTACCGTTATGGAGCCTGAGTCGATATACACGTCGCTCAAAGAGGGCTCGTTGCTCAACTACCAGTTCTCGGGCATAGACGACAAGGACAACTATATATATAAGCGTATCTTTCTCGGTTGTGCCCGTGCCGTGGACTTTCTGGCGGGGCTCGACTTCGTGGATGGCGACCATATCGGCGTTATGGGAGGCAGTCAGGGCGGTGCGCTCTCGATTACCACCGCATATCTCAATCCGAAGGTTAAGTGTGCCGGTGCCTTCTATCCTGCTATGTGCGACCTTACGGGCTACCTCTACGACCAAGGCAACGCTTGGCCTTACGTCTTCAAGAACAAGAAGCTGGCGACACCCGAGCGTTTGGAGACGGTGAAGTACTACGACGTGGTGAACTTCGCACGCCTGCTCACGGCACCTATATTCATCTCCTTCGGATATAACGACTTGGTTGTCTGCCCGACCTCCATACAGGGTGCCTGCAACGTAATCTCTGCGCCGAAGCACCTGCTCGTCGTGCCTCAATCCCGCCACTACACCTATCCGGAGCAGATGAAGGCACGCTCGAAGTGGATGATGGAGAATGTCGTTAAATAGAGGGGGCCTATGAAGCGTATATTGTTGCTGCTCGTGGCTCTCTGCGCCTCGTCGGGCGTGCTCTCGGCCGCCGACTACGTGCGTGGGTGGAGCGAGCATAAGATGAAGCACGGGGGCGTGGAGCGTGACTACACCCTCTACCTGCCCGAAAAGCTCTCGGAGGATGCCCCGCTGGTGGTTATGCTGCACGGATACGGCAGCCGTAGCAAGCCTACACGATATGGGCTGCACGAGGCGGCCGAGCGACACGGCTTCGCTGTCTGCTACCCGCGTGGTGCGAAGGACCACCGAGATAAGGCGTGCTGGAATGTGGGCTACGCCTTCCACCTCGATAAGGAGCATAGGTACAAGGTCGATGATGTGGCCTTCATCACACGTCTGGTGCGCCACCTGCAACGTGAGTATGGGCTCAATCGCCACAACACCTTCCTTACCGGTATGTCCAACGGTGGCGAGATGTGCTACCTTATGGCATACCTGCGACCGGAGCTCTTCGCTGCCGTGGCACCCGTCTCGGGACTTACTATGGAGTGGATGTACCGTGAGCTGAGGGCGAAGCGTCCGGTGCCCGTTTTTGAGATTCACGGCACGCTGGATAAGACCTCGGCGTGGAATGGCGACCTTGCCAACAAAGGGGGCTGGGGCGCATATATAGGCGTTCCGCAGGCGGTAGGCTACTGGGCGGCGCAGTGCGGATGTACGCACGAGGAGTGCGAGGAGCTGCCACTGCTGCGCAATAAGGTTATCGCCCACCGATACGTGAACGGCACCGAGGGCCGTCAGGTGTGGCTCTACGAGGTCGTGGGCGGAAAACACTCGTGGGCAGAGAAGGATATGAATACGGCCGAGGAGCTGTGGAAATTTTTCAGCCTCTACTTGAAATAGTCTAATCGACTGATTGTTATCGGGTTGCGGAGTGTTCCTGTAACCCGGTTTCGATTTATTTGCAGAAAAGATTTGCGAGAGTCATTTTTTTGCACTATCTTTGCACCAGCAAAATAAGGGAACTTCGCCCGACAGGGCAGTTACGATACATCGCGGGATGGAGCAGTTGGTAGCTCGTCGGGCTCATAACCCGAAGGTCGTGTGGTTCGAGTCCCACTCCCGCTACCATAGAGGGCAAGTTTAGACTTGCTCTCTTTTTTTTGTTGTCGGCGATGGCTTGCTACTGCGTAGCCAACGGCTATGATGCAGAGTGTATTGTGAGCACGCTCCCCACACTCTGCATCATAGCCTTGTTGCTCTGCAACATAGCCCTCACCTCGGCATAGCGTGTATGGCCCTGCTTACTTAATACAGAGGTTGCGTGGATAAAAGAGTGTTTATTGCTCGGCTTTCAGCCTGCGCTTGTTGTATCCCCGCTTCGGCTTCGCCGTTCGAGTCCCACTCCCGCTACTAAACAAGAACGGAACATTTTAGGTGTTCCGTTCTTGTTTTGTTTGTGGGGTGGGGCGAGAAGCAGAGCGCAACGTAAAGGTTGTTAAGGGTTATTAAAGGTGATTAAGGGAAGCGCAGGCGGTTTATGGTGAGGCTGTACAAGTTCGCCAGCATATTGCGCACCATTAACAACCCTTAATATCCCTTAACTCCCTTAATAACCCTTAACCTCGTGCGCCACCCTTTGCGCTCTCCTTACCCTCCCTTATCGTTGCGCTTGCGGTTTGTTTCGGCGTGATATTTGGAACATAGGTCGATGAATCAAAATCATTATGCCTATGAAACGAAAATTACTCATTATCTCCACACTGCTGCTCTTTGGTGCTATGTGCGCCGTGGGCTATACGCAGTCGGTCAAGGGTGCAGGTGCCGACAGCGGCACGGCAGAGAGCCGTCAGGCACAGCGTGAGCAGCGACACAAGATGCGTGAGGAGCGCCGTGCGCAACGTCTGGCCGAGTATGAACGCTACCTCGACTCGCTCGTGCTGTCGCACCAGTTCCAGTTTATTCCGCAGGATATACAGCAGCAGCCCGCAGGGCCTACACGCCAACTCAACAACCCCAACTTCCAGCTTGCGATATGGGGCAGTGAGGTGGATGTATGCCTGCCCTACATCAAGGGTGTTACGCCGCCGTACTACTACGTGGTGCTGAACTACACGCTCCCCTCGGTGTCGAACTACCTGACGGAGCAGACGCACGACGGCTGGGTGGTGTCGTTCGATACCTCGCTATACTCGGTGACGGACTACCACTTCTCGCTCAGCATCTACACCTCGTCGGGCAGTGCCACGCTGACGATATCCACCTCGTGGTATCCCGATGTGGAGTATGACGGAACAATCATAAGCATCAACTGATGATGTGCCGTTTGCTCACCGTCGCCTTGTTGAGTGTTGTGGCGGTGGTCGCAACACCACACTGCGTCTCGGCTCGCAGAGGCTCTCGTGGCGGAGATGCCTACGTGTCACGTCACGAAGCCCGTGCCGAGGCCTCGATGCGCACCATCGACTCGCTCGTGCTGTCGCAACGCTACCTCTTCCGTCCGATAGTGATGCAGAATCCCGAATTGGGCTCTACGAGAGATATTTACGAGTACGACTACTACGTAGATGTCGCCTCGGACTACCTCTATCTCTGTCTGCCCGTGGAGTTTGTCAGTATGAACATCTTCACGGAGCAGTTCGATACCTCCTTGTCGCACTACTCGCTGCGTGAGGAGGGGGAGTTTCGCCACGTACTCTTCACGCTCGACCACGGCACCGAGGAGTGGGCGGTGGAGATGGTTGTCGATGTGACAAATGCTCGTACACAGCTCGCTATCTCCACGCCGCAGGGGGTGATGCGCTACCTCGGAACGCTCTCTGCGCCGGAAAAGTCGGCAGGAAGAGCAGATTCTCAATAGTTTTTACTATCTTTGTCCCTATATAAAGGATAAAGGTATGAATTTCAGAATTGGTCACGGTTATGATGTCCACGCACTGGGTGAGGGGCTGCGCCTCGTACTCGGTGGCGTGGATATTCCGCATACGAAGGGGTGCATTGCCCACTCTGACGGCGATGTGCTGCTGCACGCCATCTGCGACGCTCTGCTGGGGGCGTTGGCGCTGGGCGATATAGGCAAGCACTTCCCCGACACCTCGGCGGAGTTCAAGGGTATAGACTCCCGACGGCTCCTCGAAAGGGTTGTCGGGATGCTCCACGAGCGAGGCTACCGCATCGGGAACATAGACTCCACGATTGCGATGCAGCGTCCGAAGTTGCGCCCGCATATCGAGCAGATGCGTGCCAACATTGCGGAGTCGGCGGGTGTCGATGCGGAGTGCGTGTCGGTCAAGGCGACCACCACCGAGCACCTAGGCTTCGAGGGCGAAGAGAGGGGCGTATCGGCAACGGCCGTGGTGTTGATATACAGAGAATCATAAAAACAGATAGATATGGCTACAATTAGAGATTTGCAACCACAGCTTGTGTGGGAACTTTTTGATGATATTACACGTGTGCCCCGCCCGTCGAAGCACGAGGAGCAGATGACGGCATTCTTGGAGGCGTTTGCTGCCAAGCACGGCATCGAGTGCCACAAGGACCGGATAGGCAATGTGGTTATGCGCAAGCCCGCTACCAAGGGCTATGAGGGTCGCCCGACGGTGATTTTGCAGGCGCATACCGATATGGTCTGCGAGAAGAACTCCGACGTGAAGCACGACTTCTTCACCGACCCTATCCGCACCCGCATCGTGGATGGCTGGGTTATGGCCGAGGGTACGACGCTCGGTGCCGACTGCGGCATAGGCGTTGCTGCGGCATTGGCGGTGATGGTTGACCCTGCGGTTGAGCACGGCCCCGTGGAGGCACTCTTCACCGTGGATGAGGAGACGGGTCTTACCGGAGCATTCAACCTCGGCGAGGGGATGATTTCGGGCAAGTACCTCATCAACCTCGACTCGGAGGATGATGGCGAGCTCTTTATCGGCTGTGCGGGTGGCGTGGATACCCTCGCTACGTTCAAGTATAAGCGTGAGGCTGCACCTGCCGACTACCTCTTCTATCGTGTTGATGTGTCGGGACTTACGGGCGGTCACTCGGGCGACGATATAGATAAGGGACGTGCCAACTCCAACAAGCTGCTTGCCCGTCTGCTCGTGCAGGCGCAGGAGCTGTGCGGGGTGCGCCTCTCGACCTTCGACGGCGGCAACCTGCGCAACGCCATACCACGAGAGGCCTATGCCGTGGTGGCTGTGCCGCCGCAGCACAACGAGGCGTTCGAGAACCTCGTATCAGCCTTCGCTGCGGATGTGAAGGAGGAGTTCCGCTTTACGGAGCCCTCTCTGCGCCTGACGCTTGCGCCGAGCGAGCCTGCCGCACTGGTGGATGACGCATCGCAGAGGGCGCTGCTTGCCGCTCTGGTGGGCCTTCCGAATGGCGTGCTGGCGATGTCGTTTGCCCTGCCAGGTTTGGTCGAGACCTCGACAAACCTCGCCTCGGTGAAGTTCTCGGGCGAGGATACTGTCGTGGTGACAACCTCGCAGCGCTCCTCGTTGGAGAGTGCAAAGCTATATGCCAAGGAGTCTGTGGCATCGGTGTTCAGGTTGGCAGGTGCCGAGGTGGAGCACTCCGACGGCTACCCGGGCTGGACCCCAAATCCGCAGTCCAACCTCTTGGAGTGGTGCAAGAGCAGCTACTTGACCCTCTTTGGCGTGGAGCCGAAGGTGAGAGCCATACACGCAGGCTTGGAGTGCGGACTCTTCCTCGAAAAGTACCCGCACTTGGAGATGGTGTCGTTTGGCCCTACGCTGCGTGGCGTGCACTCGCCCGACGAGCGTATAGAGATAGCGACCGTGGATAAGTTCTGGCGACTGCTTCTCGATGTGTTGAGAAGGGTAGAGTAATAAGTTGGGATAGAGGCTGTTATGCATATCTCGTCACACTCCATACGCACAGCGTCGATGCCCTTGGGTATGATTGTCGGAGCACTGCTCTGCCGACAGATTGTTGCGCTGGATACGTGGTGCGAGGGGATGCTTACCCCCGTGCTGATATTTACGCTGCTCTTCTTTACCTTCTGCCGTGTCGATGTGCGCAAGATGCGCCCGACGATGATGCATCTGTGGCTGCTCGTGGCGCAGGTGACGTGCAGCATAGCCATATACCTGCTGCTGCAACCCCTCGGGGAGACCATTGCTCAGGGAGGAATGATTTGCGCCCTGGCTCCCGTGGCAATGGCTGCGGTGGTCATCGGCGGAATGCTCGGGGCTAAGGTGGAGACGATGGCGACATACAGCCTTATATGCAACATCGCCACGGCCTTTGTCGCCCCCGTGATTCTCTCCTATGTGGGGAGCGGGGAGTGCTCCCTGTGGCAGATTCTGGCCAAGGTTGCGCCGCTGCTCGTAGCACCCTTTGTGGCTGGGCAGCTCTGCCGATATGCCGTGCCGAGGGTGGCGGGGTGGTTTGCCTCCCACTCACGCCTCTCGTTCTACGTCTGGCTGGCATCGCTGGCGGTGGTTATGGGGCGCACGACAGCCTTCATCATCGACCACGGCACCGAGCATAGCACGTTGGAGCTGGCTCTGGCTGCGGTGGCGGGTGTTATATGCATCGTGCAGTTCACGCTCGGCCGCTACATAGGCCGCCGATATGGCGACGTGGTGGCGGGGGGTCAGTCGCTCGGTCAGAAGAATACGGTGCTGGCGGTGTGGATGGCGCAGTCGTTCCTCGACCCGCTCTCGTGTATCGCCCCGACGGCATACATCGTGTGGCAAAATATTGTTAATTCCTATCAACTTCACAAACAGAAAGATATATGAAGATAGCCGACATCGAGCTGCGTGAGCGTGCACTGTTTCTGGCACCTATGGAGGATGTCACCGACCCCTCGTTCCGCTATATGTGTAAGCGCTTTGGTGCCGATATGGTCACTACCGAGTTTATCTCCTCGGATGGCCTCATACGTGATGCGTGGAAGTCCCGTGCGAAGCTCAATATCTCCGACTATGAACGCCCCGTGGGCATACAGATATACGGCAACCAGATAGAGCCTATGGTCGAGGCAGCACGTATCGCCGAGACGGCAAACCCCGATGTTATAGATATCAACTTCGGCTGCCCGATGAAGAAGATTGCCGGCCGAGGTGCAGGCTCGGGTATGATGCGTGATGTGCCGCTTATGGTGGAGATGACACGCCGCATTGTGCAGGCGGTCAAGAAGCCCGTGACGGTCAAGACACGCCTCGGCTGGGACGACGAGACGAAGAATATCGAGGAGATTGCCCTCCGCCTGCAAGATGTGGGCATCGCTGCGCTGACCATCCACGGCCGCACCCGCTGCCAGCTCTATCGTGGCGAGGCGGACTGGACCCTCATCGGGAAGATTAAGAATAACCCCGCCGTGCATATCCCCATTATCGGTAACGGCGACATCGACTCGGCCGAGAAGGCGAAGCAGATGTTTGACCGCTATGGCGTTGATGCTGTGATGATTGGCCGTGCGACATACGGCCGCCCGTGGATATTTCGGGAGGTGCGCCACTATCTCGATACGGGGGAGCTGCTGCCGCAGCCGTCGGTCGTGGAGCGTGTGGCTATCGCCAAGGAGCACCTCGCCAAGTCGGTGGAGGTCAAGGGCGAGAGGGTAGGAGTCTTCGAGATGCGCCGCCATCTCTCCAACTACTTCAAGGGTCTGCCGAACTTCAAGGATACACGAATGAAGCTCGTGACGCTTACCGACGTTGCCGAGTTGCAGGATACCATCTCCTCCATCGCCGACCGCTGGGGCGACTTCGACGTGAGCGAGTGCGTGCCACCATCCCTCTCGCACGATATCTAAACAAGGTGCAGGAGGGCTTAACGGAGCGCAGGCTTAAAGTCAATTAAGGTCAAGTAAAGTCGAGTAAGGTCGCTCCTTCGGAGCTGCGCAACAGACTTGGCGCAACATTAGGGAAATTAAGGATATTAGGGAATTTAGAGAGCGCAAGGTTATTCTCACTAAACTCCTTAAACTCATTAAATTCCCTTTTGCGCAGACTTAAAGGTTATTAAAGGTTATTAAAGGTTATTAAGGGGAACGCAGGCGGTTGGTGTAAGTCCGTACAAGTCCGCAACCTCTTGCGCACCATTAACAACCCTTAATAGCCCTTAATATCCCTTAACCTCGTGCGCCATCTTTTGCGCCCACCTGCCCTCCCCCTCCTCGTGCGTTTTTTTTGCATCATCAGCCAAGAAAGTTGATGTTTTGTGCTGTGGATTTTCTCGTTTCGGTTTATTTTACTAATTTTGTCCGAGTATTTGCGTGGACGAGGGGTGATGATGCGAACTCGCCGCCACGACAAAACCGAAAAACAAAAGGAAGGGAGCAAGTTATGGCAAAAGTAGTTGCTTTGGCAAACCAAAAAGGAGGTGTCGGCAAGACCACCACGGCAATAAACCTCTCGGCATCCATCGCCCTGCTGGGCAAGAAGGTGCTGCTGCTGGATGCGGACCCGCAGGCAAATGCCACGTCGGGGTTGGGATTCGACATCAACCTTGACGGCATATATGAGTGTATAACAGGCGAGCGCAAGGCGGAGGAGGTGATACTCAAAAGCAAGGATGTGAAGAACTTATGGGTGTTGCCGTCGAGCATTCAGCTGGTGGCGGCAGATACCGAGTTGCCGTCGATGGAGGATGCCCACCACGTCATCAAGCGCATCATCGACAGCGTGCGTGACCGCTTCGACTACATATTCATCGACTGCTCGCCATCGCTCGGCTTCACGACGGTAAACATCCTCACGGCGGCCGACTCGGTGCTTATTCCCGTGCAGTGTGAGTACCTCGCATTGGAGGGGCTGAGCAAGCTGCTCAACACCATCAAGATTATCAAGGGCGGGCTCAACCCTGCGCTCGAAATCGAGGGCTTCGTGATGACGATGTATATGCGCAACCGCCTGAACAATCAGGTTGCTGGTGAGGTGCGAGAGCACTTCGGCCCTCTGGCCTACGACACAATAATTCAGCGCAATATCCGTTTAGGAGAGGCACCCTCACACGGCAAGCCGATAATGCTCTACGATGCCTCGGCGACGGGGGCGACCAACTACCTGCTGCTGGCGAAGGAGTTTTTGAAGAGAAACAGAAAAAAGAGAGTATAAGATATGAAACAGGAAAAAGGACTCGGGCGAGGTTTGAGTGCCCTATTTGGGGACTCGGTGGCCGACCTCAAAGCGAAGCCTATGGCGGAGATGGTCGAGATAAAGGTCACCGATATAATCCCCAACCCGACACAGCCACGCCGTGATTTCGACGAGGAGGCGTTGGCAGAACTTGCCGACTCGATACGCACGCTCGGCCTCATTCAGCCGATAACGGTGAAGCGTGAGGGCGAGAAGTATCTGCTCATCAGCGGCGAGCGTCGTTGGCGTGCCTCGCAGGCTGCCGGCATAGAGAGCCTGCCGGCCTATATTCGTGACGTGGACGACGAGAACCTGCACGCAATGGCTCTGGTGGAGAACATCCAGCGTGAGGATTTGAATGCGATAGAGATAGCTCTCGGGCTCAAACGTCTAATTGAGGAGTGCGGCCTTACGCAGGATGCGCTGGCGGAGAAGGTGGGCAAGAAACGATCTACCGTGGCCAACTACCTGCGCCTGCTCAACCTCCCCAACGAGGTGCAGCTGGCACTCAAAGAGGGGGTAATATCTGCTGGCCACGCAAAGGCAATCGCAGCCCTTGCGGAGCATAAGCAGCAGCTGGCGGCACTCAAAAAGTGCATCAAGAGCAACCTCTCGGTGCGTCAGGCCGAGGATTATGTTCGTGCCATACTCAATGCCGAGGGTCGCCCGAAGGTGGCGATTGTCGAGGAGGAGTATCCTGAGTCGTACACACGTCTGGTGGAGCACTTGGAGCGCTTCTTCTCGCAGAATATAAGCATAAAGCGAGGTCGAAATGGTGGTGGCAAGATTACCATCGACTTCGACAACGATAACGACATAGAGCGCTTCATAGAGCGTTTCTCCAAGCGATAAGTGACACAAGACGAGGTGACTATGCAGAGCAGAGGGAGCATATTGCAGAGGGTGTTTTCGGGCGCAGTGGTGCGTGCCGTGGTGCTGCTTATTGCCTCGGTATGCTTCTCCACAACCCTGTCGGCGCAGGTGGTGAATCCGTTTGGCCGCCAGCTGCGCAGCAACCGACAGATAATCCGTGCCGGACAGATTCATAAGCCCGACTCCGCCGTTGTGGCACGAGAGGACTCTATGCGTGTGGCACGCCTGACCGACTCGTTGCGCAGGATGCCTGCCGACTCGCTGCATCTGGTCTCCGACTCGTTGCGGATGACTCTGCCTGACTCGCTCCGCCGGCAGATATTCCCCGACTCGATATTTGCCAAGCCCGACTCCGTACAGCTCACCGAGAAGCAGCTGCGCCGTATCGAGAGGCGGGAGAACCGCAAGCCTCTGCTGAGCGACTCGATGGCCCTGAACCGTATGTGCTGGGCATCGTTGGCACTGCCCGGATTCGGCCAGATTTACAACAAGCAGTACTGGAAGCTGCCTATCCTCTACGGAACGGTCGGAGCATCGCTCGGCCTGTGCCTCTACGAGCATAGCAAGTATAAGCCGTTGAAGGCTCAATTTGACCAGATTACCGACCAGAGCCTGCTGCGCACCGAGGAGCTGAACACCTTGCAGCGGTCGATGATTAAGCACAACTCGCTCAAACAGCTCTTTATGTTTACCACCATCGCCTCCTACCTCTACTTTATCGGCGATGCGGCGGTGAACTACTCGACCAACGAGGTGTCGCAGGTGAAGAAGGCGACCACCCTTGCGATGATTTGCCCGGGAGCGGGACAGATATACAACAAGAGCTATTGGCGTGTGCCGATTGTCGTGGGAGGTTTCGCCTCGACGATATACTGTATCGACTGGAACAACCGTGGCTATCAGCGATTTAAGAAGGCGTATCGACTGCGATACGACTACGACCAGAATCCCGACCTGTACCCCAACGGCTCGCCCGACGAGTTTAAGGGCAGGTACGCCTCCTCCTTCCTCAAAAACCTGCGAAACAGCTATCGCCGAAATCGAGACCTCTGTATAATCCTCACCGCAGGCCTCTATGTTCTGCAAATTGTCGATGCACACGTGGATGCCCACCTGCGGGATTACGACGTGTCGGACGATTTGAGCGTGGATGTGACACCTATGGTGTCGTACAACCCTTCGGTCGGCGACCGCTCTGCCGCCGTCGGTATGAATGTTTCACTGACCTTCTAACCTTCATCCTATGTTCAAAATGAAGAGATTGCTGCTTGTGACGTTGCTGCTGCCCATATTCGTAGCCGGCGTGGGAGCACCTCGTGACAAGCGGACAAAGTATGTCACAATACCCGTATATGATACCGTGCGTGTGGTGGTCACCGATACGGTTCGTGTGGAGCCGAAGCCTGCACCACGCATCGACACGCTACGCACCGGCATCTCGCCGGCCGAGATAGACTCTCTGGTGGATGTGTGGCACACGATGCAGCTCGCCCAGAGCAACAAGGCCTACTTCGAGCCATACACCGAGGCGACCGATGCCGAGGCAGCGATGTCGGTGGATTCGCTCTACCGCTCCCGCCTGCAAGACCTCGTCTCGCCCGTGCACCTGCCCTACAACTACATCGTGCGCCGATACATCGAGCAGTACTTCAATGGGCGTTGGAGCCCTCTGAAACGGGTGCTCTCGCTCTCGAAATACTACTTCCCGATAATCGAGCAGGAACTGCTCTCGGCGGGTCTGCCCGTGGAGCTGCGCATACTGCCGATAATAGAGTCCAACCTCTCCTCGTCGGCAACCTCCCGTGCGGGTGCTGTCGGGCTCTGGCAGTTTATGCCATCGACGGGCAAGGCTCTCGGCTTGGAGATAAACTCGCTGGTGGATGAGCGTTGCGATGTGGCCCTCTCGACACGTGCGGCGTGCCGATTCCTGCGTGACCTGTACCGCATATACGACGACTGGACCCTCGCCTTGGCGGCGTATAACTGCGGCCCGGGCAATGTCAATAAGGCGATAGCACGTGCCGGTGCCGACTGCAAGACCTTCTGGGATATCTACGACTTTCTGCCGAGCGAAACACGTGGCTACGTGCCTAAATTTATCGCAGCGGCATACGCCTACACCTACCACAACCTGCACAACATCGTGGCGGAGCCTACGCCCGACTGCATAGCGACCGACACGATAACCATCAACCGCACGATGCATCTGGGTCAGGTGGCCTCGACGCTCAACATCCCGCTCGAAACGCTGCGCCACCTCAACCCGCAGTATAAGATAGACATCGTGCCTGCGGCCCGCAAGCCCTATGCCCTGCGACTGCCTACGAGGTACCTGTCGGAATTTATTGAGAATCAGGATTCTATATATGCCAAAGATTCGCTCTGCCTGAAAGAGTATATGAACCCCGCCAACCTCGAAAAGAAGCGTGCCGAGGGGGTGGGATATACATACACGGTGCGCAGTGGCGACAACCTCGGTCTGATAGCCAAGCGTAACCGTACCACCGTGAAGGAGCTGATGCGCTGGAACCACCTGCGCTCAACGGTCATCCGTCCGGGCCAGAAGCTGCGTATCAACAAACCTAAACCAAAAGCATAGTCAAAGTGTTTGAGCCGGGAATCATAGTAGCACCTGCCACCGCTACGGGTGGGGCCATCGCCATAATCAGAGTGAGCGGTGAGGGCTCCGTTGCCTGCTGCGACAGGGTGTTCAGGGGGAGCAGAAGCCTCACGGAGGCGAAGACGCACACGCTGCACTACGGCACTATCGTAGATGGGGAGCGTGTGGTTGATGATGTGCTGGTGAGCATCTTCCGAGCCCCTCACTCATATACGGGCGAGGAGTCGGTCGAAATCTCGGTGCACGGCTCACGATATATCGTCACGGAGGTACTCTCGTTGCTGTGCCGCCACGGGGCACGTATGGCAGAGCAGGGCGAGTTCTCCGCCCGAGCCTTTGCCGCCGGGCGTATAGATCTCTCGCAGGCGGAGGCCGTGGCCGATATCATCGCCGCAGACTCACGTGCCGCCCACGCTATGGCCTCGACGCAGATGCGAGGAGGGTACTCCGACACGCTGAAATCGCTGCGCAGCAGCCTCGTGGAGCTGACCTCGCTGTTGGAGTTGGAGCTCGACTTCTCGGAGGAGGATGTCGAGTTTGCCGACCGCACACGCCTGCTGACGATGCTCCGCCATACGAGCGGCGTGGTGCGCTCGCTGATGCAGTCGTTCCGCACGGGAAACGCCATTCGTGAGGGTGTCGGCGTGGCAATCACGGGAGCACCAAATGTGGGTAAGAGCACCCTGCTGAATCGCCTGATAGGGGATGACCGAGCTATGGTGTCGGATATCGCCGGCACGACACGTGATACCATCGAGGAGAGCATCGTCATCGACGACGTGCGCTTCCGCTTCATCGACACGGCGGGCATCCGTAAGACCGACGACCTGCTGGAACAGATGGGCATAGACCGCACGCTGAGGGCCATAGAGCGTGCCGATATCGTTGTCAATATGAAGGAGCCTGACGGCGACTTTGAGCCCCTTGCGCTCCAAGAGGGTCAGACCGAGATTCGTGTGGTGAATAAGGCCGATACCACAACACAGCGCCGAGAGGGGGCTATATACATCTCGGCACGAGATGGTGAGGGTGTGGAGCAGCTGTGCGATGCCCTGCGTGATACGGTCGATACGGAGGCGCTGTACCGTGGCGATGCCGTGGTGTCAAACCTCCGCCACTACGAGGCTCTCTCCGCCGCAAACGAGGCCCTTGACTCCGCCGTGCAGGCACTCTCTGCCGGTATCTCCTCGGAGCTTCTCGCCGAGCATATCCGCACAGCCATCTCCGCCCTCGGCGAAATCACCGGCGAAATCACCTCCGACACCATCCTGCAATCCATCTTCTCATCCTTCTGCATTGGTAAGTAAACGCAGTATATCATTGGTTGTCATCATATCGCTTGGTTTGCACTGAACCGAAATGGGGTGCGCTGAACAACACTGAGCGATAATTGGCTACAATGAGGTAAAAAGGAGTGCATATCTCGAATTATCATCATTTACCGGCAATCGGAAACACAATTTTGGTATATTCAGTAGCAGTTCGGAAGCAATCAAAGAGGCAAAGAAATACTACAACAATGTAGATGGATGCTTCCATTGCTGCCCGGAGTGTCATAGGAGGTAACAACTAAAAGATTTTTCATTCATTAACTTTTGTCAAGACGGCTCCGGCTGTCTTTTTTGCTTGTAAATTTATGATTATAGCAAAATTTTCGCCGAAACGCTTGTTTATTAACTATCAATGATATATCTTTGTATTATCAATGATAATTTGTATGAGTATTGAAGTATCACAAATAAAGCGAGTTAAAAGCTATGTTGATACCTTGCGTGAGTTTGCGTTAGGTGAGACTAGGTATTACAAACTTGTTAATACGGACTATACGGGATTTCATAATGCCCGTAAGCGATTGCAAGACAAAAAAGCTGGTCAATTCTCTTTCAAGCAGTACGAAGAGAATGGCAAAAAGTATTTTATGATAACAAGAAATGAATAAGGATATGAGAAACGAGATTATTACAGACAATATTGTTCGGGATTTCTTCAAACAATATTCAGATGATATTATTATCGAACAGCAATCTTCCTCTAATCCAAGTATTGACAAGCTATTACGTACGGCCTCTAAAAAAGGAGATGGAAAAGGGTATCCAGATTTTATAATTCAATATCAAAAAGACAAGAACTTTATAATCGTCATAGAAGATAAGGCTGACAAGCGTTATCACGAAAGCGAAACACATAAACAATACGATAAATACGCAGTTGACGGTGTTTTATTATATGCTTCATTCCTTTCTAAATCATACGATGTACTTGCTATTGCGATAAGTGGCACAAACAAAGACGACCTTAAAATATCTCATTATTTGCACTTGAAAGACGAGCCAAAGGCTTTCTCTTATTTTGGCGGCACTTTACTTTCTCCAACGAATTACTATAATGGGCTAAACTCCTCCGAAGAAAAAAAACGACAAGACTACGATAAACTATTAGATTACACTCGCATACTTAATACGCGTTTACATTCTATGAAAATAGACGAAGCAGAGCGTTGTATTTTGGCAAGTTGTATATTACTTGCATTGCGTTTACCCCATTTCAAATCTTACTATTCAAATGAGGACAACCAAACGATTCTTGCAAACAGAATGATAAACGATGTTATGGATTGGTTGGAAAAAGAAAAGGTTGGTACAAAGAAAATAGAGATAATAAAGTCTAAATATGCAACAATACGAGGTATGTTCGCGCAAGAAAGCAAGCAGAACAGTCTTCGAGATTTAATTGCAGATATGGCTATAAATATAGATGAATTTGAAGAAACTAATAGGTATTACGATGTTTTAGGACAATTATATGTTGCTTTTTTAAGATATGCCAACACAAGCAATGATTTGGGTGTCGTATTAACACCAACACACATAACCGATTTTTTTGCAGAAATAGCAGAGGTAAACAAAGATTCAGTTGTATTTGATAATTGTACGGGGACTTGTGGCTTCCTTATCGCAGCTATGAGCAAAATGGTCAAGGATGCAAACGGAAATCCAGATGCAGAGGATTCTATTAGAAAGAACCAACTTATAGGAATAGAAAAAGGAGATAAGATGTTTTGTCTTGCAGCATCGAATATGGCTATTCACGGTGATGGCAAGACTAATATTTATCACGAAAGTGGTTTGGATGCAAAAATTATCGCAGAGATAAAGAACGGCATAAAGGATGTAAAAACAGGCAAGGTTTATAAACCAACCGTAGGTTTTCTGAATCCACCTTATAAAGCTGATAAAAAGAACGATGTTGAAGAATTAGAGTTTGTAAAGTGGAATTTAGAGGCTCTGGTAGAAGGTGGTACTTGTGTAGCTATCGTTCCGATGCAATGTGCCATAGCAGGAACTAAATCGAAAAAGATATATGAACTTAAAAAAGAGTTGCTTTCAAAACACACGCTTGAAGCTGTCTTTTCAATGCCTGATGAACTATTCTACAATTCAGATAAAAGCGTTGTTACTTGTATTATGGTATTTAAAGCTCACAAACCCCATCCTGAAAACAGAGAAACTTTTTTTGGTTATTTCAAAGATGATGGATTTGAAAAGCGTAAAAAACTTGGACGCATTGATGTTCATAGCAAATGGAGTAGCATAAAAAGGGAGTGGTTGTATTTGTATCAGAAGCGAAAAGAAGTCGTAGGTAAGAGTGTTGTGCAGTCTGTTACAGCAAAAGACGAATGGTGTGCGGAGGCGTATATGGAAACAGATTATAGAAATTTATCTAATATAGACTTTATAAATGATTTGTGTGCAACATCCACATTTTTATTACGGAATAGCGACTATTTTATTCCTAAAACTTATACAAACATTCCATTATTAGAAATAGATACAAGTTTCGACATATCCAAATGGAAAAGTTTTGCGTTAATACCGCAACTTTTTGATTTTAGTCGAGGTAAGAGATTGACAAAAGCAGATAGTATTGAAGGTAATACATTTCTTGTAACCGCAGGCGAAGAGAATCAAGGTGTAAAAAGGTCTGTTGATAATGATATGGATATTTACAGTAATTGTATAACTATTGATATGTTTGGGTACTGTGTATATAGAGGGTATGAGTTCTGTTGCGATGATAATATTTTGGTATTAACACCTAATCAAGTTATATCCAAATATGCGTTAATGTTTATAGTAACAATAATAAATCAAGATAAGTATAAATTTGCATACGGACGACAATATAGGCAAAAAACGCTACTTAAACATAAAATAAAATTACCTGCTGATTCTTCTGGTAATCCAGATTGGGAATTTATGGAAAATTATATTAAGAGTTTGCCTTATAGTGCGAATATATAATTATGACCAAAATATCCATTCGATTCTATAACGACCGTGAGGTGCGAGCTATTTGGGATGAGGTAAATTCCAAGTGGTGGTTCTCGGTGCTTGATATTATCGGGGTGCTGAACGACCAAGACGACTATCAGAAAAACCGCAACTATTGGAAATACCTCAAAACAAAGCTTCGTAAAGAGCAGAGCCAGTTGGTTAGTGCCACTAACCAACTCAAACTTTTGGCAGCCGATGGTAAGCGATATGCGACTGACACCCTCGACTACGATGGCGTTTTGCTACTCGCCAAGAGTTTTCCGAATGCCAAGGCGATGCGTTTTGTCGAGTGGTTTACCAATAGCGATGAGACTGTTGACGGCAGAAGTAAGTCGAAGGCATACGCTCTGTTCGATAGTAGTTTAATCGACAATATCGAGGTTGGCTCGGTAAAAGGTTTGCAGCAGATACACGCCTACTTGTTTGGTGGTTTGTACGACTTTGCCGGGCAGATTCGCACGATGAATATCGCCAAGGGCGGTTTCCAGTTTGCAATGGCGCAATTCCTTCCGCAGACGCTTGCGACAATCGAGCAGATGCCCGAGAGTACATTCGAGGAGATTGCCGACAAATATGTTGAAATGAACATCGCCCACCCATTCCGTGAGGGCAACGGTCGTGCGACTCGTATTTGGCTCGATTTGATTCTCAAAAAGCAGTTGCAGAAATGCGTTGATTGGAGCAAGATTGACAAGAACGACTACTTAAATGCGATGCAAAAGAGCGTTGCAGACCCGTCGGATATCAAGCGACTTTTGCAGTCTGCCTTGACCGACAAAATCAACGACCGTGAAACCTTTATGAAGGGTATCGACTACTCGTACTACTACGAGCAAGAAGAGTAGTAAAATTTCAAAGTGCCATTTTGGCTCTTTGAAATACAATCTGCACTTTCCCAAATAGAAAGTAAACACTTACTCCAATGAGCAATAGTACTTAGTTTTGTTTGGGTGGAAGATGGATTGACTTCGCTGCGCTCGTCTTTCTCGCACGAGACCTCGGATATAAAAGCGAACAAAGCCGTATGGTGTGCGGGATTGCCGCAGTCGCTGCGCTTATTCTGCGGCTTTCCCTTGGGCTCCTCGGATATAAACAAACATTGATGGTAAGTTCTGCAAAGCAGAATATCTTTTGCAATATAAGCAGTTGTAAGTGTGCAAGCACCCGCAACTGCTTATATCACAAAAGCCACCCCATACGGAGTGGCTTGCCTATGATGTTTGTTTGCGTCGCTCGTGATCTCGGCGGGATTCGAACCCACGACCCACAGCTTAGAAGGCTGTTGCTCTATCCAACTGAGCTACGAGACCGGACCTTGCAACCTCCACGCAGGGAGTAATGCGGCGACAAAAGTAATACAAAATTATCAAATCGCAAAATTTCCGGCGTATAGTTATCGCTGATGGTTATTATGGTTGCAGCAGAGCGGAGATATAACACTTTTAGAACGGCAAATGTGCAACGAGAAAGTGCATAAATGTGCAATGATAAAGCACAGAAACGTTCAACGACTAAGTACAAAAGCGTGCAGTAGAAGTGTACATCGGAAGCGGGCAAAAGCGAGGGAGAAGATGCACAAAAGCGTGCGGTGTCGTCGTAAAGAAGGTGCTATTTTTTGACTATTAAAACCTTTTTATTACCTTTGTGTTTTATATAGTACCCACGTAACGATATGTCACAGATTATCACACTATCGCTCTCGCCACGTGATGCTGCCAATGTGGCGGCATATACCGCTTGTGCTGCACGTGAGTTGCGGGTGCGTGAGGATAATATTGCCCTGCTGCGTATCGTGAAGCGGTCGGTAGATGCTCGTAGAGGGGCCTTGAAGGTAAACCTTACCTTGGAGGCATTTATCGACAATGAGCCTATGCCGGCACCGCTCCACTTCGACTACCCCTCGGTTGCGGCGGCCTCGTCGGTGATTATCGTGGGTGCAGGCCCTGCCGGGCTCTTTGCCGCCCTGCGTCTGATAGAGATGGGCATCAAGCCTATAATCTTCGAGCGAGGCAAGGATGTCGTGGAGCGAGGCAAGGATATAGCACAGATACAGCGTAATAACGGCATAGACCCCGACTCGAACTACGCCTTTGGCGAGGGTGGTGCGGGCACATTCTCGGACGGCAAGCTCTTCACACGCAGCAAGAAGCGAGGCGACTACAACCGTGCGTTGCAGCGTCTGGTCTATCACGGTGCGGCGGAGGAGATTCTCTACGAGGCGCATCCGCACATCGGCTCCGACCGTCTGCCACGCATCATTGCCGATATGCGTCGCAGGATTATAGAGTGTGGGGGCGAGATTCACTTTTCGAGTCGAGTGAGCGGCTTCATCGTGAAGCAGGGGCGTGTCAAGGGTGTGCGCCTCGGCGATGTCACGGTGGAGGCGCAGGCGGTCATCGTGGCGACGGGTCACTCCGCACGTGATATATACGAGGTTCTCCACTCCGACGGCATTCGCTTGGAGGCGAAGCCGTATGCTATGGGGGTGCGTATCGAGCACCCGCAGGCGCTTATCAACAGGATACAGTACCACGGCTCGGAGCAGATGGAGTACCTTCCGGCAGCATCCTACTCTCTGGTGGAGCAGGTTGGCGGCAGGGGTGTTTACTCCTTCTGTATGTGCCCCGGGGGATTTATCGTGCCGGCGATGACGGATGCGGCGGAGTCGGTCGTGAATGGTATGTCGCCATCACGTCGCAACTCTCCGTATGCCAACTCCGGCTTTGTCACGGAGATACGCTTGGAGGACTTCGAGCATCTGCGACCTAAGTATGGGGAGTTGGCGGGCTTGGCCTTCCAGCGTGAGTTGGAGCAGGTGGCACGGGCCCACTCCGAGGGCCGTCAGACCGCTCCGGCGCAGAGGGTCGCCGACTTTGTGTCGGGCAGAGCCTCTGCCTCGTTGCCTTCGTGTTCGTATGTGCCCGGCATTGTGCCGTCACGTCTGGATGAGTGGATGCCACGCTTTATGTCGTCACGTCTGCGTGAGGCGATACGTATTTTTGACCGCAGGATGCACGGCTACCTCACCTCCGAGGCGGTGGTCGTGGGTGTGGAGTCACGCACCTCGACACCTGTGCGCATCCCAAGGGATAAGATGACGCTGATGCATCCCGAGGTTGAGGGTTTGTTCCCTTCGGGCGAGGGTGCGGGCTATGCCGGCGGAATCATCTCGGCGGCACTCGACGGCGAGCGGGTGGCTGAGGCTGTTGCTACATTTATAAGAGGGTAGATAACGATTAACCGAAACTATAAACGATGTTTTCAATTATTGTGTGCTCCATCCGACCGGAGCAGGCTGCGGCGCTTGAACAGAATATCGCCTCGACAATCGGGGTGTCGTATGAGTTTATAGTTTATGACAATAGGGCTGCGGGCAAGGGTATCTGCGCCGTCTATAACGAGTGTGCCCGCCGTGCCAAGTATGACTATCTCTGCTTTATTCACGAGGATATAGCTTTTCATACGCAGGATTGGGGTCGGGAGATTGCGCAAAAGCTCTCCGAGCAGGATTGTGGCGCAATAGGCTTTGCGGGAGGTACGTCGAAATACCCGTACCCGTATGGTTGGCAGAGCATACGTACATTCACCTGCAAGAACTACATCAGAGGTTCGCTCGGCGGAGGCTCCTCGTTGCGTAAGTCGAGAGAGGAGGGTGCCTACTCGCAGGTGGTTACTCTGGATGGTATGGCGCTGATGGTGAGGCGTGATGTGTGGGCGGAGTGCAACTTCGATGAGGTGACCTTCACGGGCTTCCACTCCTACGACACGGATTTTACCACGGCACTCTTTTGTGGCGGCCGACGTAACTACGTATGCAACAGCGTGCTTATCGAGCACTTCTCGACCGGCTCCTTCTCGACGAAGTGGTACGAGAGCGTGAAGCGCTATCTTGCCAAGTGGGGTGAGCGTCTGCCTCTGTTTGTCGAGCCGAAACATACGGTGCGACAGATAGCCCGTCTGGCTCCTCGTGTTGAGGCGTTTGCCTTGAAGTATCTGCTTCGACACGGACTTGTGGAGCGGGCCGAGGCGGTGGCTATGGTTGATGACTTCTGCGCTCGTCATCCGTTTGCCATACAGGGATTGTTGATGAGATTGAGGTTATGCAAAACAGAGTAGATACAATTATATGTCACACATCAAAGTTAAAGTAGTTGTTCCGATATATACCGAGCGCCTTGAAGGTAGAGAGTTGCTCTCGTTCCGCCATAACGCCGAGGTGCTGCATCGCTATCCTATGGCGATTGTTGCGCCCGAGGGGTTGAATGTGGATGCTGTGGTGGCGGAGGCTCCACAGTGTGAGGTGGTGCGTGTTACGAGGGATTGGCTCGGTGGTAATGGCATTGCCGGGTATAATAGAATGATGCTCTCGAAGGAGTTCTATGAGCTCTTCTCTGACTGTACCTATATCCTTATCTGTCAGCCTGATGCTTGGATTTTTAGGGATGAGTTGGAGCAGTGGTGCGATAGGGGATTCGACTATGTTGGTGCGCCGTGGCCGAAGCGTAAGCGATACGATATGCCGATTGTGAAGCAGTACCTGTGGCTGCGCAAAAAGCTCTTCTCACGCCCCGGCAGACTTATGCGTCAGGACTACTTCAACAAGGTGGGTAACGGAGGCTTGTCGCTCCGCCGTATCGGGGCCTTTGCTGAGGCGTGCGACCGCTACCGTGATGTGATAGAGGAGTTCAAGGTTCATCGTGGCACGCTTTGGAATGAGGATTGGTTCTGGGCACTCATCCCCAAAGAGTTCTCTTATCCGACATTTGATAAGGCGCTCGGATTCTCGTTTGATGTCTATCCGAGGCGTTGCCATACGCTCGCCGAGGGGCATCTGCCGATGGGGTGCCACGGCTGGTTCAAGCGACGCAACCTTCCGTTCTGGCAACCGATAATCGAGGGTGGCAATGAAAAATAATTCGCTCTTTTTGCGAATTGTGAATAAAATTGCTATATTTGTATGGGATAAAGTATGATTTTATTCGAATAAAAGACCTATAACAATGAAAATGACAACACTCTTTAAGGGTTTGACCGCTTTTGCCCTGGCGATGATGCTCTGCTGTTCGGCAGACGCTTTCGCTGCAAAGAAGCCGAAGAAGGAGAAGATTACCGACCCTCGCCTGCTTACCGTTATGAAGATGGGTAAGGTTGCGAAGGAGTCGCAGTTTGTAACCAGAGGCACAGCCCTCAAAACCGCTCACAGCTCTGTGCAGGGCTTCGATGTGGTCAATGGAGGTGCCGAGATTTGGTACTCGCAGCCGGGTCAGACAGCCAAGTTGCAGCAGGGCCTTACCAAAATTCACGAGAACTACGTGGTGCGCCACGTGGGCAATCGTCGTGAGCTGATGACCCTGCGCTACTTCGGTAATGCACACAGCCTCTGTGTCGAGCGTACCAACGCCGGCGACTATGTTTGGGTGGCAGGTAACGCTACCCGTCACGCCAAGAAGGGGCACTATATGCGCACTCGCACGCTCTCCCGCATCCCGTTTGAGGTGGGTGCCGAGTACGATAAGGGCTATGCCGGCGAAACCTACTATATGGGAGGCGAGTATATCTACCCTGCATTGCAGACCGAGCAGGATATGATTGGTATGGCTACCCACTTGAAGGGCGACTGGACATTCAGCATCTACTCTCTGTCGGAGGCACGTGCGATGCCTGATACCGAGTTGAAGGTAAAGGTTGCCTACAAGGGCGAGAATATCGGCGAGGAGACCGAGACTGCCATCCGCACCTTCAAGGGTAAGGATTTGAGCGAACTCGAACCTATCACCAGCTTCACGGTGAAGAAGCCGGAGGAGGGTAGCAACCCTGCCAAGGATGTTCTGCACTATGCGTTCCGTGCTTGGGACTTCGACAAGGACTATGTATATTTCTTGGAGGGCGCACACAACAAGAGCAACTATAACGCCAATGGCCCGTCTGTCGGCTATATCACGGTCTTTGACCACGCAGGTCGTGTCGTGCTGCCACGTCGCCGTATCGGCGTTGTGGGCGACCAGGTCATCCTCGAAGTGCTCGGCATCACCCCTACGGGATGTGCCCACATTGCAGGCTTCAAGATGAAGGGTAACACGGCGTACCTCTGCCTTGCAACTCACGCCAAGAGCGGCGAGAAGAAGGGCTGGCGCTCGGTTGTCGTTAAGTACGAATAGACTAACTGATAAAACTGACAGAATATGAAATCTATCTTAAAAGTGGTGGCTGCGCTCCTTGCGGGAGTTATGCCCCTTACGGCCTCTGCGCAGCTGCTCGTTGAGCAGACTCCGCCTGTGAAGCCTATGCTTACCGAGCAGAACTCGACGGTTAAGAAGTCGGTGGAACTTACGGCCGATGTCGTAGTCTGCGGTGGTGGCCTTGCGGGTGTCTGCGCCGCAGTCTCTGCGGCACGTCACGGTGCGAAGGTTGTGCTGGTGCAGGACCGTCCGGTGCTTGGCGGTAACGCATCGAGCGAGATGCGTATGGGTATCGTCGGCGCAAAGACCGACGAGACGCAGGAGACGGGTATCTTGGAGGAGATGCAGTTGCGCAACTTCTACTACAATCCTCTGCAACGCTACACGATGTGGGATGATACCATCTACTCGACGGTTATTATGGAGCCGAATATCAAACTTCTGCTCAACACCTCGGTTAATGATGTGGTTATGAATGGTGAACGTATCGCTGCGGTAAAGGCTTGGAATACAAACGCCTACACCGAATATACCATCCACGGAACAATCTTTGCGGATTGTACGGGTGACGGTATCCTCCGCCTCTCGGGAGCGAAGTTCCGCAAGGGCCGTGAGCTGCCGGATGAGTTCAACGAGAACTATTTGCAGGAGGGTGGCGACAGCAAGACGATGGGTAACTCTATCCTCATCCAGCTCCGCAAGACCGATGTCGATGTTCCGTTCAAGGCTCCGGAGTGGGCATACCACTTCACCGATGCCGACTTCGACTACACGGTTCCTAAATCGACAATTCCGGGCTTGAAGTTCAACTATAAGCGCATCTATAATCCGCACGACAACAACTTCTGGTGGTGCGAGTTTGGCGGTAACTTCGACACTATCGCCGATGCAAACGACATCCAGTTCGAGCTTAAACGTATCGTCTATGGTATCTGGGAGTATATGAAGAACCACCCCGACGGTCGTGGTAAGGGCTACGAGTTGGATTGGATTGGCTCACTGCCGGGCAAGCGTGAGAATACCCGCTTTGTCGGCCCGCATATCCTCACACAGCACGACGTGACAAGTGGTGGCCACTTCCCTGACGTTGTGGCTTATGGAGGCTGGACCCTCGACGACCACCATCCGGATGCGTTCCACAAGAAGGGCCGTATCTCGGTAGAGTACGATGTGCCACAGGGCTTCGGTATTCCTTTCGGCGTTCTCTACTCTGTGAATGTTCCAAACCTGATGTTTGCGGGTCGTGATATCTCGGCGACACATATGGGCCTCTCGGCAACACGTGTTATGGCAACTTGCGCCCTGCTTGGTCAGGCGGCAGGTACCGGTGCTGCGGTGGCTATCGAGAAGGGTATCGACCCTGCCGAGGTGCACAAGGAGCACATCGCACAGGTGCAGGCTATGCTCGAAGATGACGACGTTATGCTGCCATATCGCTGGCGTAAGGTTTCGGACCTGACCGCCTCGGCGAAGGTGGATGAGGGTCTCGAAATCCTCCGCAACGGTATCGACCGTAATTGGGAGGGCAAGGACAACGGCGTGTGGGTTGCTCCCGAGCAGACCACTATCCTCTATACGTGGAAGAAGCCTGTGACGGTGAGCGGTGCACGTATGATTTTCGACTCGGAGTTGAAGGTGCGCAGCAAGCGTATGCGTAAGTTGGAGGCTACCACCGAGCGTGTGAAGATGCCGTCGGTGCTCACCAAGGGCTTCCGTGTTGAGGCTCTGGTAGGCAAGGAGTGGAAGACCGTGTATGAGGATAAGGATAACTACCAGCGTCTGCGCAAGGTGGCTTTCGAGCCTGTCGAGACCAAGCAGCTCCGCCTCGTCGTGACCGAGACTTGGGGCGCAGAGAAGGCGCACGTGTTTGCCTTTGATGCCCTGTAATAGGGGAGTCGTTATACGACCTCAATAGAGATGAAGCTGTCTAACAAGGCTACTTTGTCGTTATACTCGCCCTCAAAATGCTCATTTACGCCGAGTAAACTGCGCTTTTTCGGGCTTCGTAAGGTTGCGATTAAGGCGAATGAAAACAAATGTATATTTTTTTCTGAGCCGGAGCAACCAAAAGCCATCGTAGATGGATTAAGCCTAAAATTAGCACTTGTTATACAACTTCTGAAAAGAAAGAGCGTGTCCGAAAACTTGTTGGACACGCTCATCTTTTTGGTGTGGGTGTATCTGCTATTTGAATACCTCGTTGAGCACCTTTGCCAGACGATAGCCGGCTTTGCGCACCAACTCCTCTGCCAGAGGCTGATACTCGTTAAGATATAGACGCTTGTCGAGCTTCGCTCCCTCCTTTATAGCGTGTACGTGGCGTGAGGAGCGTGCAATATCCTCGCCCCAGTCGTAGAGGTCGCCCGTGGTCACCTCGGCAATCTGCCTCTTGCTGAACGTGTCGAGGAAGTAGGAGAAGTCGCTGTATCCCCACGGGTTGCGTGTGGCAACAATCTGCGTGTCCCACAGCGAGTGGTAGCGCACGGAGTCCTTGCCGAACTTGACCTTGTAGTAGCCGATGGTCTGGTCCTCCGGATAACGAATGTGCTCCGGGCAGTGCATATCGCCCACGAAGTGTACGATGAGGGCTATGGCGGTCATACGTGCCGAGTCGGTCATCTCACGATGGTTTGCCTTCAAAGTGGCAGCAAGCTGCTCGGTCTGGTAGATGCAGTTCTTGACGAACTTGTCGCCCTTGCGGGTGCCACGAAATACGGTGCAGTCGTCGTTTGCTTCGAAGGTGTGAGGGTAGGTGGTCAGACGCTTGGTGTTCGACGGCTCGAAGCCTACGTCGAGCAACAACTCCGGCTTGTAGTCGTCGGCATACGAGGCGTAATAGACGATGGACTTGCCATCGAGATACTCTGTAATCTGCTTCTTGGCCCTCTTGGTCAAGTGGTTCTCGGCAATCTTTGCCACGGTGGCGTGAGCCAAACGCCCCCACGCAAAGGAGGTGTTGCAGGCAAGCATCGTAGCCACACAGATAAGGATAAACTTTTTCATTGGTTAAAATTTGTAGGTTATTTGAGCGCAAAGATAGTCAAATTCGACAGTTCTGTCAAATTGTCGTGGATTATATGAAATCAAAAGTCAGATGTATCTCCCTAATTATGTTGTCGCTATCGTATTGGAAATATATTTCGCAGAAATAACTCGAATCATCACTGCTTTGCCAATATTTAGCACCTACATATTCGTAGTCGCCACTATACTTGTGGTCGCTGAGCCGTCCTCCTATATTTGCCAATTTAGAAATATTATCTCCCACTCTTACGCCAAAGCAATTTGGCACTTTGTATCTCGGGCTCTTTATGGTGATATATGGGACAAATCCATCTAACCACGTGACGTGGTCCTCACCGAAGTATAATTCATAGGCGAGGAATTCGTCCCCCTTCTGCGGCTCTTCTACTCGGGTCAGCGGCGCATCCATAATACGGGATATAGCCTCTATGGATGGATAATCTTGACCGAGCAGCAGTATTCTGTTCCCACTGCAAACGCCTACCTCCGAGGATGCCATCGAAGCAACGACATTCGCCGAAACAACAATTTTGGTTATCCGCCCTTTGGCGTTATAGAAGAATTTGACGGCGTAGTCTTTCAACTCTTTATGGTCCGGTTGCCAATATCGGAAGCCGATATTGTTGCCTGCTTGTTGCTTAACGTCAATGGACTCTCCCTCTAAATATCTGTCCAGCAGCTTGATGTCTGCCCCGACACGTATGCGAGGATTGCCAAACCATAGCCGCTTCGACTTTATATGGGCATATCTGAAAATATAATCCTCCAACAACACGACATCCTCCCCTGCGTATAAGAGGTGGGTGCCGGGTCGGGAGGCATTGCTGCTTTTTGGCCCGCTCACCTTGATATCGGGGAGGTCGAGTATCTCTTTGGCTCTGGAAACACTATATTTCTCGCCCCATATCAACCCGTTTACGGAGATTTGGTTGATTCTCTGATTCGTGGCCTCGCCACCTTGCGATAGGGATGCCCTCTGCTCTGCGCTTGTTGCAACATCCGCCCCGCACGGGATGTAGCCTCCACATAATAATATTGTCGCCGAGCATATCGCACACACCGCAACAACAATCGTGACAATGATTAACCCTCTCTTCATAACCTATCACCCATTAAGAAACATATTGTAGCGCCATAAAGTTAATAATAATTCTCGGCATAAGCAAAAAAGTATCGCCAATAGGCTTTTGTTGGGAGGCTCTGTTGCTGGGGGGGTGGAAGATGGGATTGGCTACTACGCAGACTTGTAGTCTGCTCCGCTTAACGCCTTTCCCGACTGCTCGCCGCAGGGGCGCTTTCAAAGATTGAAAGTCGCTCCGCTACTATTTTTTGTTCTATATAGTCCTTGTGTGCAAGCCCACGGACTCTATACAACAAAAAAGCCTTGCTATTGCAAGGCTTTCAATCTTTGGGTGGAAGATGGGATTCGAACCCACGACCTTCGGAACCACAATCCGTCACTCTAACCAGCTGAGCTACATCCACCATTTAGACCCGTTCACGTCATATACGTTCCCGAATCGGTGTGCAAATGTAATACAGATTTTTGTTTCAGCCAAACATTTCGGCACTTTTTTTTGCTCGTGCCACTTTTCTTGCACAAGGGAGTGGGGTGTAAACGCCGTTTTTTATCTCTATATCACATTATTATCCCTGCAAGGGGGGCTTCTTTAATTCTATTATCTTTCCGCATCCAACTTGCCTACTCGTTGGAGCACCGTATAAAAAGTGTTGTAATTTGCTCTTTACGGGGGTGATAGGTTGCGCAGGTGTGAAATAATTTCTATATTTGTAGGTTGGAAAAAATGGTGACTAACAAAATAACCTTACTATGAGACTGAGATACTTTTCGATGCTGGCAGCCGTGGCTCTGTTGTGGGCCGTGGGCTGTAACGATGATGTGCCGGGCGATGACTCCGGAACGCCGACACCTCCCTCTTCCGAGGTGACGGATGGGGTGACACGCTTCTCGGCGGTCATAGCTTCGCCACAGACCTCCCGTGTGGCACTCAACGGGAAGAGTGTGCCGGCGTGGGCTTCGGGCGACAATTTGCTGGTGCTGACCTACAAGGGGAGTGCGGTGACGCAGTTCAGGGCGGCGATTGATGCCTCGACGATAGAGGGCCCGACCGCCTGCTTCGACGCTGCAACCAACCGCTCCGTGGCCAAGCAGAGCGAGTCATACGCCCTATATCCACACTTTCAGGCGAAGGCTTCCGATGTGTCGGGCGGAAGTGCCGATGCCCGCATTATAAAGGTGGGTGTGTCGGCGCAGAAGCCGAGCTTCGACGGCAAGTTGCACCTGCCACTGCTTGTGGGCAGGTGGGATGATGCCTCGGAGAGCTTCGAGATGAACAACCCTCTGCTCTGCGTCAAGCTGGACCTCTCCCTGCCTGCCGACAGCGAGAACCTGACGTTGCAGAAGATTGTCGTTGAGGGTGGCAATGGCGAGAAGTTGTGGGGTGGCACGGCGACGGTCGATACCTCCGATATGGGTCTGCTCTTCAAGTCGAGCGATGCCATCTCGGCGGTGACGCTCGACTGCTCGGGCCAGAGTGTCGGTGCGGCCGGCAAGGCAGTGTGGTTCTGTATCCCTGCACAGAGCTACTCCAAGGGTCTGAATATCAAGGTTTACACTGCGGAGGGCTTCTTCGAGACGAGTGTTAAGGGTGGCGGCTTCGACCTGCCTTGCGACACCATCTTGGAGGTACCTCTTACGGTTGAGTTGCAGCGGAGTGACATTCTGGTCGATTGTGTGCGTGCGACCGATACCACCGTGGCTGTCGCTTGGACCCACTCGGAGGAGAATGTGAAGTACCTCTCCGAGATATACCCTAATCGCAGTGCAAAATATAGTGACGACATTACCAAAGAGTATAGGGTTGCAATCTATGGCGACGAGGCCTGCTCGCAGCTGGTGTATAGCACCGAGCCACTTCGTGGCGAGAAGCTCTTTACGGAGACCAACTGCCCGCCACGCTTTCTCTTTGCCGGTCTGAAACCCGCTACCGACTACTACGTGATGGTCTATAACCTGACCGACTCCAAGCAGACCCTTGTGCCGTTCAAGGTCACTACGGCGGCTCCAGCGGTGTCGAAGGTGGTCACGACGAGTGCGGCAGTGGGGGATGTGGTGCTCTTCCATAACTTCGGCAACCTCCTCTATGGTGGCGACTTGGCGGCTCGTGCTGCGGGCGTGTCACGTGACGACAGAGCATCGCTCACCTCCTATGCGGATGCGGGCTTGTCGGGGGCAATCACGCTCGACTACGAAGCGGCAGACGTTACAGGCGAGGCGGCTGCATATATTCCGGCCACGGCGAGCACAGAGATAGGACTCTTCAACACCCTCGACGGCCTGCTCGACGAGATGGAGCTCGACGATTGGGGCTGGATTGGCGGCAAGGAGGATGCCAATGGCGGCTCTCTGTGCGCACGTCCGGGCTATGTGAAGATGGGTACGACAAGTAATCGGGCCTTCATCGTTACGCCGGCACTCTCGGCTATCCCTGATGGCAAGCGTGCGAAGGTGACCGTGAAGTTCAAGGCGGCACCTTATGGCAGCGTAAATAGCGAGATTAATGCTGCGGAGAAGGCTGTGGCTGTCAAGGTGCTGGATGGAGCCACCTTGTCGAGCACGTGGAAGGTGTCCTACCAGAGCATCGGCGATAGCGAGCTCTTCACGCTTGACGGAGAGCAGAGCTGCGACTGGAAGGAGTACAGCGTGACCCTCGAAGGTGTCAAGTGTACAAGCCGTATCGCTATCGGTGGCGGCTGCGACTCCGCCACGGCAACCAACCGCTTCTTCCTCGACGATGTCTCGGTGAGTATCGCCGCCCTCGAAGATGTCCTTGTAAAGGGTACGGTTACGTATAGCGACGGAACGCCGGCCGAGGGTGTTGTCATCAGCGACGGATACTCGGCTGTCAAGACCGACTCTACGGGTAAGTACTCGCTCAGCCCGAGTGTCGATGCGTGGTATATCTACTACTCCGTGCCGGCAGATTGCCAGGTGCCTATCAATAGTTATGGTCAGCCGGCCTTCTTCACGAAGTACGATGCCAAGGTCGATACCTACAACTTCACGCTGACCAAGGCTGCGAAGGAGAACAAGTTCAATCTCTTCTGTCTGGCCGACCCGCAGTGTAAGGATGATAGCACTTCGAGCCGAGATAGTTTCGGGCGAAAGAATGGAGATCGCTTCCAGAATGAATCCGTACCTGCCATCAAGGCCCACGTGCAGACCAAGAGTGACCCTTGCTATGGCGTCACTCTGGGCGATATTGTCTATTCGGAGGGTAGCCGCAATACACAGTCGTTTATGACCAAGATGCGAGATTATATGGCGGAGGGCAAGATTGGTATGCCTGTATTCCAAACTATGGGTAACCACGACTACACCTACTTCTACAAGACGAAGCCTATCTCGGCGGATGCTACCAGCTCTACCTATAATATTAAGGCGCAGCGAGCCTTCGAGAATGTCTTTGGCCCGATTAACTACTCGTGGAATCGTGGCGATGTGCATATCGTATGTATGCGTAATATACAGTGGGACAGCAACACCGATGCCGGGGACTATACTTCGCCGATATTTACGGACGAGCAGTATGAGTGGCTCAAACAGGATTTGTCGCACGTTTCGACCGATAAGATGGTCATCTTCTGCGTTCACGTGCCTATGCTCAATTCGGGCAACAAGAATGTGAGAAACATCATCTCCCTGCTTGCCAAGTACCCTAACTCGCACATTATGTCGGGCCATACCCACTATATGCGTAACGAACCTACACGTTCAAGCAACGTCTATGAGCACGTACACGCTGCGGTATCGGGACAGTGGTGGTGGTCCAATATGAATGGTGACGGCTGCCCTAATGGCTATGGCGTCTATGAGATTGAGGGCAACAAGATTACCAATTGGTACTATATGGGTATCAACGAGGGTATGAATGACCGTGATTACCAGATTCGCCTCTATCGTGGTGACCTTGTCTGTGGAAATATTGCCAAGAGCAAGACCTTCAACTTGCAGCACGGCAACAATGTGATACTTGCCAATGTATTCAATGCCGATTCGAGCTGGAAGGTCGAGATTTTCGAGGATGGCGTATCTGCGGGCGAGATGCAGGCTATGGGGTCACGTAAGTACTCACCGACGAGCACATCGTACCCTATCGGCACATCGTATCCGGTGTTGGTGCCTACCGATTCGGGACAGGATTGGTGGTCTATCGCCTACCATATCAGCATAATTGGCCGCAGTGGAACAAGTGGCTCGTACCACACCAACTGCTTCCATATGTACAAGCATACCCTTAAAAATCCAGATGCGAAGAGTATTCGTGTAGAGGCGACCGACCGCTTTGGCAGAAAATACACCTGCTCGGAGATTGTCGAGAACAGCGACAGCGATTTATATCCTTTGGAGTACAAGTAGTGGGG
Source organism: Alistipes sp. (assembly GCA_017483225.1). GTDB lineage: Bacteria > Bacteroidota > Bacteroidia > Bacteroidales > Rikenellaceae > Alistipes. Next base: position 41,515 of record JAFULF010000016.1, read on the forward strand.
TAGGTGTTACTTCGACAAGGTGGCGGGCAGTGGTGTCCGCCACCTTTTTTTAGAGAGTTTAAGGATTTTAGAGAGTTTAGGGATGTTAAGGGTTGTTAATGTTTGTGGGTTTGTACGGCCTTTCCAAACCGTCTGCGTTCCCCTTAATCACCTTTAATAACCTTTAACAGCCTTTATTGTTGCGCAGCTCCGAAGGAGCGACCTTACTCGACTTTACTTGACCTTACCCGACTTTAAGCCTGCGCTTTGCCACAGCACATAACACAGATGGGGCTGTCCGACAACTTGTGGACAGCCCCATCTGATTTACTGTTCTTTATTATTCGGCAGGAGAATCACCCCCACCCCTCTTTATCTCTCGGCAGCCCCCCCCCTTGAATTACTCGGCAGGGGTCTCTGCGGGAGCCTCGGCAGGGAGCTCTACCTGTGGCATCTCTGCCTCGGCAGGTGTAGCAATCTGCTCGATGAGTGCATTTGCCTCGTTAGCAGAAGCGTTGCTCTGCGATACGAGGTGGCTGTCCATTGCGAGGGTAGCCAGAAGGCTCAATACGAAGATGGCTACTGCCAAGCCCCAAGTGAGTTTTTCGAGGAAGTCGGATGTCTGACGAACACCCAGAACCTGATTCGATGCACCGAAGTTAGCGGCCATACCGCTCTTTGGGCTCTGTACCAACACTGCAAGTACCATCAGGACACTTGCGATAAGGATTAATACAATACAAAGTGTGTACAACATATTCTTAATTTTTTATTTGTTTTTCGTTATTTGTCCGATTTTCTCGGCAAAGTAAATACTTTTTTCCGGATTTAGCAAACTTAATTTGCGATATATTTCAATGGCCTGCATATTAAGCCCCTGCATAAGGTAAACTTCCGCCAACTCTTCGCTCACCAAATCGTCCTCCTCGTCGAGCATCGCCTCGGTCTGTACGCTCTGCTCCTCCTCCCCCTCGTCGGCGACGATGCGCAGGTCGCTCAGGCGCAGGAAGCGGTCGATAATCTCCCCCTCGGTCTCCGTAGCCAGCCGTGCCACGTCTATCGGGCGGCGTGATAGCGAGGTTGCACGGCGACCCTCGGCAAAGAGCTCGGCCAGAGGCTCCGCTGTGCCGCTCGTGTGGCTGTATATCAGGCGCAGGGAGGAGCACCACGGGTATCGTGCCACCAGCCCGCTCAACTCGTCGGCGGAGGGTGGGGTGGTGGTGCCTGCGGAGGCTATATATCTGTTTATGTTACTCATTACCAGTTAGATGCTGCGGCCATAAAGATATCGGTTACCAACTGCTCGACAATCTCGGTGATGAGCTCTCCCTCGACCTCTGTCAGCAGACGTGTGGAGTCGTAGTCGGCGTATGCCGAGAAGTTCTTGTTGAACGACATTTTCTCGTCTATGGCGTTGGTGAACTTCACCTTGACGGTTATTGTCAGACGGTTTTGCAGGGCGTAGTCGCCACTCGCCACCGAAGATGTTGCCGAGGTGTAGCCTATAATCTCACCCTCGAAGGCGAAGTCGCCACCCTCGGGAACCTGTACCAGACGTGTTCGTGTGGCGAAACGCTGTGTCAGCTCGTCGGTGAGCGTCGAGCTCAGGATAGGAGCCACGAGCGGAGCGTTGTTGGGGAAGTACGCCACGCTGAAAGTCTTGGCATCAGGCGGAATGGATGCTCCCGAGAGGGAGTACTTGACGGTACATCCTGCCAGCAGGCACAATGCTGCGGCACTGAATATTGCGAATAGCTTCTTTATCATACTCTTGTTTTACTCTTCGATTCCCAACTCTTTGATTTTGCGGTATAGCGTGCGCTCCGACATAAACAGCTCGGCTGCGGCGGCACGGCGGCTGCCACTGTTGCGTCGCAGGGCTCTGACTATCTGCTCACGCTGCATATCCGCCTTGGTGAGTATCGGTGTCGGTTCATCGACCACCTCCTCGCTCTCGGCATACTCCTCCACGGGGGCGGGTGCCGAAGGGAGCAGCCCGACAATATCCTTGTGGTGGTGCTCCGGGTGTATGTTGTGCGGTACGGCATAGCCGCCACGCATCTCCATAATCATACGCTTCAAGTCGTTGATGTCGCTACGCATATCGAACAGAATCTTGTATAGGAGCTCCCGCTCGGAGTTCAGCTCCTCGAACTGCGATGCCCCCATCACGCTCGGCGACGACGCAGGTCGCTCGGCGAGGTAGCGGGCGAGAATCTCCGGCGAAATCTCACGTGTCTGCTCTATGGCGGAGATTTGCTCGGCGACATTCTTCAACTGGCGGATGTTGCCTCGCCAATAGTACTCTTCGAGCATCTTGCGGGCCTCGTCGTTGAGGCGTATGGCGGGCATATTGTACTGCACGGCAACGTCTGAGGCAAACTTGCGGAACAGCAGGTGTATATCCTCGGGTCGCTCACGCAGTGCCGGCACGGCGATAGGCACGGTGTTCAGACGATAGTAGAGGTCCTCACGGAAACGCCCCTCGGCAATAGCCTTCACGAGGTCGTTGTTGGTCGCCGCCACCACACGCACGTTGGTCTTCTGCACCTTTGCCGAGCCTACACGGATAAACTCGCCGGTCTGCAATACACGCAATAGTCGTACCTGCGTCGAGAGCGGCAACTCTCCAACCTCGTCAAGGAATATGGTGCCTCCGTCGGCCTCCTCGAAGTAGCCCTTGCGGGAGTCTATGGCTCCCGTGAAGGCACCCTTCTCGTGTCCGAAGAGCTCGGAGTCGATGGTGCCGTCGGGTATTGCGCCGCAGTTTACGGCTATGTACTTGTTGTGCTTGCGGGCCGAGAAGGCGTGTATTATCTGCGGAAAGAACTCTTTACCCACGCCGCTCTCTCCCGTCACAAGTACCGAGAGGTCGGTCGGAGCAACACGCACGGCGACTTCCAGAGCACGGTTCAGGAGCTCCGAGTTGCCTATGATGCCGAATCGTTGTTTTACGGATAAAATATCGTTCATTGTTCTGCTTGTTTAGTTGTTGCTTGGTCGCTCCACGGTCACTCGCAGAGCATCCATCTGTGCGTCGTCGGCCTCGGGAGCCAACTGCGACACGTAGTAGCCGTAGCCTATGGCGGCAAGGGCGAGTATGAGCACCGTCACGGCCAGCAGGATAAAGCGGTCTGCACCACGCCTCTGCGGAGCCTTGGCCTGACGGCGTGTCGGCGTGCTCTTTGCCTCACGCTTTATTTCCGCTGCGACGGCCTCCTCCGCTTGCTGTGGAGGGTTTTCGGGAGCCTTCGTTGCAACCGATGCCGGCTCGGTGGTCACCTGCGGTCTTGGGGCTGTAACCTCCTCCTTGACAGGATGTTGTAAGGTTTGTTCCAAAGCCTGCCCGGCCTCCTTCTCCGCTGCGGGCTCCAAAGCCTGCTCGGCCTCTCTCTCCTCTGCGGGTTGCTCAATCTTCGACACGGGCTTCTGCTCGGCTCTAATCTGCTCGGCAAGACGACTCTCGAAGGAGAGTGTGCCGTCTGCCCCCTTGACCAAAGCACCCCAGTCACCGAGGATGTAGCACCCCTGCTCGCCGATGGCGTGGCGCACCTCGAAGAGGAAGCGGTCGGCTACGGCTGCAACCTCGAACTCGCTCAACCCCTCGGCGGTGAGCAACGAGCGGAAAACGCCGTCGTCGCCTTTGAGCAACTCCGAGAAGAGTATCTCGCCCGACTCCTTCACCATAAAGGCTCCGAGGTTGGGGATGACGAGCCTGCGTTGCTGTTGCAGGTGCTTGTGTATCACGTTACTTATGGTCATAATCCTTGGTGCATTTATGCGCCCGACAGGTGGTTGCCGTCGTGGCTCTACTTCTTGCTCTTTGCCTCGATGACGGAGTCGATGTACGCCTTGATTTTCGGCGCAGGGTCCTCCCAGCCCTCCGGCTTGATAACTTTGTTATCCTTCGGGTTGTAGTGGGGCTTGCCGTCAGGCCACAACTTCGCCATATTTGCCTTCTGTACGATGTCGAAGAGTTCGTCGGCTTCGAGTCCCATCTCGACCATCGTGCCGAGGGCAAAGTACATAAGGTCTATCATAGCATCCGCCTGCTCGTAGATGTTGTCGGCGATGAGGAACTCTGCAACCTCCTCATTCATCCACTTGGCACGGCTCAGAGCACGTTTTTTGGAAATCATCACAGGGCTTTCGGCAGCCGGATGTCCGAACTTCTCGTGAAATTCACGCACGTCGTTCCACTCTTTCTTCATAGTAAAATTGTTGTTTCTTGGTCACAAAGATACTACTTTTTACCGTGATTTGTTCTTTTATTGACAACAAAGTTGTATATTTGCGTGTTTTATTCGGCAACGGGTAGAACTTTTAGGAGAGAAATAGAGCAAATATTGAGAAAAAATTAACGAAATATTATGTGCGGAATAGTCGGATATATCGGCAAACGTAATGCTTATCAGATTTTGATTCAGGGACTTCATCGTCTGGAATATCGTGGTTACGACTCATCGGGCGTGGCTATGATTGCCGAGAACGGAGAGATGAACATCTATAAGGCGAAGGGTAAGGTTGATGCCTTGGAGCACTACGCCTCGAATAAGGATTTGAGCGGAAATATCGGTATCGCTCATACCCGCTGGGCTACCCACGGCGAGCCTAACGATGTGAATGCCCATCCTCACTTCTCGCAGAGCCGCAACCTCGCCCTTGTGCACAACGGCACCATCGAGAATTACAGCGTGCTGAAAGAGGCTCTCTCGCAGCAGGGCTATGAGTTTGTCAGCGAGACAGATACCGAGGTGGTTGTGCAACTGATAGAGTACATTATGCAGACCAATGCCTGCTCTCTGTTTGAGGCTGTTCGAGAGGCTGCCAAGCAGGTTGTCGGCGCATACGCTATCGCCGTCATCGAGAAGAGCAACCCAGACCGAATCATCGCTGCCCGTCAGTCGTCGCCGCTGGTAATCGGTGTCGGGGAGGATGACTTCTTCCTCGCCTCGGATGCTACGCCTATCATCGAATATACCAATAAGGTGGTCTATCTGAACGATGGCGAGATTGCCGTTATCGACCGCACCGAGGGCCTTAACGTCTATGACATCAACAGCAATGACGAGTCGCAGATATGTATCACGGAGCTCAAAATGAGTATCGAGGAGTTGGAGAAGGGTGGCTACCCTCACTTTATGCTCAAAGAGATTTTCGAGCAGCCAAAGACGCTGACCGACTGCATCAGCGGCCGTATCTCGGCGGATGGCAGCCAGATAGTGCTCTCGGGCGTTATCGAGCATAAGGAGAAGTTCCTCAATGCCAACCGTGTAATCATCGTGGCGTGTGGCACCTCGTGGCACGCAGCCCTTATCGGCAAGCACCTTATCGAGGACTTCTGCCGCATCCCTGTCGAGGTGGCGTATGCCAGCGAGTTCCGCTACTGCAACCCCGTTGTGCGTGAGGGTGACGTGCTCATAGCGCTGTCGCAGTCGGGCGAGACGGCAGATACGTTGGCGGCTTTGGAACTTGCCAAGTCACGTGGAGCCTTCGTATTCGGCATCTGCAACGTCATCGGCTCGTCGATTCCTCGTGCAACACACTCGGGTTGCTACATCCACGTAGGCCCAGAGATTGGTGTCGCCTCGACCAAGGCATTCACGGGTCAGGTTACCGTGCTGGCGATGATGGCGCTGCTCGTGGGGCAGATGAAGGGTCTGGTGTCGGACGAGAAACTGCAAAAGGTGGCCTCGGATATCCGTCGTGTGCCGGCTCTGATTCAGAAGATTTTCGAGATGAACGACAAGATTGAGAATCTTGCCAAGATATTTACCTATGCGCATAACTTCCTCTATCTGGGCCGTGGATACAACTTCCCGTCGGCATTGGAGGGTGCGCTCAAACTTAAAGAGATATCCTATATCCACGCCGAGGGTTATCCTGCTGCCGAGATGAAACACGGAACTATCGCACTCATCGACAACGATATGCCGTCGGTAGTCATCGCCATCAAGGATAACGTCTATGAGAAGACCGTGAGCAACATCCAGCAGGTGAAGGCTCGTGGCGGAAAGGTTGTGGCTATCGTCACCGAGGGCGACGAGATTGTTGCCTCGCTGGCGGACTATGTTTTGGAGGTGCCGGAAATTTCCGAGTGTCTGACTCCGCTCCTTACGGCTATACCTATGCAGCTGCTTGCGTACTATATTGCTGTAAATAAGGGACGTAACGTGGACCAGCCTCGAAATCTTGCCAAGTCGGTGACGGTTGAGTAAGCGTTGATTTGATTTGTGCGACAGTCTATCCGTAAGGATTATTGTCGCACAAATTGTATTAAAGTAGAAAACCAAAACTTATTTAAGATATGAAAAGAATCTCTTTACTTGTTGCGATGATGTTTGTGGTAGTGGCTACTGCCTCCGCAAAGGATTATCTGCTCTCAACACCAAACACCTCGCTCGTGCTTACGGCGGAGGAGGGCAAGCCTCTCTACTTCCGCTATTACGGAACGAAGGCGACATTGGAAGATGTCTTCTCGTCGCACCGAGCGATGAAGTATCCGGCATTCCGTGCCTTCGGTACCCACTGCTCGCAGCCACACGCCTGCCTTATTAAGCACGCCGACGGCGACAATGCCACAAACCTGCTTATCGAGAAGGTTAAGTTGCAGAAGTCGGGCTCGATGCAGCGCCTCACGGTGAGCCTGCGTGATACGGCCCACCCATTTGTTCTGCACCTGCACTACGACGCATATACCGACTGCGACGTTATGAAGATGTGGGCGGAGTATGAGAATGAGGGCCGCAAGCCAATCTCGTTGCAGAAGTATATGTCGGCGGCACTTCCGGTATGCTCGCAGGATTGCGTGCTGCTCCACCTCGACGGTGACCACGGCAACGAGAATAACGAGAACTTCGAGCCGCTCGGCGAAGGTATCAAGATTATCTCCACGCAGGATGGCGGTCGCCCTTCGGTGCATAACAACGCATCGTTTATGCTCGGCACCGACGGTAAGGTAAGCGAGACCGAGGGTAATGTTATCGCCGGCACACTCGCTTGGACGGGAAACCACCATATCGAGTTCATAAACAACCGCATCAGCGGTCGCCCTGTGCTGATTATGGCGGGTATCAATCCTGTCGGCTCGGACTATACGCTCGGCGGCAAGAAGACGCTCACCACGCCGGAACTTATCCTCACCTACTCGACCAAGGGTAAGGGTCAGGCTACACGTAACATCCACACTTGGGCTCGTAAGCACCATATCCTCCACGGAGAGAAGGAGCGTGAGATTCTGCTCAACTCGTGGGAGGGTGTACGTCAGGATATTACGCAGGATGGTATGAACGATATGATGACCGACTTCGCACGTCTGGGTGGCGAGATGTTCGTTATGGATGACGGCTGGTTCGGCAACAAGTATGTTCGTGACAATACCGACAAGGGTGGCTTGGGCGACTGGCAGGTATGCCGTCAGAAACTGCCTCTGGGAATCGGTAACTTGGTAAGTTTTGCGAACAGCAAGGGCTTAAAGTTCGGTATCTGGATTGAGCCTGAGATGGTCAATACACATAGTGAGCTCTATGAGAAGCACCCTGATTGGGTTCTTCGCCACGAGAGCTTCGAGCCTACCTACGGGCGTGGCAAGACACAGCTCCTGCTCGATATGACCAATCCGCAGGTGCAGGACTTCGTCTTTGGTGTTGTGGATAACCTGATGAAGGAGAATCCGGGCATCGAGTATATCAAGTGGGACCACAATATGTGTATGTTCAACGCCTCGTCGCTCTACCTGAACAAGAGCCACCAGTCGAACCTCTACGTTGACCACCAGCTCGCCTTGCAGGATGTCTTGAAGCGCATCCGCCGTGCATATCCGAACTTGGTAATTCAGCTCTGCGCATCGGGTGGCTACCGTATGAACTACGGCTACCTGCCTTACTTCCAGGAGTTGTGGACCAGCGACCAGACTGACGCTCTGCACCGCATCTACATCCAGTGGGGTGCGCTCAACTTCTTCCCTGCGAATGTTTTGGCGGCACACGTATGCTCGACCCAGAACAAATATACGCAGCGCCGTGTGCCTGTCAAGTTCCGCTTCGATGTGGCTTCGATGTGCCGTCTGGGTATGGAGATGGTGCCGTCGCAACTCACGGCTGCCGAGCAGGCGTATGCACAGCGTGCCATCGCAGCATACAAGAGCCTGCGTCCTGTAATCCAGCAGGGCGACCTCTATAAGCTTATCTCGCCGTATGAGGGCAACCGTGACTTCTGCTCGCTGATGTATGTCAATGAGAAGCAGACACGTGCCGTGGTCTTCGTATATCGTATGCTCTACACCCGCCATATGCCGAATAAGATTATCAAGTTCCAGGGCCTTGACCCGCAGCGCAAGTACCTCATCAAGGAGGCTGCTCCGGAGGTCGAGGGTAAGCCTTGCTCGCTGGATGGCAAGATTGTGAGCGGACGTTATCTGATGGAGGAGGGTGTTGTAATCCCGGAGCTCACGAAGGGTTCGAGCCGCCGCACTCCGTATAACGATGTTCGAGATATGAACGACTATCGCAGCCATATCTTCGAACTGATTGCTCAGTAGTGGCAATATACAGGTGTGGGCGGCGGGTGTCAGTGCCTCTGCCCACACCTATTTATAATATAACGATATGATTACCTCTGCCGAATTCAAATGTAGTTCCGAGAAACTTGGTCAGGTGCCGAAGGACTCTCTGCGTGATATCGCCTTTATCGGGCGAAGCAACGTGGGGAAGTCTTCGCTTATAAATATGCTGACACGCCATAAGGGGTTGGCGAAGGTGTCGGCTACGCCCGGCAAGACCCGCCTGATAAACCACTTCCTGATAAATAAGGAGTGGTATCTGGTCGATTTGCCCGGGTATGGCTACGCTCGCACCTCGAAGAGTGTGCGAGGGGGCTTTGCCAAGATTATCACGGACTACGTGTTCAAGTGCGAGAGGATGCACTTCCTCTTCGTGTTGGTCGATTCCCGTTTGGAACCGCAACGCATTGATTTGGAGTTTATTGAGCAGTTGGGCGTGAATGGCGTACCCTTTGGTATCATCTTCACCAAGTGCGACAAGCTCTCGAAGACGCAGGTCGAGCGCAGCGTTGCAGCCTACCGCAAGAGGCTGGCGGAGCAGTGGGAGGAGATGCCTCCGATGTTCACCTCTTCGAGCGAGAAGGGGGCGGGTAGAGATGAAATTCTCGAATTTGTTGATAAAATATTGAAGTAAAATCGAAAAAAAGAGTAGAGAATTAAACCATAATCGTTATCTTTGATGCCGAAAAGAATAATTTCATAATTTATATTATGCCTATCCACAAAATTAAATTCTTTACAGGTCGCAATTCTCGCTACCTTGCCGAGAAGATTGTTGCCGCTTATGGTACTACGCTCGGAGAGTGCGAGTGCCTTGAATTTAGCGATGGCGAGTTTCAGCCACGCTATGCCGAATCCATCCGAGGATGTACGGTATTTATCATTCAATCTACTTTCCCAAAGTCGGATAACCTGATGGAGTTGCTGATGATGATTGATGCAGCACGCCGTGCTTCGGCCTATAAGGTTATTGCCGTAATCCCTTACTTCGGTTGGGCTCGTCAGGACCGCAAGGACCGCCCACGTGTGCCTATCACCTCCAAGTTGGTGGCAAATATGCTCGCCGCTGCCGGTGTGGACCGTGTGATGACTATGGACCTGCACGCCGACCAGATTCAGGGATTCTTTGAGGTGCCGGTTGATGCTCTCTACGCCAGCGGTATGTTCGTGCCGTATATCGAGAGCCTGAATATCAAGAACCTCTCTATCGCTGCTCCGGATATGGGAGGTGCGAAGCGTGCCGGAACCTATGCCAAGTTGCTCGGTGCGCCTATCATCATCTCGCATAAGGTGCGTGCCAAGGCCAATGTCGTAGGCTCGATGACCGCCATCGGAGATGTTGAGGGTCGCAATGTCCTTATCGTGGATGATATGATTGATACCGCAGGTACTATCTGTATGGCTGCCAATATGCTTATGGAGCGTGGTGCCAAGAGTGTGCGTGCCGCAATTACCCACCCTGTATTGTCGGGTGCTGCGTATGAGCGCATCAACGAGAGCGCACTCGAAGAGGTTATCGTGTCGGATACCATTCCGCTCAATCAGGAGAAGGATTTGCGTAAGTTTACCGTTCTTTCGTGCGCCGATATCTTTGCGGAGGTTATCGAGCGAGTACATAACTACAAGGAGATTTCATCAATCTTCTTCCACTAAACAAACAAGCGGGTGGTGTTTGCATCCTTGCCCTTGTTGCCGTGCGATGATGTTGCGGCGGATGGGGCAGTGGCGTAAATACCACTCGTTTTTCTACCTACACTACACCTATACCTACCTAAAACCACAATGAGAAGAGTTCTTACCTATCAGTGCCCCCTTGTGCGCATCGTCGAGGTTTCATTTGAGCGAGGCTTTTCGGAGTCTTCGCCGGAGGGATTTGAGCAGCCGGAGTATGGCGGCGAGGATAATGTTTAACATCAAAGGAGGGCAGACTATGAAGAAGATTTATACCCTTATTTATGCAGTGCTGTCGCTCATTTTGGCAGGCTGTACCACCCCATTGGAGGATGTTGAGGCGTTGCCACAGGGCGGCCGACTCGATTTTTATGTTGCTTTTGACGGGCAGAGCCGTATCACGCTCGGCGACGATATGTGCTATGCGTGGGAGGGCGACGAGCGC
>JAFULF010000017.1 GCA_017483225.1 Alistipes sp.
CCCCGTTAAAACCATCTCTGACGAGGGTGCGATGCCCACATTTTGGGCAAACTTTTTATCCATTTCTAACGCAAATAGTGCAAATATATAAAAATCAATCGATTGCCCCGATTTTATCTACTAATTTTGACCAATAAGCCGGGGCGGGGTAGGTAGCAGGGGGCAGGGAGCAGGGAGCAGGGGACTCTCTGCAAATCTTCGGTTTTTGACCACTAAGCCGGTTTTTGGCTCCTTGTCGCTGCGCCTGAGCGCAGGCAATGGCAGAAGTTGAGGGATTGACTTCGCTGTCGCTCGTCTTTCCCTTCTGCTCGCCGCAGGGGCCCTTACAAAACAACAAAAGCAAGAAGATTGCAGGGCAATCTGCATCTGTTTTCATATCCTTGTGTCTGCAAACAAGTTTGCGCCACCGGCTACAAAAACAGAAGGTGTCGAAAATTCGACACCTTCTTGCTTTTGTTGTTTTGTGGGAGTTGAGGGATTCGACCGGCGAAGCCGAAGAGCGAACACCATTGAAAATAATAAATATATGTTCGCTCAACCGCCCCATAATTATAACTCGCTCAACTCTGCGATAAAAACGAAAGCCTCACGATGTGAGGCGTAATTTTGTTTTGGGGGGATGTGAGTCACACTCACAATCCACGGCAAACAAAAAAGCGATTGAAAAATCAATCGCTTTCGTTTTTCGAGTGGGAGTTGAGGGATTCGAACCCCCGACCCTCTGCTTGTAAGGCAGATGCTCTGAACCAGCTGAGCTAAACTCCCGATATGTCGCCATCCTCTCGGAAAGCGTTGCAAAGGTAGAAATAATTTATTAATCTGCAAAACATTTTTGATTTTATTATGTCAAGATGTGCTTTTCTTTCGTAGGAGTACCCGCTCCGCAGGGCCGACGGCTCCACATCGCCATCTCCGCTCATCCCCTATTTTCGAGCGAAAACCATATTTATTGCACCATTCGTGTAAAAATATTGCGGGAAATGTGATAAATATAAAAATAAATAGTATATTTGTACAGAACCGATATACTTTATGCAACTATGGATAAGAAAAACGAACGCCTGAGTTTAATCAGAAAGATTGTGTCAGAGGAGTTGATAGGCTCTCAGGAGGAGCTTATCAAGCGCCTTGCAACATTTGGGGTACGTGCTATGCAGAGCACCCTTTCACGAGATTTTAAGGAGTTGAATATCTCCAAGACACCGCACCCGACACGTGGATATATATACGTTCTGTCGGAGGCTTTGGCGGTGCACGGCGATATGGGCACCTCGAACCTCGGAGAGGCGATTATTGATGTGAAGTTCTCCGGCAACATCGGAGTAATAACCACAAAGTCGGGCTATGCAAGTGCTATCTCGGTAATTATTGATGGTCGCAAGTCTGCCGATATTATGGCTACCGTGGCGGGCGACAATGCAATTATTATGGTGCTGCGTGAGGATGCCGAGCGTGAGGATGTGCTGGGTGTGCTCAAAGATGCTTTCCCGATATTGAAGGCATTGCTCTAACAACACTTACGGCAAGAGAAGAGGCTGTCCACAAACTCGTTGGACAGCCTCTCTGTTATTCTACCCCCCCCTTGTGGGCCTCTACTTTGCTCGGCTTTTACGGGCAAACTCACGTTGTGCTCTCTTCATCTGCTTGCAGAAGCGAGGGTCGGTATGCAGGCGGGCATAGGCCGCCGAGGCTTGCAGGCGTGAGGCGGTGACGTCGCTCTGCCAGTGTACACCACAGATGAGGCGGCTATCGCCCATCATATAGCCCATTTTGAGCAGCTCGTTCTGTGCCGCAGGGTTCACCTCCAAGAGCAGCAGGGCCACACACCAGCCTCGCAGGGTGTGTCCCGACGGGTATGAGCCGTTGTCGTGCAGGTGCTCCTGCTGGAACGGAGTCAGCGAGTCCTCGTTGTAGTATCGGAAAGGTCGCAGACGGTTATAGCGCATCTTTGGCTCTATGGCGGTCTTGACGCAGTTGGTGACGGCATCACGCAGCAGACGGTATATCTGCGGAGTCTCCTCCTTCGAGAGTGTCATTCCGAAGGGCTTGCTGAACTCGGCGCATAGTCCCGGGATGGTGTTGTCCACCTGACGGATGGCAGCCTCGGCACGCTCCTTGTCGTTGCGCATCTGCTTGCCCCACTCGTAGCGGGCCTTATCGTACTCGAAGTCGGCGGAGTTCTCGGATGGCGGGCCGCCATACCACTCCACCATATCCGGCATCTGCTCGATAGGGATGTAAATCTCGGCATCGTAGAGATTCTGGGCCTGAGCGGATGCTGACGGCAGGTTGCACAGAAGCACCATGGCCGACAAAATCGCAATAACGGTTCTCTTCATATCGGGTGGCGTGTTTATACGTGGCGCAAAATCTCGTCGAGACCGTCGAAGTGGCACTTGTAGTCCTCCAACGAGCGGTTGATAATCTCCAAAGCCTCCTCACGTCCGTAGGTGTCGATAATCTCCACCTTCTTCTTTGAGCTCTCGCTGTCGGGCATATCCTTGTATGTCAGGAAGTAGTGCTTCAAGCGGTTTACCACACCCTTCGGCAACTCGGAGATGTCGTTATAGCCGCTGTATGTCACATCGTGGCGCAGCACGGCGATAATCTTGTCGTCGGCCTCGTTGCCATCGAGCATACGGAAGCCTCCGATAGGGCGCACATTTACAATGATGTCGCCGTGAGATATGTCACGCTCGGTGAGCACGCAGATATCCAGCGGGTCGCCGTCGCCGATGATGCCCGTGCGGCCGCTCTGCTGCATACAGTATTTCGCAACGCTCTCGCCGCAGAAACTCTGTGGCACAAAGCCGTAGAGTGCAGGCACTACGTTTGAGTACTTCTGCGGGCGGTCGAGTTTTATATATCCGCTCACCTTGTCCAACTCATACTTAACGGTGTCGGTAGGCACCATCTCGATAAATGCTGTAATCACGTTTGGCGCATCGTCGCCAACCTCGATACCGTGCCACGGGTGCGACTTGTAGCGCAAGCCCATAAGCCTTGCAATAGGGTCATTAATCTTATTTCCCATCGTTTTCTTGGTTTTATTTTAACAAAAGTAGCAAATATCTCATCCAACTGCAAATAAAAAGGTCAAGAATTTTCATTCTTGACCCTCCGAACCTGCTTTTGGCTCGTTTATTTCACCTTGTGCAGAGCCTCCGTGATGTTGATGATGTAGTCACCCATACGCTCTACCTCGGCGATGACGTCGATATAATAGACGCTGTTCTGATACTGCGCACCCTCCTCGTCAAGGCGGAGAATCTCCTCCTCACGCAGGTCGTTGCGCAGGTTGTTAATCTCTATCTCGCAATCTATCGAGTTGCGCAATGCATCGGCATCGACGCTATCCATCGTAAGATGCTCAATCATAAGGGCGTAAGCCTTATCGACCATATCCAGCAGCGAGTCAATCTTGGCCACGTTCTGTGCCGTGAAGTTCTTGCCGTGGATGTTGCGGCGGGAGAGGATGCGGCTGATAGCCTCGCCGGAGTCGCCAAGGCTCTCCAACTCGCCGACAATCTTGTACATAGCCTTCACGATGCTGCGTGTCTTCTCGCTCAAATCGCTCTGCGGGATGGCGTTCAGGAACGATGCAATCTCGTACTCTATGCGGTCGGCAATCTCCTCGTACTTAACCAGCTTCTTGCGGTACAGCTCGAAGTCGGCCTCCTTCTCGGCGTGAACGGCGGAGCGGATATACTCCAATCCCTTATGAGAAATCTGCGCAAAGTGCACAATCTCGTTCTTCGCCTGCGTGAGCGACAACTCGGCGGTACCCATCGGGCCTGCCTCGATATATTTGAGCTTCACGTTGTCCTCCTCCTCGGATGCCTTCGGCTTGATTACCCAAGTTACGAACTTGCCAATCAGAGGGATGAACCATACCAAGATGAGGGTGTTGATGGTGTTGAAGAGCGTGTGGAGCATCGACACACCATACAGGGCAGCCGTCGATTCGGTTGCATTCGTGTCCATAGTCACAGAGTATGCAATCTCGCTTGGGTTAGGGTATCCCATACACTCAATGATTTTGCCTATGAGCGAGAGGAACGGACGGAAGAGAATCAGTGCCCAGATAACACCGAAGACGTTGAAGAAGGTGTGTGCCAGCGCAGCACGACGGGCGTTAGGGTTGCCCACCGCAGCGGCGATGTTGGCGGTGATGGTTGTACCGATGTTCTCACCAAGCACCATAGCTGCCGCCATATCGAACGGAATCCAGCCCAGACTCATCATAATCAGCGTCAGAGCCATCGTTGCGCTCGACGATTGCAGAATGAGGGTCAGCACGGTACCGAATACAAGGAAGATAAGCACCGAGCCGAAGCCGTAGCCCGTCCACTTGGTTATGAAGGAGAGAATCTCCGGAGTCTCCTGCAAATCAGGCACCGACTCCTTCATCAGCGCAAGGCCGAGGAACAGCAACGCAAAACCGGTCACGAACTCGCTGATGTTGCGATACTTCTCTCTCTTGGCCATACTCATAATGAAGCCCACGGCCATAAGAGGCACCGCCAGCACCGAGATATCCATCTTGAAACCGAGCCACGAGATGAGCCAAGCGGTCACCGTAGTACCGATGTTGGCACCCATAATTACGCCGATAGCCTGCGCCAAAGACAGCAGTCCGGCATTCACGAAGCCGACAACCATAACGGTCGTTGCGCTCGACGACTGGATGATGGAGGTGATACCAAGACCTGTCATAACCTGCTTGAATGGGTTAGAGGTCATTGCGGCGAGGAAGGTACGCATACGGTTACCCGCCGCCTTCTGTAATCCGGAACTCATCATATTCATTCCATAGAGGAACATTCCCAGAGCACCGAATAGTGTCAAAATTTGTAGTAACATACTATTTGGGTTTAAGGTTTTTTCGACTAAGAAGTTATTTCAAACAACTTCTAAACGCCCTGCATTTGCAGGAGGTAGATGGTGTATGCCACGAAGCAGAGGAACATCGCAGCACCTGCCGTGCGGGAGATTTTACCCCACCAGCCAAACATCAGAGGCAACACTGCCGCTACAATCATCACCGTATAGTCGATGGTGGTGATGCCGCCACCGCCCAGAGGCGAAATCTGCGAACTTACTCCGAGGATAAAGGTGATGTTGAAGATGTTGGAGCCGATGATATTTCCCAAGGCCAACTCGGTGTTGCGCTTTACGGCAGCAGCGATTGAGGCGGCCAACTCCGGCAGCGAGGTGCCACACGCAATCAGCGTGATGGAGATAAAGGCCTCATCCACGCCCCAGCGGGTCGCTATCGTCACGGCATTCTCGACAAAGTGGTCGCAGCCGACGATGAGCACCACCAGACCTCCGACGACCTTCAACAGGGCCAGCCACATAGGCTGCGGAGCCTCCGCTTCATCCTCAGCGGCAGGGGCGGAGGCGCTATTCTGCTTATCTCGACGGAACGACACGTAGAGGAAGAGCACGAAAAGCACAAGCAGCACAGCTCCGTCTATGCGGGAGATGCACGCCGTATTGCCGTTGAAGAAGTTGAAGGCGAGCAGCATAACCACCACCGATACGAAGATGCAGAATGGCAACTCGAAGCGCAGGTTGCTGCGTGATACGCTTGTAGGGCAGAGCAGGGCCGTGAGGCCGAGGATGCCCAGCACGTTAAAGATGTTGGAGCCTACGACATTGCCGACGGCGATATCGACATTGCCCTGCCACGCTCCCGTGGCACTTACAATCAACTCCGGCAACGATGTTCCGATGCCCACGATGACGGCACCGATGACAAAGTCCGAGATTTTCAACTTGCGGGCGATTGCTACTGCTCCCGAAACAAGTGTGTCGGCACCGAAGATGACCGCACACAACGATATAATCAAAAATAGATATTCCATAGATTTTTATTCTGATAATTTGTTTATGCACAAGGGTATATGCCCCCCCCCTCCCGATGAGTGATGGTCGGGCAGGAGACCCTCCGTGCTAAATTATCAGAGCCCCGTCGAAGATGTATATATAGCGGGTATATATACGGTCGGTATTGCTATGGGCGATATGCAGAATCTGCGTTGGCGTGTTGTAGATAGGTCGCAACTGCTCGGACACGATGCCATACGCCAAGCGTTGCAGGTGCTTGCCCTTGCGACAGTTGTTGCGGGCAAAGGTTCGTGCCGATGATGTGCTGCCCGTGTTGCTGACGAGGGCAACGTCACGAGAGGCGGAGTCGAGCCTGTCGGCGGTAATCTCCGTGTCGTCGTGCATATACTCATAGCCACCGCCCGCCTCCACATTGTCGGCAGAGATGATGCCGAAACACAGAAACATCGCCGTAACCGTGGCGCAGAGTAATATGAACTCTTTAATTCTCATAAATCGCTACAAAGATAGCATTTTTTTACAAATCTGCTTATATTTGTTGCTACTTATTTTCATATATGTATGGTGCAGCGCAAAATTATACATATAGATATGGATGCCTTCTTCGCCTCCGTCGAGCAACGGGATAACCCCTCGCTGCGAGGTTGCCCCATTGCCGTAGGTCACGATGCCCCTCGTGGCGTTGTCGCTACGGCGAGTTATGAGGCCCGCCCCTATGGGGTACACTCGGCACTCTCGGTCGCCCTTGCCAAACGCCTCTGCCCGAGCATCCGAATCGTTGAGCCGAGGTTCGATGCCTATAAGGCGTTGTCGGAGCAGATACGCTCGATATTCGCCGAATATACATCGCTCATTGAGCCGCTCTCGCTCGATGAGGCCTTTCTCGACGTGTCGCACCACCCCTCGGCAACCATCGTGGCGAGGGAGATTAAGCAGAAGATATGGGCCACAACGGGGCTTACCGCCTCGGCGGGGGTCTCTACGAATAAGATGCTCGCCAAGATAGCCTCCGACTACCGCAAGCCCGACGGGCTCTTCGTGATACCGCCCGAGAGCGTCGAGGAGTTTGTCGCCTCGCTGCCCGTGGAGAGGTTCTTCGGCATAGGGGCCGTGACGGCGGCACGTATGCACTCGCTGGGGATAAAGACAGGGGCCGACCTCCGCCTGCGGAGCGAGCAGGAACTGGTTGCGCACTTCGGCAAGGCAGGCCATATATACTATGGCTATGCACGTGGCGAGGATAGCCGAGAGGTGACCCCCGACCGCATACGTAAGTCGCTCGGTGCCGAGATAACCTTTGCAAACGATATCGACAGCCTCGACACCCTCTTGGAGGAGCTGTGTGCCGTGCGTGATGAGGTGTGGAGCCGTATGCAGCGCCACGAGTTTCGGGGTAAGACCGTCGTGCTGAAACTTAAATTCGACAACTTCAAGCAGATAACCCGCTCCAAGACCCTGCCCGCCCCTGTGGCGAGCATCGACACGCTGCACGCTACGGGCGAGGAGCTGCTGCGAGGTGTGAACCTCGGCGGACACAAGGTGCGACTCATAGGCCTCAGCGTCGGCAATACCCCAGAAGCCTGCAACGACTGCGTGCAACTACGCTTCGATTTTTAGCCCTCTGTTTGATTTTTTTACAATTTATTTGCGATTTATTTTGCAGTTGTCGGAAAATAGACTACTTTTGTACGCTCTTAAAGATAAAGAGCAGTTTAAGTCTATGACAACGGAGGGTTGGGTGAGTGGCTTAAACCAGCAGTTTGCTAAACTGCCGATATCGTAAGGTATCCGCTGGTTCGAATCCAGTGCCCTCCGCAAGATTGCAATGGCGAGCGACCTTCTTAGGTCGCTTTTTTTGTGAAGATGGATGTGCCTGTATGCAAGCATCCGCCACCATCTGGCTTATTGGTCAAAATAGTAGATAAAATCGGGGCAATATCTGTTTATTGGTCAGAATTAGTAGATAAATGCGGGTATTTTCCCGCATTTTCTACCTGTATTTTAGCCTGAAATATTCATCTATAAATAGTCTTCGATATC
>JAFULF010000018.1 GCA_017483225.1 Alistipes sp.
CCCCGTTAAAACCATCTCTGACGAGGGTGCGATGCCCACATTTTGGGCAAACTTTTTATCCATTTCTAACGCAAATAGTGCAAATATATAAAAATCAATCGATTGCCCCGATTTTATCTACTAATTTTGACCAATAAGCCGAACCTTTTGAACCCTTGTTGCAAGGCTGGTCTTAAAGAGAAGTATGTTACCTATCCCCCAAACCCCCTTTCTGTAAAGGGGGCTTTTTTATTTGTATTTAGTTTGGTGAGTTTCGGACAAGTTTAATCAGTAGCGATGTCTTACAAGAGTACCCCCCCCCTCCCCAAAAAGCGTCTGCGTTTCCATTAATCTCCTTTAACAACCTTTAATAGCCTTTATCATTGCGCAACGAAAGGTCGGGTAGGGTCAATAAGGTCAGGTAAAGTCAATTAAGGTCAAGCACAAAGATAGTTTGAGGAGCGAAGAGCTTTGCCATTGGGCGTCATCCCTCTGCGCAGGCGAGAGGTTAAAGGCCTGGCATCTATTGATAGGTACAAAAAAATCCGGGAGTGGGGGCTCTCGGATTTTGCTGTGGCTATCTTGTTGATTACTCGGCGACTACGAAGTAACGCTCATTGACAACGACGTTGTTAATCATTGTGTTGGCCGGCACGCTGACGTTCTCGCCCTGTATGCAGAAGCAGAAGAAGCCGACAGGGAAGAGTACCGTAAGTCCAAGGCCCAGACCGCAACCGAGGGCTGCACCCTTCTTGTCGTCGCCCTCCACGTTAAGTCCTCCGAGAAGATATATCGTCTGGCCATCGACAGCCGTTGTCGAAAGGCAGTTGATGTTGATATATCCCGCCTTGCCCATACCCTTGGCCCGCTGAATTTGGGTTGCGAGGGTGATAGGGGTGCCACGGCGAATCAGCACCTTCTCGTGCTTCAAGTCATAGACATCCCTCTCCACGATAGCTGTTACGGTCTGCTGCGACTTCGACTTGCTCGTGACGTCGGAGGTGATGCGGACGGCTACCGACTGTCCGTTGGGGAGTTCATACTTCTGTGCTGCCGAGGCGTTTAGTCCCACAAACAGCACGGTGAGGAGTAACAAAAGTCTCTTCATAATAGTTAATTTTTATATTTCGCCCTCGGCACCTGCGGGCGGAATAAAACAGAAGCGTGGTGCCGTATGCCACACTTTAAGTTGAAGGCCCTAGGATGACCTAATGTACAAATATGGATATAACAGCCCACGCCAAAGCACGTGGGAACTATTATGCAATCTTTGTACATTGTTTTTGAATTTCCTAGGTTCTCAACTTACAAGATAGACATAACGCCCCGTCGAAATATGTATGCCTCGGTTTTCACTTCGGCAATACAAATATAGCGAAAACATTTTGAATCTACAAATCGGGGCGACGGGTTATCCATAGGGCGACGACGAGCCGGTGCGACTCCCCTTTGAGCCGCACGTATGCCTCCCGCCCTCGGTCGGGCTCTCATCGCTTGTTATGGCGGTACTCCCACGCCGAGAGGAAGTACATATAGTCACGCAGCTCGCCACGAGTGGCCAGGCGCACATACTTGAACCTCGGCTCTACTGCCGTCCAGAGGCGGAACTCCCGCAGGTTGTAACTCTGTGATTCGAGGTATATTGTCGAGCCGACTTGCTTGTCGAATGTTCCCCATAGACTGCGGTCGCACGGACACGACGGCTCCGATTCACTGAATAGATAGAGTTCGCCTACCTCAAAAACTACACTGCTATTACACTCTTTCTTGCCCATTTTGATAGCGTACTAAAATTTCCAAAATGTGTGTGAAACCTGAATCTGCTATTCTGGCCCTATATCGTTGCTCAAAAGTAGCCAATATTGCTCAAATTCCCAAGAAAATTACAACAAAAATATGGAAAATCGTATAAAATGTTGTAATATGGGTTGTATTTGTGTCCAAATCTGTTATGTTTGGCACATCGGATGAGGGGATAAACCTCTGAGGGTGTGACTAAAAAATGGGACAAAAATTTGATACTTCGTATTGCTTGTGCTATCTTTGCCCCGAAAAAGGTTAGACTCTAAACTCAAACACATACGATTATGAATTTTCGTTTTTCGATTGATTTTCGACCAAAACTCTTTTCGACACTGCGAGGCTACACCAAGGCGCAATTCTCGAAGGACTTTATGGCGGGAATCATCGTTGGAATTGTCGCTATTCCGTTGGCGATTGCCTTCGGTATTGCATCGGGTGTAGGCCCTACCGAGGGTCTTGTGACGGCGATTATTGCCGGATTGCTTATCTCCGTGTTCGGAGGCTCACGTGTGCAGATTGGAGGCCCGACGGGTGCCTTTATCGTCATCATCTACGGCATCATTCAGCAGTATGGACTCGGAGGCCTTGCCATTGCTACCGTGATGGCCGGTATAATGTTGGTACTTATGGGTATCTTCCGTCTGGGTAGCGTCATCAAGTTTATGCCCTACCCAATCATCGTGGGATTTACGGGCGGTATCGCCATAACGATATTCTCGACGCAGATGAACGACCTCTTTGGTCTGGGCATCGAGGAGGTGCCGGCCAACTTCATCGACAAGTGGGTCTGCTACTTCCAAAATATTGGTAATATAAATTGGTGGTCGTTTGCTGTGGGTCTGCTCAGCATCCTTATCATCGTATATACGCCACGCATCTCGAAGAAGATTCCGGGCTCACTGCTCGCTATTGTGGTGATGACGCTCATCTGCTGGCTCTTGGAGCGCTATGCAGGCATCACCTCCATTGCAACCATTGGCGACCTCTACGAGTTGCCGTCGGGCCTGCCGGAGTTCCGTATGCCTGAACTGTCGGAGGGTGAGAGCTTCTTCTCCACCGTGCAGTCGCTGCTCCCTGTGGCCTTCACGATTGCAATTCTCGGCGCTATCGAGTCGTTGCTCTCGGCTATGGTGGCAGATGGTGTTATCAGCTCACGCCATAACTCCAACACGGAGCTTATGGCGCAGGGTATCGCCAATATCGTCGTGCCATTCTTCGGAGGTATCCCTGCTACGGGAGCCATAGCACGAACAATGGCGAATATCAATAACGGCGGTCGCACGCCTATTGCGGGTGTTGTGCATACGGTCGTTCTGTTGTTGGTGCTGCTCCTGCTCGGAGGCCTTGTGGGTGCTATCCCTATGCCGTGTCTGGCGGGTGTGCTGATTATGGTGTCGTATAATATGAGCGGCTGGCGCACTATCCGCTCGATGTGCCGACAGTCACGCTCCGATATCACGGTGCTCTTCACGACGCTGCTGCTGACGGTCATCTTCGACCTGACGATTGCTATTGAGGTGGGTCTGGTGCTGGCCGTGGTGCTCTTTATGCGCCGAATTATGGAGAATACCCATATCTCGGTGGTGGAGGATGAGATGGATGTGCATAACGACGGCGAGGGTCAGGATGAGCAGCTCCTCATTCCGGACAATACGGAGGTATATGAGATTGACGGCCCATTCTTCTTCGGTATTGCAAACAAGTTCGACGAGATGGCCCGCACCCGCTCCTCGAAGCAGATACGAATTATACGTATGCGCAAGGTGTCGTTTGTGGATGCTACGGGTCTGCACAACTTGGAGATATTTATCTCCTCGACCCTTGACGATGGCCGTAAGGTTATCCTTTCGGGTGTGAACGATACGGTATATAAGTCGTTGGAGCGTGCCGGCATCGTGAAGCTGGTCGGTCAGGAGAATGTTCTGGATAATATATACAAGGCGTTGGCTCGTGCCGAGCAGGTGTCGGCCGACATCAAATAGAGGAGCCTTGTTACGTAGAGTGTAGGTTATCCGACTGTCGAGATTTCGGCGGTCGGATACTCTTTTGTGGCTATGGGGTACACCATCGCAAGGTCTGATGCCGGGTCGCCCGTGCCGAAGTCGTGCTCCGAGCCGAAGTGCACGGGGAGCAGAGGCTCGCAGAAACCCAGACGGCGGTATAGGCGGAGAGCGTCGTCGCTGCTCGGTATCAGGAAAGCGTAGTCGTACCCGTCGGCCTCAATCTTTTGTGTGGCCTGTCGAAGCAGCGCCGAGGCGATGCCCTGCCCACGGTGCTCTGCCGAGGTCGCCACGGCGTAGATGTATGCCGCCCGTCGCCCCTCGCTATCCTGCATAGGCACGATGTGAAGCATCGACACGATACGCTCTGCCACCTCGTGCGTGAGTGTCAGGTCGGGGCGGTAGTATCTGCCGAGGAAGGAGTCTATCTGCTCACGGCTGTCGCCGAAGAGCTCCTGCCAGAGTGTGCGAATCTCCTGCTCACGCCTGCCCAGCAGCCTCGCCGAGCACTTCGAGAGCAACTCTACGGGGTGGTACTTCATCTTGGCATACCGTAACCCCTCGATGCCCAAATCCTCCTCTCGGTTGATATATTGATACTCGGTCGCTATCTCCTCGGCGAAGAGACGGTTTATCATCGTTGCCGACCCCTCGATATTGGGGTCAGCCTTCTCGATATGGATGCAGAAGGTGTCGCTGTTTATCTGTGAGCCGTAGGTGAATGCCGCAGGCTCTCCATCGGCGTAGAGCACCCCGCCACGCAGGGGGAGGTGGTCAAATTCGAGCAGAGCACGTTGCAGGGCGTACTGCTCGGCATATTGGCTCGGCATCGTGCAGCAGTTCTTGTTTTCCATCCACCGCAGGTTCAGCCTTATGCAGTCGGCAATATTTGCTATGGATAGTGGCTCGTAGTGCCACGTGTAGCGGGACTTGAAGCGGTTTATGTGGTTGCGCTTCGGCTGATAGCGTCGCCCGGGGAGTGTTGCAAGGTCGTCGGCGGAGTATATGTAGTCGGCGGAGGCTCGCTCCTGCCGGAAGGCGAATTGCTCCGGATATGCTCTCTCCAACGCCTCGCACCACTGCGTGGTGGCTCCGCAGATGTGTAGCGTAGTGCCACAACGTGCGGCATCCTCTTTCAATGCCTCGATGATGTGGCGGATATCCCCCTCGCCGATGGGCTGCATATAAGCAGGCTCATCCGCCTCCAAGCGGAAGCGGATGAGCATAAAGCCGCCATATTCGGCCACCTCGCTATGATAGGTATCCTGCCAGCAGTAGATGTTCGCAAAACTCAAATCGCAGTTGCGCAATGGGCTTGGCGACACATATTGCTCGAATAGCGCTCTGTCTTGGAGCGTTATCTTATGAAAGGCCGGCTCTGTATCCATCATCTTCTCTTTGACGCTTGTCGTTTAGCACGCTTTGAGCGACATATCGAGCGACTTAATCTGATGGGTCAGTGCACCCACCGAGATAAAGCCCACGCCCGTCAGCGCATAGTCACGCAGCGTGTCGAGGGTGATGCCGCCGCTCGACTCGGTCTGGCAACGACCTGCAACCTTACGAACAGCCTCGGCGGTCATCTCCACCGAGAAGTTGTCGAACATAATGCGGTCGGCACCGCCTGCGGCGAATACCTCGTCGATATCCTCCAACGTGCGCACCTCGCACTCGATAGGGATATTCTTGCCCTTGGCTTTCAGGTACTCCTTCGCACCGAGGACTGCCTTGCGCACTCCGCCGGCGAAGTCGATGTGGTTGTCTTTGAGCAGAATCATATCAAAGAGTCCGATGCGGTGGTTCTCGCCTCCGCCAATCTTTACCGCCATCTTGTCGAGCACACGCATACCCGGTGTGGTTTTGCGGGTGTCGAGTACCTTCGTGTGGAGGTCGGCAATGCGGTCTGCATATATTGCTGTCTGTGTTGCCACGCCACTCATTCGCTGCATAATGTTGAGCAGGATGCGCTCCGCCTGCAACAGCGATTGCAAGCGACCCTCGACGTAGAATGCTACGTCGCCAACCTTAACACGGTCGCCATCCGAGAGAATCTTCTCCATCTTAACCTCGGGGTCAAGACGCTCCAAGATAAGTTGAGCAATTTCTATGCCTGCGATGATGCCCTCCTGCTTGCAGAGCAGGCGCATACGGCCACGCTCCTCGGCGGGGATGCAGCATAACGAGGTGTGGTCGCCATCGCCCAAATCCTCCTTTATGGCAAGTTCTACAAGTTCTTCAACATAGGGTTTGTACTCCGCTTTCATATCTTTTATAGTTTGGTTTGTGTGATTATTCTGCCGGCAGGGTGCTCTGGCGCATAGTGATAGCGAATGAGCTGTAATTCATCGTTATCTCAACATAGTACTCCGATACGATGCCCTTTACGTTGGTAAAGGTGTACTGCTCGTTTGGCTCACCATCAATCAGAGGAACGATGGATGCCACCTCGAAACTCTTGACCATACCCCACTCGTTATGCTCCACCTCGGTAAAGGCTACCTCCTCGAATGTGAAGGAGATTTGTTTTGGCATCATCGCCGCAAACTGTACATCTGCGAACTTGATGTCGAACTTGTTCACGGAGCGGTCGCTCTGCACAAAGGCGACATCAGCTTCGTCGTCGAATGTGCCGAGAGCTGCCGATACGGTTGTAACGTCAAGTGAGTGCTGTGCGACCCACATTGTCTCCTCCTCTTCGAGCGAGTGCTTGCCGAAGGTTACGTGGAAGATGACACCTCTGTAATTTACGTCAAATTCGAGCACAATCTCCGAGGTGATGGTCGCACGGAAGTTGAGCAGAGTGTGGTCCTCACGCAGCACACCGCCAATCTTCGGCACAACCGAGGCGTAGTTTATTACCCAAGCCCCGGTGAGCGGGTCGTTCACGTCGCCGTTGTTGTCATACATCGTGAATGTGAGGTTTTCGAGCAGGAAGTTTACGCTCGGCATACCATCAATAAAGCGAGCGCCTTCGATGGCGATGTTGAGCATCGGCTCGGCGATATCGGGGCTGTTGAGCGTAACCGTCGCCTCCGCCTCATACGGAGTGGCGCTTGCGTCGCTCGTCGTAATAAGCTTGTCGGTGAAGGCTTTTGTCCAACTCTGCTCCGGCCCGAAGTTGTCGCACGAGGCGAGGATAAGCATCGTCGAGAGTGCTAAAAGAATCTTTTTCATTGTAGTTCGTTTTTATTGTTTATAATTTAGTTCTCCAAAAATCTCAACGAGAGCCTTACTCCGTAACTTATAGGCTTGCCTCGTTGCAGGAAGCGGTTGCCCATCGACTCGAAGTAGAATACGTCGTAGCGGCTGTTGAGCAGGTTGCGACCCCATATATCCACGCCCCACATCTTGCCGCTGAATCGCACCGAGGCATCTGCCAGTGCATAGAAGGGTTGCGAGATGGTGTTCGCCTCATCCCAATATATTTTGCCGGCACCCGTACAGCCCACGGCCACCTCAATATTGTGGAGCCACGAGGTGTTTACGCTGACCACGTAGCGCAGTCGTGCCGAGAGCGTGTGCTCCGGAGCGTAGGGTATCTGCTTGCCGGCGTAGTCCTCCGTGCCGCTGACAAATTTGCGGAAGCGGGCATTCGTATATCCGTAGCCGGCAGAGAGGTGCAGCCCCTTGTACAACTCGGCATTTGCCGATGCCTCCACGCCGAAGCTGCGTGTGCGGCCCGCATTTGTCATCATACGGCCCGTGGTCTGCCCCTCCGGGAAGACCGTCAGCTGCTGGTCGAAACACTCTATCCAGAATAACGCAACGTCGGCCGTAAATCGTGTGTCGGAGGTGGAGAAATGTCCGCCCGCCTCGAAGTTCCAACTCTTCTCGGGCTTGTAGGTTATCAGCTGGTCGATGTCGAGATTCTGCGTCTGTCCCATATAGTGTTTCAGTCGGCGTTGCAGCACCTCCGAGAACATCTGCGTATTGAATCCTCCCGCCTTATACCCCTTCGATGCGCTGACGTAGAGGTTGTTGCGCTTGGCGGCATCCAAATCGACCATCACGCACAGACGAGGCAACACCTCGAAGAAGGTCTTGGAGAGGGTCCCCTTGTCATTTATCAGAAGGGGTACGGTCTGCTTCTCGCCACTCGACACCTTCGTCGCCGTGTATTGGCTATCGACCGTGTTGTTGTAGCGCATACGCACGTGCTCGCCGTCGAGTCGTATGCCGAGCGTGAAGAGCCAGCGGCCTGCACGGAGCGACGACTGGTGGTACGCTGCCCACCCTGCGGTGACGGTGGTGAAGTGGCTGTCGAGGAGGAGGTTGTCGGCTCCGTTACCCTCGCCGTCGCCCCACGAGTATTCGTATATGCCGTTTCCGAAGTACTTGTTCACGTTGTCCAAAATAAGACCCTGTATGCCATCCCCCTTGAAGGTCACGGGTGCCGCCATCTTCTGGTGCTTGAAGAAGGCGAAGGCTCCGACTAACCACTGATAGCGGGAGGTGGTCGTCGAGCGCAGAACGATATCCTGTGTCAGGTCGTGCTGTGACTTTGCCTGCGTGAGCGTAAAGTATGAGAGAGGCAGGAAGTCTTGGTCGAGCACCATTCGGTCATTCAGATATTGATAGCTCGTGATGCTCGAAAGCGACATCTTGCGCCAATCGTAGCGCAGCGTGAAGCCCTCGCTTACGCCCATACGGCGGTACGAGGCCTCGTCGTTGTAGCATACGGAGCCGATAAGGTCGGCGTGTTGCTCCGTCATACCCTCGCTGACGCCGGCATAGGCGTATGGGTAACCCCCTTGGAGCAGGGTGGTGAGGGCTATGACGTTGTCGATGCTGAGCATCCCCTTGCGGTACTGCAACTTCATCCTCATATTACCTCCGCTCTCCTTGTCGCAGAGGTGGTTGTCGTAGAGGTTGCGGAAGTAGCCGTCGCTGTGGGCAAACTGCGCCGAGATGGAGGCTCCAAGCCCATCGGCGAACTTGTTGTATGCCGAAACGCCTACGTTGCAGGTGTTGCGAGAGCCGTAGTCGGCATTTATGCGCACTCCCTGATATTTCAGGGGCGAGAGTGTCGAGATGTTGACAACGCCGCACATTGTGTTGCGGCCATAGAGGGTCGATTGCGGGCCTCGCAGAATCTCTATGCGCTCGATGTCGGGCAGCGTGGTGTCGTACATATTCTTGTCCGCCACGGGAACATTATCCACATTCATACCTACAACAGGCTGGTCGATGCGGGTGCCGAGGCCTCGGACATATATCGAGGAGGTTATGCGTGAGCCGTAGTCGGGCATAAAGAAGTTGGGGGCCATTGTCACCACATCCTTGATGCCTCTGATGCCCTCACTCTCGATGCTCTTGGCGGAGATGATGGTCGAGGCGGCGGCCTCCTCTTTCAACGTGCGATGCTTGATGGCCGTGATATCTACGCCCTCCATACTCACCAGAGTATCTGTGCCGAGTAGCCCAACCCCCTCGTAGGGGCGAGCATCCACGCTGCGACCGTGTGCCGAGAGCGGTGCGGCGACAAGTATGGCAATCGTGCATAGGAGCGTATGTAGGCATCGTTGCATCATAGAGGACAAAGGTACAAATAAAAAATATGGATTACAACATATATAATCGGCAAAACGATTTGTACAACTTTGGAAAACGAAATGTGCAAAAATCCAAAATTTTTGCGAGCGTTTGAAGCAACCAATTGAGCGGAAATTAAACGCTTTTCAAACACTATTCAAACGATATTCAAAAGTAAACCGCTGCGACAACTTCATCGCAGCGGTCTTTTTATGCAGCAACCTTTTCGAGTATCTCGTGGCAATTATCCTTTATCTTTCGTGTGTCTCGCCGCCACTCTGTCAGTGTAAAACCTTTCTCGTATTGAGGATAAGGTTTTTCGGGCTTGATGAACCGAAAGTGTTTGCAAAGCGGGTAAATGTAGCGATAAGTCTTCACGACCAACACATCAAAATCGCCAAGTAAGAACGCCACATTTGCACGCAAATATGCCGATGGCGATGTTGTGTTTGTCAGTATCTGTTCGTGCGTTATTTCGCCTGTTCTGCGGTTACGCAGGAACCTTGTATAATGGAAGCCAAAGTAACGGAAATTTGCCGCTTTATATATCGTTCCGCAACCCAAACGACCATCTGCAAAACTCTGCACTGCCACACAATCGGGATCGAGTTTGCGCAGCAACTTAATCGAGGCTGCTATCAGAACGCTCTCGGCATTGTGTCCGAGCGTATCATCTATCCACATTCGGTTGAGTTCGCACATCCACGCTTTCGGGTTCGGGTGCGTGAATAGTTTTGCTCGTGGGTTCTTCATATAGCCGTACACGGCAACTCCGAGGCAAACATCGGGCTCGTCAGCACGAAATATCCCGAAGTTGTATTTGCCAAAACCGCCCTCGTTCCACTTATGCGAATAGTGGTTTGCAACGATAAGGTCTTTGGCGAGAGCCTTATCCACGGGCTTAATAATGAGCCGTCCGAGTGCGGAGGTCTCTTTGAGTATCTGCATACTCTCTGCGCTGGTTGTGTCAATCATTCAGCATAAAATCAATGTTTAATCGGTTATAAAATGGTGTGTTTTGAGGTTTTTGTTGTATATTTGTGTCCTCTTACCTACATAACGAAAAAAACGCGTATTCGCGGTCAAAAGGCATCTGCCCCCGACTGTGCGAGTACGCGCGTTTCGTTAGTATGTAGGTAAGAGGACTACTAACAAGGTCGGGGGCTTTTTCTATACCCCCGAAAATATGTGCTTGGAGAGTGTTTTTTTACCTGTAAATCATTGCTATATCAAATAAAATGCTTATCTTTGTGTCGTGCAAGACCTTAACGAGGTTTCACTTGCAATATGTTTATCCCAGTGATAAGCCGTGTTATGTTTGAGTGCTTCTATGCCTCATCAAACCAGACCTTGGGATTAGCAACATATTTATCCCGTTTGACAGAACTTGAAATGCATCGAGCCTTTGTGCTGGTAATACATCTATAAGAGTTCAGACTAAAATATATCGTGGTACGCCCGTCGGGATTTTTAGAGGAGCGAGTTTTTGAATCTCACCCCTCTTTTTTTGTGCCTACTCGACAGAAAAGCCACGCAACGCCTTTGCCGTTCCGAATGGTATAGGGTTCTTGTCGCAGAACCACCATAGACGGTATTTCATCTTGACCATTTCGCCACCGCTCGACTTACGGAGAGTGTCCGATACAGCGAACTGCAAACCAATCTTTGCATAAACCTCGGCTTGTGTGTCCTCTGCCGCTCCACGAAGCGAACACTTTTTGCGCGAGTGCTGAACGGCATAGACCGTCTGCCCTACGCTTGATGCTTTATCGTAGTAAATAAGCGATTGGCAGAGCGTAGGCATTTCCTTACCAATGAGGTTGCCATCACGCGCTTCGTCAGCCACAGCAATACACTTTGGCACATACCACTCATTGGGCTTGCCCGTAGAGAGGACAATGCCCTTAAAGTGTACATATTGATTCTTGGGCTGGCGACTCATACGCTTACCCTTGTACAACTCGTTGGTCGTCTTCGAGCCACCTGTTCGGCGGTTCTTGCTGCGGCGTTTCTTGCGGAGCAGTACCAACTGCACTCCCTCGGGGATAACGCCGTGGCGCACATATACCGTTGTGCGGTTCTTGATTTTGACCTCGATGTGGAGGTTTTCCGTTACTGCCGTAAACTCACCCCACGCCTTTTTGTCGAAATCATACTCACGCTTGTAACGCTGCATATTCGGCAGTATCTGCTCCTGCGTACAAGTGTTGCCATTGCGATAGACATTGATTGTGTACTCCGCAGCACCGTTAATCACCGCAGAACCCGCCTTACAGTGCAGGCGCATATTGGTCAGCTGCACATCGAGTTGAGATCGGGAATATACGCCCGTAACAACATATAGACGGGCATTGAGGTTATCGGCTACGAGTTTGAGGTTTTGCAGCGTAGAGAACAACGCCTGATTGGTGGCAAAACTATTGAACTCCGAAGCCGCATAGAGGTCGGCTGTGTTGGGCGTATAGGTCGCCACATACTTTGCCGAGCGCACGATGCGTGCCTCGACATAGGTAGTGCCATCGGCTACGATGTTCTGCCTCTCCTCCGTTACCTTGATACCCTTGCCCGTTGTAGGCGTGGCAGCAAGAGGCAGCACCTCGCCATCAATAACCACGATGCCGATGCTGCCGTTGGCAGGCTCTTTGAGAATATAACGCTTGCCGCCGATCTGCGCGAGTGCTTGCAGCAGTTCAATCTGCGACTGAATGAATGCGAGTGTTTGCGTGGATAGCGGGTACATACCATTACCGCCGTCCGCTACTGATGTAGATGTGTATTGTGCTTTGTTCATTATACCATAGTGTAAGTTGCTTTTTTACTTAAAGGGCGATAGCGTTCCACTATACCCTCGACCTTATCAAGGTTCGTAGCGTAGATTGCCGCAGGAACCTGTACGATGAATGTGTTTAGAGGGAGGTTTAGCCTTGCCTCGTCATAGAGTATCGGCACAGGGTTGTTCTCGTCATCGAGCGTCTCGTCCACAGCGTAGAGGTGGTGGTCGAGTTCCTCACTCTTTGCATAGAGCCACTCACCGCGCCCATCGTCATAATCGACAATATCGAAGCCCGTAGTGCCGAACGCATCATTGAGCGCAGCACGCAGGTAGCACACCTGCCCGTTGTGCGTCAATGTGTAGTTGTGGGCTTTGCGTTTCTCTGTAAACCTCTCGTATATGGCACGCACAGGCGCAACAGCAGCACGGCACAGGGCGAACATCACCTTACGCCGTAGCAACGAGGGCAACATCGACAGCACCCACTTGTCAAAATCTATTCTGAATATCATTCGGCAACTTTATAGGCTCGTCCTCGGATTATGATATTGTTAAGCTCGTAGTAGCCCGAATAAGGACGGCGACAGCCGACCACATCGGTATAGGTTTCGCCATCGGAGCATACCTGCACGGAGGCAATATCTGCCACCTCCACGCCCTCAATAGCCTGTAAAGCCGCCATAAGGTCAGAGTTTCGGTACTCGCCATTGAACGGCAGTCGGGCAATAACCTCCTGCACTACCTCCTTGATTACCTCCTTGCCGCTATTCGGGTCGGTAATAATCATTTGGCGATACTCCTCTCTATCGTCCGCACCCGTAGTAAACTCGGCGTTCAACACGCTCGGATCGTAGAGAACCACCAACTCGACATTCATCTTGTCGGCAACCTCGCTCAACACCTTGATATAAACTCCTGCGTCCTTAATCTGCGAGAGATAATACTCCAAACCCGCCTTTTCGTTTATCGTGAGGGGCGTTGGGCGACCATCGGCTTTTGCCTTGGCGACCTTGATAACCACCTGCGCATTGGTCTCGGTGGCTACGGCGTACTTGACAATCTTCTTGGCGGCAATATCGCCCTCGGACAGCCCCGTAGTATCGTAGTAGTCTGCCGACACAACGCCATTGGTCTGCACCAACTTGAAGTTGTGCATATATTCGAGAGTCTTCGACACATACCATCGCAGCGTGTGAGGTCGCAACGCCTCGATGCGTTGTTCAACCTCTGCTGTGTGGCGGTCAAATAACTGCTCCAATACCCAAATAGAGGCAGCCACGACATAGAACAGGACGCTCTCCACCGATATAGGACTGAACACCTTGTCAAACGAGGCGTTCTCGTCCAGCCCATAAGCGGAGCGCACGGTTTCGTGTGAGATATAGGCAGCACCTATCTCCGCCTTAATCTCGGAAATAGTGCGTGCCATTACTCTGCGCTGTTAAGGTTGTGGAGATTCTCGATGGCGAGGCGGTACTGCTCCAAATCAATATCGGGGCGGTTGCCGTCCTTGTAGCGTGCGGCGAGGTCTGCCTCAATATCGGCAATAACCGTATCGGCAGTAGGCAGCTCGTGGTACACCTTAACCGAGCAGGCAACGAAGCCCGAATCACGCTCAATGTACTGCTGCTCTGTCTGTGCCTCGGCTGTGCGGAGGCGTACAGCACCTCGGCGCATCTTGCGAGCGTCGGCTGTTGGAACTTGATTTTTGACGGTCTCGAAATCCCACCTTACAATACAACCTTGTTTGCGACCTGTGTTGAATTGCTCAACGGCGACAGCCTTGTCCGCTGCCATAAAATCTCGTACTGTCATTGTGATATGTTTTTAAGTGATGTTTCGCTTTGCCTTGCGGCGTTGTTTCCGTAGAGCAAACTTGATACGCTCACGGTGCTTGAATCTCTTTTTGATGATTAGTTTAGTGAAATCTTTATCGGGATATACCACCTTGCGCCATTCGGGGCTGATGGCATCTATATAATCACGGCGCAAAGCGTATGCGTCAAAGTGGCGCGTAAGCCCCAAATAGGAGTTGATACACTGCACAAAGTACTCGACATTGCGTTTGGCAAAATCGGGGTTTTCTGCGGCTAACTCGTTGAACTTATGCAGACGCTTGTAGGCACTGCCGAGCGAACGGTTGGCGAGATATGTACGCTCACGCTTGATTACCGCACCGATAAACGAAACGCCCTTTGTGTAGTGCTGCATATAGAATTTCTTGGGGTGTACTCGTGCGCCAGCACTCTCCCATAGGTACTCCCGAATTATCGGCATAGCAGCCAACATCGCTGCCTTATCACAGCCTACGGTTGCCGTATCATCAACATAACGCACAATAGACAGCCCCAACGCCTCTTTGAGGTAGTGGTCGGCATCATTGAGCAGGAAGTTGGCGATAAGTTGCGATGTGAGGTTGCCAATGGGTAGTCCGTAACCATCGGGCACGGTAAAGAGGCTTTTGTCGGCAGACAAGCCGTTCCACTCGCTACGCCTGCCCTTAATGATACAGTTCTTCTCGGGAGCGTTGAGCAGCACCTGACGACAAAGGTATAGCAGCGTAGGCTTATCCTCGCCATCGTAGCGTTCCTCGATAAAGCGGCACAACTTATCCGTAACCTTTTGGCGGTTAATCGACATAAAAAAGCCCTTTAAGTCGTATTTAAGCACCCAACAATCACGGGTGTAGTTCTCCGACTTTTCACGGATCATTTCGTGCAGGCACCGAATGCCCGCCAGCGTACCCTTATCTTTGCGGCAGTTGAAACTCTCGTCTATGAACGACTGTTCCAAAAGGGGCTCAATGCGTAGGGCTATCCAATGATGCACGATGCGGTCTCGAAAATCGGCAGCGAATATCTCACGCTGCACGGGCTTGGTAACGATAAAAGCGATAGAACGGTCAGGGGTGTAGGTGCGAGCGTTTATTTCATCACGCAACGCAAGCAGGTTCGCCTCGTAGTTTATCTCGTAGGCGACTGCATTGTGAGTGCCGCCCTTACCGCTGCGACAATCCCAATATGCTTGGAGTAAGTCGTCGTAACTTACGCCGATATTTCCTGTTGCGTTTTCCATTTTCTACTGAAATTCGGAGACGGCACGCACATAGTTGTTGTTGTTCTTATTGTTGTTGTTGGTGTTGCCATTGTTCATATTGACATTCCACGCACAAAACTCACACGCG
>JAFULF010000019.1 GCA_017483225.1 Alistipes sp.
ACCATAATGTTTATGAATGCAATCTATCGAATAGCCATCTTCGAGCATCCTCATATATTTGAGCAATGCTCCATAATCGTGTTTTTTGCGCATAAAGAAACCCCAAAAGTTTTTTGTCTAATCTTTTGGGGTCAATTCAAACCACTCCTTCTTGTAGCGGGAGAGAGACTTGAACTCTCGACCTCATGATTATGAATCATGCGCTCTGACCAGCTGAGCTATCCCGCCATTGCGTAAATGCGAGTGCAAAGATAGGTATTTTTTCGTAGTCTGCAAATATTTTACAAGAAAAAACCAACAAATTTTATCTCGGCACCAATTTTGAATCGCCTCCGTAACCCCATTTAACACATTAACAAACTCTTGCAACGAATGTCCACCCGTACCCCTCGCCTCAACTCCGCTATCAACTTCGTGAACACCCTATCGCTCGCTGCAAGCATAGCACTCGTGGCCGCTATGTCGATAGAGGTCACGCAGGGGAATCGTGCCGACTTCTCCGGATGGTATCGGGGGCTGCAACTCTGCGTCTGCATAATATTTCTACTTACGGCCACATTCCGTCTGTGCATCAGCGAGTTAAGACAGCAGCACTACCTGCGTGACACCATCTTCGCACTAATATCCATCCCCTACATCAACATCCTCCATTGGGCGCACTTGTCACTGCCGACCGAGGTGATGCGAATCATAGCCTTTGCCCCCGTCATCGTGAGCATAATGGCCACCGGCATCATCATCGAGTGGCTGATTGAGGGGCGCAAGAAGAGGCTTATGGCGGCATATATCCTCACCGTGATACTCTTCACCTACATCTCCGCCCTGATATTCTACGACTACGAGATTCACACGAACACCGCCCTGCACGGCTTCGGCGATGCCGTATGGTGGGCGTGGATGAACGTCACCACCGTAGGTGCACCCTTCCCTCCCGTAACGACCATAGGCAAGGTGGTGTGCGTGGCTCTGCCAATCGTCGGGATGCTCTTCTTTCCGATTCTGACAATATACATTTCCGACTTCTACGACAGAAAAGGGGGAAAAGAGGCGTAGATATATACGATTTTCTGCTTGGGGCATACTCGGTTTTGCGAAAATTTCTTACCTTTGTAAGAAATATACCCGTATGAGATTTTTTGAGAAGATTGCCCTATGGTGGCATAATATATTCCGCAAGCGCCGCATAAGCATCTCCGACCCGGAGACGAGCAACGTATCGTGGTACACCCACCTCTCCGTGATGGGTATCATCACCCTATTCACGGCGTTGGTCTTTATCATCTTCGGCGTGCTGCTTCTGCTTGTTGCATACACCCCTATTCTGGATACTATGCCCGGCTATCGCACCGATGCCTCCCGTTCACGAGAGACCCTTCTGCGCACGCTCATACGCATAGACTCTTTGGAGCGCAAGATGAACGATATGCTCATCTACAACGAGAACAGAATCTTGGTAGTCGAGGGCAAGACCCCCGCCACACGCACGATGCCGAGCGACACGCTGCTGCGCAACAAGAGCATCGTAGCACCATCACGTGCCGACTCGCTGCTGCGTCAGCAGATGGAGAGCGATGCCGCCTACACACTGCGAGAGTCGAGCGCCTCACGCCGCAATATCAACGCCGTGAAGCCTATGGAGGGTATCATCTCCGAGCGTTTCAACGCCAAGATAGGCCTGCACGGTATCCGTATGGTCGGCACGCCGGAATCGCAGATTGTGGCGACAGCCGAGGGCACCATCGTCACAGCGGACTGGTCGCCGGAGCAGCGAAACTGCATCGTCATACAGCACGACAACGGTATGATGTCGGTATATCGAGCCCTGTCGAGCACGATTGTCAGCAAGGGACAGCGTGTAGCGGCCGGCGAGGTTATCGGCTACTCGGCAACCGAGGAGGATGCCGAGGCACTCTTCGAATTTGAGTTATGGAGCAACGGCAAGCCGTTAGACCCCGAATCACATATAATATTCTAACCCTACAAGCAATGAAACAAAGAGTAGCCCTACTCGGCTCGACAGGCTCGATAGGCGTACAGACACTCGACATAGTACGTGAGAACCCCGACCGCTTCGAGGTAGTAACCCTCACAGCAAACCACCGCTGGGAGGAGTTGGCCCATCAGGCGATAGAGTTTGATGCCGACAGCGTAGTGATTGCCGACGAGCGATACTATGAGCCTCTGCGTGAGGCGTTAGCCGACTACCCCGTAAAGGTATATGCCGGCGAGGATGCCGTGGCGCAGTGTGCCGCAGCGTCGAACATCGACGTAGTGGTAAATGCCTTGGTGGGCTATGCGGGACTGATACCTACGGTGCGGGCCATCGAGCAGGGCAAGAAGATAGCGTTAGCGAACAAGGAGACCCTCGTGGTAGGTGGCGAGGTGGTTATGGAACTGGCGATGCGCCATCGTGCGCCGATAATACCTATCGACTCCGAGCACTCGGCGATATTCCAGTGCCTCATAGGCGAGCGGTCGCCGTTGGAGCGTCTTATTATCACGTGCAGCGGAGGGTCGTTGCGTGACCTGCCCCGTGAGGCTCTGGCATCGGTAACGCCGGAGCAGGCGTTACGCCACCCGCAGTGGAGTATGGGAGCAAAGATTACCATCGACTCCTCGACGCTGGTAAACAAGGGCTTCGAGGTCATCGAGGCACGCTGGCTTTTTGGTGTGGAGGCGGAGCGCATCTCCGTAATTCAGCATCCGCAGTCGATAGTTCACTCGATGGTAGAGTTTAAGGATGGCGCCATCAAGGCACAGCTCGGCACGCCGGATATGCGTGTGCCTATATCCTTTGCGCTGATGTATCCGGAGCGAGCCGAGCGCAAGTGCGAGAATTTCAGCTTTGCCGACAACCCTACCCTCACCTTTGCCGAGGTGGACAGGGTGAAATATCCTGCGCTGGATATCGCCTACGACTGCCTGCGCCGTGGTGGCACGGCGGCCTGCACGATGAATGGAGCCAACGAGGTTGCCGTGGCGGCATTCCTCGCCAAGCAGTGCGGCTACTTAGACATCGTGCGCTCGATAGAGTACGCCTTGCAGAAGGCGACCTTCGTCGCCCATCCTACCCTTGCCGACTATGCTGAGGCAGATAGAGAGTCGAGGGAGTTAGTCAGAAACCTTTTGAAAATAAAATAGACACTTATGGACATATTAGTAAAAGTTGTACAGTTTTTTTTAAGTCTTACGTTGCTGGTTACCGTACACGAGTTCGGTCACTTCATCGTTGCCCGTCTGTTCAAGATTCGTGTCGAGAAGTTCTACATCTTCTTCGACTGGGGCTTTTCGTTGTTCAAAATTCGCCGTGGCGAGACGGAGTACGGCCTCGGCTGGTTGCCGCTGGGCGGATACTGCAAGATTGCGGGTATGGTGGACGAGAGTATGGATACCGAGCAGCTCAAATCGGAGCCACAGCCTTGGGAGTTCCGCTCGAAGCCGGCTTGGCAACGCTTCTTCGTGCTGATTGCCGGCGTCTCGATGAACGTGCTGCTGGCATTCCTTATCTACTGCGGCATCGCCTACACGTGGGGCACTTCCTACATCTCGAATGACGACGTGGTCTATGGCTACAACTTCAACGAGGCGGCAGAGTCGCTCGGTTTTAGTGATGGCGACCGCATCGTGAGTATGGGCGGAGAGAAGATAGAGAATATCCAGAGCATTGCCAACCGCATAATCCTCGCCGATGGCGACGTGGAGGTGGAGGTTCTGCGCAAGCAGGCTCCGCTACGCTTCACCATATCCTACGACAGCATCAACTCGGTGCGCAAGGATGGTGACCGCCTCGCCGGTATGATTACGTTGCGTATGCCGTTTATTATCGACTCGCTGGCATCGCAGAGTGCCATTGATGCCGGATTGCAGCGTGGCGACCGCATCGTAGGCATCGACGGCATCGAGGAGGAGGATTTCGGTGCCTACGCCCCTCTGCTTGCGGAGCGTGCCGGCAGCAGTGCCGAGTTGAGCGTTTTGCGTGGTGCCGACACCCTGAAAATCACGTCGCAGGTATCTGCCGAGGGCAAGCTGGGCGTGATGGTCAGACCGCTGGATATAACCCCTCGCACGGAGCACTATTCGCTCTGGGAGGCGATACCTGCCGGAGCAAGACTCACGGGCAAGAGTATAAAGAACTACTGGGACCAGCTCAAACTGATAGTGAAGCCCGACACGGGTCTGTATAAGCAGGTGGGTGGCTTTATCGCCATAGGAAACATCTTCCCTTCGACCTGGGATTGGTCGCAGTTCTGGTCGATGACCGCTTTCCTCTCAATCATCCTCGCCATTATGAACATCATCCCTATACCGGGGTTGGACGGAGGTCATACGCTCTTCACGCTGTGGGAGATGATTACACGCCGCAAGGTCAGCGACAAGGTGTTGGAAGTGGCGCAATATATCGGACTGATACTTATTCTCGCCCTCGTAATCTTCGCTAACGGAAACGATATTTACCGTCTATTCAAGTAGTTATGGCAAAGGTCAAGCGTGCATATTTCTGTCGTGAGTGCGGTCACGAGGCTCCGAAGTGGCTGGGCAAATGTCCATCCTGCGGAGCGTGGGATAGTTTCACGGAGGAGATTCTGGCCAAGGAGTCGTCTTCGATACCGGCACTTGTTACCGGCACAGCCCTCCCGTCGGCGCACCCGCAGAGGGTTAGCGACATACGCACCGGTACCACCGAGCGCATCGACACCGGCAACAGCGAGGTGAACCGTGTGCTGGGCGGAGGTCTTGTGCGTGGCTCGCTCATACTGCTGGGCGGAGAGCCCGGAATCGGCAAATCTACCCTCTCGCTACAACTTGCGCTCTCGGCAAACGGTCTCAAAACGCTCTACGTCTCGGGCGAGGAGTCGGCCGAGCAGATAAAGTTGCGTGCCGAGCGTATCGGAATCCACAACGAGGAGTGCATCATCTACACCGAGACCCTGTTGGAGAATATCATTGCGCAGATAGAGGAGTTGCAGCCCGACGTGGTGGTCATAGACTCCATACAGACGATGTACACCAATCTGGTAGAGTCCTCGGCAGGCAGCGTGTCGCAGATTAGGGAGTGCGCCGCAACGCTGCTCAAATATGCCAAGGGGAGTGGCACGGCGATATTTATCATCGGCCATATAACCAAGGAGGGAACGATTGCCGGCCCGAAGATTTTGGAGCATATTGTCGATGTTGTCCTGCAATTCGAGGGCGACAACAATAACATATACCGCATACTGCGAGGCATCAAAAACCGCTTTGGTGCCACATTCGAGATAGGCGTATTCGAGATGCTGGGCAGTGGTCTGCGCAGTGTCGAGAACCCGTCGGAGATACTGCTCACACACTACGACGAGCCTCTGAGCGGCATTGCCGTAGGCTCGGCGGTAGATGGCATACGACCATATCTCATTGAGGTTCAGGCTCTGGTCAGTCAGGCGGCATACGGCACACCTCAACGCAACACCACGGGCTACGACACCCGCCGAATGAATATGCTGCTGGCGATATTGGAGAAGCGCATCGGCTTGAAGATGTACCAGAAGGATGTATTCCTGAACTTTGCCGGCGGATTCCGCATCTCGGACACCGGCGTCGATTTGGCTATTGTCGCCGCCATCATCTCCTCCTACTTCGACCGCCCTCTGCGTGAGGGAGTGGCTCTCGCCGGAGAGATAGGCCTCTCGGGAGAGGTGCGCCCTGCACCACGCACGGAGCAACGCATCGCCGAGGCGGCACGTCTGGGCTTCAAGCGTATCATTGTATCGGGATATGCCTCACTGCCGGGCAAGAAGAGGTCGGGCATAGAGGTCATAGGCATAAACAGTGTGAGCGAGTTGGCTCGCCACATATTCGACAGAGGCGGGGAGGAGTTTTAGACTAATACTCCAATCGCCACGCAACCTCCTCTCGCAGGAGTTGCGACGTAGGATTATCGCTCAATGAGCAGAGCAGACTCTGAATCATTGGGCGATGACTCTTTATCAGCGAGGCTGCGAGGGCTATGGCACCCTGCGCAATCAGACGATTATCGGGAAAGTATCTTACGACGGCATCAATAGCCGCCACGGCCATATCGGCATCCACCGCTGTGGCACGTGACGAGGCGAGCAACGCCGTATAGGCGAGCAGAGGATTTCGGTCGGGGCGACACCACAGTTGCAGTAGCCTCTCCACACCCTCCATCCTGCAAAGCAGGGCCTGCGCCGCCTGCTCGGCAACCTCCGAGTTGATTACGCCCCCGCCCCAATATTCTATATCCTCCTGCGTGCGCACCTTCGCAGGCTCTGCGCACCACAGGGCTATGATTCTCAACTCTCGGATTTGTTGCTGGTAGAGGTAGCGGGCAAAGCTGTCGTCCACGCCCTGCTCGGCGGCCATATCACGCAGCGTATGTATCGCCACGCCGTAGTTCAGGCCATAGTCGGTGCCGTAGCAGCGGAAGGTATCGAGCACTGCTCCATTCATATTCTTGCGCAGGGCACCCATCAGGGCGACAAGTCGTGACGTATTATCGGCCATCGTCCTCGGATTATCTTGCAGGAGCGGCAACAACCACTCGCTCTCCATACTGATAGATTGGCAACGAAGCCTCAACAAGAGGTCGGGTGCCACAAAGCAGACGGCAGAGGCACGAAGCAGGGAGCAGATACTCCTGACGCACCTTATCCTTCTCCGTAGCAGGCACGATATCGCTCGTATCGACCGCCGAAGGTGTTATGTTGAGCACCAGAGCCTCGCCCGAGAGGTCATCCACAGCCACGATGCCCACGCCCTCACGATAGCGTGCGAGCATATAGTTCTGCTGCTCCGCCTGCGGCACAAGGGTAAAGTGGTGGTCGGTATGGCTCACGCTCTCGTGTCCGTAGAACATTTCGAGGCACTCCTTCTCCATTCGTGCAATCTCCTTCAAGGCGGCATCCAGACCTGCACCAAAGACATTCTCGCCCGCCTCGCCCGTGATGAGGTCTATGCGGTGCTTGCGCAGTGAGAATATCATCTCGGCAGCAGCGGCTGCCTGCTGCTCGGTAGTCATCGAGCGGCTATCGACACGGAACGCCGGAAGGCTCTTGGAGGTGACGGCAGGGATAAGCATAGGCTCCACATTCGAGGCAGAGAGCATCTCGCCCACCTTCGCCTCGACAATCGCCGTCTCGACACGTCCTGCCAGCGAGGCACGCTCGCCGAGGTACTTCTGCGCATAGCGGGCAAACTCGCCCGGCACAAAGTTCCTCTTCTCGACACGCACCGAGACCTCCACACTGCTCTGCGGGCGGGAAAGCGTAGCCTTGCCATCCTCAACAACAAAGCCCACACGGGTCATCTCCTGCGCCGAAGCGGTCAAGGCGCAGCATAGTATTGCGAAACTCAAAAATAATCTCTTCATAGTCGTATATTTTTGCGAATATATCACTTTTCGGGCGATATTCAAAATTTAAGGTAAAAATCCTTGGTCAGCGAGCGGTACTCGTCACTAAACTCGCCACGCACCTCGGTCTCTATCGTAAGGCTCTCTCGGAGGCACTCCGCCCCCACCCCCTCACGTGCGAACTCCGCCATAACACGCTTGATGGCACCACCCGGCACAGAGCGAACATCGCAACGGCGCACCTGCCGCAGGCGTGTGATTCGCTCGAATGCCTCCATACGCTCCGTCGGCAGAATCAGCGCAAAGCGACCCTGCGGAGCAAGCAGTCGGCAGACCGTCGAGTCGAGCTCCTCGAAGGTTATCTCGGTGGTGTGGCGTGCCGTAGTGCGGCGCACATCGGGCGAGAGCAACGAGTCCGAGAAGTAGGGCGGGTTAGAGATAATGAGGTCATACTCCCCCTCGGCAATCTCCTGCGCAGGGCAACATACCGCCGAGAGGCGCTCCGCCCACGGCGAGCAGGCGAAGTTGCCGGTCGCACACCTTGCAGCCGCCTCGTCGATATCTACACCAACAATACGCTCTGCCACAGAGCGTTGCGCCATCATCAGAGCAATAACGCCCGTGCCCGTACCGATATCAAGCACCGAGCCGACACCCGAGACACCTG
This sequence comes from Alistipes sp., assembly GCA_017483225.1. Classification (GTDB taxonomy): domain Bacteria; phylum Bacteroidota; class Bacteroidia; order Bacteroidales; family Rikenellaceae; genus Alistipes. Next base: position 8,016 of record JAFULF010000019.1, read on the forward strand.
CCCACGCCCCGAGCAGCACCCCATCCGTGCCGACCTTCATCGCCACATCGGACTGCTCAACAGCGAAGTGTTTGAATCGAAAGTAAGACATCCTATTATCGTTTCAAAAATCCATCTATACCGGCCCCAAAGAGCGCAAAATCGTAGCGCACGGGGTCCGTGGCATCTATCTCTCGCAGGCTTGCCGTAAGTTGCTCGACAGCCTTCCAGTCGTTCTGTCGGCGGGTAAGCAGTCCCAACTCCCTGCCCATATTGCCGGAGTGTACATCCAGAGGCATCATCAGTGCCGACATCGGGATTCGCTCCCACGCTCCGAAGTCCACGCCTCGGTCATCCTTGCGCACAAACCACCGCAGGTACATATTGAGTCGCTTGCACGAGGTCCCCTTATCAATCGAGGAGAGGTGCTTCTCGCAGTGCGGCCGATGCTCCACGGCGAAGAACTCACGACGCACATCCGACAGCATACCAGCAACGGAGCCTCTCGCCTCAAAGCTACGCTGGAACAGCTCCCCCAGCGAGCCATACTCAGAGCATATACGGCGCAGAGCAAGGACAAAGTCGGTAAAATCCTCGCCATTGAATGTACGATGCACGTAACTGCGCAGGCGGGCAACCTCCTGCTCCGAGGCGTTGCACACGAAGTCGTAGGGCGCACCATCCATATACTCCATCATACGGTGGGCACTCCGAACTATCGCCTTACGGTTGCCCCACGCTATCGTTGCCGCCATAAATCCGGCAATCTCCCTATCCCGAAGCGCCGAGAAGGAGTGCGGAACACTTATCGGGTCTGCCTCGATAAACGACGGCGTATTATACTTATCGTGCAGGTATTCGAGCGTATCACGCAGCTGCTCGACACCCATATCAGAGTATGCGCCCATCGCTCATAACGATTTTTCTATCCACCACCGATGCGAGGTCCTCGTCGTGTGTGACCATCACTATCGTCTGTCGCAGCGTATCACGCACCTGCATCAGCATCTTTACAATCTCGTCACGGTTGGCGGTGTCGAGGTTACCCGTAGGCTCATCGGCAAGCATCACCGACGGACGGTTAATCAAGGCTCTGGCAATAGCCACCCTCTGCTGCTCGCCACCCGACAACTCCACGGGCTTATGCGAGGTGCGATGCTGCATCCCTACCATCTCCAACAGCTCCCTTGCACGGCTCTCCGCCTCCTTGCGTGAGGTGCCGCCGATAAGTGCCGGCATCATCACATTTTCCAGCGCCGAGAACTCCGGCAGCAGGTGGTGAAACTGGAACACAAAGCCTATATGGCGGTTACGAAATGCCGCCAATGCCCTCTCGCCAAGCTCTGCGACAGCCGTGCCGGCAATCTCTACCCTGCCGCTATCGGCAGGCATCAGCGTACCAAGTATCTGCAACAAGGTACTCTTGCCGGCACCGCTGGCACCGACAATTGCCACGATTTCCGCCTCGGAAACCTCCATACTCACACCACGCAGAGCCTCGACCGTAGCGAAGCGCTTATGTATATCAATAGCCTTAATCATCCTCTGTTTCAGTTAATTGACTCTTAAACATCTCGAACATCCGTATCGTCTGCACAGCCTCTCGCACATCGTGCACCCGCAGCAGGGTTGCCCCCTGTCGCAGTGCCTCCCACTGCACCACCTGCGTACCGCAGAGGGCTTGCTCCGGCGTAGTGTCCAGCAGTCGGTATATCATCGACTTGCGTGACACGCCCACCAGCACGGGGTAGTCCAGCGCACAGAGATAGTTCAACTCCCCGAGCAGCTTATAGCACTGCTCCGTGCTCTTGGCAAAGCCAAAGCCGGGGTCAAGGATTATATTCTCGGGGCGTACACCTGCCCTCTCCAACTCTTGCGCCCTATCTCGCAGGTAGGCGCACACCTCACCCGTAACATCCTCGTAATCGGTCAGGTGCTGCATCGTCTGCGGCGTTCCCCTCATATGCATCGCAACATAAGGCACATCGAGCGAGGCGACCGTCGGCACCATATCCGCATCCCCCTCGCCCGCCGTGATATCATTGACGATGACGGGGCCATACCCCGCCACGGCACGTCGCACGACCTCGGCACGGAAGGTGTCGATAGAGATTGCCACCTCGGCATCCACCTCTCGGATGGCGGCGAGAGCCATATTTACCCGCTCCCACTCCTCTGCCAGAGGCACATCCGCAGCCCCGGGGCGTGAGGAGTAGCCACCAACATCTATGATGGTTGCCCCCTCGGCCAAGGCTTGGCGCACCCGCTCCCGAACAGCCTCCGCACCCGCCATACGGCTCTTGGCGTAGAACGAGTCCTCGGTAACATTGACAATCGCCATAACCTGCGGCTGTCGGAAATCTATATCTATACGTTTCATCCCTGCGCTCTGTTTTTTGAGAGCGTGCGCAGGCGGAAGTTGAGTTCATCGACATCCTTGCGCACATCCTCCAACGAAATATTCACGATAGAGTACGTGGCGTGTGCGAGCAGGAAGTCATCCGAGCACTGCATCGCCATACGGGCCTTAATCTGCTCGGCCGTGGCTCCATCCCTCTGCATCGCACGGTTGAGGCGCAACGACTCCGGTGCAAGCACGGCAACGCTGACATCGACAATACGGTCGAAGTGCGACTCGAAGAGGATTGCCGATTCGAGTATCACATACTCGCCGCTCTGCTCCGCCGCCCAGCGTTCAAAGTCCTCACGCACAGCAGGATGCACGATAGCGTTCAGCTGTTGAAGCCTCGCCTCGTCGCCAAAGACCTGCTCGGCGAGGTAGCGACGATTCAGCCCCTCTGCCGTATAGCACTCCCGACCGAAGGCCTCCTGCAACGCCTCCCGAATCTGCGGGGAGGTGTTCATCAGCTCCTTTGCCCGCTCGTCGGAGGAGTAGATGGCTACGCCCCGCTCGGCGAACATCTCGCAGACGGTACTCTTACCGCTGCCGATACCTCCACAGACACCTACACGTATCATTACTCTACCTTTATCTTTATCTCCGGATAATCTCCTACCGATATAATCTTGATATCACTCAGTCGCACCGAGATAGCGTTCTGCAACGATGTCTCCCCGATACGCATACGCCTCACACCCTCCAACGAGTCGGCACCGTCACGTGGCAGCTCCTCGCCAACAAGCTCCCCAAGCGGGATATTCACACGGCGAGCCGCAGAGATAACGTAGCCGAAGAGGTTTGTTCCCTTGCCCTCAACAACACACGGCACCTCGAAGCGCTCCGACTCCGAGCCCGATACCTTAATCTTCACATTGAGGTCGGTGGTGTAGGTATAGCCGAGTTTGGCGATATACCACAGCACAAATGCCGAGACAAGCAACACCACAAAAACGGGCGAAACGTAGTGACGCAGCCACCCGAACCATCTCTTGATATACTCTTTTATCTTTTTCATAAGAACAAAGGTAAGAAAAAATCCCGAACATCTTTCGACATTCGGGATTATTGCTCAAATTAGTTCGTAATTACTTTTACTCTTCGAGCCAAGCACCAAGCTCCGTATAGATTTTATTGGCTATAAACTCCATAGCCTTCGAGCCCGGATGGCAACCCGAACTTGTCGAAGGGTTATAGTCGTGCTTCGGCATATAGGTCTGGTCGTTATAGCCATTCACAGCGAGCAGGTCAACGCACCTTGCGCCATAGTGCGTCGCAATCTTATGTATCGACTGCTGGATACCCACCGACACGCAGTCGCCAATGATGCAGACAATCTTCACCTTCGGATTGCGCTCCTGAATCAGGCGTATAAGCTTGATATATGCCGTGCAGAAGGTTGTATCGTCCAGAGCCTCAATCTCGGCACGTGTCGTGGCAGCCGCCGCCGTGTCGTACATCGCCTTAAACTCGGCATCGGTCGGATAGGCTTCGCCTCGTATCTCATATCCATTCGGAGCCAGAGGGTCCACATTGTGACCACGGTCGTTTGTTCCGCCGTGAATCAGCACGATATCGGCCTTACCCAAGCCCTGCTGGTTGATAAAGCGGGTGCAGAAGTCCTGACCATACCAGTTATAATCTTCGGTATCGCTATACTTCTCGTTGGTGGTACGAGCCACTGCCGTACCCGAGTATGCGAGGTTGCGCTCGAAGCAGGCATTCTGCATATAGTCGTAGATAAGTCGCCACCAATAGGTTTGACCCACGAGATTCAAATCGCCGTCTGTCGTAGGATAGTGAGCACCGTAGTTGTAAGAGATATAGCCACGGAAGGTCGAGATAGAGTCGCCGATGATGCTCACACGCTTTGGAGCGGCAGTCACAGGCTCCGTATTCTGCGCCAAGCCCTCGATTACAGGGTAGCCGTCAGCACCTGCAACCCATCGCTTCAAGGTGATATCCTCGACCGTAGAGTTAGATGACACATAGTTATTGAGATTGCCGAGCAGCGTGCCGTCGGTCATCTGCGCTACACTCATTGCGGTAGGAGTACCGGCCACATAGGAAACATTGTTAGCAGCAATTGCCTGCGAGCCCTCCAAGCAGTAGCCGGAATTAAGTGTCATCGTAGAGACACAACCAAGAAGTACACCCCAGTTTGGAGATGAATAAGAGGTTACCGGCATATCCTCCAAGTGGATATTTCCGCTTGTAACATCGGTGTAGAGATTGCTCATAGTAACCGTCTTCGCAGTGTTACGGAAACCGACAATACCGCCGATAGCAACCTTCGAGGTCTGCGAAATCCAGTACGAGTTGCCTCGCATAAGCGTAGGACGAGCACAAACATTTGCAATAACAACTTCTGTTGATGTCACATCTTTATTTCCATGAGACCAACCACAGATACCACCAACAAGGTTATAACTACTTGAATTCAGACCTGTCGATTTAAGCTCACCTCCTATATACATAGAGTTGGCTACAACAACCTTAGAGCCAACAGCATTTGGTCGTACATATCCTACAATACCTCCGACAGAGTGGCACGCCGCAACATCTGCATAGGCAACACAGCCATCAATAACGCAATTCGTTGTTGTATATGCAGCTCCTGCAATACCACCACAATAGTCGTTATATGTGATGACCTTAGCCGAGCCCTGCACCACGCAGCCCTTGATTGTACCTGCATTAAAGTAGCCGGAGATACCGCCACAATAGTCGCCCTGCGAGCCAACAAGACCCTCAACAAGGCAGTCGCTAACCGTACCGCCATAGTGACCACCCACGATACCACCGCAAGAGTGAGCGTTGTTAAACACCTCAGCATCGGCTGTTACACGACAACCCTTAACGGTAGATGCCTGCAAATCGCCAACGATACCGCCGATACGCTTGCTCATCGAGGCAACATTACCCGAGAGCGTACAGTTCTCGACAACTGCACCATTGCAAACATATCCGGCGATACCTCCGCTCTGTGCCCAGTTGCCACTTGTATCAGTCGATATGCTCTTGATAGTCGAAGCTGTTGTACAGCCCGACACCTTACCTCCATCAAGGTAGGCTACAATACCACCGCTAATTGCATACGAAGCAAACAAATCGCTATTCATCACGCAATCTTCGATGGTAGAGTTTACGGCGTGACCGACAACACCGCCGACCTTACCGCCAACACCCTTGTTCTCTATTCCGTCGATAACCACACGCTTGATGGTTGCGCCACTCATCCAGCCGAACATTCCGCAAGGGGCCTCATTGCTCTCCGGGATAACGATGCCCGACACCGAGTAGTTGCCACCATCATATACACCCGCAAATGGGAGTGTCTCCGAGCCGATTGGCGAGAAGGCAACCGTCGAGAGGTCGATATCGGCAATCTGCTTGTAGCACTTATCCAGATATGCGTTGTCCGCCACGGCACACGCCGCCGAGAGTGTCGCCAAGTCATCGGCACTATCAATAAGGTATGGCTTCTCGACGCTACCATCGCCACCGCCAAACGAGCCCTCGACGCTCTGGCGGGAGGTGGCATTCGAGAGGTCGATATTCACGTCGTAGTAGCGGTTGCGCTCGACGCTCTTATCGTAGTTATAGGTATAAACAGCCTTATCGGTCGTCACCGTAAGCGTTCCGGAGTAGGCATTTGGAGCCAGCACCAGATATACCGTCTTCGCACCCTGCTTGCTTGTGCCGACCTCATAAGGTGCCGCAAGGGTTGCCATAGCGTAGTTGCTGCTACCACCCGTAAGGCCCCACTCCGAGCCTCCTACCGCCGTAGCATCGAGCACGAACTCGCCCGAGAGTGCGGTGTCGGAATCGGCGTAGGCAATCGACGAGAGCTTCTCGCCCGCATAGTCGCCCGAAGCATAGACACGGAAGCGAAACATACCCGCCAACGGGCGCATATAGACCGTCGAGGTGCTCTGCGAGCCGAGTGTCAGAGGCTCGCCCACCATCGGCACAAGCGAAGCGTCGAGGACATCGACAGCAACGCTCTGACGTGCAGGGATATAGAGGTGCACATCATCCACGCCATAAGCATCGTTCACATCCGAGAAGGGGTGATAGACATACATCTTATCGCCCGCAGCGTAAGCCTTGGTGGTCACGGCGCAGTAGCCACGGCCATCCTTCAACTCAACGTCGGCGTAGGTATTAGGTGTAGGTAGCGTCGCAGCGACATATACGCCCAAACGCTCGTCGCCCTCCCAAGCATACTCGCACCCCTCGAAGGAGATACGTGTATCGGAGGCAAAATCGACATAAAAGCCCAACTGCGCATCTGTTGACGGGGTCGAAGCGTCGCCAACGGGGTCGGTCGCGCAAGATACGGCAGCGAATGCTGTTGCAAGCACCGCCAGCAAGGAGTAGATATACTTTCTCATAGCCTCTTATCTATTTAAGGTTATCCTCCCCGCCAAATTCGGGTTGTTCAAAGTCTGACGTTGCGAAGAATCCTCTCTCCAAGCATACCCCAACCACATTGAGCAGGGGCTTTTGATACATTTCAGTTCTTTTCATTATGCAGTAGTTTTGGTTTTCTCTCGCAAATATACAAAAAAAATCCCGAATACGTTGAATATTCGGGATTTATATTTATGCAGGAGAGCGGACTATCCTTCCCTCACGCACTCTGTTTACGACTTACGCCTCCTTATCCTTCTTCGGCAACATATCGTAAGCCAGAGGCGTTGCGATGAATACCGAAGAGTAGGTACCTACAACGATACCGATGATGATTGCGAATACGAAGCCACGGATGGTTGCGCCACCGAATACGAAGATAGCGAGCAACGTCACGAGGGTTGTACCCGAGGTGTTCATTGTACGAGCCAACGTCGAGCAGAGAGCGTTGTTGATGTTCTCCTTGATGTTGCGCTTTGGATAGAGCACGTTGTACTCACGGATACGGTCAAAGATAACCACGGTATCGTTAATCGAGTAACCGATGATGGTCAGGATTGCCGCAATGAACGCCTGGTCAATTTCGAGGTTGAACGGCATAAAGGCGTAGAGCAACGAGAATGCGCCGATAATCATAAAGGCATCGTGAGCGAGCGCAAGGATTGCACTCAAAGCCCACTGCCACTTCTTGAATCGCAGCGTGATGTAGAGGCCGATAGCCAAGAGCGAGAAGAGCACAGCCAAAACAGCACCCGTAGTCATATCCTTCGCAATGGCAGGGCCAATCTTGTCGGCAGAGATAATACCGTTAGGGTCCTCCTGCGTGTTGGTGAAGCCATCGAGGGTGATGTCATACGAGTAGAGCGGTTTGAGAGCGTTGTAGAGCAACTCCTCAACCTCTGCGGTAGTCTCCTCCGAGGTGTCGTCGTGCTTGTACTGTGTCACGATACGCATCTGGTTCTGGTCGCCGTACTGCTTAACCTCAAACGAAGCGTTTGCAGCATCCTCCGCATTGGCGAAGGCCTCGTCGAGCTGAACACGTACCTGCTCTGCGGTAACATTCTGGTCGAAACGTACTACGAAGGTACGACCGCCGGTGAACTCAACGCCGAGGTTCAGACCCTGAACGAGCAACGAGATAACACCTACAAGAATCAGCGAGCCCGAGATTACATACGAAATCATACGCTTGCCCACGAAGTCGAAGCGCACGTTGCCGAGCCAATTCTCCGACCACTTGTACGAGAACGAAATCTTGCCCCACTTTGCAACCACCCACTCGATGAGCAGACGGGTTACGAAGATTGAGCAGAAGAGCGAAGTGATGATACCGATAACGAGCGTGGTAGCGAAGCCCTGAACAGGACCGTTACCGAATATGTAGAGAACAACACCGGTGATGATTGTGGTGAGGTTACCGTCGATAATCGCCGAATAAGCATTCGAGAAACCATCCTTGATAGCGGCAGCCAAGCCCTTGCCGGCACGCAACTCCTCCTTGATACGCTCGTAGATAATCACGTTGGCATCCACCGCCATACCCATAGTGAGCACGATACCCGCAATACCCGGGAGTGTCAGTACTGCACCGAAGGATACGAGGCAGCCCATCAAAAGGAATACGTTAGTAAGCAGAGCCACGTCGCTCAACCAACCTGCGGTCTTGTAGAAGAGACCCATATAGAGGAGCACGAGGATAAATGCCAGAACAAACGAGAGCATACCCGAGTTGATAGACTCCTGACCGAGCGATGGGCCTACAACGGTATCCTGAATGATGTGTGCAGGAGCAGGCACCTTACCCGATTTGAGCACGTTTGCCAAGTCCTGAGCCTCCTGAATTGTGAAGTTACCCGAGATAGAGGAGTTACCACCCTCAATCTTCTGGCGCACAACAGGAGCAGAATATACATAGCCATCGAGCACGATTGCAACGCACTTGCCGATGTTGTCGGCCGTGAGCTGCGCCCACTCGGTGATACCATTCGAGTTCATTGCCATCGAAACCTCGGCGTTGCCACCCGTCTGTGCGTATGTTGCACGGGCATCCGAGATAACGCTACCGTCGAGCGGCGCCTTGCCGTCCGAGCGCTCTACCTTAATAACATAGAGGAATACACGGCCATCCACAGCAGGGTCACCCTTGATAGCCCACTTGAAGGCTACGTCAGCAGGGAAGCAGTCACGTACCTCAGGCAGAGCCAGATACTTGTTGATTGTAGGGATGTCGGCAGTCACCGCAGCACCCAGCACTGCGCCACCTGCGTAGTCAGGATTGAGCAGCGACAGCAGAGGGTTCTGCTCACGGCTGTAACGCTCTACGGCTGCGCTCTGCGCCTCGGCAGGCTGCTCGCCCACCTCTGCAACCAGCGCAGGAGCCTCGCCCTGTGCCTCAGCCTCAGCCTTTGCAGCAGCAGCCTCGGCAGCCAACTCCTCGCCATATACGGTCTTGATTACACGGTCGGCACGCAACAGCGATGGGAGCAACTCCTGACCGTTGTATGTAGTCCAGAACTCCAACGATGCAGTACCTTGGAGGAGCTTACGCACACGCTCCGGCTCCTTAACACCCGGCAACTCAACCAAGATGCGGTTCGAGTTAGGCAGACGCTGAATGTTCGGCTGCATAACGCCGAAGTGGTCGATACGGCTGCGGATGATGTTGAACGAAGCGGAGATAGCGTCCTCGGTCTCCTGACGGAGGATTCTTACCACCTCGGCATCCGACATACCGGCCTTGATGTCCTTGCGGTCCGGGCTGATGAAGATATCTACCAGCGGAGCGCCGTTAGATGCTGTGGCATACGCCTCTGCGAAGGTGCCGATGTAGTCGCCGGTACCCTCTTTGAGCGCTACACCTGCCTGCTCGATGGCTGCGATGAATGCAGGGTCGTTCTGGCTCTCGCCGGCGAGCGACTTCACAACATCCTCAACCTGAATTTCGAGCATCACGTTCATACCGCCTTTGAGGTCGAGTCCGAGGTTAATCTCTTTCTCCTTGCACTGCTTGTAGGTAAACTGTGCGATGCCTACGTTATAGACAACCTTGTTCTGGATAGAGTCCAGATAGTACTGCTCCATAGCCGCCTGCTCCTCCTGTGGGAATGTGGCAGCATACTCGGCAGCATCCTTCTCCACGCTACGAGTTTTGAGCGAGAAGGTCAACTGGTAGATGCAAGCCAGCGCAAGCAGGATTGCCACCAATTTGATAAAGCCTTTACTTTGCATTTGAGTTAAAATTTTTGTTATTTATTTGTTTTTAGTCTTTACTTGCTCTGTATCAGCACCATAGGTACGGTTACAAGTATATAAATCACGCAAAGATAATAAAAAATTTCATAATAGCACCTTTTCGCACAAAAAAACCACTGATTGCAGGCGGGAGTGCAACGGTAAGGGGGGGGGCAAAGCGCAACGGTAAGGTCGGGTAAGGTCAAGTAAGGTCACGCAACCTGCGGTTGCTTTAAGGTCGAGTAAGGAAGAGCGCAAGCAATTTGGGGTAAGGTCGTAAGAGTCGGCAACCTTTCGGCGCAACATTAACAACCCTTAACATCCCTTAACGCCCTTAATAACCCTTAAACTCCTGCGCTATGTGGGTATCGTTTTCGATACCCACGCAGGGGGGGCGAGGGGCAGGGGGGGGGCGACGAGGGCACCTACGCCCTACCCTGCCACCTGCGACCCCTTGCGCCCTACCCTGCGCCCCAAAAAAAAAGGCCCACCTTTTCAGGTAGGCCCTTGCGAAGTATTTAGGTAAAAACCCCTCGAAAATTAGTTACCGAAAGTACAAGTCGAAACATCAATTACGGCAGTATAGCCATAAACCCAACGACGCCAGTGGTAAGTACTTGTTTCGTCATTTACAAGCTCATAAACCTCCTTAGTTGTAAATTCACCTGTTGTTGCATCATAGGTATTAACCGAACCTATCTTGCCACCAATTTCACAATCCTTTATAACGGAGTTCTTAATACCTACTCCCTGAATAGCACCTCTATACTCGTAGTTAGGGCTATCAGCTGTATTAACAACCCATACATTTTTTGTTGAATCCCACTCGTGAATACCAGTCGAGGAGGAAACCAGAACTCCGGTGTGTGTACAATCCGAAATTGTAACATTTACGCCTCCTACAAGGCCGCAAATACCTGCATTACACTGATAGATGTTGGATGTAGTTTCGCCTGCCTGACGACTATTTGGAACAAGGATTGCAGTTGTTCCGCTATTCTCACATCCCGAAATGTAAGAGTACTTATTCTCGCAGAATCCAGCAATACCACCAACAGTCTCTTTGGCTATTGTACCCTTACGCTCGATTTGAACGGTACCAGAATTGATACAATTGAATATATCGGAACGATTAATCAAACCAACAATACCGCCTGTTCTAAATTTGAGACCTCCGATGCAACGCACTGTTCCCTTATTCTCGCATCCATCAACAACAGCACCTACACTACCATAGGCATTCTCGACAGCCTCACCGCCATAAGCAGAACCGGCGATACCTCCAACATAGCTCCAACCAGCATCGGCGTTGTTATCGATATCCGAAGAAACGACACCTTCGTTCACGCTATCATAGATAGCGATACCATCCTTATAGTCACCACCTTTAACACCAATCTTTCCGATAAGGCCTCCAACATGACCAGTGGTTTTACTTCCAGTTGCATTGGTCCAACTATAATTAACAGTACCCTTATTTGTACAATCGGTAACCTCTGCCGGCCATGTTACATAACCGATAACACCACCAGCCAAAGCAACACACTCTATCTCTGCCTTCACAGCACCGCTATTTTCACAATTCTCAATATAAACTTTTGCATAGTTCTCCTTGTCGGTATTAGCCTTTGCGTTACGTGCGTTGGTATAGCCAAACACACCGCCAATGTAACTCTCTGCGCCCACCATCGACTTTGACCCGAAAGAAACGGTTCCTGAGTTATCGCAATCCTCCCAATCATAGTGACGAAGTTGACCAGCAACACCTCCTACAACAGGGCCTGCACTTGTACTTGCGATAGTTACGTTAGCAAAGTTGTCGCAGTTCTTGAAGAGACCATCTTTCTCATAAAGACGGGATACAAAACCGAAACAACCTCCGCTATTGCTAACAGCTGTTGATACAACGTCAACTTGTCCACGATTCTCGCAATCGGTAAAGTTAATGTCAACAGCACCGCCATCGTTGATATTGCCAACAATACCACCAACGATAATCTCCCAGTCTTTGGCACCCTTAGAGTGTGCAACATTAATGGTACCATAGTTCTTCAAGTCGTGATGATTACCATCAACTTTCTCCTGTGCAACACGAGCCGCAATACCACCCACACGGAGTTTGCAGTCGAGATGAGTAGTAGTAAAGTTTACATAGCTTGTAAGATTCTGTAACTGTACACCAAATGCCTGACCTACAACACCTCCGGCATAGCACCACATATAATCGCCATCGCTATCCGTAATAGCATCGTAGTTAATATCCACACTACCCTTAACAATCAGGTTCTTGATTGTTGCATGATACGAAGCAGAGCCAAAGAGTCCCACATCGTTACGAGGAATCGACTTCTCGCTTCCGTCATAACCTGTGTAAGCAAAACTTACATCGTTGTTGTGAGTGATAGTCATACCCTCAATAGTGTTGCCCTGACCGTCAAAGATACCGGCAAACTGAATCTCAACGCCATCCATAGTACCCTCGTGGTTGTGACCAATACCCGGCCAGTTGGTGTACTCGGCGAGGCTGATGCTGTTGTTCAACAGGATAACGCCATCCTCGTTGCAGAAGCCGGTACCGCAAGGGTAAGTCTCAACAGAGTAGTTTACCTCGTCGGCCAAAGCCTTCAAGTCGGCGGCGGTAGAGATACCGTTCTTGTGGCCATCGAGGATATCCTTCAACGGCTGATATACGTGCTTGCGCTCGTCAACC
>JAFULF010000020.1 GCA_017483225.1 Alistipes sp.
CCCGTTAAAACCATCTCTGACGAGGGTGCGATGCCCACATTTTGGGCAAACTTTTTATCCATTTCTAACGCAAATAGTGCAAATATATAAAAATCAATCGATTGCCCCGATTTTATCTACTAATTTTGACCAATAAGCCCACCATCTCCACAAAATGGCTCTTCAAGCCTCGCCATTGCAGTAGTCGGTCGTTGGATTCTTTGATTGAGGTTGCAAGGATAATTATATTTATACGTTTCGCCTTTGGCTACACTTGAAAGGTATCCTTGCGAGGACGCAACAAGTTGCGACCTTCGAATCCAGTGCCCTCCGCAATCTTTTTGTCAGAGGAGTTTTGGCGCAACGGTAAAGGCTGTTAAAGGTTATTAAAGGCTATTAAGGGAAACGCAGGCATTTGAAAAGTTGTATGAATCCGCAGCGTATTGCGCAACATTAATAACCATTAATAAACCTTAACTCCCTTAATATCCCTTAAACTTTTGCGCCACCTAACCCCGGCGTAACACCAAAGCGACATTGTTATACACGTTCAAGCCCCCCACACACCCTCTTCCTTGTGGGTGGGTAATTAAGGTGCCATTAAGGTCAATTAAGGGAGAAGGACCTCCTCCTTGCGCATAATGCGCTCGACCTCAGAGGTTGTTGCTCCCTGCACGCCGGAGAGTACCGTGACAAGCAGTGCGATAAACATTGCGCAAGTGAGCAGAAAGCCCGTGATAAGCACCCACCGGCGAGGCCGCTTGTTGCGCAGCAGTGTCACGAACAGGTATGCTATGATGGCGGTAGGGAGTGCCACCACACCGATAGAGAGTAGCGGGATGGCAAGGCCGTGCGTCGCAACCATATCGTTGAGCGTGCCGAGGTGGCCGAGGTGGATGAAGTCGGCGATGCCTGCACCCGTACCTACGACGATGGCTATCGCCCCGACAATCATCGCCAGACACCCCATAACCAGCGGGAAGAGCATTATGGCGACGAAGATTTTGAGCAGCACGACAGCTATACGCCCCAGCAGGGTGATGAAGGTTGCTATGCTCGACCTCGCCTGCTCCTGTGGCGTGTCGGACTGGCGGTCGGCGATAGCCTTGATGGTCACCGTCTCGCCCTCCATTTCGAGCTTCTGTCGTGCCGATTTCGCCGCAGGAACGGCAAACCAGAGGATGAGGTATGTGATGGCGACACCGAGCATAATCCCCGAGAATAGCTCTGCAATATCCCAATCGAAGCACCTGAATATCACAAGGAGCACAAAGGGCAGGGTGGCGAGCAGGCGCACAACCACGGGGTCGATGTCGAAGTAGCGGGCAAGGCCGGAGCATACGCCGCCAATCCTCGATTCCTCCATATTGCGATACAATCGGCGGGGGATGCGGGGCTCATTGCTCTGCTCCGGCCTACTCTCCTCGCCCGAGATATCCTCTGCCGTGCCGAGCTGTGAGATTATATTCTCAACGAGCGGCAACGTCACAATCTCTGCGCCGCTGCTCTGTGCAGAGAGTATCATCTCCGCAATGTGGGCTTCGATATCGGCCAGAATCTCCTCCTTGTCCGACGACTTCGCATAGGCGGACTCTATCGAGGCGAGGTACTCTTTGAGTCGGGTATATGCCACCTTGTCGAATGTGAAGCCTATGCCCGATATGCTGCATCTCTTTGTCTCATTCATAATCGTTCTCCTCTTTATTTGTTTCGGATAGCTCTAATCTGCTCGACCAGCCTCTCCCACGCCTCATCCAGTGAGGCGAGGTACTCCTTGCCCTCTGCCGTCAGCGCATAGTATTTGCGTGGAGGCCCCTGCGGCGACTCCTCCCAACGGTAGGTGAGGTAGCCCGCATTCTTCATACGTGACAGGATAGGGTAGAGCGTGCCCTCCACGACAATCATCTCGGCACGCTTCAACTCTGCGATTATCGCCGGAGCGTAGGAGTCTCCGGAGTCGAGTATTGCCAATACACAATAATCCAATATCCCTTTGCGCATCTGCGCCTTTACGTTCTCCTCTCTCATCGCTGACATCCCTTATTAAAGTGTTTGAAACTCTCGCTCGAATCCTCCTTATCATCCTGCTCGGGGATGACAATCCAGAGTATGATATAAAACCAGACGGAGAGTCCGAAGCATACCACAAAAATAAGCATCAGCACCCTTACCAGCGAGGGGTCGAGTTCCAGATACTTGGCAAGGCCTCCGCAGACACCCGCCAATACACGCCCCTTGCGTATGCGGCGCAGAGGACGTGGCGACGAGGTGTCGCTTGCTCCCCGATGCTCCTCCTCGCTCGGCGTTGTGCGAGGGCCGAACTCCTCCGGCCTGCCCATCCTCGATATAGCCCCTTCGACCATCCGCAGCGATACTACCATCAGCGAGGAGGGTAGCCCCTCACGAAAAATCTCGGCCATCCTTGATTCTATGTCCGTCATCACCTCATCAACACTCTCCGTGAGGCGACTCCTTACGTCAGAGAGATACTCCGACAGCCTCTCGTAGGCATCCTTGTCGAGCGTAAACCCCTGACCTCCAACATTTACGTTAATAGTCTCTTTCATACGTGTTCTTCAATTTTTGTAAGTATTGTCTGCTAAAACCACTACTTTTACTTTGCAAATATAATGCAATATTTGGTATTATGCAATACATAGTAGTGTAAAAACAAAAAAAACTTTGGACTTCGGCCCAAAGTTTTTCCTTGTTGCCTACTTCAATACCTTGAAAATCATCTTCTTGACCTTTCCATTGCCGAGCATCGGTGCGTGAGCATCCTCCGGCATAAGGATTGTGAACTGACCTTCGCACAGGGTGTAGAACGTCTGTGGCTCGTCGGTATAGAACTGCACGTCACGCTCGGTGTCGAACTCGCCCTTTGCCTTCTTGCAATCCTTGCGCTCCATCCAGCCGAACTCCTCCTTTGTGGCTCCGCCGACGATTACCTGAATGTCAATATACTTGTCGTGTACCTCCAAGAGGGCATCGTAGCGAGGTTTGAGGTCAATCTCCATAACATTTACAAAGACCTCGTCGCCGACAATCTGGTGCTTGCCCGGAGCGATGGTCTTGGTGTTGCACGTTGCGAGAAAGTCGAAGGCGGCCTTCAAGCGTGGGTTGAGCGAGTAGTACAACTCTGCATTTTTGATAGAGTCTAAAATCATAGTTTCCTTGAATATTTTGTTGTTACTTCTTTTTCATTCTCAGTCGGCAGATTACGGGGTAGTGGTCCGAGTAGTGCACCGTATCATCCACATCGCAGGTCACAACCTCCACCCTGTCGGATACCAGCATATAATCTATGCGCATCAGGTTGAAGAATCCGTTGAACGTGTGGGCATATCCCACGCCTCGCTCTCTGAATGTGTCGTTCAGCCCCTCGGCGATATTGTTGTAGGTATAGGAGAGTGGCACGTCGTTGAAGTCGCCACAGACGATGACCGGATATGGCGAGGAGTCGATAAAACGCTTGATGCGTCGAGCCTGCTCGGCACGCTTCACATTATTGTCGCAAAGACGTGTGGCGATGCTGCTTATGCGGCTTCGGCTGGCGGTATCGACCAGATACTCGTGCTCCTCGATAAATTGGGTGTCGGCACTGCGTAGTGACGTGGATTGCAGGTGCAGGTTTATCACACGCACCGTATCCTCGCTCCTCTTGATGAAGAGGTCTGCCCAGTTGGCCGTATAGCGGGATATGGAGTCAATCTCGCCGTGACGCAGGATGCGGTGGCGGGTGATTATCTCGCACGAGAAGTCGGTCGCTCCGCTGATTGTCGAGCGGTAGCTATCGCCGAGTTTGAGCCACTCCTCGTTCACATCAATCAGGAACTCCTGCAAGGCGATGATATCGGGATTTACCCTCTTGACATAATCGACGATGCCCTCGGCCTTGCCGTTGGCGACGTTGTAGCTGATGGCCTTGACGAAGCGTCGCTCCACGAAGGAGGAGGGGTTGCGTGTAGGGTCTATCCGGTAGTATCTGCCCACCGAGAAGAGCCCGATGACTACGGCGACGGAGGCGATGGCGACGTTGTACCAACGGCCTCGGACAACCCACCACAGCGCAACGATGAGGTCGAAGATGTAGATTATCGGTGCACCGAGAGCCACCAGCGAGAGCCACCCCATACGCTCCGGCTCCACGTGAGGAGTCACGGTGCAGATGATGGTTGCTGCGGTGAGCACCACCATCATCAGCCACACAAAGATATCCGGAGCGACGAGCCACGACCTGCGACCCTTGCCCGACGATGCTCTGCGGCGTTTGTTGTTGCGGCTGAATCCGCTGTTGTATATATCTGCCATCGTTAGTAGCGGATGAATCCTCGTTTTTTCCAGTAGGAGAGCAGCAGCCATCCCCATAACATACCGCCTACGTGTGCGAAGTGAGCCACGCCGGCATCAAAGCCTCCCCAGCCTTGGAACAACTCCAAGATGACATATCCGATGACGAACCACTTCGCCTTGATAGGGAACGGGAAGGGGATTATGAATATCTGCTCGTTGGGGTGCATCACGCCGAAGGCGAGCAGCAGACCCATAACGGCACCCGATGCACCGAGCATCGTGAAGGCGTACTCCTGCGAGAGCCACGCCACCATCATCTGCAACAGGGCGGCGCCGATGCCGCATACCATATAATATACGAGGAAGCGGCGTGAGCCGAGCTCATATTCGAGCGTGCGGCCAAACATCCACAGCGCAAACATATTAAAGAACAGGTGCGACAGGCTGCCGTGCAGGAACATATAGGTCACAAACTGATAGGTGTGGTAGAGCGGTGAGCCTACCCAAAAGAGCT
The DNA here is from genome assembly GCA_017483225.1 of Alistipes sp. Classification (GTDB taxonomy): domain Bacteria; phylum Bacteroidota; class Bacteroidia; order Bacteroidales; family Rikenellaceae; genus Alistipes. The sequence goes on from JAFULF010000020.1 coordinate 4,787, forward strand.
GCCCATAGGTGCTTGCAAAGAGGTCGAACCTCGGAATGAGAAACATCGCCAACCATATCATCGAGTTGGCAATTATAAGGTTTTTCACCACGGGGGGTGTGCGAAAATATGAATTCATAATCTTCTCGTTTTTTTCTTATCGTAACATCTTCTCTATGTTCTCCAAACTCAACTCCACCATTATCGCTCGGCCCGATGGAGTGTAGTACCTCTCTTTGAGGTTTTGCAGACGTTGCGCTATCGCCTCGGCATCCGCCTGCGTATAGTTCCTGCGGCGTGAGGCCTCGCCGTGAGCAAGTGTCGTGGCCATACGCTCCTTGACAAGGTCGCCGAGCGACTCGGGTGTGGAGAGCACCTGAATCAACTCGTAGAGTATCTGGTCGATATTCTCGACCGAGGTGTCTGTCGGTATGCCGTTGAGCTCCACTCGGCCGCCACCCTTCAACTCCATATCGAAGCCCAGCGATGCAATATCCACGTCGTACTCCTCCAAGGTGGCGTAGTCGCCGTCGGAGAGGGTCAGCGACTCCGGAAACAGCAGCTTCTGCGACACGGTCGAGCCACTGCCCAGCATCGCCATATAGGTATCGAAGAGGATGCGCTCGTGCGCACGCTTCAAGTCCATAAATGCGGGGTGTCCGCCACAGAGCATCATAGCGTATCCTCCGCCGATATATCGCACGTCGGAGAGTTGAGGTGCCGCCTCCGACTCTATATCCAGATATTGCTCCTCGGCATCGTTGCCCACGTAGTCGAAGGAGCTGCCTTGCACGTCCGCTGCCGAAGCCTGTGGAGTGAAGCCTCCCGCCTCGTCAATGCCGGCGAGGCTATTTATGCTGTCGAACTCCTCGAAGATGTCGTCGGTCGTCCTGCCCGCAGCCGATGCGCCCCCAAAGCCTCCGGTCGGCGTGGCGGACGGGATGGCGAACTCGTCGCCAAACTCCTGCGTGCCCACGTCGGAGAGGAATGGGTTGTAGTTATCTCGTGTTGTGGCACGAGGCTCGTGATAGACCACGCCACTCTGCGCCACGGGAATCTCCACCGCCGCCTCATTGTCGAAGTCCATCATCGGCACCGCCCCCGTCTTTGCGAGGGTCTCACGCACGGCGGCGTTCAATATCTGCCATATAGCCTCCGAGTCGGCGAACTTGACCTCGGTCTTCTTGGCGTGAACATTCACGTCGATACGCTCGGGGTTGATTGTCAGGTAGATGAAAAACGATGGCGCAGCAGCATCGGGAATCAGCTTGTCGTAGGCCCTCAGTATCGCCTTGTTCAGGTATGGCGAGTGGAAGAAGCGGCCATTGACGAACATATACTGCTCGTTGCCACGCAGCTTTGCCGCCGACGGATGGCCCACATAACCCTCCACCTTGGCAATCGTGGTCTCTACGCCCACATCCAGCAGGTTGTGCTTGATTGAGGAGCCGAAGATGCCGACGATACGCTCGGCGAGGTTCCCCTTCGGCAGGGAGTATATTGGTGCGCCGTTGCACATCAACTCCAACGTCACCTCCGGATGGCACAGAGCCACACGGCGAAACTCGTTCTTGATGCCTGCTGTGAGTTTGGACTCCTTGTTGTCGATGAACTTTCGACGGGCAGGGGTGTTGTAGAAGATGTTTCGCACGACAAACTGCGAGCCTACGGGCGCAGCCACAGGCCTCTGGTCGATAAACTCTCCGCCGTTGATTATGGTCTTGGTGCCGACCTCGGCATCCGCCTGACGGGTGGTAAGCTCCACCTGCGACACGGCGGCAATCGAGGCAAGCGCCTCGCCTCGGAATCCGAATGTATGGAGTGCGTAGATGTCGTCGAGCGAGGCTATCTTGCTCGTGGCGTGACACTCGAAGGCCATTCGGGCATCCGTCGGCGACATTCCGCAGCCGTCATCTATAATCTGTATCAGGTCACGACCGCCATTGCTGAAATTGACCTTCACGGTGGAGGCTCCGGCGTCGATGGCATTCTCCATCATCTCCTTGATGGCGGATGACGGATACTCGACAACCTCGCCCGCCTTGATTTGGTTGGCGACAATCTCCGGTAGAACTTTTATGCGGTCCGACATACGTTGTTACTCCTCTTTATAGTCGTTTGGTACAATGGTTATAGGGGTGTATGGGTTAAACTCCTCCACCTCGGCCTGCTGCTGCACGCTCTCACGTGCGGGGCGGGAGGCCATCGTGAAGATGTTCACCAAGCGTGGGTAGAGAACATACACAAAGACCAGAAGCAATACTCCGATGATGAGTATGCCTGCCTTCGAGAGTATGCCGCCCTCTCGGCTCTTCTGCTCCGAGCGACGCTGGTTGCGTGCCTCACGCATCGTGCGCAGGTACTGCCCGGGCTTGTACTCCTGTCCCTCATCTGCCACGCTCTCGCCTCGCAGCTCACGACGACGCTGCTCCCTGCGCTCCTTCTCCGGGTCGTAGTAGCGGGGGATGTAGTTGAAGGCGTTAGCCCTCCTCTTTACCGGTGAGAATAGTCCCATATCAGCCCTCGTTTAGCGGAAGAAACTCTTCATTCGTTCAAAGATATTCTGGTTCTCGACCCTCTCTGCCTTGCGGAAGTGCGGCTTCTCCGCCAACTGCTCGATAAGAGCCTTCTCCTCGGCATTGAGCGATGTAGGTATGGTGATATCCACCACAATCAGAATGTCGCCACGACCATATCCGTTCACCGAAGGCAGACCCTTGCCTCGCAGACGCAGAATCTTTCCCGAGTGGGTTCCTGCGGCGATGTTTATCTTCGCCTTGCCCTCGATTGTCGGCACCTCGACCTCGCCTCCGAGCAGTGCCGTCGGCAGGGTGATGTTGAGGTTGTGAATCAGGTCGTTGCCGTCACGCATAAGTTGCGGGTTGTGCTCCTCCTCAATCACAACGATAAGGTCGCCGTTCACGCCTCCGTGACGTGCCGCATTGCCCTTGCCCGACACCGTGAGCGACATACCCTCGCCTACGCCGGCAGGGATGCTCACCTCGATAACCTCGCTGCCCTTGACGAAGCCCTCGCCGTTGCAGTCAGGACACTTGTCCTTGATTATCTTGCCCTCGCCGCCACATACGGGGCATACGCCCTGTGTCTGCATACGGCCGAAGAAGGTGTTCTGCACCTGAATAACCACGCCGGAGCCGTTACAGTTGGTGCAGGTCGTGTGCGAGGAGCCTCCCTTTGCACCCGAGCCGCCACAACTCTGGCAGGCGATATATTTGTTCACTTTGAGCTTCTTGGTCACTCCGTTTGCTATCTCGGCAAGCGACAACTTAATCTTTACACGGATGTCGGAGCCACGGTTTACACGCTGGCCGCCACGACAGCCGCCAAAGCCCCCGAAGCCGCCGCCAAAGTGGCCTCCGAAGATATCTCCGAACTGCGAGAAGATATCCTCCATAGAGAAGCCTCCGCCACTGAATCCGCCGAAACCGCCACCTGCGGCTCCGCCATTCATTCCGGCGTGGCCGAACTGGTCGTAGCGGGCTCTCTTGTCGGGGTTGGAGAGTACGTCGTAAGCCTCGGCAGCCTCCTTGAACTTCTCCTCCGCCTCCTTGTCGCCCGGATTCTTGTCCGGGTGGTACTTGATGGCCGCCTTTCGGTAGGCCTTCTTTATCTCGTCGGCATTGGCGTTCTTCTCGACGCCCAACACCTCATAATAATCTCTCTTTTCAGCCATAGCGGTATGCTTATTCTCCTACAACTACCTTTGCAAAACGCAGAATCTTGTCGCCGAGTCTGTATCCTCGCTGTACTACGTCGATAACCTTTCCTCGCTTATCCTCGCCTGCGGCAAAGCGGGCCACTGCCTCGTGCAACTCCTCGTTGAAATCCTCGCCCAGAGCCTCTATCTCGGTGACATTCTTCTGACGCAGGGTGTCGATGAACTTCTGTACAACCAGTCGCTCGCCCTCACGCAGTGCGGCGATGTCGTCGCTCTTCTCGGAGGCATCCGTCGCACGCTGCATATCGTCGAGCACCGGAAGTATCGCCTTCAATACGTCGCTGCCGCCGGTCTGCACGAGCTCCATCTTCTCACGAAGCGTGCGCTTGCGGAAGTTGTCAAACTCCGCCTGCAAGCGGATATACTTATCTCGCCAGTCGATTTGCTCCTCTGCCGGCTTCTGCTCCTCTGCCGGCTTCTGCTCCGCAGCCTCGTCTGCCACGTTGGCAGTCTCGGAGTGCTCCTCATCTGCCACATTGGCACAAGGCTCGCCCTCGCAGGAAGGGTAGCCCGCGCCGTCGTTGAATCCTGTCTCTTCGTTAATCTCTTGATTATAAACCTTTTCCTTTGTCATATCCTGTTGTTTTATATCTTCTACGTATTATACTTGCGCAAAACCTGTACCGAACAGAGCCCCTGCCTAAAAGAGATTGTCGTACATAGACTGGCTCTTGTCGTATTTCAGGTCGGCGAGCGACGATGCCTTCACGCCGATATTGAAGCTCCAACTTCGGTGCATACCGAACGGAATCCATACGAAAGACATCTGCCAGCAGTGCAAATCTCGGGTGATGCTTATCGAGGTGGTGGTCAGCTTCTTGTTCTGTATATCGAAACCGCTGGTAAATGTGATACCCGTCTTCGGCGTAATGTTCACACTACCGTTGATACCGATTGTCTGCGATACATTCTTCTTATATCCCGTCGTGCCGTTGTTGGTGTATTGGGCACTATAACTGATGACGTAGTTGAAACCGATGTTCCACGGTATCGAGAAGTCGTAGTATGACTGCGCCATATACTGCCTTCGCAGGACAGGGTCCATCAATCCGTATGGGTCGGAGAATGGGTTGAAGTACTCCGGCGGTATGGTGTTGATGTCGTTTATGGCTGACTGCGACTTGTTCTGGCGGGACTTGAACGTGTAGCCGAAGCTCCATCCCGTGTTCAGCACACGGCCAATCAGACCTCGACGTATCATCAGCTTGTTGTATCTGACACCCTGCGGCGTGACCTCGTAAGGGTCGAGCGTCGCCGAGAGGTTGATACCGAAGTTGCCGTAGATTGTTGTTCGCAGACCTACCGAGATGTTGGAGAGTCCGAGCGAGTCGGCGAGGAAGTTGTACGAGCCGCTGAGTGAGAGGTCGTCGATAATCTTTATCTTCTTCACGCCCGAGGTATCACGCTTGCTGAGCACCTTCATTTCGAGGCTCTGTTTGAGCGAGAAGTTGAGCGATGCGGATGCACCCTTGCCCGGCACGCCATAGGCGTTGTCCGAGTATGGCGAATAGACGGTATATCCGCCGAGCGAGTCGGCCTGCACGGTCTTGTAGAAGCCGTACTTCTGCTTGCTGAAATTCGGAGCATACGAGAATCCGATGTTAGGCGTTATGGTGTGGCGCACCGCCTGCACCTTCGCCGTCTTGGACTTCATCTGCCACATACCGTATATGGTGGTATTTGCCGATACGGAGGCGTTGTAGTTGTATATGCGGTAGAAGCCGTACTCCGGTGCCAGCTTCTCGATTTTGTTGGTCTCCGGATTCCACTCCTGCATCTGTCGCTTGAAGTACCATCGCTCCGTGTAGTTGAACGACGGGGTGATGTTGATATACTTCAAGAGCGAGAAACTTGCCGATACGGGCAGCGAGTGCTCGATACCGTTTCGCATATTCTGCAAGGTCTCCTTCGTGAAGAGTTTGTCCTCGGTTGCCGATACGGAGTTGGTCAGCTTACCCGTGTAGGTGAAGGATATCTTCTCGTACCAACGCTGCTTGCCCACAGCCTCCTTGCGCTTGAACGGATATACACGTGCTACGTTGAACACCACGTTAGGGAGTGTTACGGAGAGGGCTCTGGTCTGCGAGTTCTGCGACACGGCCATATTCATCGAGAGCGAGAACGGCGTGCCCGCCCAACTCTTCGAGTAGGAGATTGAGGAGTTGGTCTGCGTGGCGAGGATGTCGTTGAGCGTGGTTGCGGAGTACTTGTTGTAGCCGCTGCTTGAAAGGTTCACCGAGGCGGAGAATGTAGAGCCGGGGTTGGCCTTCGGGTCTTGCGAGTGTGTCCACGTGAACTTGAAGTTGTTCTGCTTGATGTAGTCAGGCTCGCCCTTGTCGCCGGTCTTGACGCTCGAATAGTCAAATGAGAGGTTGCCGGAGAACTTGTATCGCTTGACGTATCGTGACGATGCCTGCACCTCCCACGAGCCGAGGGTGTATATACCTCCCGTCAGTGCGAGGTCGATGTGAGGGCTCAATATGAAGTAGTAGCCCAGACCACGCAGGAAGAAGCCTCGTGAGGCATCCTCTCCGTAGGAAGGCATCAGCAAACCCGATTTAGGACCCATATTCAGCGGGAAGAATCCCTCCGGAATACCGAGGAAGTAGATAGGCACATCCTCCATAACCAGATATGCAGGGCCGGTGATGACCTTCTTGCCCGGAATCACCTTCGCCTGCGTCATCGCAAGGTAGAAGTGCGGGTGGTCGGTGTGGTCGCAGGTGGTGTACTTTCCGTTCTGGATGTTGATGGTGTTGTCCGGCTGCTTCTTGATACGGCCGCCCACGAGCCAGCCGTCGCCCTGCTGTGTCGCCACACCCTGAATCAGAGCCTTCTCAGACGAGAAGTTGTAGGTGATGGTGTCCATCGTGTAGGATGCGCCGGCATCGGAGAATACGGGTTGTGTCTTGCTCGGCTTACCATCCACCGTGTCGGGCTTTCCGTAAGCGTGAATCTCCTTATTCTCCATATTGATACGCATAAAGTCGGCTTGGAGCGACTTGTCGGCGTACTTCAAATCTCCCTGATTGTAGATATATACCCTCTTGGCACGTATGTCATATACGAGCGAGTCGGTGTTCTTTCCCTCGATAATCTCGGTGAGTCCGGAGCCACTCTTTTGTCGGCGTACCGTGTCACGAGGCTGCGGCGCTATGGAGTCACTCTTTGGTGCTATGGAGTCGGTTGGCTGCGGCTCGGCTTGCGGTGCGAGTCGCTCCACGGGGCGGGCTGCCGAGCGACGCTGTCGGCGGGACTCACGTATGCGCTGGGCCTTGGAGGTGTCGCTCTGCTCGGTCGCCTCTGCCGTGAGCGTATCACGTGCGGCGGAGAGTGCCGCCGAGAGGGACTCTTCGGAGAGTGCCTTCGGTTGCGGAATACCGAACAGAGATTGCACCATTGCAATCATCGTTATCGCTGCGAGTAGATATTTTAGTCTAAAATTCTTCAAAAATCCAATAATTTTTCGTACCTTTGCCGACGAGTCGGCAAAAACCCGATAAAACGCCCTTGCGTGCGCTTGTGTGCGTGTTTTTCGGCGTGTAAAGATAGTGAAAAAACTCTATATATCAAACTTTATAAACGATATACGCTATGCGTAGAATGTTTTTTGTCACAATACTGTTTGCCTGCATCACGCTCTGCTATAACGCAAAGTGTGCGGAAAATGTTGCGCAGGGAGTTCGGGTTGTCGTTATTGATGCCGGACACGGAGGCCCTCGCTTCCCGGGTGCCAGATATGGTGGCTACAACGAGAAGGATATCAACTTGCAGGTGGCACTCAAACTCGGCGCCTTGATAGAGAAGGGTATGCCGGGGGTGAAGGTGGTATATACCCGCAAGGTGGAGAAGCAGTTTTCGAGCGTGCTGACCGACGATTTGCAGGCTCGTGCCGATATTGCCAACAACGCCGATGGCGACCTCTTTATCTCGATTCACTCCAACGCTGCCCGCAATACCGAGGTGCACGGAGTCGAGACGCTGATTATGGGCGAGAGCTCGATGGAGACACGAATAAACGAGGCGGCGGTCTATCTCAACAATAAGGAGGAGTTGATAGATATGTCGGACGATAAGACGGCGGCGATTGTCAGGGCATACATCCAGAATCTGCAATTCACCTACGGACAATACTCGGAGATGATGGCACGTCTGGTGCAGAAGCACTATGTGAAGCTCGGACTTCATAGCCGAGGCGTGCGCAAGCAGCCGCTCAAAGTGCTCTATGCGACCGATATGCCGAGCGTGCTGACCGAGATAGGCTTTATGTCCAACTCGAAGGAGTTGAAGTATATAACCTCCGAGAAGGGGCAGAATGAGATTGCGGGAGCCATCTACGGGGCGGTTAAGGAGTACTCGGATTTTGTACGCAAGACCCTGCTGCCGGATGCTCCGCAGACGGTCGTGGAGCCGACACCTGCTCCGCAGCCACCAAAGGTGGAGCCAAAGGAGTCATCCCCGAAGCACACTAAACCGCAGGTGGTGGAGTCGAAGCCGCAACCGAAGCCGAAGGAGCAGCCGAAGAAGCCGTCGCAACCACAGACCGACAAGGCGACCGAGGCGGTGCGCTACGCCGTGCAGGTTATGGCGAGCGATAAGCCCGTGGCACTCGACCACGCCGAGTTTGGCTCGTATCGAGGTGCGGTGAGAGAGGTGCTTGCCGAGGGTCGCTTCAAGTATAAATATTGTGTGGGCGACTACGCCGACAGAGCCTCCGCACAGGCGAGTGTGGCGGGCGTGCGCAAGAGTTTTCCTGCGGCATTTGTCATCGCCGTAAGCAATGGCAGGGTAGTAACGAAAAAATAGAAAAACAAAAAGATATGAAGATGAAGAAAGAGGTAAAAATCGGCATCTATGCCGTAGTGATTATTTTGGCGGCGTGGGCCGGTATCCGTTTCCTGAGCGGAATAGATATCTTTGGCCGCAGTGCTTCGTACTATGCCTACTATGAGCAGGCTCCGGGCTTGGAACCGGCATCCTCGGTGGTTATCCGTGGTGTGAAGGTAGGACAGGTGGCGAAGGTGGAGGTTGAGCCGGAGCATACCGACAGAGTGAAGGTTACATTCTCGGTGGCCCGCTCCTATAAGTTGCCTGCCGACTCGAAGGCCAAGCTGTTCAGCGAGGGTCTTATGGGTGGCAAGGCTGTGGAGATTCTTCTGGGCGAGTCGTCGGAGATTCTCGGCAGCGGTGCAGAGATAATGGGCGAGAACGAGCGTGACCTGATGGCTACCGTGGGTGCCGAGATTGGCGATGTGAAGGAGAAGCTGATGACGTTGATGGAGAACCTCAATACGACGGTGCTCTCACTCAATGGTGTGCTGGATGACAACCGCTCGGATATTGCGAAGGCTGTCGGCAGCCTCCAAAAGGTGCTTGCCGAGCTCGAAAAGTCCAATATCGTCGGCAACCTCGAAAGCTCGACAACCCGTCTGGATAGCATTATGGTCAATGTCGATAAGGTTGTTGCCGACTTGGAGCAGCGTCAGGTTGTGGAGTCGATAGCCTCTACGGTTGATAATCTGAATGCGGTGCTCGCCGAGATAAATAACCCTGACGGCACGCTTGGCAGCCTGCTCAACAATAAGGAGCTCTACGCCAACCTCACGCAGGCCTCGGCAAACTTGGAGGCACTGCTTGGCGATTTGAAGCAGAATCCGCACCGCTACGTTCACTTCTCGCTCTTCGGGGCCGACGAGGCGAAGATGAAGGCAAAGGCAGAGAAGAAGGCCGCCAAGGCGGAGAAGAAGGCTGCGAAGGCGGCAGCCGCAGCGGCGGAGAAATAGCATAAACAGATATGGTTTATCCCGAGAATTTTGAGTCCAGAATCGGCTTCGATGTGATTCGTGAGCAGTGTCGTGCGCTGTGCACGATGCGCCGCTCGTGCGAACTGCTCGCCGCCGAGACCTTCTCGACCTCGCCTCGGGATATAGCCCGTCGTCAGGGCCTTGCCGACGAGATGCGCCGACTGCTTTCGGCCTCGGGCAGCGTTCTGAGCGACGAGTATTTCGATATAGACACCCTGGTCGATAAGATTCGTATCGAGGGCACCTTCTTGGATGCCTCGGAGGTTGCCCGTCTGGGTGCGACGCTTACGGCTGTCGCCACCACCGTCGAGTGGGTGCGCAGCAGGGAGCAGGGGGCATACCCCTACCTTGTGCGTATGAGCGAGGGGGTGGAGTCGCTCCATCATATCGTCGTTGAGGTCAATCGCATTATCGACGACCACGGCTTGGTGAGGGATGGTGCCTCGCCGGAGCTGGCCGCCGTGCGCCGTGAGATTCGGAGCCACGAGGGGCAGGTGTCGAAGCGGTTGCAGGCGGTGTTGCAGGGGGCGAAGAGTGCCGGCATTGTGGAGGCCGATGCGACCATCTCGATACGTGACGGTCGGGCCGTGATTCCCGTGACGGCATCCAATAAGCGCAAGTTGCAGGGCTTTATCCACGACGAGTCGGCCACGGGCAAGACCTTCTACGTGGAGCCGGTTGAGGTCGTGGAGCTGAACAACCGACTGCGTGAGTTGGAGTATGCCGAGCGACGTGAGGTTGTGCGAGTGCTTACCGCCTTTACCGATATGGTGCGTGGCGATGCGGACTCTATTGCCCGCTCCGGCGAGTATATCGCACAGATAGATATGATTAGGGCGAAGGCCCGTTGGGCGCTGGATAACGAGGCGGTGATGCCTATAATCTCGACCACCGATAAGGAGTTTGGCGATTTGGCCCTCTACTCGGCTCGCCATCCGCTGCTTGCCCAGACCCTGCGCCATAGTTCACGAGAGGTGGTGCCTCTGACTGCACGCCTCGATAAGACAAATAGGATACTCGTAATCTCGGGCCCCAATGCGGGCGGTAAGTCCGTATGCCTGAAAACCTTTGGACTCATCCAGTATATGTTTCAGTGCGGCTTCCCGATAACCGCTTCCGAGAATAGCGAGTTGCCGATATTCAGCAAACTATATATAGATATAGGCGACCAGCAGTCGATTGAGAATGACCTCTCGACCTACTCGTCGCACCTGCTCAATATGAAGGCTATGCTTGGTGGCGCCGATGCCCGCAGTATGGTGCTCATTGATGAGTTTGGCTCCGGCACGGAGCCGGTTATGGGAGCCTCCATCGCCGAGGCTATCTTGGAGCGTCTGGTGGCGAGTGGTTGTTACGGTGTCATCACCACCCACTACTCCAATATTAAGTATTACGCCTCGGCTACCGACGGTGTGATGAATGGAGCGATGATGTTCGATGTGCAGAACATACGTCCGCTCTTCCGCCTCGAAACGGGCAAGCCGGGCAGCTCGTTTGCCATAGAGATAGCCCGCAAGATAGGCTTGCCGGAGGATATCATCTCGGCGGCACGTGATAAGGCGGGCTCCGAGCACGTGGATATCGAGAAGCAGTTGCGGGAGATTGCCCGTGACCGTCGCTATTGGGAGCAGAAGCGTGAGCGTATCCGCCAGACCGACCGCAAGGTTGAGGAGTTGGAGCAGGACTATCGTGAGCGACTCGCCTCCATTCAGGAGGAGCGTCGTGCTATCCTGCGTGATGCCAAGGCGAAGGCTAAGGAGCTGATGGCGGAGGCAAACCGCCAGATAGAGACGACGATTAAGAGCATACGTGAGTCGCAGGCGGAGAGGGAGCAGACCAAGCTCTTGCGCCGCTCGTTCAACGAGTTCAAGGAGAATGTCGAGCAGGAGCAGAGTGCGCCTGCGGGGTATGACGAGCATCTGGAACGGGAGATGGCCCGTCTGGAACGCCGTATGGAGCGTCGCAACGAGCGTAAAAACAGCAAGAAGGATAAGGAGCCGACGGTGGCGGAGCAGCCTGCCGTTAAGAGGTTGCCTTTGGAGGTGGGAGCGAAGGTGCGCCTTGTGGGGCAGGATGGCGTGGGCGTTGTCCAGTCGCTGCGAGGCAAGAAGGCACAGATAGCCTTCGGACAGATACTTACCACGGTGGATGCCGCCCGCTTGGAGGTCATCTCCTCGGCGGAGTATAAGCGTGCCACACGTCCGGAGACCCCACGTACCATCATCAGTGCCGACATCTCGCAGCGCAGGCTTAACTTCCGCTCCTCGATAGATATTCGTGGCGAGCGTGTTGCCGATGCGTTGGAGAGGGTGCAGGCGTTGGTCGATGATGCCCTGATGGTGGGTGTGAACACGGTGACAATCCTCCACGGCAAGGGCACAGGAGCCTTGAAGGAGGAGGTGCGTCGTTACCTGCGGGCACTGCCTGAGGTGGAGAGTGCCGTGGATGACCACCCCGACAGAGGCGGCTCAGGAATTACGATAGTAACCTTTGGAATATAGCGATATGAGATACTTGTTGTCCGATATAGCGACGATTTGCGGAGGCAGACTCCTCGGCAGGGATATTGAGGTCGGTAGCGTTGTTACCGACTCGCGTAGTTATGCCGTTACGGAGGATACGCTCTTTGTGGCTATGCGAGGGGTGAACCACGATGCGCACGACTTCGTGGAGCAGATGGTCGGGCGAGGTGTTCGGGCCTTTATGACGGAGCGTGAGGTCGAGGTGCCACCGCAGGCGGGTGTTGTCGTTGTGGATAGTGCGCTGACGGCGCTGCAACGTCTGGCGGCACATCGTCGTCAGCAGTTCCGAGGCAAGGTGGTGGGCATCGCCGGCTCAAATGGCAAGACGGTGGTCAAGGAGTGGATTGCGCAGAGTGTGCCTCACGATGTGAGACTCTTCCGCTCGCCACGCAGCTATAACTCGCAACTTGGTGTGGCTCTGTCGCTTATGATGATGCCTGACGGCTGCGACGTGGCAATCATCGAGGCGGGCATATCGCAGCCCGACGAGATGCGCCGCTTGGAGCAGATGATTCGCCCCGATGTGGTTATCTTCACCTCGATAGGAGATGCACATCAGGAGAACTTCGACTCCGTGCAGCAGAAGGTAGATGAGAAGTTGTTGTTGGCATCCTCTGCCGACACTATTATATACCACTCCGACTATAAGGCCCTTGCCGGCAGTGTTGAGGCCCGATATGGTGACCGCTCACTGGTGGATGCCGCACAGATGCCACGTCCACAGATGAAGGATGTCGCCTCGGTGCGCAATGCGCAGGAGGTTGCCGCCTTCTGCTGTGCGATGGGCTACCCGATGGGCGATGCGCTCTCGCTGCAACCCGTCGCTATGCGGTTGGAGGTCAAGCAGGGCATCAACGGCTCGCTGCTTCTGGACGATAGTTACAATGCCGATATAAACTCCCTCTCCATTGCGCTCGACTACCTGCGCTCGGTGGCGGGAGAGCGCCGCAAGGTCGTCATCCTGTCGGATATCTTGCAGAGTGCTATGAGCGATAAGATGCTCTATGGTGCTGTGGCACGGATGGTCGAGGATGCCGGCGTGGATATGTTTATCGGTGTGGGTGCCAAAATCTCCGCCTCACGCAGGGAGTTTTCGGATGATGCCCGCTTCTTCGACTCCACGGAGCAGCTGCTGCGCCACATCGGCGATATGGAGCTCTCTCAGGCCGCAATCCTTGTCAAGGGTAACCGTGCGGCGCAGATAGAGAGGGTGTCACACCGTCTGGAACTCAAAAGCCATACGACCGTGCTGGAAGTCAATTTGCAGGCTATGGCACGCAATATCAACTACTTCCGCTCGCATATCGGCGGCGATACCAAGCTGGTGGCTATGGTCAAGGCCTCGGGCTATGGTGCCGGCGATGCCGAGATAGCGCAGATGTTGCAGGCGCAGGGCATTTCGTACCTCGCCGTGGCATTTGCCGACGAGGGTGTTGAGTTGCGTGAGCACGGTATCACGATGCCTATCGTGGTGCTGAATGCCGACGAGGAGAGCTTCGATGTTATGGCCTCGGCATCGTTGGAGCCGGAGATATATAGTATGCGCTCGTTGGAGGCCTTCCTGCGAGCCGTCAATGGCTATGGGGCGCACAACTACCCCGTACACCTGAAATTCGATACGGGTATGCACCGCTTGGGCTTCAATGAGGCGGAGGTGCCTGCGCTGCTGGCACGCCTTGACGAGTGTGCCGACCGTCTGCGTGTAGCCTCCCTCTTTACCCACCTGTGCGTTGCGGATGACCCTTCGCAGGATGACTTTACGAGGGAGCAGATAGCCCGCTTTGAGCGCATAAGCCTCTCTGTTGCCGACCACCTCCCATATAAGGTGCTGCGCCACGCCGCCGCCTCGGCAGCGATGTTGCGCTTCCCGGAGGCCCGCTTCGATATGTGCCGTCTGGGCCTGGGGCTCTATGGCTTCGGCTATGAGCATAACGATAACCTCGAAATGGTCTCCACACTGCGTACACGCATCGTGCAGATTCGTACACTCGATGCCGGCGAGACGGTGGGGTATGGCCGTAGCGGGGTGCTCTCACGCCGTAGCCGCATCGCCACAATCCCTGTGGGCTATGCCGACGGCCTCGACCGCCATCTCGGCTGTGGTCGCTGGTCGATGATGGTCGGAGGATGTCCGGCACCGACCGTGGGACGTATCTGTATGGATAGCTGTATGATAGACGTGACGGATGTCGAGGGCGTTGTCGAGGGCGACGAGGTCGCAATCTTCTCGCCGATGCGGGGTAATACCGCCGAGGATATGGCGAGGGTGCTCGACACGATACCTTACGAGGTGCTCACATCGGTTGCCAAACGTGTTAAACGAATCTATATAAACGAATAGCAATGCTCGGAACCCTATACCTTATTCCGTGTCCAATCTCCGACGATACGACCGTGGAGCAGGTTACGCCTGCCGCAAATAGTGCTATCATCGACTCTCTGGACTACTTTATTGTCGAAAATACCCGCTCGGCACGCCGCTTTCTGTCGAAGGCACACTATGCACGTGCCATCGACGATGCCGAGTTTGTGGAGCTGAACGAGCATACCACCTCCGCCACCGAGGTCGCCCGTATGGTTGAGCCTCTGCTCAAAGGGCGTAGTGCCGGCGTAATCTCCGAGGCGGGCGTGCCCGCTGTGGCAGACCCCGGACAGGCCGTCGTGGAGCTGTGCCATAAGCACGGCATTCGGGTTGTGCCGCTGGTTGGCCCCTCATCAATCCTTATGGCTGTTATGGCCTCGGGGTTGAGCGGGCAGTCCTTCGCCTTCAATGGCTACCTGCCGGTCAAGGAGCCCGACCGCTCACGTGCCATCAAGCGTTTGGAGAGCCGTGCGCAGAGCGAGCACCAGTCGCAACTCTTTATCGAGGCACCATACCGCAATGTGAAGCTTATGGAGCAGATGCTCCGCACTTGCACACCCAATACCCGCCTCTGCGTTGCTTGTAATATCACCGCAGCAGATGAGTTTATCCGTACCAAGAGCATTGCCGAGTGGAAGAAGTTGGGTGTTCCTGATATCCAGAAGAAGCCGACTATATTTATTTTGGCATTATAAGCGGGCATCTGTTGCCGCTAACAACGATAACGCCAATGGGACGTACAGAGAGTACTACCCATCGGCGTTCTCTTTTGCCGAGCGTTGCAGCAAAGCCCGGCGCAAGAGTTTTAGGGATATTAAGGTGGGGGTAAGGGTTATTAAAGGTTGTTAATGTTGCGCCGAGGGGTTGCGGTCTTTTACGACCTTGCACCAAAAAAACGCTTGCGTTTCCCTTAATTACCTTTAATCCCCTTTAACAACCCTTTCGTTGCGCCTCACCTCTCTATAAAAAAGTGTGGCTGTCCATAGAGTCGGACAGCCACACTTGCGTTATACAACTTTTATAGGTTATACCAAACCGGAGAAGCCCATAAACGCCATAGCCAGCAGCGATGCCGTGATGAGGGCGATAGGCACACCCTGAAAGGCCTGTGACACCTCCTCGAACTCCATACGCTCACGCAATCCGGCGAAGATTACCAGCGCCAGAGCAAAGCCCAAGGCGGTAGATGTGCTATATGCAAGACCTTCAAGCAGGCCATACTCCTTCTGAATCATAAGGATTGCCACTCCGAGCACGGCGCAGTTGGTCGTAATCAGAGGCAGGAAGATTCCCAATGCCTGATAGAGCGACAGCGACACCTTCTTCAAGACAATCTCCACCATCTGTACCAGAGCTGCAATCACCAGAATAAAGACGATGGTCTGCATATACTCGATACCCAGCGGCACGAGGATATACTCCTGAATAAGCCACACGACGATAGAGGAGAGGGCCATAACGAAGGTTACGGCAGCACCCATACCCATAGAGGTCTCGACCTTTGACGACACGCCGAGGAATGGGCAGATGCCGAGGAACTGTGCAAGTACAACATTATTTACGAATATTGCACCTATGATTATTGCGAAATACTCCATATCAATATCCTCCCTTTATTACTTCTTCAAGAACTTGTTGAACAAAACCATCAGGAATCCGAGCACGAGGAATCCTCCCGGTGCGAGCACGAATACCAGAGGCATATAGTCGGCAATGCCGAGCGACAGACCGAAGATGGCACCACTGCCCAGCACCTCACGCACGGCGCCTATTGTCGTCAGCGAGAGGGTGAAGCCAAGGCCGATACCCAGACCGTCCAGCGCCGAGTCGAGGACTCCGTTCTTCGATGCGAAGGCCTCGGCACGACCGAGAATGATGCAGTTCACGACAATCAGCGGGATAAAGACGCCGAGGGCGGCATAGAGCGAAGGTACGTATGCCTGCATAAGCATATCTATAACGGTCACAAACGATGCGATGACGACGATAAATGCCGGAATACGCACCTTGTCGGGCACGACATTCTTGATGAGCGAAATCGCCATATTGGACATAATGAGCACCGCCATAGTTGCCACACCCATACCGAAGCCGTTGGTTGCGCTTGTGGTGGTACCCAGCGTAGGACACATACCGAGCACGAGAACGAAGGTAGGGTTCTCCTTGATTATGCCCTTCCAGATGAGGGCCCACTTCTGACGCAGAGCCTCCATCTTCGAAGGCTGTGCCTGTGTTGTTACATTACTCTCCATCGTATCCTCCTTCCTCTGTTTGTTGTGTTGCGCCACTTACGGCGTTAGCCTCACTCTGCAAGCCGGCAGCAACCTTGTATGCCTCGTAGGCACGAGCCACCGCCTCGGCGTATGCACGTGAGGAGATTGTCGCTGCGGTGAGGGCATCCACGTCGCCACCATCCTTGCGAACACTCATCTTCACTTCGGCCGCCAACTTATCCTTGAAACTTGCCAGAAGCGGATTCTCCGCATCGCACATCTTCGTACCGAGTCCCGGGGTCTCCTTCTGCTCCAAGACGTTGATGTTGAGGATGCGGCCCTGCTTGTCGAAACCGACCATCAGGCGTACCGCTCCGCCGAAGCCGTTTTTAGATGCGCTCTCAACGGCATAGCCGACAACCTCGCCACCTTGTGAGGCGGTGTGTGTCGTCACCGTCACGCCGTCGCTCTCGTCGCTCTGCGACACGACGCTCTCGTATGGCGGGAGCACCAGCGACAGAGCATCATTGACCGCCTGCACCTTTGCTGCCGCAATAGGCTCTGCGGTAATCATATTTACCACGCCGACCGCTGCCGACGATATGAGGGTGATGGTGCCGAGCACCACGACCATATTCTTCAAAGAACTCTCCATAAATTGCCCCCCCCCTTATCGTGCGCCGAAACGCTTTGGTTTAACATACTTGTTGATTAGAGGCACCACGCTGTTCATAATCAGAATGGCGAAGGACATACCCTCCGGATATGCACCCCACAGACGGATGAGCATCGTGATTGCTCCGATGCCAACGCCATATATGAGCATACCCTTGCGGGTCATTGGCGAGGTCACATAGTCGGTAGCCATATATACGGCACCGAGGATTGCACCTCCGGCGAGCAGGTGGAACAGAGGCATCTGCCAAGCCACCGAGCCGAAGCCCTGCGTTGCCACGGCATATATTGCTGCGAAGGCAGCCATCGTGCCGAGGATGCTTACCGGGATGTGCCAAGTGATTACTCGGCGCATAAGCAGGTAGGCAAAGCCTAAGAGCAGGGCGAGTGTCGAAATCTCACCAAACGAGCCGCCCATAGCTCCTGTGAACATCCCCACGGTATCAACCTCGCCGAAGGCTACGAGGCCTGCCTTGGCTGCACCCAGCGGTGTTGCGCCGGAGTATGCATCGGCAAAGCCCTCGATGGTTGGGGTAGGGAACGAGGTCATCTGCACAGGGTAGGCGATAAGCAGGAATACACGTGCTGCGAGGGCTGGGTTAAAGAGGTTCTTGCCAAGACCTCCAAACGGCATCTTCGCAACGCAGATAGCCACTACTGCGCCGATGACGACAATCCACAACGGAATATTTGCCGGCAGGTTGAATGCCAACAACAAACCTGTCAGCACAGCCGAGAGGTTATTCACGGTCAGAGGCCCCTTGACGAGGAACTTCTGCACCAAAAATTCGAGCAGTACGCAACTTGCCACCGACACGGCGGTTATGGCGAGTACGTTCCAGCCGAATACCCTTACCGACACGATAAGTGCAGGCAGCAGTGCTATAATCACGTCGCCCATCAGACGCTGGGTCGAGAGGTGGCCGTGCACGTGCGGTGCGGGTGCTACTAAAAATCTGTTAGCCATATCTTTTTACTTTTAATATTTACTTTTTAGCGTTGCGTGCCCGAATGATGCCCATCACGGTCTGCTTGCCCAGACGCACGTAGTCGAGCAGCGGAATGTTTGCAGGGCAGGTGAACTGGCAGCAGCCGCACTCGATGCACGAGGTGATGTCGTTGCTCTCCATCGCATCCCACGCCCTCTTGCGAGCCTGCTTCGAGAGCAGGTATGGCTCCAACCCCATAGGGCACGCCTCAACGCACTTGGCGCACTTGATGCAGGCACTCTCCTCGCCACGCAGGGCCTCCTTGCCGCTGATGATGGTGATGCCGGAGCACCCCTTCATCACGGGCATTGCCACGTTGCAGAGCGCACGACCCATCATAGGGCCTCCGTTCAGCACACGTACATCGCCCTCGGGCAGACCGCCGCACTTCTCGACGAGTGCAGATACCGGAGTGCCGAAACGTGTGAGCAGGTTCTTCGGCTCCTTCACGCTCTTGCCCGTTACGGTCACGACACGCTCGATGAGCGGCTTGTTCTTCTGCACGGCCTCATATACGGCCACGGCTGTCGAGGCGTTGCATACCACGGCACCCACGTCGATAGGCAGTGCCGGTGGTGCAGGCACCTCTCGGTTCATCACCGCAGCGATGAGCTGCTTCTCGCCACCCTGCGGGTATTGCGTTTTGAGCATCATTACGCCGATGCTCTTGTCGTCGCCAACGATTGAGCGCAGGTGCTTCACGGCATCAGGCTTGTTGGCCTCTACGCCGATTACGGCACGCTCTACGCCGATGGCACGCATCAGGATTCGGGTGCCGACGATAAGCATCTGGCCACGCTCCAACATAGTGCGATAGTCCGACGTGAGGTATGGCTCGCACTCCACGCCGTTGATGATGAGCAACTCTGCCTTCTTGCCCTCCGGAATGGAGAGCTTTACGTGTGTAGGGAATGTTGCGCCACCCATACCGACGATGCCGGCCGCCTTGATGCGCTCGATAATCTCCTTGGAGGAGAGGTTGCACTCGGTGACCAACTCTGTCGAGCGGTCGATGCTCTCGGCCCACTCGTCGCCCTCACGCTTGATGGTAATCATCATCTGGCGCAAGCCCTGACCGTTAGGCTGCATATCGACAGCGGTCACAGTACCCGAGATTGGGGCGTGGATGTTGGCAGACATAAATCCCGCAGCCTCGGCAATAAGTTGTCCCGTGACAACCTTGTCGCCCTTGGCAACTACTGCCGTAGCAGGGGCTCCGATGTGCTGCGCAAGCGGAATGGAGACCACGTCGGGCAACTCCATAACCTCTATTGCGCTGCCCTTGCTCCACTGTTTGTTATCCGACGGATGCACTCCGCCGATTGGAAAGGTTTTCATATCTGTTATGCTTCTTTATTTTCAACTTTTGCAGCCTCTGCTTTTGGCTCCTCCTTCTTTACCAGAGGGGCAAGGCCTATCATCTTGATTGCTCCCGTAGGGCACTCGCCGACGCACTTGCGGCACAGACGGCACTTGGTGTGGTCGATGTATGCCAGACCGTTCTCGACGGTTATAGCACCAAATTCGCACACTTTGAGACACTTGCTGCAACCTATACATCCTGCCTTGCAGGCCTTCATCGTCACGGCACCCTTATCCTTGCTCACGCACGAAACGTAGATGGCACGGTTCTTCGGCCAACGCTTGCGCAGCTCGATGATGCCCTTCGGACACGCCTTTACGCAGGCCCCGCAGGCAGTACACTTGTCGGCATCCACCTCGGCAAGACCCGTCTCGGGGTTGATGCGGATGGCATCGAAGGCGCACGCCTCCACGCAGTCGCCATAGCCCAGACAGCCGTATGCACACGCCGTCTCGCCGACGTAGAGCGACGAGGCGATGGCGCACGATGTTGCGCCGAGGTAGGTGTTGGTGCGAGGTCGCTTGTCGCAGGTGCCACCACAGCGGATGGTCGCCACCATAGGCTCCTTCTTTGGGGCGGCCTTACCCAGATAGGCGGCAATGGCACCCATACAAGGGTCGCCACCCACCGAGCAATAGAGCGAGGAGATGTCCTCATTCTCGACGAGTGCCGTAGCCAGACCACGACAGCCGGGGAAGCCGCAGCCGCCGCAGTTTGCTCCCGGCAGCATCTTCTCCACATCGTCAATGCGAGGGTCCTCCTCCACCTTAAACTTCTGCGCCACGAAGTAGAGTATCAGTGCCGATACTACGCCGATGACGAAGAGTGTAATAATGGTAAAAATCAGAGTATTCATCTCTTAACTATTTTTTTTGATTGTAAATGTAACTCGTTTGGCTATCCGCTTGTGAAACACGCCGAGGATTGCGTAGTAGAGGGCAGTGCCGCCCAATGACGAGGCTGCCGCCACGCCCTCCGAACCGCCGCACAGTATCACGGCAACAAGGCTCGCCACCAGCACGACAAGGGGCACGACGTAGCACAGCACTACGGCCATAATGCCCGTACTCTGTCGGGCACCCACCGTCACCGCCTCGCCTACGGCGTAGGTGTGGGCCTCGGAGGGGTATATCGTAATCTCTCGGCTCTCGCTTGCGCCCATAGCGCACGAGCGACGAGAGGCACACCCTCCGCACGCCTCATTGACCTCGACGGTAACACTCACGCAGTCACGACCTGTACGGGTAACTACGCCACGGTGCTCTATCTGCTTGGCTTGTTTCACGGAGTCGGATTTTTTAGTCTCCGTATTTGTTGATGAGCGGCATCAGACGCTCGTGACCGAAGGCACACGACGAAAGACGAAGCACAGGAGGGAACTGGTAGCGTTTCTTCTCGTTCTTCATAATCATTGCGTGAATCTTCTCCACCACCTCCGAGTCGAAGCCGGCGTTGATAATCTCCTCACGGTGCTGTCCCTGCTCAATCATACGTAGCAGGATGGCATCCACAACTTCGTATGGAGGCAGGATGTCGCTATCCTTCTGGTCGGGGTGCAACTCCGACGAAGGCTCCTTTTCGAGGATGTTCTCCGGAATCACGTTGTTGAAACGGCGGTTGATATAGCGAGCGATGTCGTACATCTCGGTCTTGTAGAGGTCGCCCGTGACGCTGAATGCTCCGGCCGTATCACCATAGAGGGTGCAGAAGCCGAGCGCATTCTCGCTCTTGTTCGACGAGTTGAGCAGCACGTATCCCGTCTTGTTTTGCAATGCCATAAGCATCACGGTACGGATGCGGGCCTGAATATTCTCCTCGGTGGAGTCGAAGTCACGACCGCCGATTACCGGTTTCAGCGTGTTAATCATCGAGGTATATATCTCGGTTATGGGCAGTACGCTGTACTCGATGCCCAGACTCTCGGCCAGCAGCGTAGCATCGGCTACCGAGTGGTCCGACGAGAACTGCGACGGCATAAGCAGGCCTCGCACATTCTCCTTGCCCAGCGCATCGGCTGCGATGCAGGCAACCACCGACGAGTCGATACCTCCCGACAGACCTACGCACGCCTTCGTGTATCCGTTCTTGTGGAAGTAGTCACGCAGACCCAGCACGGCAGCATTGTAGTGCAGTGCGGTGCGGTCGTGGCTGAACAGAGCCTCCGGAAGCATACACGCCTTGTTGTCGGCGGCGGTGTCGTATATTGCGAAGTCCTCCTCGAAAGAGTTCATCATCAGCGTAAGGTTGCCTCGGCTGTCCATAACACCCGAGGTGCCATCATAGACAATCTCGCCGGAGCCTCCCACCTGATTTACGAAAATGACATCCTTCGAGTTGAGGAATGCCACGTCGTGGATGGTCTGGTAGCGGCGTGAGAGGACACCCTTGCCGTAGCGGCGGGCGTTGATGTTGATTATCATCGAGGCCTTGCGGTCGAATCCCTTGGCAAGACGGAAGTCGTCGCCCACGATGACCTCGACCTTCTCGCTGGCGATGGTCACCACCTCGGCACCGTCGCCCTCGTCGAGAAATCCCATCTCTCGGCGGGCGGAGATGTTGCCCTTGGTTATGTGGCGAACCACCTTGCCATCCTGAATGATTGCGGCGGCACTATACGTTCCGTCGGTCGTGAGCAGGGGCAGACCCACCACTGCGCTAATGCTGTCGCAGCAGGAGGCTATGCGCTCCAATGCATCGTCACATATCTCCAAGAAGGTTGTTTTGCGCAGCAGGTCGAATGCGGGAGTGCCACTTATCGCCTGCTCGGCAAATACGACAACGTCGGCACCCTCCGACTTGGCACGCTCTACGGCTGCTATGATTTTGGCGGTGTTGCCATCTACGTCGCCGATGGTATAGTTTAATTGTGCAAGAGCAATTTTCATCCCTTATGATTGGTTATTTAGACATTTCAGTCCGCAAAGGTAATTATAATTTTATAAATTATAAATTTCTTTCGATTTTTTTGCTCAAAATCTTGTAACTCCACGGCTCGACGTCGCCCCACGTGTGCTCGTGGAGGGTCGCCCTTTCGCCTGTCATCTCATCCCGATACTCGCCGGCGTAGATGCCGGTGTGGAAGTCGGCAAAAACGGTGTACGGCGAGAGGTTGAACAGAGCCACTACACGGTCGTCGTCGGCCTCTCTTACGAAGGTGAGCAGGCAGTCCTGCGCATTGTTGCCGATTTCGATGAATGAGCCGGAGCGTTCTCCCGCACGTAATGCCTTGTGGCAGTGCTTGATACGGCACATTGTGCGGTAGTGCTGCGTGTAGTCGTTAGCCTCGAAATTGGGCATCGGGTCTTTATCGAAAAACAGAAAGGAGTGGTCATATCCGAACTCCTGTCCCGTGTATATCAGAGGCATCGAGTGCGGAAGCAGAAACGAGAGTGCCGACATCGCCCCCAGAGCCTCCCCGAAACGGGCAAATTCGCTGCCGCTCCACGAGTTCTCGTCGTGGTTCGAGGTGAAGGTCATTCGGATAGCCTTGTCGCCAAATCGGCGCAGGTCGGAGTGGATGTGCTCCCGCAGGGCGTTTGTGCGAGCCTTGCCTTGCGCAATATCGCACATTATGTGGTGCATTTTCCAGGCGTAGCAGGCATCAAAGGCGTGGTCGAAGAGGTTGTCCTCCTCCGCCTCCGCCAGCAGGAAGATGTCCGGTTTGAGGCTCTGCAACTGCTCCCGCACCTGCTGCCAGAACTCGATAGGCACCAGCATCGCCATATCGCAGCGGAAGCCGTCGATGGCGTGCTCCGAAACCCAGAACTTCATCGCATCGATTTGTCCTTGCCAGACCTCTTTTTCGGCATAATTGAGTTGCGCCGTGTCGCTCCAATCCCACGGAATCTTCGCCTCGCCGGCCTCGTCACGCTCGTACCAGCTCGCCGGCTTCTCGCTAATCCAGCGGGCATCACGTGCCGTATGGTTGGCCACCCAGTCCAGCAACACTTTCATCCCCAGACGGTGAGCCTCACGTACAAATGCATCGAGCTCCTCCATCGTTCCAAACGCCTCGTTCACAGCGCAATAGTCACGTATGGAGTAGTACGAGCCGAGCGAGCCCTTGCGCCCCTCGACGCCTATCGGGTAGATGGGCATCAGCCACACGGCATCCACGCCCATAAGGCGCAGTTGCGGGAGATACTGCGTGGCGGCACGCAGCGTACCCTCGGGTGTGAGTTGGCGGATGTTCATCTCGTAGAGAACGGCATCGTAGCACCAGTCGGGATGTATCATAGTCTGTTTCGTTTTAATCGTTTTCAAATTCGTTGCAAAGGTAGTCAAAATATGGTGACTTGAAAAAACGCACAAAAAAATATCAATTTATTGTTTGCCATTAACATTTATTTTCTATCTTTGTGACGCTTTGTGCACGTATGCGACGTGCGATGCGCCCGTGCGACATGCTTGATTACATTGTTAAGTTGAAGGGTAGCGTGTTGTCGGCAGGGGTACAAAGCGAAGTTGTGTAGAAGAAAAAAACTAAAAATAGAAGAGATGAAAGTACTGAAAGTTTTATCGTTGGCGTTGTTTGCGGCCCTGCTTGCCGGATGTTCCGCCGTGCAGCGCACCGTCTATATGCAGGACGTTGAGCATAACACCGCACTCGAAGTGGCTGCCTCGCAGCAGATTCGCATCAAGCCTTACGACCGCCTCACGGTTGTCGTGTCGAGCAAAGACCCGGAACTTGCCGCACCATTTAACTCGGCATCCTCCTACAACTCCCTCTCCGGTAATCCGGTAGGTAATGCCTCCTATGGCTCGCAGTCGTTGCAGGTGCGCACGGTCGATAGTGCCGGTATGCTCTATATGCCTATCATCGGCAACATCTATTGCGAGGGCAAGACCCGCTCGGAGTTGGCTGCCGATATCGCCAACAAGATTGTCGAGGGTGGTTATCTGAATGATGCCTCGGTGAATATCCAGTTTGCCGATATGAAGATTTTTGTGATGGGCGAGGTTACTCGTCCGGGTCAGTTCGATATCACCCGTGACCAGATTACCCTGCTCGAAGCGTTGGCTATGGCGGGCGACCTCACCATCTATGGTAACCGCTCGAATGTTACCGTGGTGCGCAAGGATAGCGGCAAGACGACGACTTATGTGGTCAATCTGCTTGATAAGCAACTCTTTACGTCGCCTGCGTACTACCTGCAACAGGACGATGTCATCTACGTTCAGCCGAATAAGTACCGTGCGGCAACCTCCGAGATTAACCAGAATCGTACATTCTGGATTTCGATTGTATCAACATTGCTGACAGCCGTGTCGTTGGCGATGACTATCTGGGTTGCAACAAAATAGTGGAATCTGAGTAAATACAAGAAAAACGATATGGAACAGACTTATAATCCGTTACAGCCTACACAGGCACAAGTATCTGCCGTGGATGAGGCTATAAACGAGGCCTCGCAGTTTGGCTTGAAGGATATTGTGGATATGGTGCTCAAAAAGTGGTACTGGTTTGCAATATCAATCATCCTCTGCCTCGGAGTGAGTGTCCTCTACATTATGAAGACCTCGCCGGTATATACCCGCAGCGCAACCATCCTCGTAAAGGATAGCCGCAAGGGTGGTGGTGCCTCGGAGATTGCGGCCTTTGGCGACCTGGCAGGTATCAACACCCGCCGCAACGTCGATAATGAGCTCTTCGTCTTGCAGGCTCGCCGCCTGATGGTCGAGGTGGTGGATAAGCTCGGTCTTACCGTGAACTATACCACACGCTCCGGCCTGCGCACTATCGACCTCTATCGTCGCTCGCCGATTGATGTGCAGTTTATCAACGACAGCAATAGCGGCAGCTGCGCCTTCACGGTGCTGCTGGGCGAGAATACGGTCTATATCTCGGAGTTTGTCCGCTCACGTGCCGACGGCGAGGAGGATGACGACGATGACGACTTCTACGCTTCGGCTCCCTACGGAGAGGCTATCGTGACCCCGTATGGCGAGATTGTCGTGAATAAGACCCTCTATATGGAGGAGAACTATCTGGATAAGGAGATTCGTGTGTTGAAACGCCCACGTGAGGTTGTGGCTACATACTACCGCTCGGTAATGAACTCGTCGGTGGCAAACAAGATGTCCTCCATCATCCAGATTTCGCTCAACGACATCGTCCCACGCCGTGCCGAGGATATTATCAACACGCTGATTGAGGTCTATAACAACGACGCAATCACCGACAAGCAGCAGATTGCCGAGGCTACGGCGGACTTTATCGACGTGCGTCTGGCAATCATCAGCAAGGAGCTCGGCTCGGTAGATAGCGATATCAAGACCTTCAAGACTCGTAACAGCATGGTCGATATCGAGACCGAGACGACGAAGAATATCACCGAGTCCTCGAAACTCAAAACCGAGGTGCTGTCGTTGGAGAGCCAGATTGAGATGTCGAAGTTCGTGAAGGACTACCTGAACGACGCCAGCAAGGACTACGCCCTGATTCCGGTTACCGACCTCGGCTCGGGTCAGTCGAGTGCCCTCACCAAGCAGATTGCCGACTACAACGAGTTGCTGCTGCGCCGTGAGAAGTTCTTGCAGAACAGCTCGCTCAACAACCCTGTGATTCAGCAGCTCGATCGTGACCGTGCGGCGTTGAAGAATGCTATTCTCGCCTCGTTGGAGTCCAATATCGCAACCCTCGATATCCAACTCAAAAACCTGCGTCGTGAGCAGTCCAAGACCGATGCACGTATCAGCAGTGTGCCGTTGCAGGAGCAGGAGTACCTCTCCATCGCTCGTCAGCAGCGCATCAAGGAGGAGTTGTACCTCTACCTGCTCAACAAGCGTGAGGAGAACGCTATCTCGTTGGCAATCACCGAGAATACCGCCCGCATCGTCGATTCGGCATTCGGTCCGCAGCGTCCTATCGCTCCTCGTAAGTCGTTCATCCTGCTCATAGCGTTGGTGCTGGGTTGTGCCGTGCCTTTTGTGATTCTCTACCTTCGAGAGTTGCTCGATACGACGGTGCGCAGCAAGCACGATATTATGAAGTTCACGAATGTACCTTATCTGGGCGATATTCCGATGTACAACGGCCCTCGCACGGCTCGTGGTGTTGTGGTGCGTGCCAATGGTCGTGACAACGTGTCGGAGGCGTTCCGTATCGTGCGTGCCAATATGGCCTTTATGAATACGGCGGGTAGTGAGTCGCAGGTGCTGCTCGTAACCTCCTCGAACCAGCACGCCGGTAAGACCTTCGTCTCGACCAACCTCGCTATGACGTTGGCGATGTCGGGCAACAAGGTGCTGCTCGTCGATTTGGACCTTCGCCGTCGTACTATGAGTAAGCATATGGGACAGCGCAACAATCCGGTAGGTATCTCTCGCTATATGAGCGACAAGAGTGTGCAGGTGGCCGATATCATCTCCCGCATCGACCTGCACGAGAACTTCGACTGTATCTACGCTGGCTTGCAGCCGCCAAACCCTGCCGAGCAGTTGATGTCGAGCCGTCTTGACGAGCTCTTCGCCGAGTGCCGCAAGCTCTACGACTTCATCGTCATCGACTCCGTGCCTGCGTTGGTTATCGCCGATGCCATCATATCCAGCCGTGTGGCAGACCTTACCCTCTACATCGTTCGTGAGGGCTTGCTCGACCGCCGTCAGTTGCCGGATATCGACAACCTCTACAAGCAGGACAAGCTCAAAAATATGTGTATCCTGCTCAATGGTGCCAGCGAGCGCAACCACCGCTACGGCTACACCTACGATGATGACAGCGAAATCGTTTATACCCGCTTCCAGCGCATCCTCTGCAAGATGGGCTTTGGCCGCTGGGTACGTAAGTTCAAGAAAAATTAACGTGAGATATGGCTTCGAGTGAACCAATTATCGCCGTGGATTTCGACGGTACGTGCGTGACACACGACTACCCCTATATCGGTCAGGATATAGGGGCAGTGCCGGTGTTGCGGGAACTCGCCGATGCGGGCTATCGCCTCATACTCTATACGATGCGTAGTGGCAAGTTGGAGAAGGATGCCGTGGCTTGGTTTAAGGAGAACGGTATTCCCCTCTATGGCGTGAACAAGAACCCGGAGCAGAAGTCTTGGACCTCCTCGGTCAAGCCTTATGCACAACTCTATATCGACGACTGCGGTCTGGGTATTCCGCTCAAAACCTCACCGACGAGTGAGCGTCCTTTTGTGGATTGGGTACGGGTAAGGGAGTTGCTTGTGCAAGAGGGTTATCTTTAACGAGTGTTGATATATCAGAGATGTCGAGGTTGTTCGGGTTGCCGAATAACCTCTTCTTTTATATAAATAGGTATGAATAGGGCATAATTCCGAAAATTTTACTATTTTTGCGCTACATTTGCATATATGCGTGCAAACAGTTTTATGAAAGAACGAGAAGAAGATATACTGAAAAAACTCGAATCGAGCGAGTACGAATACGGCTTTACCTCCGATATCGAGACGGAAACCCTGCCCAAAGGGCTTAACGAGGGCATCATCCGCCTCATATCGCAGAAGAAGGGAGAGCCGGAGTGGATGTTGGAGTCGAGGTTGAAGGCCTTCCGCCATTGGCAGAAGATGCCTCTGCCGACGTGGGCGCACCTGCAAATCCCGGAGATTGACTTCCAGGATATAATCTACTATGCAGAGCCGAAGCCTCGCAAGAAGCTCTCCTCTGTGGATGAGATTGACCCCGAGCTCAAACGCACCTTCGATAAACTCGGCATTCCGCTCGAAGAGCAGATGGCTCTGGCGGGTGTGGCTGTGGATGCCGTGATAGACTCCGTGTCGGTAAAGACCACCTTCCGTGAGACGCTCGCCGAGAAGGGTATCATCTTCTGCTCCATCTCGGAGGCGGTGCGAGAGTACCCCGACTTGGTGCGCAAGTACCTCGGCTCGGTCGTTTCGTATGCCGACAACTTCTATGCTGCGCTCAATGCTGCCGTCTTCTCGGACGGCTCGTTCTGCTACATCCCCAAGGGGGTACGCTGCCCGATGGAGTTGTCCACCTACTTCCGCATCAACGCCGAGGGTACGGGACAGTTCGAGCGCACGCTGATTGTGGCCGACGAGGGGGCGTATGTGAGCTACTTGGAGGGGTGTACGGCACCTCGACGTGACGAGAATCAGCTGCACGCCGCCGTTGTGGAGATTGTCGTGGAGCGGGATGCCGAGGTTAAGTACTCGACCGTGCAGAATTGGTATCCGGGCGACAAGGATGGCAAGGGCGGAATCTATAACTTCGTGACCAAGCGAGGCATCTGCCACGAGAACGCACGCCTGTCGTGGACACAGGTCGAGACGGGCTCCGCCATCACGTGGAAGTACCCGAGCTGCGTGCTTGCGGGCGATAACTCGGTGGGCGAGTTCTACTCGGTGGCGATGACCAACAACTACCAGCAGGCCGACACCGGAACGAAGATGATACACTTGGGTCGCAACACCCGAAGCCGCATCGTGTCGAAGGGTATCTCGGCGGGCCATAGCGAGAACTCGTACCGAGGACTTGTGAAGATTGCCCCGAAGGCGGAGAATGCCCGCAACTTCTCGCAGTGCGACTCGCTGCTCATTGGCGATAAGTGCGGAGCGCACACCTTCCCGCACATCGACAGCCGCAACCGCAGTGCGATGCTCGAACACGAGGCTACAACGTCGAAAATCTCTGACGAGCAGCTCTTCTACTGCCGTCAGCGAGGTGTCTCGACGGAGGATGCCGTGGGACTTATCGTGAACGGCTATGCACGTGAGGTGCTTGCCAAGCTGCCTATGGAGTTTGCCGTGGAGGCGCAGAAGTTGCTCTCGCTCAGCTTGGAGGGCAGCGTGGGATAATGAATAAAAGTAGTACAGAGATATGTTAAAGGTAACAGATTTACACGCCTCGGTGGGCGATAAGGAGATTCTTCGAGGCATAAACCTTGAAGTCAAGGCCGGCGAGGTACACGCCATAATGGGCCCTAACGGCTCCGGCAAGAGCACTCTCGCCTCGGTGTTGGCGGGCAACGACAAGTTTACGGTGACCTCCGGCTCAGTGACCTTCGAGGGGGAGGATATGCTCTCGATGTCGGTTGAGGAGCGTGCGCACAAGGGTATGTTCCTCGGCTTCCAGTATCCGGTGGAGATTCCCGGCGTTACGATGGCCAACTTTATGAAGCTGGCGGTCAATGAGCGTCGTAAGGCGGAGGGCAAGGAGCCACTCACGGCGGCGGAGTTCTTGCGCCTGATGCGTGAGAAGAGTGCCGTGGTGGAGTTGGATGCCAAGATGACCTCACGTGCCGTGAATGAGGGCTTCTCGGGTGGCGAGAAGAAGAAGAACGAGATATTCCAGATGGCGATGCTCGACCCGAAGCTGGCGGTACTCGACGAGACCGACTCGGGTCTGGATATTGATGCTCTGCGCATCGTGGCTACGGGTGTGACACGCCTGCATACGCCACAGAATGCGACGGTGGTCATCACCCACTACCAGCGTCTGTTGGACTATATCGTGCCGGATGTGGTGCACGTGCTCTATAAGGGCCGAATCATCTACTCGGGCGATAAGTCGCTGGCACTCAAACTCGAAAAGGAGGGCTACGATTGGCTCATTAACGATTATAAGGAGTAGCGATGGATGTGACAAAACTTGTCGAGCAGGGGCTGTTTCAGCTCTTTGAGGGGGTGCGTGTCGATGATGGCACGGACCTCTCGAAGCCGTTGCTCGTGCTTAATCCGAAGTCGCCGGTGGTTGAGGTGACAACCACGGAGCGGGTGTCGCTGGCACTGCTCTGCACCGACTCCGTGTCGTCGAAGGTGACGTTGCGCCTTGCCCCGCAGGCAAAGTGCTCCGTGGCGCTGTTGTGCCTCGGCAGAGGGGTGCTTGCGCTGGATGTGGAGCAGGGGGCAGAGAGCGAGTCACGCATCACTACGGCACTGCTCTCCGATGCTACCCTCTCGTACAATGTGCGCCTGCTGGGGGAGAGGGCTGCGAGTGAGTTCGACGGCCTCTATATCGCCACGGGCAACGACCACTGCTCGGTGTCGCTCAACGTGCGCCACGAGGTGGCAGAGTGTAAGAGCCGTTCGATGATTAAGGGCGTGGCGGCAGGTACGGCTACGGGAGAGTTTCGGGGTCTGGTCTATGTGGCAAAGGATGCGCAACGCACGGATGCCGAGCAGCAGAACCGCAACATAGAGCTCGACCGCTCGCATATCGTGGCATTGCCGCAGTTGGAGATTTATGCCGATGACGTGCGTTGCTCGCACGGCTCTACGGTGGGGCGTGCCGACGAGGAGGCGGTATTCTATATGCGCCAGCGTGGCCTGAGCGAGGCGGATGCCCGCCGTCTGCTGTTGGAGGGCTTCGTGCAGGAGGTGGCGCAGGCGTGTGATGTCGCCCACATCTGCCGGATGATGGCCGAGGAGATTGACAAACGACTTTTGACTATATAAGATACGATTATGGCATTCGAGGTGGAGAAGATACGTGAGCAGTTCCCGATACTCTCACAGCAGTTGTATGGTCGCCCGCTCGTCTATCTGGATAGCGGAGCCACGGCGCAGAAGCCGCTGCGTGTGATTGAGTGTGTGGATGCCCTGCACCGCACCACCAATGCCAATATCCATCGTGGCGTGCATACCCTCTCGGAGCGTATGACCGAGTTGTACGAGCAGGCGAGGGAGCGTGTGCGTGCCTTCGTGGGTGCCGCCTCACGTGAGGAGATTATCTTCACGGCAGGGGCTACCGCCTCCATAAACCTCGTGGCGAGGGCGTGGAGCGAGCGGTTTCTGCGTGAGGGGGATAATATCCTCGTGAGTGAGATTGAGCACCACTCGAATATCGTTCCGTGGCAGATGGCTGCCGAGCGTCAGGGGGCAGAGATTAGGGTGCTGCCCGTGGCCGACGACGGAGCGTTGCGTATGGAACTACTGCCGAGTCTGCTCGACGAGCGAACCCGTCTGGTGGCTGTTACGCAGGCCTCCAACACATTGGGAACGTGCCCGAACTTACGCCCTATTATCGACGCTGCCCACGCTGTGGGGGCTGTCGTGATGGTTGATGGCTGTCAGGGCGTGGTGCACGGTGGGGTGGATGTGAAGGCCTTGGGATGCGACTTCTACGCCTTCTCTGCCCATAAACTCTATGGCCCGACGGGCGTGGGTGTCCTCTATGGCCGCCGTGAGTTGTTGGAGCAGATGCCTCCGTTTATGGGTGGCGGCGATATGGTCGATAAGGTGTCGTTTGAGCGAACTACATACGCTCCGCTGCCGTTGAAGTTCGAGGCGGGTACCTCCAACTTCGTCGGTGCCGTGGGACTTGGTGAGGCGATAGCCTTCGTCGAGAGCCTGCCGACGGCGGAGGTGGCACACCACGAGCGGGCACTGCTCGACCACGCCACACGCCGCCTGTTGGAGATTGAGGGGCTGCGAATATATGGAATCACACCCGATAAGGCCCCCATCATATCCTTCACGGTTGAGGGGTGCGGACACTACGACGTGGGTATGATACTCGACAAGATGGGCATTGCGATACGCACGGGACACCACTGCGCCGAGCCTACGATGCACCGCTTCGGTGTGAGTGGTATGTGCCGAGCCTCCTTCGCTCTCTATAATACGTTGGCAGAGGCCGATGCGCTGGCCGACGGCGTGGCACGTGCCGTGAGAATGTTAAGAAAATAAGAGACCAAACTTATATGTTTATTGTACTTGAAGGGCTTGACGGAGCCGGTAAATCGACCCAAATCCGTAAATTGCGAGAGCTGTTTGCCGCACGAGGCATAGAGAGTGAGTATGTGCACTTCCCACGCTTCGATGCACCTGTCTATGGAGAACTTATCGCCCGCTACCTGCGTGGCGAGCTGGGCAGCGTGGAGCAGGTGGACCCATATATCGTGGCACTGCTCTTTGCGGGTGATAGAGCCGATATGGCAGCGCAGATACGCCGCTGGGAGGCGGAGGGCAAGGTGGTTATCGTCGATAGATACGTCTATTCGAATATCGGCTACCAGTGTGCCAAGATGCCTACCGAGGAGGGGCGTGAGCAACTCAAAGAGTGGATTCTGCGTACCGAGTACGACCACTTCGCCATCCCTCGCCCCGATGTGTCGCTCTTTTTGGATGTGCCGTTTGCCTTCACGGCCAAGTCGCTCACCACGCAGCGCACGGGCGACGACCGCAACTACCTGAATGGTGGCACCGACATCCACGAGGCATCGCTCGACCTGCAACAGATGGTGCGCCGTGTCTATTTGGAGGCGGCCCGGAGCGATACGACGCTGAAAGTCATCGACTGCAACAATGCCGAGGGGGGTATGGATACTCCGGAGGGCATCTTCGCAAAGATAGAGCAGAGCATCGCACCACTGCTTAAAACCTTGTAGGCTATGGGAGCATCGTTACGGAACAGACGCTGGTATCGCATCCTCTCGCACGTGTGCAGGGTGTGCTTCGCCGTGACCTTTATATTCTCCGGATTCTTCAAGGCGATAGACCCGTGGGGTACCGCCATAAATATCAATAACTATCTGGTAACCTATGGCTTGGAGGAGTTGAAGCCACTGGTGATGATATTCTCCATCTGGCTCTGTGGTGCCGAGTTGATGATGGGCTGTATGCTCCTATTCAAGGTGCGCATACGCCTCATCTCCATCTTCGCACTCTGCTCGATGACCTTCTTCACCATCCTCACCTTCCTCAGCGCAACATTTATCCCCGTGGAGGATTGCGGATGCTTCGGCGAGGTGCTGAAACTCACGCCTCTGCAAACCTTCATCAAGAACCTTGTGTTGCTGCCTATGGTCATCTGCTTCTGGTGGCGATATCGTCCCGACCGCATCTTCTCCTTCTCGAAGTTGGAGATGGCCCTTACCGTCTTCTTCTTCACGATGGCTATGAGCGTGGGTACATATAGCTACCTTAACCTCCCGCCGATAGACCTCCTCCCATATAAGAAGGGGGTAAATATCGCCGAGAAGATGGCACGGGCACGGGAGCGACAGGCTACCGACGAGGTGGTGCTCGTCTATCGCAATACCCGCAACGGCAAGCTGCGAGAGTTCTCGCTCAAAGATAAGGCGTGGCGTAACGACAAGCGCTGGGAGTGGGTCGAGACACGTGTCGAGGAGAGTGCCGATGGCGTGGAGCCGATGATTTTGGAGTTCCACGTGAGCGATGGCGGCAGGGATGTCACCGACAGCCTCCTCGCCATACGTGGCAACCTCTACCTGCTCTGTGTGCAGAACTTCGATGATGTCACCCCTTCGTGCGAACAGCGTATTAGCGGCCTCGCCCGTCAGGCGGAGAGCGAAGGCTCTGCCGTAGTGTGCCTTACGCCCGAGTATCTCGCCTCGCCCGCATACCATACCTTCTCGGATGGTACCCTCGTGCGTTGCTACAATATGGACTCCAAGACTATGCGCACAATGCTTCGTGCCAGCGAGGGTGTTGTGCTTTTGCGGGATGGTGTTATAATTCGTAAGCACAACCTACGTTTTTCCGATTTTTAGGGGAAACTACTTCCTTTGTCTGCGTGTGGTTTGATGGTCACATACAATGAGTATGCTCCCACCAAACCATACTCGACGGCGTTGTATTTTCCTCCTAAAAATCAGAAAAATGGTGTGGCGTGGGTAGGGGAAAACGACTCCTTTCGGTACTCTTCGGATTCGGAGCGAAGCGACCTGCAAAGGTAAAGGTAATTTAGGGAGATTAGGGAATTTAGGGAATTTAGGGAATTTAGGGAATTTAGGGAATTTAGGGAATGACTCTTTAATCTCTCTAAATTCCTTAAACTCACTAAACTCCTTACTTGTTGTGCAGGAGGGTGCAACACCCCCCCCCTCCAAAAAAATCACATCACTTGCTCTCCGTTATGCCTCGACGGTCTCGACCGACATTATCGACACCTCGTGCGAGAGTGGTGCTATCTGGCGCAGCATCTGAATCAGGCCGCAATACTTCTCCGTTGCGAGGTTGATGGCTCGGCCTATCTTTGCCTGCTCGCTGATAGCTCGGCACTCGACGTTGTAGCCGACGTGGAACGAGGTGAAGACGCTGCGACCCATAACCGTATCGGTGTTGAGTTCGCCCGCCACCGTAATCTCCAATTTCAGCGGGCGGATATGCTCCTTTTGCAGGATGCCGTAGAGGGTCAGACCTGCGCACTCGGCAGCCGAGCAGAGGAGCAACTCCTTTGGATTTAGGTCGTTGATGTTGCGGTCGGCGGTGAGGGTGAAGGTGCCATCCTTGGTCAGGCAGAGAGTAACTTTTTGCTTCATAATGGTACTATTTTGGTTGGTTTATACCCGCTTGTGAGCAATAATTGCGCCGTGATGCAATATATAGGGGGGAAAAGTGGCGAAATTCCGAATAAAAAGATTAACTTTGCGCTATATAATAGCGCATTGGAACCTATGTTTAGACGATTTATTATAGCGATAGCCCTCGTGGTGGCGACAGCCCCGTGCGTTGAGGCTATGACCATAACTTCGCAGAAGGTGCTCCTCGATAGGGCGGAGTCCCTGCTTGCTCACCGACGTTGGAGCGATGCCCGCCACGACTATCTGCGCCTGCGGGAGAGCGTTCCGCAGGAGGATGTGGAGGCGCATCAGCGGGTGGAGTACGGACTGACGCTCTGCGCCGTGCACCTCGACGACAATGCCGCCGAGCAGCGTATGCTCGACTTCCTGCGCCGCTATCCGTGGTCGGTATATGCGGCCGACATACACTTCCAACTCGCCCTCTACTACTGCGAACAGGAGGACTTCGATAAGGCCCGCAAGGAGTTTGAGCAGGTGCCGTATCGCACTCTCGATGGTAAGTCGCAGGAGCGTTACGATATACGTATGGGCTACATCGAGTTTCTCTCGGAGCGTCTGGATAAGGCCTACGAGTACTTTGACCGCATCAAGCCTCGCAGCGACTACTACGACCACGCCGTATATTACAAATCCTACATACAGTATCATCAGGGCAACTACGATAAGGCCTACGAGGGCTTTGCCTCCCTCTCCAAGAGTGATGCCTACTCGAAGGTCATCCCGTACTATTTGTTGCAGATAGAGTTCTCACGAGGCAATTACCGCTACGTGGTGCGTGAGTGCGATGCTTTGATACGTACCTCGACCGAGGCAGAGCGGCTGGAACTTATGCGCATAGCCTCCGAGTCGTGGTACCGCTTGGAGGGGTACTCGAAGGCGTTGCAGTATATCACGATGTACAAAATCGGGGGTGGCGAGATGGAGCGTGACGAGGAGTATATCCTCGGCTACTCTGCCTACCGCACGGCGGACTACGCCACAGCCACGGAGGCCTTCAAGAAGGTCTGCACGCTGGGCGACGAGTTGGGGCAGAATGCCTCGTACCACCTTGCCGACTGCTACTTGAAGCAGGGCAACAAGCGTATGGCGATATACTCGTTTGCGATGGCCTCGGCCGACATCTACACCAACGACATCGCCGAGGATGCGCTCTTCAACTACGGCAAGCTGCTCTTTGAGATGGGTGGCGGAACCTTCAACGAGTCGATAAACGTGCTAACCCGCTACGTCACACGCTATCCTACCTCGCCACGCACGGCGGAGGCGAGAGAGCTGCTCATTGCCGCCTACTTCAACTCGCACGATTACGACGCTGCATACACGGCGATACGCAACTTCCCCTCTCCGGATGGTAACATCAAGACGGCGTTGCAGAAGATAACCTACTTCAAGGGGTTGGAGGCCTTCTCGGCCGGCGATATGGTGAAGGCGAAGGAGTCGTTGCAGGAGTCACAGCAGGTGGGTGTGAGCCCTAAATATAAGGCCTTGGGAGCCTTCTGGCTCGGAGAGATAGCCTATAAGCAGGGCGACTACGCCGAGGCGATATCGCAGTATAACTACTACGTCAAGCGTGCACCACGCACCGAGCAGGAGTACCGAATGGCCCTCTACAACCTCGGCTACTCGCACCTTGCCGTGGAGGATATATCGAAGGCCCGCACCTCCTTCGAGGGCTTCCTGTGGCTCTATAAGGAGCGGGATGGCTATCGTGCCGATGCCTTCAACCGTCTGGGCGATGTTCTCTACCTGCAAAAGGATTATGGCGGTGCCGTGAAGAACTACGAGGGGGCGGTGTCGCTCAACACCTCGGAGCAGCACTACGCCCGCTTCCAGAGGGCTATATCGCTGGGCTTGCAGGGCAAGTCCTCGCCGAAGATTTCCGCCCTGCGGGAGATTATCAAGCGTGGCGATGGCGACTTTGTGGACGATGCCTCCTACGAGTTGGGTCGTACATACGTGGGGTTGGAACGTTACGCCGAGGGTGCGAAGGTGCTCGAAACATTCACGGCGGCACACCCTGCCTCGCCGTACTACATTCCTGCGATGCTCGATATGGGACTCATATACCTCAATCTGGGGGATAAGGAGCGGTCGTTGAAGTGCTACGACACGGTCATCACCGCCGACCCGCAGTCGAAGGCCTCGAAGGATGCTATGCAGAGCGTGCGTGAGATATACGTCGCCAAGGGAGATGTCGCCTCCTACTTCGCCTATGCGGAGCGAGCAGGCGTAGAGTGCGATTTGAGCGTTATGACCCGTGACTCGCTCTCCTTCCGCTCGGCGCAGAATATCTATCTGGCAGGCCGCAATCAGGAGGCCCTGCCGAAGTTGGAGCAGTATATCAAGGAGTTCCCGAAGGGATACTATCTCAACGATGCACTCTTCTGTTTGAGTGATAGTTACCTCAAATGCGACTCGCTCGACCGTGCCGTGGAGCGAATGAAGTTGCTTGCCGACCGTCCGACCAACAGCTACACCCGACCGGTATTGGAGAAGTTGGCGGAGGTGACCCGTGACAATAATATGCACGCCGAGTCGGCAAAGGCGTGGCGCAGGTTGTACGACCTGGCGGAGGATGGGGCGACAAGGGAGCGTATGGCGACGCAGTATGTGGATGCTACGCTTGCCGACGGCTACGATGACGGAGTGCTCGCTATGGCGGAGGATATCGCTCTGTTGCAGGATGTTGCGGAGCCGGTGCGTCGTCGCTCGCAGTTTGCCAAGGCGGGAGTGTTGGAGCGTCAGAATGACAAGGCGGGTGCGCTCTCCATATACGAGTGCCTGCGAGGCACGGTGTCGGACAGCATAGGTGCCGAGTCGGCATATAAGGTCATCCTCTCGCACTACGAGAAGGGCGATGTCACCACGGCAGAGGAGCAGATATACGCATTCTCCGACAGCAAGACCCCTCACGCATATTGGCTGGGCAAGGCCTTCATCCTGCTCGGAACCATATATGCCGAGAAGGGTGATGACTTCCAGGCGAGGGCTACCTACCAGAGTATTATCGACGGCTATATGCCGGCGGATGACGGCGTGGTTGCCGAGGCACAGCAACGCCTCGATGCGCTGAATAGATAGAGTGTTTATTAGGCAGAGAATCAACGAGATGAAGAGATTTATAGATATAGTTCTTGTAGTTGTCGGCCTGCTTGTCGGGCTGAACGCCTCGGCGCAGGTCGCCAAGGAGGTGGAGGTGGTGCGTGACTTCGCACCGAAGGTGGCCCGTGCACAGAAGAGGAGCATCACGCCCAATATGGTCGATACGGTGAAGTTGCGTCCGGAGATTGACTATACCATCACGCCGAGCTCCTTCACTTCGACCCTCAATACCCACCGATTCCGTCCTGCGGCGGTGACCTATTGGGAGTACCAAAAGCACTACCCGTTCTACCTGAAACTTGGTGCCGGCTACCCGATAAATAGTGTTGCGGACTTCTACGCCACGACCCATCGTGCGGATGTCGGCTACGCCACGGCATACGCCAACCATATCGGGCAGTTCTCCAAGATAAAGGTCTATGACCCGGGCTTCGGAGCCACCTACAACAACCGCTCGCAGAGTATGCAGACCCGTGCAGGTGTGGCGGCAGGGCGATACTTCGGTCGCTATACGCTCGCCGGCGACGTTTACTACCAGTCGGATATGTACGACCGCTACCCGTATGCCCGCAGCAACGACTACGACCCTCGGGATGTCGATTATGAGAATGTCGCCTTCAAGGCGTCGTTTGGCGACTCGTTTGCCGACCTCTCACGCCTCAACTTTGAGATTACGGCCGGCTTCGACTTCTACCACGACAAGTCGGATATGCTGCGCTATGAGGGGGGTGTAACGCCTATTACCACCGATAGGTTCAGCCAGATTTCGGCCAATGCGGGGGTGCGCATAGCCCGCAACCTCGGAGGGCGCAGCAACTTCTCCGTTGGTGCCGCCTACGAGGGCTACTACGGATTGCGTGACCTGAAACACTACCGCAACAACATCCTCTCGGCATCGCTCCTCTATGGCTATAAGTCCGACCGCCTGCTCAACTTGAAGGTGGGTGCTACCTACCTCTATGACGGCGTTGCTGGGCTTAAAACCCGCCACCACGTGCTGCCATACCTCTACGTCGGCGTCAATATTCGTGACAACGGAGGCTTCGTGCCTTACTTGGAGGTAGATGGCCGCCTGCTCAATAACTCCTATCAGGAGTTGCAGCGCCGCAACCCATACGTGGCGATGCTCGGCTATGAAGGTATGCCGATGATGAACCCGCAGGAGGCACTGCCCAATACGACGCAGTACAACGTGCGCTTCGGTGTGTCGGGCCATACCCGCAACAGCAAGCTCGCATACCGTCTCTATGCCAATATGGCATTCATCGAGAACTCGCTCTATTGGTATAACGTTAATCGGGCATTCTTCGGTGCGGAGGTCGCCCGCCGAAATATCTTCTCCGTGAATGGAGCCGTGGAGTATAAGCCGGTGTCGGCGCTGCTTATCGAGGCGCAGGTCAAGGGTATGATTTACACCACATTTGCCACCGTCGAGAACGCCCTGCCGTCCATCGAGGCGAGGGTCGCTTTGAAATATACCCACCGCAAGTTCTCCATCGGCGCAAGTGCCGACGTTGTCGGTGCATCCCGCTGGACCGCAATCACCACCTATCGCCCCGGCGAGACCTTCAATACCATCGTGGATATCAACTCGGGGGTGCGTGTGCCGGCGACGGTCGATGTGGGCGTAAACCTCGATTGGCATATCTCGGATAAGTGCACGCTCTTTGCCGAGGGGCATAACCTCGCCAATATGAATATCTACCGCTGGGTCTTCTACCGAGAGTATGGTGCAAACTTTACCGTGGGTGTGAAGATGCAGTTCTAATTTGTTGTTTGTTAATGTGTTATGAGTATGGAGCGACAACCTGTATATACAATCCCGTATAAGTGGAGCCGAACCGTGTGGATTGTCACATCGAGCCTCTTTGTGGGCGTTGCCGCCACCCTTCTCTACATCATATACGGTATGCTCAACCACCACGGCAGCGAGGAGCTGCTGACGCTGATTCCGCTGGTCGTGGTTCTTGTCGCCGTGCTCATTGGCTGCGAGGGCTATGCCCCTCAATGCTTGGAGGTTGGCGATGGGCGTATCGTCGTCGTGCGCCGCTACAACAGCGTGGTACTGCGCCGAGAGGAGATTGTATCCGTGCGGCAGCTCTCGCCACAGGAGTGCCGTGGAACCATCCGACTGATGGGCAATGGCGGCCTCTTCGGCTATACGGGCACCTATTGGGCCCGCTCGATAGGGCGTTTCTCCCTCTACACAACCTCGATGCGCAACCTCTTCCTTATCGAGACAACCACCCACGGCAGGGTAGTTGTCGGGTGCGATGAGCCGCAGCGGATACTGGATTTCTGGCAAAAGTAACGACCTTCGTCCGCCTCCATCCCCTATATTTGAAAGAATTTTAATTTTGCCCCGAAAAAGATTGGATTTTTCGGAAAATTATTCGTACCTTTGCGCACTCGCAAAGTGCGAGGTTGGATTACAAATTATTTATTAACAAGTATTAAACGTAAAAAAAGTGGATTCATTAAGCTACAAAACTATCTCGGCTAATGCAGCTACTGTCAACAAGGAGTGGGTTGTCATAGATGCAACAAACGAGGTATTGGGACGTTTAGCCTCACAGATTGCAAAGATTCTGTGCGGTAAGAACAAGCCGAGCTATACCCCACACGTTGATTGCGGTGACTATGTTATCGTAGTTAATGCGGAGAAGGTAAAGCTCACAGGTAAGAAGTTGACCGACAAGGTCTATGTACGCCACACGGGTTATCCTGGTGGTCAGCGTTTTGCTACTCCTGCTGACCTCTTGAACCGTAAGCCTACTGCAGTAATCGAAGAGGCAGTTCGTGGAATGCTTCCAAAGAACCGTCTTGGCGATGCTATTATCAAGAATTTGAAGGTTTATGCAGGTGCAGAGCATCCGCACGTTGCACAGAACCCGAAGTCAATTAAGTTAAACGAGATTAAGTAAACATTATGGAAGTTGTAAACACCGTTGGTCGCCGTAAGGCAGCTGTGGCTCGAGTATTCGTGAAGCCGGGAACAGGTAACATTACAATCAACCAGAAGGAGCTTGCAGTTTACTTCCCACTGAACATTCTTCAGTATGAGGTAAAGCAGCCGTTGCTCGTAACCGAGACTACCGAGAGCTACGATGTAGTAGTAAACCTCGTAGGTGGCGGTATCAAGGGCCAGGCTGAGGCTGCACGTATGGGTATCGCTCGTGCATTGTGCGAGATTAACCCAGAGTATCGTGCCGTTTTGAAGAAGAACGGTTTCCTTACTCGTGATTCCCGTGAGGTTGAGCGTAAGAAGCCTGGACAGCCTGGTGCACGTCGTAAGTTCCAGTTCAGTAAGCGTTAAACCTTACCGCAACCAACTATTCGGCAAAGCACAACAAGGGTTACAAATCGGCACGACTACCT
Organism: Alistipes sp.; assembly: GCA_017483225.1. Classification (GTDB taxonomy): domain Bacteria; phylum Bacteroidota; class Bacteroidia; order Bacteroidales; family Rikenellaceae; genus Alistipes. Next base: position 46,172 of record JAFULF010000020.1, read on the forward strand.
ATTTATATATATAATAGAGGTGCTACATACCGATTGCCCTGTTGCGGAAAACTCCTCGGACCAATCTCGGATTGCTACTGTGGGAGTTGAAGAAAAGAGAATTAAAATTTAACAAAAAAACGAAAACAAAAATGTCTCGTACAGATTTTAATACATTGTTGGAAGCCGGCGTTCATTTCGGTCACTTGAAGCGCAAGTGGAACCCTAAAATGGCTCCATATATCTTTATGGAGAAGAATGGCATCCATATCATCGACCTTTACAAGACCGTTGTAAAGTTGGATGAGGCAGCAGCAGCACTCAAACAGATTGCCAAGAGCGGTCGCCGTGTGTTGTTCGTTGCAACCAAGAAACAAGCAAAGGAAATTGTTGCCGAAAAGGTGTCGGCAGTAGGTATGCCATACGTAACAGAGCGTTGGGCAGGCGGTATGCTGACAAACTTCCCTACAATACGAAAGGCCGTAAAGAAGATGGCGTCTATCGACAAGATGACTGCCGACGGTCTGTTCGACAATTTCTCCAAGCGTGAGAAGCTCCAACTCTCTCGCCAGCGTGCGAAGTTGGAGAAGAACCTCGGTTCTATTGCAGACCTTACACGTCTTCCTGCTGCGTTGTTCGTTATCGACGTTCAGAAGGAGCAGAACGCTGTTAAGGAGGCAAAGCGTTTGAACATCCCTGTATTTGCAATGGTAGATACTTGTTGTGATCCAACCGACATTGATTACGTTATCCCTGCAAATGACGATGCTACAAAGTCAATCGCTACCATCCTTGACACCGTATGTGCTGCTATCGCAGAGGGCACAGAGGAGCGCAAACTCGAGAAGGAGAAAGAGGCTTTGGAGGCCGAGGCAAATACCGAGGCTCCTGTAAAGAAGGAGTCGAAGCCACGCATCAAGAAGAGCGTTAAGGCTACGGTAGATGCACAGGAGGCTGCTGTTGCCGAGGTTGTTGCTGCAACCGAGGAGGCAAAGGCCGAGTAATTATTAACAATCAAAAACAGACTATTACAATTATGGCAATAGAGATTAAGGCAGCAGATGTAATGAAGCTGCGTAAGATGACCGGTGCCGGTATGATGGATTGCAAGAAGGCTCTCATCGAGGCTGAGGGAGATTTCTCCCGTGCGCAGGACATTATCCGTGAGAAGGGTAAGTTGGTAGTTGCCAAGCGTGCAGACCGCTCTGCAAGCGAGGGCGTTGTTGTTACCAAGATTATTGGTGGCAAGGGCTACATCCTCTGCCTTGCTTGCGAGACTGACTTCGTGGCACAGAACGGCGACTTCTCGGCTTCGGCTAACGAGATTCTCGACTTGGCAGTTGCTGCCGATGCAGCAGACCTTGCAACTTTGCTCGCAGTGAAGAATGGCGAGGGTCACACCGTTGAGGAGATTGTAACCGAGAAATCGGGTCAGACCGGCGAGAAGTGTGAGTTGGCTTACTACGCACGTGTAGAGGCTCCTTACATCAACGCATACGTTCACTTCAACAAGAAGCTCGGCACACTGCTCGGCTTCAACAAGGAGGTTGATGCAGAGGTTGCTCACAAGATTGCTATGCAGGCAACTGCAATGGCTCCACTCTCAATTGATGTTGAGGATTGCCCAGCAGAGGTTGTTGAGAAGGAGAAGGCTATCGCTTTGGAGCAGATGAAGCAAGATCCAAAGAATGCAAACAAGCCGGAGGCTATCTTGGAGAAGATTGCCGAGGGTAAGTTGCGTAAGTTCTTCGAGGAGAACACGCTGCTCAACCAGGCTGTTGTTGGCGAGAAGGAGTCTATCCGTGAGATGCTCGCTCGTGCCGACAAGGAGGCTACCGTTGTGGCTTACAAGCGTTTCGCTTTGGAGGCATAATCTAACCGAGAGGTTATCAAATAAGAGAGAGGTATCTGCCTATGGCGGATGCCTCTCTTGTTTGGTGGCTATGTTGCTCGGCCCGACCTACTCGTGCTGAATTTCCACCACCATAGCGACATTTACTGCCTTGCCATTCTGCTTGGCAGGTCGCCATGCGGGAGAGCTCTCGATGACACGCTTCAACTCTGCGCCATACGCCTCGTGGGGTGTTGATATCACCTCCACATCGGCCACCGAGCCATCTGCCATCACCGTAAACTTGATTTGGCTCTTGCCCTTTACGCTCTTGCGTAACTCCTTGGGATACTTGGCTTTGAAGGATGCCCACTCGCTAAAACCCTGCAAATCGTCGCCCCTGAATGTAGGCATATTCATAACGGGTTGTGCCATAGCAACCACCGAGGATGCGGTAAATAGAATCGCCAACGTCGTGGCGATACGCCTGATGATTGTTCTCATATCTTCTGCTTTTAGGGGTTAAACTCAATGTAAATGTAGTAATAATTTCCGAAACTGCAAAAGCGATGCCCCTACTTGTGGGGGCGGGGGTGGGTGTGATGCAGAGCAGAAGCAGAGTGTGCAGAAATAGAAAAGGTTGCTCGGCCCGCAAGCCAAACAACCTCAATATCCTTATAGGCAGGGACTACTACAACGAGATAGCCTCAGAAGGACAAACACCTGCGCACGCACCGCACTCGATGCACTTGTCAGGGTCGATAACATAGATGTCACCTGCCGAAATCGCCTCGACAGGACACTCGTCGATGCAAGTACCACAAGCAACGCACGAATCTGAAATTTTGTAAGCCATAATTGTTTTGTAAAAAAAATTGTGCCACAAAAGTAAGACTTTAATACGAAATCTCCAAAAAATAGTATCTTTGTGATATGGTTTGGATTAAAAAAAGCATCCAAACGGATATTTGTTACTTGTAAGAGTATGCCAAAGCGTGCGATATTGACTTTCTTGGGTACGGGAACTTCGCAAGGGGTGCCCGTTATCGGTTGCCGTTGTGATGTCTGCCGCTCGACGGATGAGCGTGACCACCGACTGCGCACCTCGGCAATGGTCGAGGTCGGAGAGGCCCGCTTTGTGATTGACGCAGGGCCCGACTTCCGCCGGCAGCTGTTGCGTGAGGATGTGAGTCACATTACGGCTATACTGCTGACACACAAGCATAAAGACCATACGGGAGGCATCGACGATGTGCGTGCACTCAACTTTGTCGATTATCCGACCATCCACACCGTGAATATATACGCTACGCACGACACGGCGGAGTGTGTGCGCAAGGATTACGACTACGCCTTCTTCGAGAATCGCTACCGTGGTGTGCCCGAGATTAGGCTGCACGAGTTTGACCCGCACTGCCCATTTGAGGTCGATGGGGTGGAGATAACCCCTATCAGCGGTCGTCACTCGCACTTCTCTGTCACGGGCTATCGTCTGGGCGATGTGGCCTACCTGACCGACTTCAAGGAGATAGAGGCTACGGAGGTGGATAAGTTGCGGGGTGTGCGTGTGCTGGTTGTCAATGCGCTGCGCTTTGAGCCTCACGACTCGCACTTCTCGGTCGAGGAGGCGCTCTCGCTGATTCGGGAGGTGAAGCCCGAGAGGGCCTACCTTACCCATATGTCGCACGATGTAGGTCTGCACGATGAGGCGCAGGGACGACTGCCCGATGGCGTGTGGTTTGCCTACGATGGATTGAAAGTAGAAATTTAACTATATAGTATGAAAAACGCATTGAAGAATAAGACGGTGGTAATCACCGGAGCCTCGTCGGGTATTGGTGAGGCTATGGCGAAACTCTACGCCTCGATGGGGGCTCGTGTGGTGCTTGGAGCCCGCAGCGAGGAGAAACTCAAAACGCTCGCCGAGCAGATTAAGAGCGAGGGTGGCGAGGCTGCATACTGCGCTACCGACGTGACGAAGGCGGAGGATTGCAAGCGACTGATTGATACGGCAGTGGAGGCCTTCGGAGGTATTGATGTGCTTATCTGTAACGCAGGAATCTCTATGCGTGCCATCTTCGACGATGTGGATTTGAGCGTTCTGCACCGCCTGATGGATGTAAACTTCTGGGGTACGGTCTATTGCAGCAAGTACGCTCTGCCATACCTGCAAGCCTCGAAGGGCTCGCTGGTGGGTATCTCCTCTGTGGCGGGTCTGCACGGCCTGCCGGGTCGCACTGGCTACTCGGCCTCGAAGTATGCGATGACGGGATTCTTGGAGACGGTGCGCATCGAGAACTTGAAGAAGGGACTGCACGTGATGGTTGCCTGCCCGGGCTTTACCGCCTCGAATGTGCGCTTCTCGGCTCTGGTTGCCGATGGCTCGCAGCAGGGTAGCACACCTCGTGAGGAGGGTAAGATGATGACTGCCGAGGAGGTTGCACGCATCGTGGCACGTGGCATAGCCAAGCGTAAGCGCCTATGCCTGATGGAGATTGAGGGCCGTGCTACACACTTCGTCAAGAAGTTCGCTCCGGCCTTTTTGGATAAGATGTTTTATCTGGTGATGTCCAGAGAGCCGGACTCACCATTCAAGTAGCAATAAAAAACCTCGCTATCGTAGCGAGGTTTTTGTTGCGCCGCAATACCATTAAAGGTTGTTAATGGGTATTAAGGGTTATTAAGGGTAACGCAGACAGTCTGCGATAATGTTGTAAGAATCCGTAACCTTTACTCAACATACAGCACCAACCCCTTCAAATACTCACCCTCGGGGTGGTAGATGTTGATAGGGTGGTCGGTCGGCTGTGTGAGTTGATGCAGGATGCGCACCTTGCGACCGGCAATCGCCGCCGCCGTGAATACCGTCGTGCGGAACAGCTCCTTCGAGACCGCCTGCGAGCAGGAGAAGGTGAAGAGGATGCCTCCGCTCTTGATTTGTGACAGCGCACGGGCATTGAGCCGCTTGTAGCCCTGCATAGCGTTGCCCAACACCTTGTGGTGCTTGGCAAATGCCGGTGGGTCGAGGATAATCATATCGTACTTGTCGCCAATATCTTTCAGATACTCCACCGCATCGCACGCAATGGAGGTGTGTGGAGCCCCCTCGCCAAAGTTGAGGGCTACGTTTGCATCGGCAAGGCGCACGGCCCTCTCCGAGGCATCTATCGAGCATACCTGCGTAGCACCTCCCGCCAGAGCATATACCGAGAAGCCGCCCGTGTAGCAGAAGGTGTTGAGCACGGTGCGCCCTGCGGCGTATCGCTTGACGAGCTCTCGGTTGAATCGCTGGTCGATGAAGAAGCCCGTCTTCTGCCCCTCCTCCCAATTCACGAGGAACTTATGGCCATTCTCCAACACCACGTTGTCCTTCTCGGCGGAGCCGTACAGGTAGCCATCCACAGCGTTGAGGTTAGCCTTGAAGGGCACGGTAGCTGCACTCTTGTCATATATTGCGGTGAGCTTCTCGCCGAAGGTGGCCCTGAGAGCCTCGGCAATTTCGGCACGTGAGCGATACATTCCCACGGAGTGGCACTGCACCACCGCCACGGAGCCGTATATATCTATGACCAACCCCGGCAGGGAGTCGCCCTCGCCGTGAACAAGGCGGTAGCAGGTGGTCGAGTCGCACTCGGTGAGCGAGAGCGTGCGGCGCACGTCGTGGGCGCTCTGAATCTTGCGTTGCCACCACTGCGCATCTATCTGCTCCTGCTGCTCGAAGGTGAGGATGCGCACGGCGATAGAGCCTATCTGGTAGTGTCCTCGGGCGAGGAAGTCGCCTCGTGACGAGAATACCTCCACCACCTCACCCTCGGCGATAGAGTCTGCCTTGCACTCCACACGCTCGATGGCACCCGAGAATATCCACGGGTGGCGACGTGCAAGCGACTCCTCCTTGCCTCGGCGAAGAAAAATCTTTGATGCCATACTTGTCGTTATTTTGTGAACTCAAAGCCGAGGCATATATCCTGATACTGCTTCACGAGGTTTGTGACGCTTTGCAGGGCGGATATGCTCGACCCGAGGTTTATGATGAATGACGAAAACTTCTCGGTGGAGAATACGAGTTGCAGGGCACTGCCGCTGACGTAGGCATACCCCTTCACATCGCCGAGCTTTGCGATGGAGAGCGTCACGGCGTGTGTCGCAGCATCGTAGGTGTATGTTCCGCTGATGCTCTTGCCCTTGACCGGCATGGTGAATGTGTTGTCATTGTTGAAGGTTATTGAGCAGAAGCCCTCCTTGATGCCCACCTTCTCTACGAGGGAGCGCATCTTGTCGCCCACGGTCGAGGAGAGTGCCGCACCGCCCAACTCGGCGAGCGTGTTGTCACTCGACAGGCGCACGGCAGGGGCGGAGTAGTTCCACGTGCCGAGGATGGCAATCTCGGTGAGCTTGCCGTCGGTAGCCTTATCAACAGCCTCTGTTGCAACCTTTTTCAGTGCATCGAGCCAACTTTGTGCTTCGGCCTGTGCCGCTGTGCAGCATAGTGCTGCGAGTAGAATAAAAAGTCTCTTCATAAGAATTAGCAATTACGGTAATGCAAATATAATCTTTTTTGTGGATAATAGTGCAGGGTGAGGTCGTGATTATCCGAAAAATATTCGTACCTTTCGAGGAGAAAAACAAAAAACAGAGTGCATATTATGAAAAAAGGTATTAAGATTCTGGGCGTGACCATCCTGGTCATTCTGGCTCTGATGCTGGTTGTGCCGATGGCACTCAGCGGTAAGATTGGCGACATTGTCAAGCGTGAGGCGAATGCTATGCTCAATGCGCAGGTCGATTTCGAGAAGCTCGACATCTCGCTCTTTCGCCACTTCCCGAATGCCTCGCTCGAACTCGTCGATTTCAGCGTCACGGGTATCGCACCATTTGAGGGCGAGAGGCTTGTGGCTGCCAAGCGTGTCGAGGTCGCCGTCGATTTATTCTCCATCTTCGGCGAGAGCTTCGAGGTGGGCAAGGTGTGGCTTGTCGCTCCGGAGCTCTATGGTCGGGTGCTTGCCGACGGGAGTGTGAACTGGGATATTATGAAGCCGTCGGAGGAGGGTGCCGAGGAGGGTGCTGCCGAGCCGGAGAGCACCGAGGAGGCTGACGGGGAGTCGTCACTGCGCCTCTCGCTCCGAAGCCTCAAAATCCGTGATGCCAAGATATACTATACCGACGAGCAGAGCAACCTGCACTTCCATACGGCACCGCTCAACCTCTCGCTCTCGGGCGACCTCTCTGCCGCCGAGACGACGTTGGCACTCTCTGCCGATGCTGCCGACATCACCCTCCGCAGTGGCGATATGACCCTCGCCTCGGGCATCCGTGCGGTGCTCGATGGTGCCGTGGCGGCCAATCTGGCGACGGAGCGTTATGCGCTGCAACAGATGCGTCTGGGTGTCAATAATGTAACGGCGGCACTGAATGGATGGGTGCAGATGGAGGGCGAGGATATCGTTACGGATATTACGCTCGACTGCTCGGACAACAACTTCCGAGATATCCTCTCGCTCGTGCCGGCATTCTATACCAAGGATTTTGAGAACCTGACGGCCTCGGGTAACGTGTCGCTCACGGGAGCGGTCAAGGGTCGCCTCTCGGGCGACAACTATCCGGCCTTCGACCTTGCGCTGAATGTTGCCGACGGCTCGTTCAAGTATGCCGACCTGCCAAAGAGCGTGTCGGATATCGTGCTTGCACTCGCACTGCATAACCCCGGTGGCGACCTCGATGCCACGACGCTCAACATCTCACGCTTTGGTGCCGCCTTCGCCGGCAATACCGTTGGTGCTACGTTGAAGGCCTCGACACCTATGAGCGACCTCGCCTTTGCCGCCTCGGTGGATGGCCGCCTCGACCTCGGTAGCATCAAGGAGGTCTATCCTTTGGAGGATATCTCGCTTGCGGGTATCATCTCTGCCGATATGAGTGCCTCGGGCCGTATGTCGCACATAGACAAGGGGGCCTACGATAAGATTCAGACGGCGGGCCGTCTCGGCGTGGAGGGTATGAACGTGAACTACGGCTCACTGCCACCTATTGCTATCGAGCGTGCCGTTGCTACGGTAAACCCAAGTCGGTTGGCATTGGAGAGCCTCGATGTGAAGATTGGGGAGAGTGATCTCTCTGCAAATGGCTTACTCTCAAACTATTGGGGATGGCTACTGCGTGATGATACGCTGTCGGGCACGCTCAACGTGCGCTCGTCACTCATAGATGCCAACGCCCTTATGGCGGGCCTTACGGACGAGGAGGAGCCTGCCGCAGAGCAGGGTGCCGAGCCGAAGTCCGAGGATACGGAGGCGGAGCAGGCCTCCGAGGCTCCGGCATCGGTTATCGAGGTGCCGAAGAACCTCTCGCTGCTGCTCAACAGCCGATTCGACAAGGTGCTCTTCGAGAAGATGGTCATTGAGAACCTCAGGGGGGCAATCTCTATGCGTGGCGGTTGTTTGAGCCTCGACAACCTTACGATGCGCCTGTTTGACGGTACGGCAACCGCCTCGGCATCATACTCCACGGAGGATGTGACCTCACCGGCGGTGGCTCTGGATGCGAAGTTCTCGGAGGCATCCTTCAAGCGCACCTTCGAACAGTTGGAGATGATGCAGAGCATAGCCCCCGTGTTCGAGAAGATTGAGGGCACATATACGATGTCGCTCGTGGCAAATATGCGCCTCGACGAGCAGATGTCGCCCGTGCTCGGCAGCATCAACGGCAAGGGCCAGATTCGCTCGGGACACTTCTCGCTCTCGAATGTGGCGGCGGTGGATGCTCTGGCGAAGGTTGTCGGCGGCGGTACGCTCGACAAGTTCCAGACTTCGGAGCCTACGCTTGTCAGCTTTACCATCGTGGACGGCAACGTCGTGACCAAGCCTTTCGACGTGAAGGTGGGCAAGACGAAGCTGACCCTCTCGGGACTCACTGGGCTGGATAGCCGCATAGATTATAACGTGGAGGTTGCTCTGCCGAACAACCTGACCCTTGCGGGTAAGATAGGCGGCACGTTTACCTCTCCGAAGGTGACGCTCGATGCTGCCAAGACCGTCGAGGCGGCCCTTGCGAATGCCGGCATCACGAAGCAGAGTGTCGGCGAGGAGTTGCAGAAGCAGGCCGATGCACTGATTGCCGAGGCAGAGAAGGCGGGAGCCAAGCTCGTGGCGGCGGCGCAGGCCGAGAGCGACAAACTCGTGGCGAAGAGCTCCAACCCGATAGCCAAGGCGGCGGCGCAGGTGGCAGGCAAGAAACTTGTGCAGGAGGCGGAGAAGCAGTCGCAGAGACTTATAGACGAGGCCCGTAGAAAGGCCGCCGAACTGCTGCAACAGAAGCAGTAATGAAAATATAACCGTTCAAGGTCGAAAATCGACCGCTCGCAGTGATAAACACACCGCCGGCGGTCGATTCTCTTTTTATATAGGTACGGGCGGTCGTAAAATGCTTAATTTCGCAAACTTAAATTAATTTGCTACACATCCGCCGAAGGTGGTGGTTATGCATAAAATTATAACAAACTCAACACATAATTTAACAAACAATGAAAAAGCAAAATCTTTACATCGCACCACAAGTAAACGCTTTGGGTGTACGTTTTGAGGGTGGCTTTGCTCTCTCCGGCATTGTCGGTGGTAGCGGCGCTTTCTCCGATTATGCGGAGGAGAACCTTGAATGGCAGAAGTAATTAATCGAAAAACAAGAACAAAACTATGAAGAAGATTTACTCTTACCTGCTCGCAGCCCTCGCATTCGTGGGCGCAGCATCGTGCTCGGACCTCCCTGCCGGAGGTGACGACACCCAACTCGGCGATGACGTGGTAACCATCATCGCAACCGGTGACACTTTGACCAAGACAGTTCTTACCGATGGCGTTAAGACCTACTGGAATGCAGGCGATGCTTTGGCTGTATTCTCGGGCGACAACACCGTTAAGAAGTTCGAGACTGCTATCACAGCACCTGCTGCATCGGCAGCCTTCACCTACGCTGTTGGCGACTTCGTAATCCCTACAACAGGATTTATCGCAATCTATCCTTACTCTGCCGCTTCGGCTGCAACCAACGACCTCGCAACCACTATGATTGGCTCGTTGGAGATGCCTGCAACGCAGACCGCCGTAGCAGGTGGCTTTGACCCTGCTGCCGCTCTGGCATTGTCGCTCGGCGCAGACCCGGAGGCTATGCAGTTCAACAACCTCTGCGCTTTGGTTAAGTTCACGGTTAAGAAGGAGGGTGTTCAGACCGTAACCCTCACCGCTACCGGTGGCGAGGCCTTGGCAGGTACTGCGTCTATCTTCAACTACGCTATGCAGCCTACGTTGAGCGTCACTACAAACAAGGTTAGCACCATCACCTTGAATGGTCCATTCGAGGTTGATAAGACCTACTATATCGCTGTTGCTCCTGCAACTTTGGAGTCGGGCGCAAGCCTCTCGTTTGATGGTGAGGTTGCTCTCTCTACTACCGAGAAGACCGTGTTCGAGGCTAACACAATCTATAACCTCGGCGAGGCAAATGTTGAGGATGAGGTTGTAACCCCTTCTTATCCTATAAGCGAGTGGGGCCTTGTTGGTAGCCATCAGGGTTGGGATTTGGGTAACCTTACTACAATGTATGTTATTGATGAGTATCAGGTAGCTCTCAACTTCACCGTTACCGAGAGTACAACATTTAAGTTCGCTCCTGTTGCAAATGGTGGCTCTTGGGATAACGTTAAGGGTAGCCCTGTTGCAGCAACTACTAACGATGCAATTGGCGAGTGGTCATATACAGGCTCGAACGATATCACTGTTGCTGCCGGCTCGTATGATGTATATTTCGATGCTACCAACAGCCAGTTTGCAATCGTTGTGGCAGGTGCTGCTGTACCTGAGAAGCCGGTTGTAACCACAACCTACAAACTCTATTTCTACAACTACGCAGGATGGTCTGCTGTAAACCTCTGGGCTTGGAGCGCATCTGCTAACTATACAGGCGGTACTTGGCCAGGCATTCTCCTCTCTACTACCGAGAAGGTTGGCGAGTACGACTATCTTGTATATGAGATGCCTGCGGCTGCTGTTGACCAGTCGATACAGTGTATTTGTAGCGGTGATGGCGCACAGACCAGCGACTCGGAGGCATTTATCCTGAATAAGGATTACTATTTTCGTATAAATGCAACCTCGTTGACTATGCTTGATGACCCATCAAATCCTCTTCCAGAGGTGGTTGTTCCTACAACTCCGCAGTTGTACCTCAAACCAAACTCTAACTGGTTGCAGGCGAGCGCTCGCTTTGCGGTATACTATTTCAACAACTCAACGGGTAAGAATGAGTGGCTGTCAATGACTGATGAGGATGGCGATGGAATCTATTCGTGCGACCTCAAAGATTATCCAAATGTAATCTTCTGCCGTATGGATCCGGGCACTACCACCAATGGTTGGGATACTAAGTGGAACCAGACCAGCGACCTTACCGTTCCTACCGATGGCAAGAACCTCTATACTGTTGCTGACGGTTCGTGGGATAAGGGCGGCGGTACTTGGAGTACTAAATAGTCTGCTTGGACAGATAGAGAGAAACGAGTCGGAATTATGAATTGACCCCAAAAGATTAGACAAAAAACTTTTGGGGTTTCTTTATGCGCAAAAAACACGATTATGGAGCATTGCTCAAATATATGAGGATGCTCGAAGATGGCTATTCGATAGATTGCATTCATAAACATTATGGTA
>JAFULF010000021.1 GCA_017483225.1 Alistipes sp.
CGGAGGGCGACTACGAGGGCGAGCTCACGGTCACGACCGACAAGGCGATATACACCTACACCTACGCTCGCAAGGTGGCCCGCAACACCTACTACAACGTGAACGTAAACCTCTCGACGGCAACCTCTCGTCGCTCGACGGAGGCGGAGTGGGGTGGTGGTGATGGTACGGCACAGAATCCGTACCTTATCGCTACGACTGCCGACCTTGCGTTGCTCGCCACCCGCTGTAACGATGCGGCGACAACCTCCACATACGGCAATAAGTGCTACCGCCAGATATGCGATATCGATATGGCGGGTGTGGGTATTAACCCTATCGGAGGCACCACAACCACCGCATTTATGGGTGTTTACGACGGTGGCGGCTTCACCATCGAGAACCTTACCGTGACACCTGCGGCGGCCGATATGCCGTCGGCACTCTTCGGCATCGCCGTAGATGCGACGATTACAAACCTTACGCTGAAAAGCCCGGTAAATAAGAGCACCTCGACGCAGGCGGCGGGATTTGTCGGACATCTCTTCTACTCGACCATTACAAACTCTACGTTGGAGGGTACGCTCAACCTCTATAATCTCTTCTGCGGAGGCTTTGCCGGCCTGATGGAGGGCGGCAACATCACAAACTGCGAGGTTAGGGGTCGTGTGGAGAATAATGTCAACGGACTCTCGTGGAACGGACAAAGCAACTCCGCCTTCACCGCAGGATTTGTTGGCCACGCAAGAGATGGTGCCATCGTCGAGGATTGTGTGCTCAGTGGCGATGTGGTGGTTATGGGTCGCTATGCTGCCGGTTTTGTCTCCTACTTGGAGAACTCTACCGTGCGCCGTTGTCGTGTTCGTAATACCAGCGAGGTGACGAATGTGTCGAACTACTGCGGTGGCGTGGTGGCTATGATGCTCGGCAACGATGCCCTTATCAGCGATTGCCGCTTCGAGGGTCGTGTTACCTCGGGATATACCGCTACGGGAGGTATCGTAGGCTCCATAACGGCAGGTAAGGTGTATAACTGTATCGCCACCTCCTCGGCCTCTGTTGCGGATGATAACTGTAATGTCGGAGGTATTGCCGGTGAGATTATTACAACCACTTCGACGAATGTTGCACTGATAGATAGTTGTGTCTCCTATGCAACTGTGGAGGGGGCACATAGCGTCGGCGGTATTGTGGGACATATCTCTCACGCAGTGAACGGAGCCTATGCCGGCGTGACGAACTGCGCCACTATCGGCGGAAAACTCATCTCGAAGGGTGCTAATAATTATAACTATAACCTTGTAGGAGGTGTTGCCGGCTGGATAACAAAGAGCTACGGCACGACCGTCGTGGCAAACTGCGCAGGCCGTGCAGGAAGCATCCACGCTGCGCCTATCAGCAAATTGGTGACAACGAAAGGACTTATCTCAGGATTGGTTGCATGTGTGGATAACAAAACGGGCAACACGACACTCTACGGATGCTATACGGATGCAACCCGCTCGAATGTCTTTGTTGGTTTTGAGTCTGTATCGGGAAATTCAGGATATTGTGGAGCGCTGTTCGGTCACTCCTATTATAGCCTGACGATGACCTCGTGCTACTGCAACGAGTCGTTGGGTATGCACGGAGCAGTGGGCTCCTCATACACCTGCACCAAGAGCGACTGCGCAACGATGACCCCTACGCAGATGACCGACGGCACGATGCTCGCACGCCTGAATGCTGCTGCTGCGGCCTACACCCCTTTGGTGGACGGTACTCCTGCGGCGAAGACGTGGGTGGCGGATGCCTCGGGATACCCTGTGCCGAGCGGCTTGCAGGTAGATACCGTGCCGATGTCGGCAGAGCCTAAGAAGGTGAGTGTCATCGGCGACTCCATCTCGACCTTCCGAGGCTATATTCCTTTTGGATACAGCGTCTATTATCCTCGTGCCGACGGTACCTTCCTCTCGGTGGAGGATATGTATTGGCACCGCCTCATCTACAAGCATATGACCAATGCCCGCCTTGAACGCAATATCGCATATTCGGGCTCGCTGGTTACAAATGTGACTGTTGACGGCCTGGATACATCGAACACCTACTTCGCCAAGCGATTTATACAGCAGAACGGTGTTGGCGATGCCGATATCGTGCTGATTCACGGTGGTACCAACGACTGGAACAAGAATGTGTCGGAGCTGTCGCCGGGAGTGTCGGTTCGCTCGGAATCTGCTCCGTCGGATGAGGATATGAAGGTGCTGTTTGACCTCGCCGATGCCGCCACAACACGTGCCGAGATTGAGGCTCTGGACGATAAGAGCTTCTGCACGGCGTATATCAAACTCATACGTCTGATTCAGGAGCGCAACCCTGCTGTGAAGATTGTCTGCATCATCGGCGACTATGTGGGTGCCGGTGTGCAGCAGGCGACCCACAAGATGGCGAAGCACTACGGGGCAAAGGTTGTCGATTTGCGTGCCGTGGGCGGCTTCAACGACCTCGACACCAACCAGACCTATATGCCTAAACTCTATAACGAGGATAAGCAAAGCCCTAAGCAGTGCCACCCTAACCAGCAGGCTATGGCATTTATCGCCAATAAGATTTATACGGAGCTTGGAGCTTGGCTGGAAGAGTAACGCATAACGTGTATGAGAGGAGTATTGCGCAACGATAAGGGTTGTTAAAGGCTATTAAAGGTTATTAAGGGAAACGCAGACGGTCTTTGGGGCGAGGTCGTGAGAGTCCGTAACCTTTCCGCACCCTTAAAACTTTAACACCCTTATCTCCCTTGCTCCTCCCACAAAGAGCCTTTTGGAGAGTGGTGGAAGAGGATTTTGCGTACAGCATTGATGCAAAATACAAGAGGCAGAATAGTCCCGTTTATCAACTAAAAGTTCCATTTAACCACCACAATCTGTTTCACATCGCCATTTTTGGTAATTTTGTATAGTTACAAAATTTGTCAGCAATGGAGATATCCACAAAAAGCGCAATGAAGATTATTGTGCTTCTTATCGCACTATCGGCCCACTTTATATCAATGGCACAGCCCCCTACAACCGACAAGGTAGAGATAAGCGGTCGAGTGGTTGATGAGCAGGGCGTTCCTATCCCGGGAGCAGCCATCTTTGTCGAGGAGAACAACCTGATTGGCACGGTCGTAGAGACCGATGGCACATATTCGCTTGTCGTTCCCCACCAAGCAACCATAGTGGCAGAGTTTCTTGGGTACGAGACCGTGACAATCGACATCGAGCGGGGGCGGACGAAGTACGATATCACACTCAACCAAAAGTCGCTAAAACTTAACGATGTAATTGTCATCGGCTATGGTGAAGTGCGGAAAAGCGACCTCACGGGTGCCGTGGGGGCTATTGGAGTGCGCAACTTCGCCGACCAGCCCGTAAAGAGTGTGTCCGACATTCTGCAAGGACGTGTGAGCGGTGTGGAGGTCACCTCTACCAGTGGTATGCCGGGTGCAGGAGCGAAGATTCGTGTGCGAGGCACAACATCCATCAACAAGAGTAGTGACCCGCTATACGTTATTGATGGCATAATATCATCAAGTGGTATGGATGGTCTTAACCCGTCCGACATACAATCTATTGAGGTTCTTAAAGATGCCTCCTCAACTGCTGTTTATGGTTCACGAGGAGCCAACGGCGTGGTGCTTATAACTACACGTAGCGGAGAGAAGGGGCGTACACAGGTTGTCTTCGATAGTAAAATAGGTATCTCCAACGTACGCAAGAACTACAATCTGCTCAACGCATACGAGTATGCGCAAGCATTGAACGACATACAAGGGTCCGGTACGATATCCGAAGAGGATATGGAGGCATATAGAACCGGCACAAAGGGCATAGATTGGATTGACTTGCTAACCCGCACGGCCGTCGCACAAGACTACAATCTCAACATCTCCGGAGGTCGCAAACGAATCAACTATCTGGTGTCGGGTGAGGTGCTCGACCAGGAGGCTGTAACTATCTGTTCGAAGCGTATGCGCTACGGTATCCGCTCCAACATAGACGCCGACGTGCGTCCGTGGCTCGCTATATCTACGAAACTCCACGGCTCAATAGTGCACCAGAAGAACGGAGCTCCTAATTGGTTCCACATACTGAACTTCTCGCCAACGATGCAGATGAAGAACCCCGACACGGGCATATACAACAATGACCCATACAATATTGGCACGGGAAACAACCCGTACGGTATGATGATGGAGAATTACAGCGACTCGTACAATTATAACCTCAATGCCAACGCATCATTGCTGTTCCGCCCTGTAAAGGGCTTGACTCTCTCCGTGCAAGGGGGCTACAATTACACACACTCTCCCTCCTACGCCTTCTCGTCAGCAAAAGTGGCTCCCGGAGCAACGAGCAGCATCTCCAACTCCTCCTCGATGTATCGCTATTGGCAAAATACCAACAACCTGACATATAAAGGCTTGTGGGCAAAACACTCTTTCTCGGCAACAGCCGTATGGGAGATGAGCCACACGGTGGATACGGGATTGAGCATCAGTGGCTCCGGATTGAGCAACGAGATGGTCGGCTATTGGGATATAAACAACGCCTCGACACGTACACCGGCAAACTCCTACACCGAGTCCTCGCTGATGTCGGGCATCATTCGTCTGAACTACGACTACGATAAGCGATACTTCATCACGGCAACTATGCGTGCCGACGGCTCCTCGAAGTTCCAAGGCAAGAATCGTTGGGGTTTCTTCCCCTCGGCCGCCGTTGCGTGGGATATCGCTGCCGAGGAGTTTATGAAGCGGCAGAGCGTTGTCGAACAACTCAAACTGAGAGCAAGTTATGGCGTCACCGGTAATGAGGGTATATCTGCATACAGCACCCTTGGGATGTTGTCAAGGACTTCCTACGGATGGGGCACTACGACAGACTATACCGGATACTGGGGCAACACATTCGCCACACCGAATCTGACGTGGGAGCAGACATCGCAATACGACATTGGCCTTGATCTTTCGATTTACGGGATAAACATCTCGCTTGACTACTTCAAGAAACGCACCAAAGACCTGCTCTTCCAGAAGCAGGTGCCTCACTACAACGGAGGTGGCACGTATTGGGTAAATCAGGGCCGCCTCGACAACTCCGGAGTTGAACTTTCGCTCAATACCTTTGTGGTAAATCGTGCCGTCAAATGGGAAACAACCTTCAATGCTGCATACCTGCGCAACAATGTGATAGACCTTGCAGGAAACGACTTCGTGCTTACGGCCAATTACAGTGACCTCGGAGGCCCTATGCAGATTATGAAGCCCGGCTATCCGGTAAACTCATTCTACATCTACGAGTGGAGCGGGTTCGACGAACAGGGTGCTAACCTATATAGGAGGGCAGACGGCACGCTTACAACCACGCCGACCTCTGCCGACCTCCGCATCAAGGGTAAAGCCACGCCGAGTTGGACGGCAGGTTGGAATAACACCATATCGTGGCGCAACCTTGTAATCAACATCTTCTTCAATGGAGCATTCGACTACCAGAGGCTCAACATCAGCCGTTTTACCACTGCATCGATGAGTGGCGTGTCACGCTTCATAACCTTGCGAGATGCATACTTCTATGGTTGGGACTACGTGCAGGATAAGAGTACGGCAAAGTATGCGAGCATCTCGAACACCAACAATAAGAGTTATGCCAACTCCGACTTTTGGTTGGAGGATGCCTCATTCATAAAACTAAAAAACATCACCATAGCCTACACCCTGCCTCGACACGTCACCCGCTTTGCCGAGATGCAGCTGTCGGTCAGTGCGCAGGACCTCTTCACCCTGACCAAATACAAAGGTATGGACCCTGAGGTTTATAGCGGATATGACGGCATTGATTACGGAGCGTATCCTGTGCCTCGAACATTCACCTTCGGAGTTAAACTAATATTCTAATACACTATGCAGAGATTACGTATTGCAACATATCTTCTTTTGGCGGGAGTGACACTCACGCTCATATCCTGCTCCGACTTTCTTGACGAGAATGCCTATGGTAAGTTGCCAACCGAGGAGTTCTTCTCAAACAAAGAGGACTTGGATGCCTCACTCAATGCCCTCTACTCGGTGGTCTCCACCTCGCAATATGCCAACCACTTCGTCGGCACAAACTTCCTCGCCGGCGATGATATCTCCACTCATCCGTCGAGTAACAAGCAACCACTCCGAGAGCACGACCAATATAGTGTCTCGGACAACAACTCGTGGATGATAAACCTGTGGGAGCAGCGTTATAAGGTCATTAAGGCGGCAAACTTCATCATCAATAACGCCTCTCGTACCCCGGAGGTTACTCAGCAGGAGATTGCACAAGCCAAGGCTATCGCCCACTTCTGGCGAGCATTCTCGTACTTCTACCTCGTCACCACGTGGGGCAAGGTTCCCGTGATGCTTGGCGAGGATATCAACTACAACGCCCCTCTACAATCCATCGAGAGCATATACGAACTTGTCCTCTCTGATTTGGCTATCGCCGAGCAGGACTGCCCGATACTCTACGACCGTGCCCCATACTCGAACAATGGGGTAAATGTTGCTGTCGGGAAACTGGGTGTCAAGGCCGTAATGTCGTACGTATATCTGTGTATGGCAGGATGGCCACTCAACCTTGGCACAAGTTACTACAAGCTGGCTGCCGAGAAGGCCGAGCAGGTTATAGATATGGCCGAGCAGGGGAAGTTGCGCCTGCTTGACAACTACTCGGACGTTCACTCTATGCGATACAACCAATCTAATCCGGAGGTGGTGTTGGGCATATATTATAACCGTAATCGCTCCCCGCAGATGGTGCCGCTGACCGACCTCTTGTTCGATATGAAGCAGGGAGGTTGGGGTGATACCAACGGAGAGATTAAGTTCTGGAAGGAGTTTCCGGAGGGGCCTCGTAAGGAGGCGACGTACTTCCCGAAGATTATGCTTAGCGATGGTAAACTATACGATTGGTGGTATGACACAGCTCCTCCAACATCACGACAGGTTGTTGCTCCTGTATTTATGAAGAGCGTGGAGCCTACGGATCGAACCACCGAGTTTGACTACACGGACCCAACGCCTCTCGCATCCTCGGGAGAGAAGACCGCACAGATAGTCCGCCTGTCGGAGGTCTATTGTTGGTATGCCGAGGCCGTGGGTCGAAGTGGCAAGGTGACAACCAAGGCTGTGGAGGTGCTTAACCGTGTGCGTAATCGTGCCGATGGCGCCACCACCAACCTCTATACGACATCTATGAGTGCCGACGAATTGGCCGAGGCTGCTTACAATGAACACGGATGGGAGATTGCCGGATACTACTGGTGTGGCTTTGCCTCCCGCTCACGAGATATGTTCCGTATGTATCGCCACAAGGAGCACTTTGAGTATCGCAAGCTTAATCCAGAGATAGAGGTTGCCCCCGGCGTATTTCGTAAGGAGAGTGTGCCGGTTAGTGGCACTTGGGACGACAGCAAGATGTACTGCCCTTATCCTTATGAGGATATGGTACTCAACCCCGGACTAAAAAAGTAGGCTTCTAATAGTTTTTTTTTGACCATTAAGCCTTTTTTTGGCTCACTGTAAATTCCGGTGGGGCGATAGCGTAAAATTATTACCTTTGCGGTATGGGAAAGCGTAAAGAGAAGATAGAAGATCCATTGAAGTTGTTGTTGCCGGGGGTGATATACGACTATTTTGAGTTGGTGCATACAGATGTGTCGGA
>JAFULF010000022.1 GCA_017483225.1 Alistipes sp.
CAGCAACAGCAACAGCTGCAGCAGCTGGCTCAATACCGTACTCCTCTTTGAGGATGGTAGCCAATTCGTTTACTTCCTTAACAGTCAAGTTTACCAACTCCTCTGCCAATACTTTTACATCTGCCATAGTTGTAATTAATTATTAAATTTTTGTTTTTGTTCTTTTGATTAATTGTTTCTTTCTTCGAGAGTCTTAACAAGACCCGCGATTTTCTCACCTGCGTTAGCACGCAATGCGGAGATAACATTCTTTGCAGGGGACTGCAACAGCGCAACGATGTCGCCGATGAGCTCCTCTCTGCTCTTGATGTTGCACAAAGCCTCCAACTGGTCGTCACCTACATAAAGGCAACCCTCTACATTAGCGGCCTTCAATACCGGCTTGTCGCACTTCTTACGGAACTCCTTGATGAGAACCGCAGGAGCCTTACCGGTGTTTGCAAACATCACAGAGGTTGGACCCTCCAAAACTTTAAGCAAATCAGCGTCAGCCTTATCTACCTTTTCGAGAGCCTTGCCGAGCAATGTGTTCTTAACGACTACCAACTTGATGTCGTTCTCGAAGCACTTGCGGCGCAACGCAGCTGTCTGCTCTGCGTTCAAAGCCTCAATATCGGTCACGTAGAAGTGAGGATACTCGTTGAGCTGAGCAGCAATGTTATCGATTACGATAGCTTTTTCTTCTCTTGTCATTGTCTATATCCTCCTCTTATTTGGTTTCTACTGATTTTGGCTCAACCTGCAAGCCCGGGCTCATTGTTGTCGAGAGATAGATGCTCTGGACATAAGTACCCTTTGCAGCTGCCGGTTTGAGTTTGATAATAGTTCCGAGTACCTCCTTGGCATTCTCCTCAATCTGCTGTGCAGAGAACGAAACCTTACCGATAGAAGTGTGGACGATACCGTACTTGTCAACCTTGAAGTCAATCTTTCCGGCCTTCACATCCTGAACAGCCTTGCCTACCTCCATAGTAACCGTACCGGTCTTAGGGTTTGGCATCAAGCCACGAGGACCGAGGATACGACCGAGCGCACCTACCTTACCCATCACGTTAGGAGTACAGATGATAACGTCAACATCGGTCCATCCGGACTTAATCTTGTCAACGTACTCATCCAAACCTACGTAATCAGCACCCGCTGCCTGTGCCTCTGCCTCCTTCTCCGGTGTACAGAGTACGAGTACACGTACTACCTTACCGGTTCCGTGAGGAAGAGTTACAACACCACGAACCATCTGATTAGCCTTACGAGGATCTACGCCCAAACGCACGTCAATATCAACCGAAGCATCGAATTTCGTAAAGGTAATTTCCTTCAAGAGAGCGGCGGCCTCACTGAGCTTATAAGCCTTGTTAGGCTCAATCTTTGCGTAGGCAATCTTTTGATTTTTTGTCAACTTACTCATCTTTGTAATTACATTTTAGGAAATTCACCAACTACGTTGATACCCATACTGCGTGCAGTACCAGCAACCATACGCATTGCAGCTTCAAGAGTGAAGCAGTTAAGGTCAGGCATCTTATCCTTCGCAATCTCTGCGACCTGCTCCCACGTTACCTGACCGACCTTTGCACGGTTAGGCTGTGCGGAACCCGACTTAACCTTGGCTGCCTCTTTGAGCTGGATGGCTACAGGCGGCTGTTTTACGACAAAATCAAATGACTTATCGCTATAAACTGTGATGATGACTGGAAGCACTTTTCCTGCCTTGTCCTGGGTGCGAGCATTGAACTGCTTACAGAAGTCCATAATATTGACTCCCTTAGAACCCAAAGCCGGACCTACCGGAGGAGAAGGGTTGGCAGCACCACCTTTGATCTGCAACTTAATAAATGCAGCAACCTCTTTTGCCATAATTTTCCTTGGTTTATTATTCTTTTTCTACTTGTGTAAAGCTCAACTCCATTGGAGTCTTGCGACCAAATATCTTCACCGAAACAACGAGCTTTCGTGCCTCGCTGTTGACACTCTCAATGGTACCTTGGAAGCTTGAGAATGGGCCGTCTGTAACCTTTACGACCTCGCCAACAACATACGGAACCTCTTGTTCCTCATCCATCTCGTTCATCTCATCGACACGGCCGAGGATACGGGCCACCTCTTGTGGACGCAGTGGCGTAGCCTTCAACTTGCGACTCTCCTCCTTGGTATCGCCAAGGAAGCCGAGAACGTTTGGAGTATTTCTGATGATATATGGAATTTGTCCTTCTAATACGGCCTCCACCAACACATAGCCCGGATAAGAAACTTTCTCCTTCGAAACTTTCTTTCCGTTGCGGATGGTGTAAACCTTCTCTGTTGGGATAAGTATCTGCGATATGCTGTCCTGCAAACCATTGCGGCGAACCTCGGCTTCAAGATACTCCTTGACCTTGTTCTCCTTGCCGCCGATTGCTCGGACTACATACCACTCCTTCTTATTCTCGCTCATAACCGATTAACCTGACTGCGATTAACGACCCAAATTACCAAGCAACTCATAGATGCCGCCCATAATTCCCTCGAACGACATATCCATAGCCAACACGATAATTGCAAAAATAAGCGATGCAACCATTACTACAATGGTCGAACTCTGTAACTGAGCAAAAGAAGGCCACGAAACCTTCTCTACGAGTTCTTTGTATGCATTCTTAATGTATCCCATACTCTTTTTCTTCTTTATTTTCAAGCAGGAGCAGAGAGATTCGAACTCCCATCAACGGTTTTGGAGACCGCTATTCTACCCTTGAACTATGCTCCTAAATTGGGAGGGATTTGACTCCCTCCCGTTATAGTGTGTCGAGATTACTCAACAACCTTCAATACCTGACCTGCACCTACTGTACGGCCACCCTCACGGATTGCGAAGCGGAGACCCTCATTGATAGCAACAGGATAGATCAAAGTTACAGTGATAGTAACGTGGTCACCAGGCATTACCATATCTACACCCTCTGGAAGAGCAACCTCACCGGTTACGTCCATAGTACGGAGGTAGAACTGAGGACGGTACTTGTTGTGGAATGGAGTGTGACGACCACCCTCTTCCTTCTTCAAGATATAAACCTCAGCGGTGAACTTGGTGTGTGGCTGAATCGAGCCTGGCTTAGCAACAACCATACCACGCTTTACATCCTTCTTGTCGATACCACGGAGCAAGAGACCTACGTTGTCACCTGCCTCACCCTCATCGAGGAGCTTGCGGAACATCTCCACACCTGTACAAGTCGAGTTCATAGACTTCTCGCCGAGACCTACGATCTCAACTGGATCACCTACGTGGATGATACCAGTCTCGATACGGCCGGTAACAACGGTACCACGACCGGTAATCGAGAATACGTCCTCAACTGGCATAAGGAATGGCTTCTCGTTCTCACGTGCTGGGATTGGAACGTACTCATCAACGCTGTTCATGAGTTCCATAATCTTCTCCTCCCACTGTGGCTCGCCATTGAGACCACCGAGAGCAGAACCACGGATGATAGGGCAATCCTCATCGAAGTCGTACTTTGCCAACAGGTCACGAACCTCCATCTCAACGAGGTCGAGCATCTCAGCATCGTCAACCATATCGCACTTGTTCAAGAACACAACGATCTTTGGTACGTTTACCTGCTTAGCGAGGAGAACGTGCTCGTTGGTCTGTGGCATAGGACCATCAGTAGCAGCAACTACGAGGATAGCACCGTCCATCTGAGCAGCACCGGTAACCATGTTCTTCACATAGTCGGCGTGTCCTGGGCAGTCTACGTGAGCGTAGTGACGACCTGCGGTCTGATACTCAACGTGCGAAGTGTTGATGGTGATACCACGCTCCTTCTCCTCTGGTGCGTTGTCGATCGAGTCGAACGAACGGAGCTCAGAGAGACCATTCTTTGCAAGAACAGTGGTGATTGCTGCGGTAAGGGTAGTCTTACCGTGGTCTACGTGACCGATAGTACCGATGTTTACGTGCGGTTTCGAGCGGTCAAATTTTTCTTTTGCCATAGTTGTAAAATGTATTAAATTTTATAAAAGTTACTTTTATTTTGTAAAGTTTTAAGTCTCTTTGCACGATGCAAGCAATGCACCCTTTAACTCTCTTAAAGGTGCATTGCTAACATTACAAGAGCGGAAGACGAGGCTCAAACTCGCGACCCTTAGCTTGGAAGGCTAATGCTCTATCAACTGAGCTACTTCCGCATTTGCGCCAGCAAGTTACTCGCTCGGCTCTTTCGAGTGGGAAGAGATGGATTCGAACCACCGAAGGTAAAAACCAGCAGATTTACAGTCTGCCCCATTTGGCCACTCTGGTATCTTCCCAAGTTCCTGTTGAGTATCTCGTTTTGAGCCGATGGAGGGATTCGAACCCCCGACCAGCTGATTACAAATCAGCTGCTCTGGCCAACTGAGCTACATCGGCAAAACTCTCAACCGGTGTGCAAAGATAAGCGATTTTTTTTAACCTGCAAAATTTATTCGCAAATTTCTTATTTTGTTCAAAGAACCCTCTCTTTGCGCCACGACCTTGCTGGTAGAGTGCGCAAAATCGAGTGCAAAGATAGAATAGTTTTGTGAAATATGAAAAACTCTGCCGTTTTTTTGCAAAAAAAGTTTCAGTTTCGCCCAATTCGGAGGCATACCTATATTATAATATAAGGGAGAAGTGGCAAACTTTATATCTATTATGAAATTTTTAATGTACAAATGTCCAACTCTCAATTATTTTATTACCTTTGCATAGCCAAAATGTGTAACAACACAAACTTATTATAAATATGGTAGATATTTTTGAACGCCTGGAAAGAAATACAGGCGGACCTATCGGTCAGTACATGCAGAATGTACACGGTTATTTCGCTTTCCCTAAGCTCGAAGGAGAGATTGGCCCACACATGCGCTTCCGTGGCAAGATGATGCTCAATTGGAGCCTCAACAACTACCTCGGCCTGGCTAACCACCCTGAGGTACGCAAGGCAGATGCTGCCGGTGCCGCAGAGTTTGGTATGGCTGCCCCTATGGGTGCACGTATGATGAGTGGTCAGACCAAGTACCACGAGCAGTTGGAGCGTGAGCTTGCGGAGTTCGTCGGCAAGGAGGATGCCTTCCTGCTCAACTTCGGCTATCAGGGTATGATTTCGATTATCGACTGCCTGCTCTCGCCACGTGACGTTGTCGTTTACGATGCAGAGTGCCACGCTTGTATCATCGATGGTCTGCGTATGCACAAGGGCAAGCGTTTCGTATATGCTCACAACAACGAGGAGTCTTTGCGTCTGCAACTCCGTCACGCTACCGACCTCGCCGAGGAGCAGAATGGTGGTGTATTGGTTATCACCGAGGGTGTATTCGGTATGAAGGGCGACCTCGGCTTCCTCGACGTAATCGTAAATGCGAAGAAGGACTTCAACTTCCGTCTGCTCGTTGATGATGCTCACGGCTTCGGTACTATGGGCCCCGGCGGTCGTGGTACAGCGGCTCACTTCAACGCTACCGAGGGTGTGGATGTTCTGTTCAACACCTTCGCAAAGTCGATGGCAGGTATCGGTGCATTCGTTGCCGGTCCACGTTGGCTCATCAACCTCTTCCGTTACAATATGCGCTCGCAGCTCTATGCAAAGTCGCTCCCTATGCCGATGGTTATCGGCGCATTGAAGCGTCTTGAACTGATTCGCAACCACCCTGAGTATCAGGAGAAGTTGTGGGAGATTACCCGTGCATTGCAGGAGGGCTTCAAGGCTAACGGCTTCGAGATTGGTGTGACCCAGTCACCTGTTACCCCTGTATATATGAAGGGTGGTAACGAGGAGGGTACCAACCTCATCGTTGACCTGCGTGAGAACTACGGCGTATTCTGCTCCATCGTAATCTACCCTGTGATTCCGAAGGGCGAGATTATCCTGCGTGTCATCCCTACTGCGGCTCACACAATGGAGGATGTTGAGTACACAATCAACGCATTCAAGGCTGTTCGTGATAAGTTCGAGTCCGGATATTACAGTTCGATGCCTATCCCAATGAAGGCTGACCCTGAGTTCAAGGTTCGCTAACGATTCACAACACATACCGAAGGAGTCTGTCTAACACGTTTTGGCAGACTCTTTTTTTCGTATTGAAGAAGAGGATTTCTCGTGATGGCCGACACCCCTTCCGCCCTATCCTCAACCATTTGTACTGCATATCCGCATAAATATCCGAGATGCCTGATTTGTAGCCCTTTTTTGCTCGTTTTATCTCCACTTTTTTGCTCGTTTGATATATATATGCTACCTTTGCGGGTATGAAGAACTTGAAATATTATTGTCTGTTGTCGGGTATGTTGCTCGCCCTGATTTTTGGCTCAGCGACAAACCTCTCTGCCCAAAATAGCGGAGGACAAAAAGTTACGGTAAGCGGTATTATCACCTCTGCGGAGGATAGCCAGCCGCTTATTGGTGTTGCTGTGGTGGTTGCCGAGACACTGCAAGGAGTAACGAGCGGCATTGACGGCTCCTACTCCATTGATGCAGTTGCCGGCCAAACCATCTCTTACACCTTCCTCGGGTGTAAGGAGGTGCTCTATACGGTACCTGCGGGTGCAGCGACCGCCAAGTATGACGTTGTGATGCAGAGCGACACGGAGTCTATCGACGACGTTGTCGTTATCGCCTATGGTGTCCGCAAGAAGGGCACGGTGGCGGGTTCGGTGTCGAGCGTAAAAATCGAGAAGATTGAGAGCACACCTACGGCGGCCTTCGACCAAGCGTTGCAGGGTCAGGTTCCGGGCTTGTCGGTTATGTCGAATACGGGAGAGCCAAGTGCCTCTGCCACAATGACTATCCGTGGCACCAACTCCATCAACTCGGGCACCGCACCGCTCTACATTCTGGATGGCGTGCCTATCTCGGCGAGTGACTTCAACACCATCAACCCTGCCGATATCGAGTCTATCTCGGTGCTCAAAGATGCCTCCTCGACATCTATCTATGGTGCTCGTGCTGCCAATGGTGTGATTGTAATCACCACAAAACGAGGCCGCAAGGCGGAGCGTCCACGCATCGACTATCGTATGCAGCTCGGATTCTCGCAGGTGGCCAACAACGGCAAGTGGGACTTGATGAATACCGCCGAGCGTATCCAGTACGAGAAGGAGATAGGAATGACCGAGGGTCAGGACTACAACCTCCTCGCCAAGACCGACGTGAACTGGCTCGATATGGTCTATAACCGTGCGGCACTGTTGCAGAGTTACGAACTCTCGGTGTCGGGTGCTGACGACAACACCTCGTACTACGTTTCGGGTGGCTACTACAATCAAGATGGTACGGCTCTCGGCTCCTCGTTCCAGCGTTACTCGCTGCGTGCAAACTTGGAGCAGAAGGCGGCTAAGTGGCTGAAACTCGGCACAAACACGATGCTCAACTATCAGGGCATAGAGCAGGCCGACGAGGGTAGCTACACCCTTGTAACCCCTATCTCGGCATCCCGCTTTATGCTCCCGTATTGGAACCCTTATAAGGCTGATGGCAGCCTCGCCTCCATCGCTGACGGCGGCTGGAAGGGCAACGGACAGAACCCTATCGAGTGGTTGCAGAACAACCCGGTGACATACAAGAAGTACAAGCTGCTCTCGACCGTCTTTGCGGAGGCGTATCCGGTCAAGGGACTGACACTGCGCTCGCAGTTTGGTGCCGACTTCTCGCACACCACGGGCTTTGCGCAGTCGTTCCCAAGTTATGCGCCTAATCAGGGTCAGGGCTCGGCATCACGCAGCTCTACCGATAGCTACACCCTCACCATCACCAACACGGCGAACTACCGCTTTGACATCAATGGCGACCACAACTTCAACCTCCTCGTAGGTCACGAGGGCGTGGATACACACTACGAGGCGTTCAGCGTCTTTACGGCCGGTCAGAACAACGACCGCCTGACGGATATCTCGTCAGCAACACGTGCCACGGGATGGGACGATACGACCGACTCGGATTACGGTTTCCTCTCCTTCTTTGGACGAGGCGAGTACAACTATGCCAACCGCTACTTCTTCGAGGTTGCAGCACGTGCCGACGGCTCATCACGCTTCGGCATCTCCCGCCGCTGGGCAGGATTCTGGTCTGTGGGCTTTATGTGGGATATGCGCAACGAGGGCTTTATGCAGCCTTATGCACACTGGCTGACCAACGCACAGGTGGCTGTATCTACGGGTACGTCGGGTAACTCCTCAATCCCTAACTATGAGCACTTTGCCCTCGTGGGCGGAGGTCTGGACTATGTCGGCAATGCCGGCGTGGGATTGGCACAGCCGGGCAATGAGAATCTGGGCTGGGAGAAGCCGTGGACAACCAACGTGGGTCTGCACTTCGGCTTCTGGAACCGCCTCAATGTCGATGTCGAGTACTACTACAAGCTCACCTCCGATATGCTGATGCAGGTGCCTCAGTCATACGCCGAGACGGGCTTCGGATACTACTGGGACAACGTGGGCGAGATGCTCAACACCGGTTTCGAGGTCAATCTGAACGGAGTGCTCATCCAGAGCAAGGACTTCCTCTGGACGGTGAATGCCAACGTGTCATATAACCACAACAAAATCACGGAGTTGTACAACGGCGTTCAGGAGTACGAGAACTCCGGCACCAACACCAAACTCGTGGTAGGGCACTCGCTCGGCGAGTTCTTCATCAACCGCTATGCGGGCGTGAACCCTGCCAATGGTGATGCCCTCTGGTACACGAAGGATGGGGAGCTGACCAACAAGTTGCGTGACGAGGATAAGGTGCTTGTCGGCAAGAGCTATATCGCCCCTTGGCAGGGTGGTTTTGGCACCAACCTCTCGTGGAAGGGCCTCTCGCTCAGCGCACAGTTCAGCTGGGTGGCCGACCGTTGGGTGCTCAACAACGACCGCTACTTCGACGAGAGCAACGGCCGCTTCGCCTCCTACAACCAATCACGCCGACTGCTCGACCGCTGGAAGCAGCCGGGCGACATTACCGACATCCCTCGCCACGGCGTATATACGGAGTTTGACAGCCGTCTGTTGGAGGATGCTTCGTTCCTGCGACTTAAAAACCTGATGCTCAGCTACTCGTTCCCGCAGAAACTGCTGACCAAGAGCCGAGTATTCCAAGGCATACGTATCTATGCGCAGGCGCAGAATCTCTTCACGGCGACCAAGTTCTCGGGTCTTGACCCCGAGGGTTCGACAAACCTCTACGCTGCGCAGTATCCTATGGCACGTCAATACACCTTTGGCGTTGATATAACCTTCTAAATCGGAGAAAAGACTATGTTACGAAAGATAAAAATATACATCACTATTGCGGCGACGATGCTCCTGACGGTGTCGTGTCTGGACAAGGAGCCGCAGTCGGCAATACGCCTCGACAAGGCGATGCAGAGTTTCGACGATGCGGAGCAGACGGTAACCGGCATCTACGCCCTGCTCAAAAGCGGTGCCCTGTATAGCGGCTACCTCACGCTGCTGCCCGACATTCAGGCCGACTTGGTATATGCTGTGGATGGCTACTCCAACACCTACGGAAGTTTTTGGTTGTGGCAGATTCGCTCGACGACATCGGAGGTGGGCTCGGTATATGGTGCACTCTACAACGTCATCGCCAACTGTAACTTCTACCTCGACCGCATCGGTGGCGTGATGGATAAGGAGACCAACGACGAGAAGCTCGAAATCCTCGACACCTACACCGGAGAGGTATATGCAATCCGTGCTCTGGCATACTCGGAGCTCATCAAGTGCTTCTGCGAGGCATACGACCCCGACAACGCCTCGACACAGTTGGGTGTTGTGTTGCGTTCGAGCTATGAGCGTCCGGAGCCTATCGTGCGTGCCTCGTTGGAGGAGTCGTACCAATTTGTGTTGAACGACCTGGCCAAGGCGGAGGCTCTCCTTGTCAAGGAGGACGATATGTACAGCAGCGTCTATGCTACGCAGGCTATGGCGTATGCACTCCACGCACGTGTGGCGCTCTATATGCAGGATTGGGAGGCGGCGATAGACTACTCGACACGCCTGATTGAGAACAAGGAGTTCTCGCTCTCGTCGGCAAACACGCTCTACACCGATACGATGACCTACTTCGACTATATGTGGAACTACGACTTGGCGACGGAGATTATCTACCGTGTGGGCTTCACCAACACCTCGTATGGCGGTGCGCTCGGCTCGGTATTCCTCAACTTCACGACCGACTACACGTACTTCTATCCTGACTACGTGCCGGCGCAGTGGGTCTTGAACCTCTACTCCAACGCCGATATGCGCTACAACAGCTACTTCTACACGGCGGCCACAGGCCATTCGCACGGCTTGCAGTGGCCTCTGCTGATGAAATACTATGGCAACCAAGAGTTTATTTCGAGCAGCCTGCTCTACCACGTCTCGATGCCGAAGCCGTTCCGTCTGGCGGAGCAGTATCTGATTCGTGCCGAGGCGTACTGCCGCCAGAACAAGTTCTCGGAGGGCTCAAAAGATATCTCGACGTTGCGTCAGGCACGATTCTCCTCGGGCGGCTCGCTCAACCTCACGGCGGACAACTTCTTGCAGCAGATTTCCGACGAGCGTGTACGAGAGCTCTATATGGAGGGTTTCCGCTTGCAGGACTTGAAGCGTTGGGGCAAGGAGTACAACGAGGGCAACGGCTTCGAGCGCACTCCGCAGACAAGCTCCCTCACCGAGGGCAGCTCCCTCAAAGTCGATTGGGATAACCCTCTCTTCGTATGGCCGATACCTCGCCACGAGATTGAGGCTCCGGGGGCAAACATAAAGCCTAACAAGAGCAACTAAGCAAGGGAGGAGTAAAGATGAAAATGATGAATAAGATGAAGATAGCAACCATTACCCGAAGCCTGCTCGCCATAGCACTGCTTGCGGGTACAACCTCGTGTAGCGAGCAATACACCACCTACTCGGATGCCGAATATGTGATGTTTGCCGATACGCTCTCGACAAATATGGTACTTGCCGACGACGAGGCGTTCAAGGTAAAGGTCGCCTCTACCGTGACACGTGACTACGACCGCACCTTCGGCGTGGAGATTATCGACCGAGGCAGCAACGCCATCGAGGGCGTGCACTATCGCCTGAAATCCAACACCATAACCATCCCCGCCGGCAAGTTGGCAACCGATGTGGAGGTGTATGGCCGTTACGAGAACTTCGAGGATACCGACTCGCTCGGCTTCTCGCTTCAACTCGTTATGCCGGACAAACTCAAATGGCCTCTGGGCGAGAACAGCAACCGCACCAAGGTCGTGATGTACAAGAGTTGTCCGTTTGACATAAACAACTTCACGGGGTATTGCGTACTCTCGTCAATGTTGCTCTACAACTATCCGGGATTCTACAATCAGTCGTACCAGAAGTTGGTCAAGACCCGACTCCACCCGACCGAGCCTAACACCATCATCTTGGAGAGCTGCTTCTACACGGGCTACGACGTGACGATGAAGTTCCATCCCGAGGAGCCTGCAAAGCCGACCCTGACGATGGATAAAGACCAAGTATTCAGCGACGAGGAGTCGGTATTCGGACAGATTCTGGGCGACAACCGCATACTCGGTACCCACAGCACCTACTACGACAACTACTTCAACTCGTGCCAACGATTTGCCGTGCTATGGACACACGTCTATGTCGAGGATATAGGCACAAGCATCGGCACCGTGGGTCACTTCTACAACATCCTCGAATGGGTAAGCGACGAGGAGGCCGAGCGACTCAAACGTGAAGAGGGCTGGTAAACAAGAGAGTGGCGGCAGCGTAAAACGGAGCGGCAAACAACTGAGATTGAATGAATTAAAAACAAGATAATATGAAGCAGATTTTTAACATATTTGGCGTAATGCTCCTCTGCGTGGCGATGCTCTTCGCCTCCTGCGAGAACTCCTCGACAGACGATAACGGCGGAGGCAATGGGGGCGAGATTGAGGAGGTTACTCCGCAGTGGCCCGAGGCGATTGAGGCCGACGTGCTTGCCGGTGAAACCTATACGCTCACCATCGAGCCTAACGTGGATTGGGTATTGTCCATTCCGGAGAGTATGGCGGCATACTTTCAGATTCAGGATGGTGAGAATCAGGTATATACACTGCGTGGCAAGAAGGGCGAGCATAAGGTAACCATCAACATCTCGAACACCGAGGATTTCGACCTTGACCGCACCTGCGAGGTGTCGCTGACGATGAAGGGCGAGACACGCATCATCGCAACGCTCACCAAGAGCAAGAAGGAGCGTGAGCTGAAAATCTACGCTGCACAGGTCGATGAGGGGGCTTTCGTCTATGAGTCCGACAGCGAGTCGGCTCTCACCTTCGCATACGAGAGCGAGGATATGACCGCCAATGCCTCGGCGACGATGTTTTGGCCGGAGGGTATGGGCTCATACATGGCCCGTGTGAAGGTGGAGTCCAACTTCGAGTGGATGGTCGATGGCGTGCCGACGTGGATTACGCCTATAAAGAATGGCGAGGCGGGCACCACCGAGTTGTGGTTGCAGGGCGCAGCGGCATACTACCCTATGGAGGCCTCGACGGCGACCCTCTCGTTTGTCGCTGCGGCAAATTCGGAGGTTGTGATGGCAACAATGGAGGTGTCGATTCCGAGTGCCAAGGATATATTTATGGCCGAGAGTTTCAGCGCAGAGTCCATATTCAACTATGTGGGCGACTTCTACAACGCCTCTATCGACAGCTATATCGAGGGTGGCAAGGGCCGTGGCAGCATCACCGCCATTGATGGTGCGCAGGTTTGTGCCGTAGCTTTCTCCGAGCAGGTGGGTGTCACCGTGGCAGAGATGAACCCTGCGTGGGTAACCATCTCCATCGATGAGTGGGATGCCACCGATGCCTCGCTCATCCAGCGTCGCTACATCGAGTATGGCGTTACGACCAACAACGATGCCGCTCGTCAGGCATATCTGTTTGTCATTCCTGCCGACGTGGAGGCCGACCTCAACTCTATATGCGAGCGTGAGGGCGACTCCTACACGGGTAATATCACCGAGGCGTATAAGCCTTATATGGTGACCACAATCTCGCAGAGCGAGACCCCGGGCAATATCGAGATGTTGCAGGCGGCAATGTTTGCCGACACGGGAGGTCAGTTCGAGCGTCTGCCTTCGGGCTCCTACGTATCGACACTCTTCCCTGACGTGTTCGAGGCATACAGCATCCTCTTCATCAACCTCGCACAGAACGAGAGCGACTCGGCTCTGCTCAAAATAGCACGTGAGGTGACCTCCGTAGCATACTACTACTTCGCCGACGAGAGCGGCAAACTTACCGCTATGACGGGCGAGGAGTCGTGGTTGAACCTGACCTACTCGGCAGAGGGCTCTCGTATCACAATGAGCCCCGACAAGAGCACCGCAACATCATACGGCCCGACCAAGTGTCAGGAGGGTTACATCACACTGGCGGATGAGCAGGGTGTATTTGCTGCAATACGCTGCATATACAACCCTAATGCGAAGGTTGAGTTGCCGGCGTTGAAGTTCTACTCGGAGACGGGAGCCAAGGGCAACGGCTCGACACTCGTGCGCCTTACCGAGGGTGAGCTGTTTACGACCTACAACCAGAAGTATCCGGGTACAAACATCTACCACCTGACCTTCACCTCCGCACGACCAAACCTCTCGATGTTGACAGGTCTGTACAACACAACGACCGAGATGCCTTACAACTGCATCTTCGACAACGAGGATGACCGCAGTTGGCTGGGATTTGAGGCCGCCACGGAGTATCAGATGATTACCATGAAGGCCGACGTGGGCAATGGAAAGACGGGAGCGTTGGTATTCCTCAACAGCGAGGGCAAATACAACTACGTGCTCGTATGCACGCTCAACATTGCACAATAGAGGGGCAGCACAGGCTGACAGTGAGAAGAATAAGAAGTAAAAAAAATAAAAACAGAGTTTCGATGATGAAACAGATGAGATTTACCGTATATATGGTTGCGTTTCTGGCAGCACTCGGCCTGGTGAGCGGTTGCTCGCCGGAGGGTGTGGCCGATTATCGTGAGCCTGACTACGGATATGTACAATTCAAACTCTACAAGAAGGCCTCCTACGAGGCTCCCGTGGCAGAGTTATCCTCAACACGTGCCATCAAGACGACGTTGGACTACTTGTCCGAGGCGTGCAAGGTGAAGGTTACGCTCAAATATGAGGATACCACCCTTGCGCAGACGCTCAACCTCTCGGCGGCAGACGATGACGCTGCGGAGTTCGGGTTGCGTAGCGACAAGCTCAAACTGCTTGTGGGCAACTACAACGTGGTGGTCTTCTCGTTGTACGACAACAACGACCAGCACATCTACACGGGCAGCCCTGAGGGCGAGAGTAGCTTCACGGTCATCTCCGGCGGCCTCTGCTCGCACGACCTGACCGCCGATGTAACCCCTCGTGGCAAGGTGCGCTTCACGCTCAAAAAGGATATGTCGGGGCTGACACGTGCCGTAGAGCGAGAGTACACATTCGACGAGATAAAGTTCGTGGATATCACGGTAGGTCGTGTGCTCGCCTCGGGAAGCGTCACCAACCCGACCTCATTCCAGAAGCTGCCTGCGAAGTTCTCGATGCACTTCGACGAAGAGGACGAGGTGAGCGACAAGGAGGGCTACCGCACCTCTTCGAGCCTCTGCGACACGTTGCTGTCACTCCCTTCGGGCAAGTACCGCATCGTATCGTACAGCACCTTCGACGAGAAGAAGTTCCTGCTCGAAAACAACGCCAACCCGCCACTCTCGGAGTTCGAGGTGGAGGATAACGTGACGACCGAGGCTGATGCCCGCATCCGCCTCTACGAGAGTGACGAGTATATCAAGGACTACTACGCCCTGCGTGAGATATGGAGGGCGTTAGATGGCGAAAACTGGTACTACGACGGCGAGAACTACACCCGTGGCATCAACTGGGAGTTCAACAAAGACCCCGACCTGTGGGGTGACCAGCCGGGAGTGTCACTGCACTCCAACGGCCGTGTGGCACGCATAGATTTGAGCAACTTCTCATTCCGAGGCGATATGCCTGCTGCCATCGGACAGCTCACGGAGCTGGTGGAGCTCTACCTCGGCACACACAACGACACCAACTCGTTTGGCTACGACTCCTCGATACCTATGGACCAGAGCCTCGCCGAGCGAAGCCGCAACCGTATGGAGAATAATCGCAAGTACCTCGCCTCCATACACCCTGCTACGCAGATGTCGGAGCCTTGCGCTCGTGCCTTGGCAGAGCAGGGCATCCGTATTCCGGAGACGGCACTCTACGACACCCTCTCAGAGAAGGAGATTATCGACCCTCGCACGGGCGAGCAGCGTCAAATATCGCTGATGGATACCAACCACGGAACGATAAACAACGGCTTGAAGTCGCTGCCGAAGGAGATTGGGGCCTTGAAGAAGTTGGAGTATCTCTATATCGCAAACAGCGAGATTGAGAGCCTGCCGGAGGAGTTGGCACAACTGGAATCCTGCACCGACTTGGAGATTTATAACTGTCCGAAACTCACCACCTTCCCTACGGCGCTGGGACTGATGCCTGAGCTCATATCGCTCAACATCTCCAACAATGCGCAGTGGAGCGCCGAGGAGTGCTACAAGGGTTTGGATGCGTTGGCTACGGGCCCTGCGAAGGAGAAGATACAGATTCTCTACGCCCGACAGAACAACCTCAAAGAGTTGCCAGCATCGTTCTCGAATATGAAGAAGCTCGGTCTGCTCGACCTTGCATACAACCAGATTGAGAAGATACATCCGCTGGGCAAGGATATCAGCATCGTTCAGCTGTACCTCGACCACAACCGTCTGACCAGCATCCCGACCGTCAAGGATGAGGATGGCAACGACTACTTCTGCGGCTATAACGACATAGAGACCTTCTCTGTCAAGTATAACAAGCTGACCAAGTTCCCTAACATCTTCTCGGCAAAGAGTCCATACTCGATTACCTCTATCGACTTCTCCGGAAACGATATTGACGGCTTCGAGGGCGAGGAGAATGGTACGTTCAAGGGAGTGAAGGTGCAGACGCTGACACTCGCCTGCAACCCTAAACTGACGAAGTATCCGAAGTGTCTGGCCGACACCAACTCGCTCGTCTCCTACATCATCCTGCGTGCTTGCAGCCTCGACGAGGTTCCGAAGGGGTCGTTCACATACCGCAACTCGGTGGACCTGATGTCGCTCGACCTCTCGTACAACAACCTCACGAAGTTGCCACAGGAGATGCACGCCGGCAACCTTCCATACCTCTATGGTGTGGAGCTCTCGTTCAACTCGTTCAGCGAGTTCCCTTACGAGCCGCTTGACAGCCCGGGCCTCACGGTATTCGCCGTGCGCAGCCAGCGCAACAACAAGGGCGAGCGATGCCTGCGTGAGTGGCCTACAAGTATCGGTATGCACAAGGGCCTGCGAGGTCTGTACCTCGGCTCAAACGATATAGGTCGTGTTGATGATACCATCTCAACACTGATTTACTACCTCGATATCAGCGACAATCCGAACATCATCTTCGATGCGAAGGATATCTGCTACGCTTGGCGTGTGGGTGCCTACATCCTTGTCTATGACAAGACACAGGATATACGCAACTGTGACTATATGAAGGAATAAAAAGAGTGCGAGATATGAAACTGAGAAACTATATACTTATGTCGGTGATGGTCGTAGCGGCAATAGCCTGCACCCCCGACAATACAGAGGACAATGCCTTCTCGACGGAGCCTATAAGCCTGAACTTCGGCCCGGAGGGTGGTGTGGAGACACATCGCATAACCTCCAACGCCCGTTGGATAGCATCTACCGACAACGCTTGGATTGTAGTGTCGCCGGCGAATGGCCGTGGCACGACGGAGTGTCAGTTTATCATCGACTCGACGCTGGTGGCCGACACTCGCAACGGTGTTGTCCGCATCCAGAACCTTGACACCTGGGAGGAGAAGGAGATTCGCATCAGTCAGGCGGGCTTCCCGTACACTATCGAGGTGGAGAAGCGTGAGATAGAGATTGAGAACTACAAGAACTACGGCGAGAGATACTTCGACGTGAAGATTCGCTCCAACGTGGAGTTCAAGACCAAGATTTCGGATGGTGCTACGTGGTTGAGCAACGAGGATTACAAACTCAACCTCAACCGAGGTGTGCGCCCTCGTGAGGTCTCCCTGCGCTTCAAGTGGGATATCAACACCTCGGACAAGGAGCGTCTTGCGGAGGTTATCTTCGAGCCAAAGACGGCCGTGGAACTCTCCCGTCACGACAACCTCAACATCCGTCAGGATGCTGCCGAGCCAATCATCCCCGACACTCGTGCGGGCGACTCCGTGGCGATGCTCTGCATCTCCCGCTCGTTGCAGATGCTGGCGCAGATTGATGCCTCGAAGAGAATGGAGGAGTGGAGCGGCGTAACCCTCTGGGTAGAGGGTATGGAGGGCTGCACTCCGGAGAAGGTAGGCCGTGTGAAGTCGGCAGAGTTTACCTTTATGAACACCAAGGAGAAGCTGCCATACGAGTTCCGCTACCTCACGGCGGCCGACGAACTCTACATCTTCGGTAATACCAACACCTTCCAGCGCAGTTTGGAGCTGGGTGACGACATCTGCGAGCTCACGCAGCTGCGCCGCCTAACCGTAGGTGCCTACGGATTGGTGTCGTTGCCAAAGAGTCTGGCAAAGCTCAAGAACTTGGAGTACCTCAACATCTGCTCCAACAACTTCCAGACCGTGCCGGATGTGCTCACGAAGGAGAACTTCCCTAACCTGCGCTCTCTGGTGATGAATGCCAACCAGCGCAGTGTAATCTACGATTTGAGCAACACGACACGTACCGACCTCGGCGGCTTCATCGACGAGCCGGAGTTCCCTGTGGACCTCATCAAGTGGAATCTCGACACGCTGGTACTCTCGGTGAACTACCTCCACGGCAAGTTGCCGGATTTCCTCGACGATGACGAGGTACCTTGCTACGAGCAGGCGGACATTGATGCCGTAGATACCCTGCCGCAATACTTGGCAGACAAGCGAATCAAGAAGGTGATGACCAAGACCAAGCGTTTTGCCATCAACCACAACCGTCTGACGGGCAACCTGCCGGATTGGTTGCTCTACCACCCTGCGCTGGACTTGTGGGTTCCATACAGCCTCGTATTCTCGCAGGAGGGTCGTGGCAGGGATAACAAGCAGGCGGGATTCGACAACGAGCCACCGAGCCTCTCCTACTACTACAAGTTATACACAACGAAGCAACAGCCTACCGGAGAAGAGGAGGGTGCCGAATAATAAACGACTATGGATATGAGAAGATTTGTATATATACTGCTGACCATCTCTCTGCTGGCACTGAGCGGCTGTCACGAGGGGGTGACCGACTCGGTTATCAGCCCGAATGACACAAGTGCCGAGAAGCCATACTTCGATGGTACTATTCTGGTAAAGTTCAGCCCCGAAGTGGCTGACATAATCGCCGAGAGTGCCGCTGTAAGCAGCCGCACACTCACCCGTAGCGGGGTCCCTTCGGTGGACGAGGTGCTCGCCGCCATTGACGGCTTCGCCTTGGAGCGTGTATTCCCGATAGACTCGGAGTGCGAGGAGCGCACACAGAAGAGTGGCCTGCACCTCTGGTATGCCATCCACTTCAACGCCTCGCAGCACACCGTTGCGGAGGCTGCCGAGAGATTCTCGGCGCTGGGACAGGTGCAGAAGGTGGATGTAAACCACACCATCAAGCGTGCCCACAACGGCAAGGCTACCCCTCTGTCGAAGGAGCGTATGGAGGCCTTGGCCTCGCTCTCGACACGCAGCGACGCAACGACAGACCCTCTGCTGGGTGCACAGTGGCACCTGATTAACAATGGCGACCTCTTCTGCAAGGATGGCGTGATAAAGTCCGTGAAGGGTGCCGACCTGCAATGCGAGAAGGCGTGGGAGAAGAGTATGGGCGACGAGTCCATCATCGTAGCGGTGCTCGACGAGGGTGTCTGCATAGAGCACCCCGACCTGAAAAACAACATCTGGGTCAATGAGGATGAGCAGGAGCGCTCGACAGAGGATAACGACAACAACGGATATGCGGGCGACCGCCACGGATATAACTTCGTGAAGCAGACCGGCACAATCACCTGGAACGACTACCTCGACTCGGGCCACGGCTCGCACGTTGCCGGCATCATCGCCGCCGAGTGCAACAACGGCATCGGCGTAGCCTCCGTAGCAGGAGGTAACGGCTCGAAGGGGGGCGTGAAGATTATGGTCTGCCAGCTCTTCTCCGGAAATACCGCCACCGACATACTCTCCACGGTGCGTGCCATAAAGTATGCGGCGGATAACGGAGCGGTAGTGCTCCAATGCAGCTGGGGCTACGTCTCCGGCACGGCCAACCAATACGACTGGGGAGAGCCGGGATTCGCCTCGCAGAAGGAGTGGGAGACAGGCTCGCCACTCGAAAAGGAGGCTCTCGACTACTTCACCCACAACGCCGGCTCCCCTAACGGGGTCGTCGAGGGAGGTATTGCAGTATATGCCAGCGGCAACGAGTACGCACCAAGCGCAGGCTACCCCGGAGCTGCTCCTGAGTATATCTCCGTCGCTGCCACAGCCGCCGACTTTACTCCTGCCGTATATACCAACTATGGCACAGGCGTAACCATCTCGGCACCGGGCGGCGACCAAGACTACTACTTCGAGTATGTTGACGATACACACCGATACGGCGAGGTAGGATGCATCCTCTCCACACTCCCATACCATATCAGCGACAGCGGCTACGGATTTATGGAGGGAACATCTATGGCTACGCCGTGCGTCTCGGGCGTGGTGGCTCTCGGATTCTCGTATGCAGCGCAGATGCGCCGCCACTTCACCGCCAAGGAGTTCCGTGACCTGCTCTACAAGACCGCTACGCCTATCGACGAGTATATGGTTGGCAAGAAGACGTACAGCCGCTATGTGGCGGATGTGGGCCCTATACAGCCGATGACGATGAACCTCAACGAGTACAAGGGTAAGATGGGCTATGGTCAGGCAAACGCTGCGGCGTTGCTTGCTGCCATAGATAACGGTGCCGGCGCACCTATGCTCTTCCCTAACATATACATCGCCGAGGGCGGTGTGTCGGCAGTTGCGCCATCGCTCTACTTTGTGGGCGGGGACTCGCTCACCTATACGGTAACGATAGCCGACACCTCGATTGCCACCTGCACCGAGAACGAGGGCAAGTTGCTGTTCAGCGGCGTGAAGAGCGGCGTAACCACAGCAACCATAACCGTCAACAACGGCACCACACAGGAGTTTAACATCACCGTCCGCAAGGCGGCAAGTGGCAACGGCTGGCTATAAGATGAGTGGCGGAGGCAGTGGTTTTCGATGGGTGGTCGCATTCTTATCGCTTGCGGCCCTACCCGACAGAGCCCCTGCCCAGATAAAGATAATACCACAGCAGAGTGTTCGGGAAGCGGCCGAGAGCACGACAATCGGAGAGAGCGATATGCTCCTGCCCGATGGTGATACGCTCGACTTCGGCACGCTCGACGAACTCGGAGGTGCGTGGCAGGGCGAGATAGAGTGGCGCAACAGAGGCGACAAGCCGATAGTTGTCACCCGCATAAACACCACCTGCGGATGTTTGCAGGTCGTAGCGGCGGAGAGTGTTGTCCAAGGGGGAGCGACGAGCCGATTTCGTCTTACCTACCACCCGAAGGGACACCCGGGCAGTGTAAGGCAGAGGGCTTTCGTATATACGAACCTCTCGGAGAAGAGCCCTACGGCAGTACTC
This sequence comes from Alistipes sp., assembly GCA_017483225.1. GTDB lineage: Bacteria > Bacteroidota > Bacteroidia > Bacteroidales > Rikenellaceae > Alistipes. The sequence goes on from JAFULF010000022.1 coordinate 20,735, forward strand.
CACATTACGGGAGAGGTCACCGCCTCGGCCGACCGCAGTGGCGACTACTCCTACCGACGAGGTGCGTTACTGCTACGGCAGGAGCGTGTTACGTTTGCCTATGGGGTGACGGAGGTGGCACGTATAGCCTGTATGAATGGCGGCACAACGCCGTTGGAGATAGGCGCAGAGCCCCACTTCACGCCGCAAGGCATAAGCCTGCACACGGAGCCACGACGCTTGGAAGCGGGAGCAGAGGGGGACCTGATTATAGAGTATGACCCTCGCACGATGCCTCGTGAGGGCGTTGTAAAGGTGATGCTTGAAGGGTTGCAACTGCCACCCAGAGAGCGTACAATAGAGATTTTGATTGACAAAAACGAGAAATAAAAACGAGATTCAGATATGAAAAACAGATTCAGAGTTATCCTTATGGCGATTGTCGCCGTGATGTTGTGCGGATGCGAGGAGAATACCCCCGAGCCTTCTACCTTCTTGGAGGTTACGCCTAATAATATCGCAGGCACTTGGGCCTTGGAGAGCTTCGACGGAGTGGCACTCCACGAGGGGAACTACGTATATATAGAGTTTGTGCGCAAAGACCGCACCTATAAGATGTTCCAGAATACGGATAGTGCCTACACACGAGTTCTCACGGGCAAATACAACATCTACACCGACAGCGAGGCGGGCTCCATCATCCGTGGCAACTACGACTACGGGCAGGGCGACTGGTCGGCACGCTACATCGTCACGGAACTTACCGAGGAGCGGATGTGCTGGGCACCGCTCAATGACCCGTCGAGTATCTGTGTCTATATCCGCAGCGACATTCCGGAGGATATCTACTCGGCATACGTGCCCGACGTGGAAGAGGAGGAGTAGAAGCTATCTAACAACCAGAGAGCGTATCCAACAAGGTTTTGGATACGCTCTCTCTTTTTTTACCCGTCCCGAAAGGGCGTTCATCCGCACCATCTAAACCATCTGAACCATCATCAGCGCAGCGGAATAGCATACTCGTGCTTCACCTCCGCCATAACAAACGTACTCATCAACGAGCCAAGACAAGGGATTGTTCCCAGAACATTGAGAACAAACTCCTGATAATATTTCATATCGGGGGCGTGAATCTTCAACAAATAATCGTAATCTCCGGAGATATTGTAACACTCGACCACCTCCGGAATATTCTTTATCGTGCAGGCAAACTCCGTTGCAATCTCCCGATTCAACTCTTTCAGTTTTACGCTACAAAATACCACAAAGCCACATTTTAACCTCTGGTGGTCAAGTACGGCAACATACTTCTTTATATAGCCTTCACTCTCTAACCTCTTCATACGCTCAAATACGGGCGTAGAGGATAGATGCACCCGCTGAGCAACCTCCTTGGTGGTCAAGCGTGAGTTCTGCTGCAATATACGCAGAATCTCGATATCCTTCTTGTCAAGAGTCTCCATAAGAAAATTATTCTTTTTTGTATCTGTTTTGCCTCCCCGTTTAGAACAGCCGAGAGGTTTTCGCAACAAATATAGTGTTATTTTCCATATTTACCCAATTTCTTGTTTCTTTTTTCTGTCGTAAGTAATTTTGCATTAAGAAAAAACCAAAAATATCACTTATTATGGAGACAACAAGACTACATTTCGAAACTCTTCAACTACACGTAGGGCAGGAGGTGCCCGACCCTGCTACCGGCTCACGTGCGGTACCTATCTACCAGACGGCATCCTACGTCTTCCGAGATTCGCAACACGCCGCCGACCGCTTCGGGCTGCGTGATGCCGGCAACATATATGGAAGACTCACAAACTCCACCCAAGATGTATTCGAGCAGCGCATAGCGGCGCTGGAAGGGGGTGTTGCGGCATTGGCGGTAGCCTCCGGAGCCGCCGCCATAACCTATGCTCTGCAAAATATATTGCAGGCGGGAGACCACGTCGTTGCGGCAGACAACCTCTATGGAGGCTCCTACAACCTCATTACCCACACGCTTGCAGCGCAAGGGGTGAGCCATAGCATCGTAAATGTAAACGATGTGCAGGCACTTGAATCTGCCCTGCGTGACAATACGAAGGCGATATTTGCCGAGACATTTGGAAATCCGAACTCTAACGTGCTGAACATCGAGGCGGTAGCTGAGGTGGCGCACAGACACCACATCCCACTAATTGTGGACAACACCTTTGCTACGCCATTCTTAATGCGCCCACTGGAACGAGGTGCCGATATCGTCGTACACTCGGCAACGAAGTTCATCGGAGGTCACGGCACCTCGCTCGGCGGAGTTATCGTAGATGGAGGCTCCTTCGATTGGAGAGCCCTCCCGAAGAAGTTCCCGACATTGGCACAACCCGACCCAAGCTACCACGGTGCAACATTTGCCGATATTGCAGCCGAAGCTCCCTTTGTAACACGTGTACGAGCCGTACTGCTACGAGATACGGGCGCTACCCTATCGCCATTCAACGCCTTCATCCTCTTGCAGGGACTCGAAACACTCTCGTTACGTGTTGAGCGTCACGTGGCAAATGCGCTGCGTGTAGTGGACTTCCTGTCACACCACCCGAAGGTGGCCCGTGTAAACCACCCTTCGTTGACAAGTCATCCCGACCACAAACTATATCGGCACTACTACCCAAATGGTGCAGCAAGTATATTCACCTTCGAGCTGCGGGGCGGGCAACAGGAGGCGTGGCGATTTATCGACTCCTTGCAGATATTCTCCCTGCTGGCAAATGTCGCAGATGTCAAAAGTCTGGTCATACACCCGTACACCACGACCCACTCTCAACTCTCTGCCGAGGAGCTATCGGAGCAGCACATCACACCATCCACAATCCGCCTATCTATCGGCACGGAGCATATTGACGATATCCTTTCCGATATTGAGCAGGCTCTGGCAAGCGTATAACAAAGCAGTGACCATAAATGCACCTACATTGGCATTTATGGTCACTACACTATATCTGTTCGTCAGGTCCTACTGCTGCGGGTAGGTTATATCAAGTCTAAACAGCGGATTCTCGATAGGCGTATGCTCGTTGCGGATAACCTCCCACATTCGGGCGATAATCTGCGGATGCTGCGCCGCAAGGTTGTGCTCCTCACGAGGGTCCTCGGTAATCTTGTAGAGCTGCATATCGTTATTTCCCGCCGCAACATTCTCCACAAGGCCCTTCCACTCGCCCATTCTCACGCAAAGCCAGCCATTGCCGCCCTTGAATACCGGAAACTCCCAATAGAGGAACGGGTGGCTCTTCTGCTCCGCCGTGCGGCCTTGCAGCGTAGGCAGGAAGGAGATGCCGTCGCTCTGCGGCAGCGCATCCGACTCAACACCTGCGATATGTGCCAGCGTAGGCATCACGTCGGGGAAGTAGCCCACGAAGTCGCTCACGACAGGGGTCAGTCGCTCGCCCCACGCCACGATGAACGGCATACGGATACCGCCCTCGTGCAGCGAACGCTTGGTCCACCCTTTGTCGCTACGAAATGGCGCAGCGCAATCGAACCACGAGGTATTGGTGTAGGCGTTGTGCGTAGGGCCGTTATCGCTGGTTACCATTATGATGGTATTATCGTACAGGCCCCTCTTTTTGAGGTGCTTGACGAGTTCGCCAATCTGGTAGTCGAGGTACGAAATCATCGCCGCAAAGGTCGCCTTCGGATAGCGGGTCGGGAAGTAACCTTTACCCTTATATACCGGCTCCTCATCGCCGAACTTCTTGACGTAGTAGTCCACCCACTCGTCAGGCGCCGTGAGGGCACTATGCGGGATGGTGGTCGTCCACATCAGGAAGAATGGGTCACGGCGGTTGTTGTCGATAAACTCCTCAATCTTATCGTATATGGCATCCGGGCTGTACGTATCGCCACGGAACTTGTCGTAACTCTTTCTGTCATAAGGGTCTGCACCATCATCCAATCTGTCACCCAAGTCCATTCGAGGGTTGCTCGTATATTCACGCAGGCGCTCGTTATAGAGGTATGGCGGGTAGTAGCACTGCGCCATACGCTGACAGAGGTAGCCGTAGAAGTAGTCGAAGCCCATATCCATAGGCGTACTCTGTGATGCAGGGCCTCCCAGACCCCACTTGCCAATTATCGCTGTACGGTAGCCCGCACCACGCATCACGCTGCCGAGGGTTGCCGTGCCGGGAGCCAGCGGTGCCTGACCCTCCAACTCCGGATTCTCCCGCATAGCGTTGATACTCCACACGTTACCACGTCCCACCATCTCGTCATTCGAGCGTATCTGTGCGTGGCCCGAGTGGAGGCCCGTCATCAGGCAGCAGCGGGATGGTGCCGAGACCGGTGCTCCGGCATACATATCCGTAAATCGCACGCCCCGCTCCGCCAGTGCGTCGATATTCGGCGTCTCAATCTTGGTCTGTCCATAGCAGCCAAAGTCGCCATAGCCGGCATCGTCGAGCAAGATAAAAATCACGTTAGGTCGCTTCTCGCCCTTGTCGGCAGCATTAGCGGCCTGCGCCTCCTCGCCGGAGGCAGCCACGGCGGCACACAACAACGTCGCCGTAGAGATTATCCTCTTATTGTCCATCGGTATAGTAGGTTTTATTATCACAAAAATAGCGATTTTATAGAAAAATTTGCACCGTTACTACATTTTTTTATATCTTTGCACTCGCAAAAGAGTGAAACTCTCGGACCCATAGCTCAGTTGGTTAGAGCAGCGGACTCATAATCCGAAGGTCGTGGGATCATGCCCCTCTGGGTCCACCAAAAGGAGCCTGTCTGAATTTGGACAGGCTCCTTTTTGAGTAGTATAAACGATGGGGGGCTACTTAATGTGTCCGTTACGAATCAACCACTCGGCAATCTGCACCGCATTTAGGGCTGCGCCCTTCTTGATTTGGTCGGCAACACACCAGAACGAGAGTCCGTTCTCGTCGGTCAAATCCTCACGGATACGTCCCACATATACAGGCTCCTTGCCGGCGATAAACAGAGGCATAGGGTACTGCTTCTGCGACGGGTCATCCAGCACCACAACACCCTCGGCAGCCTCAAAGGCGGCACGTGCCTCGGCTACACTTATCGGGCGCTCGGTCTCTACCCAGATGCTCTCTGAGTGAGCACGCATAACGGGAACACGGATGCAGGTGGCCGACACACGTATATCGGAGTGCATAATCTTCTGCGTCTCGTTGAACATCTTCATCTCCTCCTTCGTATATCCGTTCTCCATAAATACGTCGATATGCGGGATGACGTTATAGGCGAGCTGGTAGGCGAACTTCTCGACCGTAGGCTCCTCGCCACGGGTGAGTGAGGCGTACTGCTGCTCCAACTCCGCCATCGCCGATGCGCCGGCACCGCTGGCAGATTGGTATGTAGCCACCTTCACACGGCGGATATGCGACACCTTCTCGATAGCGGCCAGAGCCACCACCATCTGTATCGTTGTGCAGTTAGGGTTTGCGATGATGCGACGTGGGGCGTTGAGAGCATCCTCGGGATTCACCTCCGGAACCACCAACGGCACATCCTCATCCATACGGAAACAGCTCGAATTATCAATCATCAATGCTCCGTGCTTGGTTATCGTCTCGGCATACTCGCGAGATACGCTCGCACCTGCCGACACGAGGGCGATATCCACACCCTTAAAGTCGTCGTTGTGCTGCAACAGACGAATCTCCAACTCCTCACCACGGAACGTGCGCTTCTGTCCTGCGCTACGACCCGACCCGAAGAGTACGAGCTCGTCGCACGGGAAGTTGTGCTCTTCGAGAATCTTCAAGAACTCCTGTCCTACGGCGCCACTTGCGCCTACGATTGCTACCTTCATAATGTTTGGATTTTTTATCTGATTTTTATTCACGTTTATTCGCTATTCAAAGAACTCGTCGGCCTCCTCCGCTGCACTCTGCGACATATCTGCCGTCTGCTCGCACACGGGGAGCTGCCACATCGGCGGCACGATAAACTTATCGTCACGGCTCACACGGCAACGCTCGTCGTTATGCACCCGTTGCAGGAAGTCGCCGACGATAGGCAGAGCCATCACCGAGCCCTCGCCTCGACGACGGAGGTGTATGGATTGGTCCTCGGCACCTACCCACGCTCCGGCCACAAGGTTTGGAGTGAGGCACATAAACCAGCCGTCACGGTTATCGTTCGACGTACCTGTCTTGCCCGCTATATCCACGCCGTGCATATTAAACTGCCAGCCCATACGGCGACCCGTACCATCCGTAATCACATTTTTGAGCATCGAGACCATTGTCGCCGCCGTCTCCTTGCTTATTGCATCCTGCGACGATGATGAGAAGGTCGAAATCAGGTTGCCCTGACGGTCCTCAATATGCGTAACGAAGAGTGGCGACACATATACGCCCTCGTTGGCAAAGGTCGAGTAGGCACTCACCATCTCAAAGACATTCGACTCGAAGGTACCCAGACAGAGGGCATATACGGGGTCGATAAAACTATGGATGCCCATATTGTGGATAAAGTCGGCTACCGCCTCCGGCTGCTTGGCCTGCTTCATAATCCACGCCGAGTAGTTGTTGCGGCTATGTGCCAAGCCCCATTGCAGAGGGTGCAGCACGCCGTCATACTCCACATTTCCTGCCTCCTTTGGTGACCACGCCGTGCCCACCGCCGTCTCAATCGTCACCGGAAGATTAGGCACCGGCGTACAAGGCGACATTCCGAGGTGGTCGATGGCAAAGGTGTAGATGAACGGCTTGACGGTAGAACCAATCTGTCGCTTGCCCTGCTTCGCCATATCGTACTTGAAGTATTGGAAGTTCGGGCCGCCGACATACGCCTTCACGTGTCCCGTCTGCGGCTCCATAGCCACAAATGCAGCACGCATAATGCGCTTGTGGTGCAGGATAGAGTCCCGCGGGGTCATCAACGTATCCCGCTCGCCCTCGTAGGTAAAGACCTTCATCGGGCACTTCTGCTCGAAGCTTGCGAAGATATCCTTCTCGCCCACACCCGCCTGCTTCATATTGCGGAAGCGGTCGGAGTTGCGCATCGCTCGGCGCATAATCTTCTCCACATCCTCGGCATCCGTGTCGATGAAGAGGGTTCGGGTCTTGCGCACCTGCTCGTCCATCGCCGGCTGAATCACCGTGCGCAACTGCTTGACCAGCGCAGCCTCGGCATACTCCTGCATCGAGGCGTTGATTGTCGTGTATATTTTCAGGCCGTCACGATAGATGTTGTACTCCGTGCCATCCGCCTTGCGGTTCTTGTGGCACCAGCCATAGAGCGGATTCTCGTCATACTCCTTGCACGCCTGCTCGTAGTCCCACGCCGTATAGTAGTTGCGGCGCTTTGGCGGCTGTGCGTTCATCACAAGACGCAGCATCTCACGGAAGTAGGTCGCCTGTCCGTAGTTGTGCGACACGGGGCGGAAGTTGAGCGTTATAGGCAGGGCAGAGATTGAGTCATACATCTCTCTGGTGATACCCCCCGCCTCGCACACTCGCTTCAAGACGAGGTTGCGACGTTTGAGCGCATTCTCGGGGTTGCGCACGGGCGAGTAGCGTGTCGGAGCATTCACAACGCCGACCAGCACCGCCGCCTCCTGCAAGTTCAGCTCATCGGGCGACTTGCCGAAGAAGGTCTGTGCCGCCGACTTGATACCGAAGGCGTTGGAGCCATACTCCACCGTATTGAGGTACATAGCCACAATCTCCTCCTTCGTATAGTTGTATTCGAGTTTTATCGCCGTAATCCACTCCTTGAACTTCGCCACGACAAGTTTCAGCGTGCGCACAATCTTATTGTCGCCACGTGTATAGTCACGAGGAAAGAGGTTCTTCGCCAGCTGCTGCGTCACGGTCGAGCCTCCACCCTGCGAAGAGCGACCCAGCAGGATGGTCTTGATGCCCACACGTGCCAGCGACTGGAAGTCGATGCCCGAGTGCGAGTAGAATCGTGCATCCTCCGTGGCAATCAACGCCGCCGCCACAGGGGGCACCTGTCGCCCTGCAATCTCCAAGCAGGCGGTCGAGTCCTGCGGGAAGAGGTCGGCATACTGCACATAGGAGCGGTTCTGCACGAAGAAGCTGCCTATGACACGCCCGTCGTCGGCATATACCTCCGTAGCGAGGTTGCTCTTCGGATTCTCCAACTCCTCAAATGATGGCATACGGCCGAATGTGCCCACGGCGGTAAGCAGGAGCATAAGACCCATCAACGCAAACGGTGTCAGGCAGATAATCCACATCCACCGAACAATCTTTCGGCTCTTTGCGCCCTTGCCCGCCTTACGTTTCGGGGCGGTACGAGTTCTCTTTTTATTTAAGTTCTTCTCCATATTCTTCTCGATAACCTTATCTAAAATGGAAGTCCAAGACCTCCCGTTACAAACATTCCCCTCTTGCCGTGAGGCTTATAGATGGAGAGCGTCACGGCGACTGTCGCTGCCGACGGCATACGAAAGAGATTGACATCGAAGATGACATCTCCACCATAGGAGAACAGGTGTTTGCGCCGCTCCACGAGCGTAGCCACATCCGACTGTCCGTCGCCCCTAAACTCCGGCTTATCAAACGATGCGTAGTCGAAGCCGAGGTTCAGACGTATGCGCTTGAAGTAGAGTATCGTCGGGATACCACCCTCCGGATAGCATACCGGCAGCTGGTAGTTGACCGACGTTGCCACATAGTTTTGGTTCATAATATCGCCCTGATTAAAGCCTCTCGGGGTCAGCTGCGATGACTTGAACTGCAATGTCGTGGCGATATTCTGCGTCTTCAAGCCTCCGAGCGTGGTCTGATACAGACCGGCAATGCTCAGCGAGTGGTGTTTGGCAAATCCCGGCAGGTACAACTTACCATAGAGCGCAACAAGATGGCCGAAATCCCTATCGGCAGGATTGAGCGCATAGGTAAATTGCAGGGTGTGGCCCTGTCGTGGCAGAAAATCCTTGTGAGCCATCTTCACGGTGCTCTGGTATGCCGCACCAAACTGCAAGATGTGAACACCCTCCTTATAGCCAATCTTGGCAATATTGGAGAGTTGTCCCGTCTGAATCATATTTACGATATTGCGCACCCTCGCCACCAAGCCATTCGAGTAGTTCCACGAGGCACTCAACCCCACATAGCGGGTGCGATGGCCAAGTTCGAAGTAGAGAGGCAGGGACGCCGAGGCGGTAACGTCGTAGTACTTGCGCAGACGAGGTGCATCCGTCAGCACCAGCTCGTACTTATCCGTCTCCTCGTTCAAGACGTACGTGTAGGCTTGGTACACCTTCTGCGTACCGCCGTATGTTGCACTTACACCGAGGTTTACACCGAGGCCATAGTAGCGGAGCGTTCCCTTATAGACCGACCCCTCGTCCTTGTTCCAGCCCCACGTGAGGAATCCCTCCGTATTGGAGAGCAGGCTCTGCGACATAACCGTCACGCCGAGGTTGAAGTCGATATTCCCCTCTTTGAGAGCAAACGGGTCGTAGGATGCCGGAGCCCACGAGTGCACATTGAACAGGTGTGTGAACTTGGAGTATCGTCGAGGCTTGTGCTCCTGTTTCGCCTGCTCGGCAGTAGCCCCATCGAAGCGCACCGTATCGAGGTTCACGACATCCCAACTCTTGCGTGGCGGATTGACCACATTGCGAGGGAGCAGTGACCTCTGCACCCGCACCATACTACTGCGGTCGAGGCGTTGCTCGGCAAGGTGGTAGCCACCCTTATCGTAGGTTGTCATCAGCAGGCGGTTGCCCCACATAGGCATAGGCGAGAAGGAGCCGTAGCGTGAGTTGCTTATGCGGTACTCCTCCCCCGAGGCGAGGTCGTAGCAGTGCACCTCATCCTTACCCGACTCTATGGAGCCGAAGTAGAGCACTCCATCCTTCGCCTGCAAATCGCTTAGCGTGATATACGCCCCCGAGGTGATATGCGAGAAGGTGCCGTCACGATTTACACGGCCGAGCCACATACCCTCGTCGGAGGTGGCGATAAAATAGAGGTGTTGCGTCTTATTGTCATACGTAAGCGAGTGCAGCTCAACGCACTGCGGCATCCGGGCTATCGTGCGCCGTCCCTTGCGGACACCCATAGCAACGGCGTAGGTGCCATCGGGGCGATACTCCACCCAGGCGAGCGAGTCGCTCCCCTCGATAGCGGTAGGGAACTGCACGTTACGGTGGCGGAAGATGGTGCGAGGGCGACGTTTATCCAAATCAACATAGCAGAGGCGGGAGTTGACCCTCTGCTGATATATCACACTGCGGCGGTACTCGGTCCACCAGATGCGGCCATCCTTCATCGTCGGGCGTGTCGAGATGTCGCCCGTGTAGCAGATGCGCTCCTGCTCGCCCGTCTCCACATTGGTCGAGACCAACGCCATAGGTCTATCCAAATCCTCCTTCAACGATATCACGTGCTTGGCCCCAAACGGCATCGGGTAGCGGTAGGTCGTATAGCTGCGCTGTGGCGGCGTAGGGATAGGTGTCGAACTATCCGCAACCTCCGCAAGCGGCCTCCAATGGGCATTCAGGTCAGTGAAGGTCTCTCGGAAGAGGCGGTTTGTGCTGGTGCCGTAGAACTTCTTCATCGCCACGGCAGTAGTGGCAAAGACGTATGGGTTGCGCACGGCGTAGCGCACAATCTTATCCCAGATATTCTCGCCATACTTGGTGTCGGCGTATGATGTTATCTGGTAGCCGAGCTGATAGTGGTCGGGCACATACTCCAAATATGAGCCGCAGAACCACTTATCGTTGTTCTTGCGACGGAGAATATCCTCTCCCAGAGCACGGTAGTGCATCGTAAAGGATGGTTGCAGGCCTCGCCCAAATGACGACATCGCCGTCTCGGAGATTACGGCATCGCCCTCCATACCCCACAGAGGCATAAAGAGCAGGCCTATCGTCTTGCTCTGCTGGCCGAGGATGTAGCTGAACACCCGCACCCACCCTCGATTGAGGTTGTTGTACTGCACGGCGTGACGATATTCGTGCGCCGCCAACTGTTTAAGCCACGGCATCGAGTAGCTGCTGATGGCCGGCGACGAGAGAATCTCCACACGCTTCGGCAGCCACATAACCATACCGTTGGAGCGGGCATTCTCGGGGTGCACCACAAACGGGATGTTCATAGCCCCATGGCGGAATCCGAAGTCTATGGTCGGCTGTACCGCCTTGACATAGTGCATAAGTTTATAGCCGAGGCTCGCAGCCGTGTCGGGATATATGACAGAAATCTTGTCCCCCTTAATCTTCTTCCAGTGCATAGACTCCGGGTCGGCACCCCACGAGTAGTATTGCGCCGACACCGTGCCACACACAAAGAGGGCAACAAGTGTTACTATGTGTCTGAGTATCTTCACTATACCCGTTTCGTTCTCGAATAACCCTTACCGAGCAGCAACTCCGTCACACGGTCACGATGCTCGCCCTGAATGATAATCTCGCCATCCTTGACCGAGCCTCCAACGCCGAGGGAGCGTTTGAGTGAGCGACCCAGCTCCTCCAAATCCTCCTGCGTGCCGACAAAGCCTCGCACGACGGTAGCCACCTTGCCTGCCCGACCGTGCGTATCACGCCAAACACGGAGGTTCTGCCTATCGGCCGGCAGAGTCTGCTCCTCCGCCTGCTCGCCGGTATCGTATGCAAAGTCGGGGTTGGTCGAATAGACAACTCCCAATCGCTCTTTCCAGTCGCTCATACCCTAAATATCTGCTTAAAATTACCATTTAATGTTTACAAAACATTAATCCAACGTGCAAAAGTAATCATTATTTTGCAATACGCAGATAAATTCCTATATTTGTTATATCAAAGATATAATTTGTCTGCTATGGGGAAACGTGAAGAGAACGCCGCACGTCGTCGTCAAAATATGATAGAGAAGATGCGCACCCGTGCTCTGCTGTCAGGCAAGGTCGATTTGGCAACACTGCCCGAACCTATGCGCATAAGCGACGGAAAACGCCTCGTGAGGGTCTTTGTCGAGGGGTATGAGGATGTGGCCTTCTGGCGTGGAATATTCGACCACTTCATAAACCCATACCTGCGCTTTGAAATCTCCGTGCCCACACGTGAGGACCTCCCCAAGGGCAAGAAGGTGCTGCTCAAAGCGGCAGACAAGGCGTGCGAGGAGCTGCTCCTGTGTATGGATTCCGACTTCGACTACCTGCTGAGCGACGAGGACGAAAGCTCCCGACAGATTATCGAATCGCCGTTTATGTTCCACACATACGCCTATGCCACAGAGAATTACCTCTGCTACGCCCCCTCGTTGCACAACGTCTGCGTGAAGGCGACGAAGAACGATACCCGCATATTCAGTTTCGAGCAGTTTATGGCGGACTACTCCCGCACGATATACCCCGTATTTCTATGGTACGTCTATTCGGCAAGCAAGCATACAGAGAATGTCTTTACGCTGGCGGAGTTCAAGGCGACGGTGCGACTTGGGTATCTCGACCTCGAAAATAATGGAGCCAACACCATAGCCTGGCTCAAACGCCACGTCGAACAGCGGGAGCAGATTCTGCGCAGCACCTACCCCGATATGGCAAAGGATATGGCCCCCTTCGCCGACTATCTGGAACGCAAGGGGGTGCACCCCGAACTTACATACCTCTTTATGCACGGCCATACGCTGATGGACAACGTCGTGATGATTATGCTGCAAGGCGTATGCGAGAAATTGCGCCAGATGTCCGTTGCAAAGATTGTCGCCTCCTCGAAAGAGGGTGTTGCCTTGAAGAACGAGATGAGCAACTACACCAACTCGCTACGCTCCATACGGGATGTTCTTCTCGACAACGAGAACTACACCTCCTGCCCTCTCTACAAATCGTTGCAGGCCGACATCCAACGCTATATCGACACCACGATTTCGAGGATGATTTCTCTCGAAAAAGGCACATTTGAGAGGTAATCAAGCAGAATTTCGCCCCTAAATAGCCATTTTCACCATCAAAATCCGCATTTTTCTCCCAACGACAGGGGCGGTGTCACTATTATTTTTTTCGCACGAACAAAAAGTCCGATATTCGCTGTCGGAAATGATAAATCTCTGCCGTGTGCGAATGATTTGTGAAGGATGATTGCAGGGATTTTTTTCGACAACAGATTGTCCGCCCGACCCTCTTCTCGGGATTTGTTGGGGTGGTAACGAGTTACCGCTTATGGACAAACAAGTATAATAATGTGTGTGTCGGAGTCTGTCGAATACCATTCGACAGACTCTTTTTTAGGCTTAATGGTCAAAAAGAGACCTGCGAAAGGGGATAAAATTGTTTAATGGTCAAAAATGAGACCTAAACAGACTGTCGAGAGATTATTTCGACAGTTTTTTTTGTGGGTATATGAACTCAATTTTAAATATATTTTGTA
>JAFULF010000023.1 GCA_017483225.1 Alistipes sp.
AACGAGAGTTACGAAAGTATATTAACTACTATAATAACGACCGTATCAAACTAAAATTAAACGGAAAGAGTCCGGTACAATACCGAACTCTTTCACATCAAATCTAATGTTTAATCCGTCCAATCTTTTGGGGTCAGTACATAGACCTCTTTTTTTGTACCAAGTGTGTTACCTACCCCCCAAAAAAAAACATTTGCCCCCGACCTTACCTGACCTTACTCGACCTTTTCGTTGCGCAACAAAAAAAAGGTTGTTAAGGGATATTAAAGGCTATTAAGGGAAGCGCAGGTGGTTTTAGCTCGGGGGGGGGTATCGTTGCGCTTGTCATTTAAGCAACCGCTGGTTGCGACGCCATTCGATGCCATTAAATGTCATTCATTACCATCTCTTTGCGCAACATTAACATCCATTAATCTCCCTTAACCTCCGTTAATAGCCTTTTACCTTTCGTTGCGCAACAAACAGCGAGCCCGTCTAACAACAAAATTGTTAGACGGGCTCGCTTTATACTCTCGCTTACAGGAATCGAGTAAAGTTATAAACCTCCTCGCCACGGGTTGTCATCGACTGCGCTCCGTCGGTAACCTCCGAAGGTATCTCCGAAACACGCTCATAAACGCTCACGTCGCTCGACATATCCACCTTGGTCAGGGTCAGAGTCTTGCCATCCTCGCTCACCTCAACATCGTAGGAGGAGCCCATCTCCTTGCCGTCGCTATACGTGCCGTTCAGCACATCGTCAACAACGAGGCAATTACCCGCATATCTGGTATAGTAGATATAAGGCATACCCTTCTGATAAATCTCGAAGGTTGCATTATCGTTAAAGCGAATCCACACGTCGAGGTGCTCCAACAGCTCGCCATCAACACCATTATCGGCAAGCGTAGCAGCCTCGGCATCAGCAGCGCTGCCTGCCCACTCCACAAGGTGCCAAGAGCCGACAATCTGCTTATGGGTCGTACTGAGTTCTATCGTCTTGTCGCCACAGCCCACCAGAGCAGCCACGCCGAGCAACATTACTAAAAGGTTTGTTATCTTCTTCATAATCATCATATTCTTTTTACAACCAACCACCATTTGATGCTACACCACGTGCGATGATAGCAAATTTCTTCTCCAACATCATACCGCCCGTAGCGCTATCGCCACCCTCGGTATTACCGCCAGCGATAAAGCGCACGGTAACAATCGCCGAGCCGGGCTTGGTACATTGTATCGACATACGGCCCGTATTGGAGATTGTAGGGGTCTCCTTGATGCCGAGCTTCGCCATATCCTCCTCCGAGATTTGGATAGCATCGTCAGCAAAGGTATATTTCGAGGCTCCGCCGCCAATCTGGTTTGTGATATCCACAGCCTGTTTGCTACCGATACGGACAGGTACACAAGGGGTACCCTCGACATTCATCAGCACACGGAACGCATCAATATATCCCGTACCCATATTGGTCTGGTAGCCACTCAGAGGCAAATCCACGATGTAGTTGTTGGCATCGAGCGTAACCTTCTTACCTGCACAGTAGCGGTCGATGCTGTTCACCGAGGTAAGCAGCAGAGTCTTATACTCATCGACGGTAAACTTCTTGCCGAGAGCCAAAGCGTGCGAGAGGCCGAGAGCTGCGACACCCGAAACGTGAGGGCAGGCCATAGAGGTTCCGTTGTTATAGTTATAGCCGTGCTCATCGGTAATACCTACGGCGTATCCTGTCGAATAGACCGTAGAGATAAGCAAGTCGTTGGTCAGCTTGCCATCTTTCAAGCCTGCGCTATAACCGATATCGCCAAATGCTTGGAGGTAGTCACCGCCCGGAGCACTGATATTCACGCCCTTGCCATAGTTTGTATAGTATGCCGGCGTGAAGTCGCACGACATTGCGGCAACGCTGATATAGTCGTGATAAGCACCCGGGTAGCAGGAATAGTTCAGAGCCTGATTTCCTGCGGCAAAGACAACCAAGCCGCCATCCAATGCATCACAACCTCCATTTGCAACAAAGTACTCAACGGCCTCGTGCTCCACGGTGTTGGCCTCACGATAGGCCTTATCGGACAGATACGAAGGTCTGCCATCCTGAGACTCACTACCATAGCTACACTGCGCTATCGCAGCTCCATTGTCGGCAGCGTACTTGAAGGCACGTGCGATATTGCTCGGAGAAGCACTTGCACTTGCCCACGAGTTATCGCTCTGCTTCTGGAAGAAGATTTGGCAACCCATAAGGCGCACGCCATCGCCGTTGCCCGTACCTCCGGCAACGCCACAGCCACCGATGCCGTTGTTATTCACAGCTGCCACAGTACCTGCCACGTGAGTTCCGTGGTCAGTCATATAGTTTCTGGCACTATTGAGCGGTTGGTTGCTATAAAAGTCGTGACCATAGACGTCGTCTATATATCCGTTACCATCGTCATCTCGTCCCGTAGCGCCACTCTTCTCTGCCGTATTTATCCACATATTGGCAGCCAAATCTGGGTGGTCGTACTTCACGAAGTTGTCGATAATGGCCACAACGACACGAGGGTCACCCGCAGTGATAGGCCATGCCTCCAAGCAGTTTACGTCAGCACCCTGACGGATGCCGGAGTAGATGCTCTGGTCACCCGTGTTGATATAGTGCCACTGACGGTGCAGCTGTGGGTCATTGAATGCCGGATATGGCGATGCTACGGGCGCAGCAGCACGTGTCGCAACCTCCGTAGCAGGGGTTGCAGCGGCTGCGGCAGCAGGCAGTGCCATCTGCGTCTCATCGGCCAGCGACTTATAGCTTGTAGCGTACTCCACGAGGCTCACTTCGCCAACCTCCGCCATAGCCAGAGCCGCAGCATCGAGGTCGCTCGACTCATCGAAGACCACCTCATACCAGCGGTGCAGACCCGCCGCACGAGTTCTCTCCTCGTGGCGAATATCTACGGGGAATATACGTTGGAGTGTCACGGCACCGATTCCGTCAAGCACCGTATCGAAAGCCTCGATACCCGAGCGAGTGGACTCCGTGCGAGAAACACCGGCCTCAACGCTCTCAACAGCCTCCTCTCCGAACTTGACGATAAGCGTACCCGGAATGGTCACAGCGTTATCCAGACGAACAATTTTCGACTGCGGAGCACTCTCTACCGACGATACGCCCTGCTCTGTCAGGTCCTGCGTACAGGAGACGAGCAGTGCCATTGCCAGTAAAACAAAAATCTTCTTCATAACTATCTATCAATTAATTTATTCTAATCGTATAACTTTCAACACGCAAAGTTACTACTTTATTGCAATCTTTCAAATTTTTCACAGAGGTTTCACACTCTATTATTGTCGTTTGACCGACACTTAAACAAGTGAGCCTGCTCGACATCACTCGGCAGGCTCACTCGCTCATATATCACACTCGACTACTCGACTGCAATCTTCGCACGGCTGTAAGGCTGTGGCTCAACATCTGCCATACCTACCGACTTGCTCTTTGGCACGAATGCTCGGCCAAGTTGGCGAACCGGCTTGGTGGCAGGCTGGAATGCACGTGTGCCTACCGAGGACATAAATACCTGCGGCATAGAGGCCGAGAGGAGGTCTAACGACAACTCTTGGTCGAATTTGAGCACCTCAACACTCAACGTACCATCCTGAGGGTAGATACCTACACCCGGAACGTAGTAGATGAGGTTAAAGGCTATCTCCTTGGTCGATGCCGAGTAGTTCGACTGCGTAATCTGGAAGTTCTCCTCAATCTCTGCCCAAGTCATACCATAGCCGAACATATCGTTGATATAACCTGCACCGTCCATCACGGTAAAACTTAGGTCTGCATACTGCGAGGTTGGGTCAACCTTGCCATAAAGGACCTTGGTGTCGTGGATACCGTTCAACTCAATCTTGTTGGTCGTGCGATTCCAGTAGAACTCCAAGTCGGCATCGCTACCCTCTGCACGCAGATAGTCATCAATGCGATACAAATCCATAGCCTCCGTCTTATATACCTTCAAGCCCTCATCCGGCACCTCGATACCAATCTCGTCATAGTGGAACACGCTGCGATACGATGCTGTACCAACCTCGTACCATACATAGTTCCAGAGCGACTCCTTGGTAGTGACGCCATAGCTTGCAGGGTATGCTGCGCTGACATCGAAGCCATCCTTCGAGGTGAAGAGGCAGTTGAGGAAACAACCATAGTCGGCATTCACCGTACCGCTCTCGATAGTGACATATACAGGCACTCCGAAGATTTCGGTTCCCATCTGCTGCATACCAATTTCATCCGGCAGAACTACTTTGCCATCCTTGTCGGCGCAGAAGTAGATATCATAGCCGTCGGCATAAGCGTTGCGGATGCGATATACGCCCGCATACTCCTTCTCGAAGGCCTCCTTCTTATCCTCGTTAATGCAGGTACCCTTCTCGAATACGGCATCACGGGTCTTGATATTGTTAAACTTCGAGTTGAACTTACCGGTAAATACGCTCTCATAAGCGAAGTCCTCCTTGAAGTTGATGCTGCCACCACCTACGGTGAAGTCAGGCTCCTCGGAAGAGAGCACCTCACGATACAGACCGTAGTCGAAGTAAATCTTGTACATATCGCCACCGAGGAAGTTCGACACGAGAGTCAGCTCGCAAGTCTGCGGGTCGAAGGTCGATTTCTCGGTATTCACAACCAGATATACGTACATACCGCCTTCGAGGTGACCCGTAAGCTGATACTGGTAGTCAGGGTGCATAGTGAATGCTCCATCCTTATACGAGAAGTAGATAGGGATAGGACGGCCCGCATTGTCAGTATTGTAAGGGTTTACCAGACGATAGAGTGTTCCGTAGCGGTTGTAGAAGTCACGGTGAACATCGTTCGTCGTCACGTTAGGCTCGCCCTTCTCCAACACTACGGTACGGCTCTCCTGACGAGCCTCCGAGTAGAAGGTCTTATCCTCTGCTACGGGGGTGAAGGTGAAGTCGCCATCGTCGAAGTAAGGCATATCCAACTCATAGACCGCCGACGTAGGCGAAATCTCCACTCGAAAGGCGTAGTTAGGATTACCATACAGGTAGCTATTTTCTGTACGGTCACTCAACGCATAGAGAATCACGTCGTAGTCGAAGACGATGCTGCCGTTGCGGATTGCACCGAAGTACTGCGCATACAATTCGAGAGGGTCGGCACCATTGTCAAGCTCGTAAGCCGCCAGCGAATATACGTAGGTCGAGAGCGTTCCGCCATTGATAATCAAATCGACGGTGGTAAGCGGGATATAGACCTGATTGATGTTCATCGCATTGATGACAACGTAGCTATCAACACCGGCGTGAGAGATTGTGTTCTGGCCGATTGTGGTATCGCCGGCAAACGGACCTGCATTATAAGGGTTTACCAGACGGTAGATACCCGCCAAATCCTCATCCGAGCCATTGCCGTTCTTCGCTGCGAGCAGCGCATCCATATCCTTCACGGTATCCTCACGCACCTGCAACTCAACAGGGTAGGTAACCGACTGACCCGTCAAGGCAGAGTAGATGATGTCGTCCGTATAGTTAATCATACCGAGCGTGCGCCAAGTTACACGGGTAACGCTGATGCGGTGCGACACCGGCTTCGAAGCGTCAGAGGTGTAGATAGGCACGAAGCGAGAGTCGGTAACGCTGATGCCGAGGTCATACGACTCACCAATCACGATATCATCCGAGAGGGTGACGGTAATCTCCGCCTCGTCGCTTCCGTCGTAGAACACAGCCTCCGAAACGGTAAACTTATTCTGCGTGTTGATGTCGATATTCAGCGGAACGACAACGTCGCCGTCGATATTCTCACGACACAGGATAATCGAGAACTCCAAGGCATCCGTAGGGTTAATCTCCATATTGCCGGAAACCTCCTGCTCCGGGAAATAGACATTATAGCAATCCTTCGGCTCCTGCTCACCGGGAGTCCACTCCTGATTGGTACACGAGCTGAGACTCAGGCCAATCAGCAGCAATGTTGCATATACATATTTCATTATAGTCTTCATATTTCTATCTCCTAATCTTTATTACTCTTTCCAAGTTTCAACCGTGTTGGAAGGGTCCGGGTTGTTGGTCTCGCTCAGAGCCTTGTTCTCATCGGCCTCATAGCCGTTGATACAGAGGTTGAACCAAGGAGCCAAGCCGTCGCAGTTAAGACGAGCTCCCTCAAAGTGGTTGGTACCCTTATAACCACGTTTAATGGAGAGAATCTCAGGGCAACGCTTGTAGTCCCAGAACATAACACCCTCGCCCCAGAACTCGATACGCTTCTGCAAGAACATCTCGTAGAGAAGCTGGTCGCCACTCAGGTTAACCGAGTATTGCGGGTTACGAGTCTTGACAATCTCACGCAGAGTGGTGGTCTCGCCACGGCGGCACTCACACTCGGCGATGATGAACTTCATCTCCTCCATACGCATCATAGGGAAGTCGGTAGCAGCACCCGTGATATAGTCGTTAGGATTAGCACCACCCGGACGGAACTTCACGTTAGCCAACTCCGGCAGGTACGAAGGACCCGGGTAGTCGGTCTGCGAGGTTCCCGATGCAGGGATGTACGGAACGGTGATACTTACATCCGAAGTTGGTTTCCACGACTTCTTGCGGAAGTCGGTGTCGGCAATCTTCGAGTAGAGGTCTGCATCGCAAAGGCGCACAGCACCCGCACCTACGCAGCCACCATAACCGAAGGTGGTCTCCGAACACATCCACGACGAGAAGTTGATAATCGGGCTGAGCTTGATAAGGCTACTCTCGCTCGACAGACGGGTGCAGAGCATCCACGACTGCTGCGAGTCGGCATTGTTGAAGCCGGTGCGGATATCGGTCCACTGCGCCTCGGTAAGCTCCGAGTAGGCACCCTCACGCAGAGCTGCATAAGCAGCATCCTCAGCCTCATCGTAGTTGCCCTCGTACATCTTGGCACGTGCCAGAATACCGTAAGCAACAGGCAGCGTAGGGAGAGTCTTGGTTGTGGACTCAAAGCCCGGCAACAACTCGATAGCAACATCGAGCGACTCGTAAATGTGCTCCAATATCTCTGCCTTCTTCAAACGAGGGTTGAAGCGTGCGCTATCCTCGGTGATATTCTCGTGCAGGTAAGGGATGGTATAGCCCTCAACGCTCGGCTTGCTGGTGTACTTATTAGGCTTAAACTCATAGAGCTGGGCCATTTCGAGCCATACCAGCGCACGGAAAGCATACGCCGCACCTACATAGCCGCTCTGCGCCTCTGTAAGAGCATCAACATCCGGATACATACGAATAATCTCGTTTGCCAACGACAACGCCTTGGTGTACATCAGCCAAACAATCTGCGGATGCAACTGTGTTGCACTACCCGACTGGTTCTGCGCCTCCAACTGGTAGTTATCGTAGATAGACTCCGTAACTGCCATATCGTTACCCCATACCTCACGCAGGAAGCAGAGCGAAGCATAACCATAGGCGGTGTGAGTAGAACTTGCCCAGTTCGAGTTGGCGAGATACTGCGAAATTGCGCCCGTCATAGCCTCCAACGACTTATCGGAGGATGTAGCCTGGTCACGTGTGATTGCAGCACCGACAGGCTCAAACGTCTCTATACAACTTGTCGTACATACCGACGACAAGAAGACGAGCACGAAGGAATATTTCAATATATTTTTCATCACTTTTTCTCCTCTCTTTTAATTAGAACGTAACATTTACACCACCCGAAATTGTACGCATTGGCGAGTAGTATGCAGCCGAAGCTCCACCCGTAATACTCTGGCGTGGGTCAAGACCCTTACGCTGCGACCATAACCATACGTTCTCGCAGGCGAGATAGATTCTGAGCTTCGAGATATGAGCCTTCGACATCCACTTGGAAGGGAAGGTATAACCGAAATTGATATTTTGCAGACTCAAATAAGAGGCATCGGTCACAAATCGGTCGGAAGATGCAGCGGTGTACATATCTCCCATCACGAAGCGTGGAACATCGGTAACCTTATTCTGCGGAGTCCAAGCCTTATAGATATCCTTGTGGTATGCATTACCGACGGTCGAAGTCGATGGGCTGCTCATATAGAAGGCGTAGTCGCTATCATATACGGTACCACCAATCTGATATACGAAGTTGAGCGAGAGGTCGAAGCCGTATGCGCTGAACGTCGTACCGAAACCACCATAGAGGTCAGGCAACGAGGTGTCGAATACGAAGTAGTCGGCATCCGAAGCGTAGTCGGTAGTCTTGTACATCTCCACGTCGGTCTTGCCCGTAACTCGATTGACGAACTCACGACGAGCCCAGAACAGAGGCTTACCCGTCTCCTCCTCTACACCTGCATAGGCCTTATACACCTTGGTATAGAGTGCCTTACCCAGACCGTAGAAGTTCGAGCCGTCACGGTAACCGTAGTACTTGTTACCCTCCAAGTCGTAGTAGCTCTCCGTTACGGCCGAGTCGGCGAGTTTGAGCACCTTATTGTTCACATAGGTTGCATTCAGGTTGAAGTCCCACTGGAAGTTCTTCGTGCGGATAAGGCCTGCATTGAGTGACAACTCGACACCCTGGTTGGCCATATCGCCGACATTCTTGTAGTAGCCCGAGTAACCCATCGAAGCAGGAACGGTAAACCACGACAACATATCCGAGGTCTTACGATAGAAGTACTCCAAGGTACCGGAGAGGCGGTATCCGAACAAGCCGAAATCGACACCGGCGTTGAAGTTGGAGTTGGTCTCCCACGTGATATACTCGTTACCCTTCTGCGCAAAACTTACAGACCAGTTGTCCGTACCGTCATTTGCGATTGAGTAGAGGTCCATATAGAGGTAGTTACCAATCTGGTCGTTACCCTGCGAACCATACGAAGCCTTAACCTTCAACTCATCGACCCAGCGAGCGTTGAACCAACTCTCACGATTGATAAGCCATCCGGCAGATACCGACCAGAAGTTACCCCAGCGGTGCTTTGGATGGAAACGTGAGGAGGCATCACGACGGAACGATGCGGCAGCAAAGATGCGGCCTGCGTAGTCGTACTGCGCACGGAGGAAGTAACCCTCGTTGCTGTAACGTGAGATTGACGACGACATACTCGACATCTTCAACGCCTGCGAGAGCTCCGTTGCGTCGGTAGTGAAGAGGCCCGACTTGCTGGTGCTCATAGAGCGTGACATATCGTAGTTGTTCTCGTGACCAATCATCGCATCTACCGTGTGCTGGCCAAACTGGCGGTTCCACGAGAGAATCTGCTGCAAGGTGTAGCTCCAAGCGATACCCGACACACGGTCGATATAACCACCCGTCATTGCGCTCTGTCCATAGAGGATATTACCCGTCGAGAGCGACTCGCCCTGCGACATCGACACACCGCCGTTGAACGAGAACTTGAAGCCCTCCGGGAGGATGATGTCGGCAAAACCGTTGAACGATGCCATATTGGTCGTAGAGTTATGCTTGTCGAGCAGGTGGTCGCCGTATGCGTTGGTATTAGGCATAAACGGACGAACAAGACCCGCATTCGAGCCGGCGTTGGTAGCCGTACCGTAGTCGTAAATCACGTGACCACGCTCATCGTACATAATATTGCCCTCACCGTCACGCACATAGAGCGGATAGATAGGTGCAATCTGCGTGGTGAAGTTGAAGATGTTACCCGACGAGGAAGAGTCACCCTCCGCTGTTGCCACATTGCTGTAAGCGTGCGAGTAGGATGCGTTACCACCAACCTTCAACCACTTCTTCGCCTGATAGTCGGCACGCAGACGAGCCGTATAACGCTCGTAGCCCGTAGCCTTGACGATACCCTCGTTGTTCAGATAACCAAACGAGCCGTAGAAGTTCGACTTGCCGGTCGAAGCGGCAACATTCACGTTATACTCCTGACGAATGCCGTCCATATAAATCTCATCGGTCCAGTTATCCGGCGTGAGCAGGTAGCTCTGACCATTGTAGGTCACCTTACGGCCCAAAGCAGCGTTAGGGTTGAGCTTGCCGTTAAGACCAATCAGGTTCTGACCTGCCGGCAACTCATAGACATTGTAACCCAAACCACCATTGGTCGCAGTCGTGAGGACTCCGTTTGCGCTGATGTGCGCATTGTATGAGGACTGACCCTGCTCCCACTCGTAGTAGTTCTTCAAGAGAGAGTAGTGAGCCTCGTAGTGCTCGCCCGGATTCTTGATAATATCGTAGTCCTGCTTTGCACGCTGATTCACACCCACCTTGATATCCACGTTCACGATAGCCTCCTGCGACTTCGCACGCTTGGTAGTGATGAGGATGACACCATTGGCACCACGAGAACCGTAGAGTGCCGCAGCTGCCGCATCCTTCAACACCGACATAGACTCGATATCCGAAGGGTTGATATCGTTCAAGCCACCGGCAAACGACATACCGTCCAAGATGATGAGCGGGCTTGTTCCTGCGTTGATGGAGCTGAAACCACGAATGACAACCGTAGGCGACGATGCTCCCGGCTGACCCGAAGCGTTGAGAATCTGCAAGCCCGGAACCTTACCATTCAGCGCATCCACAGCGTTGGAAGTCTGGCTCTTAACCAAATCCTCCGACTTAACCATAGCCGCAGAACCGGTAAAGGCCTCACGCTTTGCCTGACCATAAGCCGTCACAATGATATCCTCTATACCCTGTGTCGATTCCTGCAACACAACGTCGATAGAGGTCTTGCCATTGACAGGAACCTTCGCATCCTCATATCCGATAAACGACACGAGCAACACGCCGTCGGCCGGAACATCCAGAACATACTGTCCCTGCAAATCGGTAGATGTTCCGATAGTGGTACCGTCAACTACGACCGTCGCTCCGATAATAGGAGCACCGTCCGAGCCGGTAACCGTACCGGACACCTGCTTATTCTGCGCCAGCGCAACCGCACACAGCATCAGAACCGAAGCAACCGATAGTACAATTTTTCTAACCATAAATACAATATTTTATTATTACATACAATATTCCGTCGCAAAGGTAATCATTGCATACGAGAATGACAAATAAAATATGAATAAATTTGCAGTGCACTAACAGAATTAAACCAAAGAGGAGAATTATAGTTTCAAATCGTAAGCAATACCGCCCCGTTTCGGGCAAATAATAACAACTTTGCCCCACTATTTAATTAAATTTTATAATAATTACCTATTTACGAGCAAGTAAAAAGCCAAAAATCGAGATACGAATTTTTAACCACAAAAGGGGCAATAGATGTAGAAAAGGTGTATAAAAAAATCCCAAAATCAATAGAGAGGCGACTTGTCGAGGGGCTATTTATGCACGGGCAGGAGAGTTTAATGCATAAATATACATTTATTCATTTTGCCTCATATTTCGTTTCTCCGCCGTCGTTATATAATATATATAGGTATAGGTATGGGCACAAAAAACAAGGAGAGGCACAGCCTCCCCTTGTCACATATTTCGGGTGGTGGCAGTCACCTGCCCCACCTCGCACGACCTTAATCGTTCAGAATCTCCAACATCTTGATAGCCGATGCCGACACCTTCGAACCAGGGCCGAAGATAGCCGCTGCGCCATCACGATAGAGCTGCTCGTAGTCCTGTGCAGGGATAACACCACCAACGATGACGATGATATCCTCACGACCGAGCTTCTTCAACTCCTCGATAATCTGCGGAACGAGTGTCAAGTGACCTGCTGCGAGCGAAGATACACCCACGATATGCACGTCATTCTCAACAGCCTGCTTAGCAGCCTCGGCAGGGGTCTGGAACAGATGTCCCATATCCACATCGAAGCCGATATCGGCATAACCCGTTGCTACAACCTTGGCACCACGGTCGTGACCGTCCTGACCAAGTTTCGCAATCATAATACGTGGCTGACGGCCCTCACGCTTTGCGAACTCTGCGCACATAGCCTTCGCCTTTTCAAACTCTGTATCCTGTTTCATTGCTGAACTATAAACACCCGAAATTGAACGAATAACTGCATTGTAGCGGCCTACAACAACCTCGCAAGCATACGAAATCTCACCGAGGGTTGCACGTACCTTCGCAGCCTCAACAGCCAATTCAAGCAGGTTGCCCTCACCGGTCTCAACGCACTTGGTAATTGCTGCCAACGCTGCATCTACGGTTGCCTGGTCACGGTTAGCCTTCAACTCATTGAGTCGCTTAATCTGGCTCTCACGAACTGCGGTGTTATCCACAGCAAGGATGTCGATTGGCGCCTCCTTTTCAAGGCGGTACTCGTTCAAGCCGATAATCTTCTGCTCACCGGAGTCAATGCGGGCCTGTGTACGAGCAGCAGCCTCCTCGATACGCATCTTAGGAATACCCGTCTCGATAGCCTTCGCCATACCGCCGAGCTTCTCAACCTCCTCGATGAGTGCCCACGCCTTGTGTGCAATCTCGTTGGTGAGGCTCTCAACATAGTACGAACCTGCCCAAGGGTCAACCGAGCGGCATACGTTGGTCTCCTCCTGAATGTAAATCTGGGTGTTACGAGCAATACGTGCCGAGAAGTCGGTAGGAAGGGCGATAGCCTCATCCAACGCATTGGTATGCAACGACTGGGTGTGACCGAGAGCGGCACCCATAGCCTCGATAGCGGTACGACCTACATTGTTGAATGGGTCCTGCTCCGTAAGCGACCATCCCGAAGTCTGGGAGTGGGTACGCAATGCGAGCGACTTAGGATTCTTAGGCTCGAACTGCTTAACAATCTTCGCCCACAACATACGTGCAGCACGCATCTTGGCAATCTCCATAAAGTGGTTCATACCGATAGCCCAGAAGAAGGACAAGCGTGGCGCAAACGCATCAATAGACATACCGGCATTGATACCTGCACGCAGGTACTCCAAACCGTCTGCCAGAGTGTATGCCAACTCGATATCTGCCGTAGCACCTGCCTCCTGCATATGGTAGCCGGAGATGGAGATAGAGTTGAACTTAGGCATATTCTTCGATGTGTACTCGAAGATGTCGGCGATAATCTTCATCGAGAACTTCGGAGGGTAAATATAGGTGTTACGCACCATAAACTCCTTCAAAATATCGTTCTGGATGGTACCTGCCAACTGGTCGAGAGTACAGCCTTGCTCCAAACCGGTAACGATGTAGAATGCCAGAACAGGCAGCACGGCACCGTTCATAGTCATCGACACCGACATCTTGTCGAGCGGAATACCGTCGAAGAGCACCTTCATATCCTCAACCGAGCAGATAGATACACCCGCCTTACCTACGTCACCAACTACACGAGGGTGGTCGGCATCGTAGCCACGGTGTGTCGCAAGGTCGAAGGCTACCGACAGACCCTTCTGACCGGCAGCGAGGTTACGACGATAGAATGCGTTGGACTCCTCGGCAGTAGAGAAACCTGCATACTGACGGATAGTCCAAGGACGCATAACGTACATAGTGGAGTAAGGGCCACGGAGGAACGGTGCAACACCCGCTGCATAGTTCAGGTGCTCCATACCTTCGAGGTCTGCCGCAGTGTAGCCATCCTTAACAGAGATTTGCTCTGCGGTAATCCAAGGCTCCTTAACAGCCTCGGTCGAGTGGCAAGCAGCGCCACCCTCATATTTCAATTCTGCAAATTTTGCTCTCATTTCTCTAATCCTCCTTCATTAGATACCCATCTGTGCAAGGTAGCCACGCAATGTTTCAAGTACGTTGCTCTTCACACTGATAAAGTTGTTAATACCCTTTGCTTGAAGCTCCTCTGTGCAAGCAGGAGCACCCGCTACTACGAGGATAGCCTTCTCGCCGAGAAGTTCCTTCGCCTTTGGAGCAAGCTCTGCATAGTCATCATCCGACGCACAGATTACAACAATCTCCGCCTTCGATTCGAGGGCCGCCTTAACGCCATCCTCAACCGACTTGAAGAAGTTGTTATCCTGAACACGGATACCTGCGCAAGCGAAGAAGTTGCAAGAGAACTGCGCACGTGCACGTGCCATCGCAAGGTTTCCGCAAGTGAGCATAAATGCCTTTGGCTCCTTGCCGCTGCGGTCAACACCCAGACGCATAGCCTCGAATGCCATAGCACCACGATATGGGGTGAGCACATTGCCCTCGCCTGCCTCACGGGTTACAACCTCGGCCGAAACGCCGGCATCGGCAACCTCCGTGAAGTTAGGATACTGGTTTGCACCCAGCAGAATCTGACGACGTGTAGCGATAGCCTTATCCTTCGCCGCTGCCGAAGCCTTCACACGCTCTACCACGTAGCCGCTCTTGAATGCCTCAACATAGCCACCCTTCTCCTCCAATTCGAGGAAGAGCTTCCAAGCCTCCGAAGCGATGCAGTCGGTCAGGTTCTCGATGTAGTACGAGCCACCGGCAGGGTCAACCACCTGGTCGAAGTGCGACTCGTGCTTCAACAGAAGGCTCTCATTGCGAGCGATACGCTGCGAGAACTCTGTTGGCTCGCTATACGAGTGGTCGAATGGAAGAACCTCCAACGAGTGTACGCCTGCGATAGCAGCCGACATCGCCTCGGTAGTTCCACGCAACATATTTACGTAAGGGTCATAAACGGTCTGGTTCCAAGCCGATGTACGAGCGTGTGCCAGCATCTTGCACGAGCAGTCACAAGCAGGCTCATACTTCTTAACGATGTTGGCCCACAGCAGACGTGCTGCACGGAACTTCGCCATCTCCATAAAGTAGTTCGAGGTAACAGCAAACGAGAAACGAATCTTCTTCGCAGCCTCGTCGATGGTAAGACCTGCCTCCATAAGGCGTACCAGATATTCGTGAGCCACCGACAGACCGAAGCCGAGCTCCTCAACGATGGTGGAGCCTGCATCCGAGAATACATTTGCCGATACGTTCACAACACGAACACGCTTGTACTCTGCCGTAGCCTTTACCAACTCTGCAATCTTATTGATGCACTTGCCCTCCTGACAATCCTCACACCAAGCGCCCTTCTGCGAAAGGTGCTTTACGAGTGGGTCGATGCAGAAGTTCACACGGAGCTCATCCTTCGCTACGCCCTCCTTCTCTGCCTTTGCCAGCACGAGAGCGACGAGCTTGCCTACACCCTTACCACAGAATGTAAGCTCTACTGCCGGAAGAACGATACCCGAGAGGAGTTGGTCGAGCTCCTCGGCCGAGAGTTCTGCGCTGAGGCAGAAGCCGAGCGAGTCAACACCCGCCTCCAACATCTTCAATGCGGTAGCGTTTGCCTCCTTCGGACACTTCACCGCCACGGTCTGGTGGGTAAGCCAACTGTTGTCGCCGCTTACACCTCTCAAATAAGGGAACTCGCCAGCCTGAGTACCCAATGTTTTAAGACCTTCGAGGTTCTCGGCACGATAGTATGGACGAAGATTAAAACCCTCGTTAGTACGCCATACCAACTTGCGCTCATAGTCGGCACCTTTAAGGTCAACAGCTATCGCCGCCTCCCAAGTCTCGGTCGAAACCCCCGGAAACTCGGCGAATAACTTCTCTTGATTGGTTGTTGCCATAGTTTTTAAGTTAATTTTATTGTGTTTAGGGAAAATTTTCAAAAAATCACACCTCTGTTCTTAAAAGAACAAGCAAAGTTAGCAATCTTTTCTCGAACAAAGAAATTTTATCACACTTTTTTCACCTATCGGGAAGCCGCATCGGAAGTTTTCTAAATTTTTCATTATTTATCGTTTTTCGATATATTATTTTATTTGCGATTTTGCTTCGCCTGTTTTATTTATCGTTTTTCGATATGCCGATAATATTTTTAATCACTTTTTCGACGTTTTTGGAACACCTTTACTGAAATTGTAATATATTTGCAACACGCAAACACAAATGATTATGTCACTTTTACGATTCAAAATGCTGGAAACGGCATTGTCGCACACGGCAAAAGAGGTCGCAGCACCAAGCTCCAACCCCTCGGATTACTTCGGCGAGTTGGTATTCGGAAGGAAGCAGATGCGCAAGTATCTCAACACGCAGACGTACAATGCGTTGATTGACACCATAGAGAACAACACCCCGCTCACGCAGGATGTTGCCGATGCCATTGCGGCAGGTATGCGCCAGTGGGCTTTGGAGCACGGAGCAGACCACTACTGCCACTGGTTTCAACCTCTCACGGGAGGTACCGCCGAGAAGCACGACTCGTTTGCCGAGCCTGACGGATACGGCAACGTGATAGAGGAGTTCTCCGGCAAGGTGCTCATACAGCAGGAGCCCGATGCCTCGTCGTTCCCGAGCGGAGGCATTCGCAACACCTTTGAGGCACGAGGGTACTCGGCGTGGGACCCTACGTCGCCGGCATTTATCGTAGATACAACACTCTGTATTCCAACGCTTTTCATCTCCTACACGGGAGAGGCTCTGGACTACAAGACACCACTACTGCGCTCCATCTCCGCCGTAAGCAAGGCGGCGACCGAGATATGCCGATACTTCGACAAGAATGTCGAGCACGTATATACATTTCTGGGGTGGGAGCAGGAGTACTTCCTCATAGACGATGCGCTCTGGGCAGCACGTCCGGACCTTGTACAGACGGGCCGAACACTAATGGGCCACGAGGCGGCGAAGAATCAGCAGCTCGACGACCACTACTTCGGCGCAATTCCGTCACGTGTGCTTGCGTTTATGAAGGACTTGGAGTACGAGTGTCTGAAACTCGGTATTCCTCTCAAAACCCGCCACAACGAGGTTGCACCAAACCAATTTGAGTTGGCTCCCGTATATGAGGAGATGAATCTGGCCAACGACCACAACCAGCTCATTATAACCATAATGCACAAGGTTGCTCTGCGCCACCACTTCCGAGTATTGCTGCACGAGAAGCCATTTCAGGGCATCAACGGCTCCGGCAAGCACAACAACTGGTCGCTCGGCACAAACACCGGCGTAAACCTGCTCAGCCCGGGCAAGACCGCCTTCGAGAACTTGCAGTTCATAACATTCCTTGTGAATGTCATCGCTGCCGTACATAAGCACAACGGGCTGTTGAAAGCCTCGGTGATGAGCGCAACCAACGAGCACCGACTCGGTGCCGGCGAGGCCCCTCCGACGATAATCTCGACCTTCCTCGGCTCGCAAATCTCCTCCGTGCTCGACAAGATTGAGTCGTCACGTTCCAGCGAGGATATACGCTTCGATGCCAAGAATGTCTTCCGTATGAGCGGCCTGTCGCAGATTCCGAGCCTGCTGCTCGACAACACCGACCGCAACCGCACCTCGCCGTTTGCCTTCACCGGAAACCGTTTCGAGTTCCGTGCCGTAGGCTCCTCCGACAACTGCGCCGAGGCGATGATTGTCATCAATACCGCCGTGGCGGAGCAGCTCGCCGAGTTCAAACGGATAGTAGATGCCAAGATTGAGCGTGGCGAGAAGAAGGAGAAGGCGATATACGAGAGCATCCGCCAAACAATCAAGCAGTGTAAGGCGGTGCGCTTTGACGGCAATGGCTACTCCGACGAGTGGCGTGCGGAGGCGGCAGAGCGAGGCCTCGACTGCGAGACCTCCACGCCGATAGTATTCGACCGCTACCTCGACGCATCGACCGTCGAGATGTTCAGCAAGATGGGCGTATATAACAAGATTGAGTTGGAGGCCCGCACCGAAATCAAGTGGGAGATGTACGTCAAGAAGGTGCAGATTGAGGCCCGTGTATTGGGCGACCTTGCGATGAACCACATCGTGCCAATCGCCTCCAAGTATGGCGGCGTGCTGCTCGACAAGGCGTGGAAGATGAAGGAGTTGGGTATCAGCTCCAACACCGACATCGAGTTGATAGAGATGATTCAGCGACGTACCGCCAAGATTCAGACGCTGGTGCGTGAGATGATTGACAGCCGCAAGAGGGCCAACCGCATCGAGGATATGCGTGAGAAGGCGATTGCGTACCACGACACCGTATCCGTATATTTGGAGCTGATACGTGACGAGATTGACCATCTGGAAGAGGTTGTCGATGACCAGATTTGGACTCTCCCGAAATACCGAGAGATACTATTTATCAAGTAGCAAGACAACCGGATGGAGGTCTGACAGAATAGAGAACGGGGTCGCTGAAACCCCGTTTTCTATTTTATGGTAATGATGCAAAAATCGGCACTTTTTGCATCATTACCTATTTTATCAGGCTCGCATATTCAACCTCTATATTAGTATGGCTGCGGCACAACTCTCCCTCGTCGGTAATTCCCTCTACCACCACATCGTAGGTGCCGCTTCGGTCGGCGGTATAGAATGAGATGGTGGCCAAGCCCGCCTCATTGGTGCGGATGACAGGCTCCCAAGCGATTGTCGAGCGCATATCCCGCACACTCGACAGACGGTCGTCGAAGGTCGGGTACTTCGGCTTATAGAACGCCGCAGGCTTCTGACAGGCACGCACCACAACACGAGCCATAGCATCACTCGACACGGTATTGTAGAGCCCCTCCTGACTCACCTCCATAAGGATTGCACCCGCCGGAGCCGACAATCCGAGCATATATGCCGACTTGCCATCCACAAAAGAGAGTCGCTCGATATACTTGGTTTCGTAGGAGTCGATAAAGTTTATATCGGAGATATTACCATTGACGTAGAGCTCCGGCACATTCAGGTCGTCGTCGAAAACGGAGGTCACCTGCGAGAAACTCTCCTCGACAACCTCCCCGCTGCCGTCATCCGACATCGTCTCGGCAACGCCGGCAGACTCCACATCCAGCTCGCTCTCGACATATCGCTTGACGGTGGTGATGTTGTTACCCAGAACATTTAGCTCCTTGAATGTCGATAGCGCATCGTACACCGTAGCAAAGCGTGAGAGGTCGCCGTGCAGCAGACTGCCCGAGTTTGCCGTCGTGAAGAAGCCCGAGGAGCGTTTACGCCCCACGACTACCACCTCGTCGATGTCGATGATACGCTCACCGCCCTCGTAGAAGTACTTCTCCTTGGCACGGGTGAGGAAGTTCTCCGGAATTATATTCTCCTGCTCCTTGTAGTACTCTCGGCGGTGGTCGCTGACAACCGTCGGGTAGTTCTCGGTCTCAATCTCGATGCGCACCGAGTTATCTCGGCCCTTCTTATTGAGCGCCTGCACGATATAACTCGTCGTAGAGAAGGCATCAAGGCCCGAGATTATGAAGTTGTTATACTCGTTAAGCTCGAACTGCTGCACGAACTTCGTCTTGGGGTCCATAACCACCACGCTCGGCTTCTTCGCCTTGCCGAACAGCCCGAATACCGAGCCCATAATTCGTTGCGAATCCTCCACCGGATAGTTTATATGCGGAAACTCGTGCGCCATAACCGAGGCGAGGGAGTACCTTCGCCAGCCGTTGGTCATCATAACAAGGTCGAGGTTATCGAGCGTACGGGGCGAATCATCGACGAAGTATTGTCCGGCATCCTCCACCTCGCCCTTCAAGTCCGACGAGAGCAACATATAGGAGAGGATATTCGGCGCACTGTCGTCTATGGTGACCACGTTGCCATCCGTAACCGAGAGGGCGAAGTTACCCTTTGCCGGCTTGCCGTCGGAGTCCTTCACTTCGAGCGTCATAACCACCTTGTCACGCTGCTCGTAGCGGCCCCTCTCACTCTTCACCTCCGCCGTGGCGTAGCGTCTGTCACGCACATAGAAGAGTCGCTCGGCGACAATCATTCGTGAGGCACGGTTCACTACCGACACCTGCGCTATGCCGTCAAACATATCCTTATTGAGCAGTCGTGCCGGATGCGACAGGTCGTTGATAACCGTCATCACGGCACCTCTCGAATGTACCACTGCGGCGTAGTCTGCGATATCGAGGTCCGGCGTGGCCTGCGCCATAAACCGCACACCCTCGCCCTGATACATCACTCGCAGGGCGACACCCGACGGTGCCACCTCCGGCAGGTCGAACCTCTTATTCGGCCCTTCGTGAACCGACACCTCGGCATAATAGGTTTGGCCGGCAAGAGGGCGCAACACGAAGCGACCCATACCGCAATGGCTGCTCTTCATCTCGGCAACAACCTCTCCCGCAGCATTATAGACCTTGCCCGACACCTCCTTCGCCTTGCCATTGGCCGCCTGCGCCTTGAACGCCACAACCTGCACCATACCGCCGACGAGGTTTCCTCCCTCCGGACAGAACTGCACGTCGTAATCCTCCGAGAACGACGGCATCTGCACGAAGCGGCTCAGCTCTCGACTATTGGCCCTGATATTCAACTCGATGCAGTCGTTAGGGTTATCCGACGGGCGGAACTTTATCTCTATCGTTCCGTTGTTATCCGTTCTATCCACACCACTCTTCGAGCGGGTATCCACAACCGTGCGGTAGCGCACCTGTGTCGAGACCAGCGGCAACGAATATTGGTCGGAGAAGCGAACAAAGGCGGAGACCGTACCGTTAGGGTTGGTGCGATAGCTTACCGCCGTATGGATTGCATCGTCGATATAGTTACCGATAACCACCTCCTTCGTGAAGAAGTAACCCATATCGAAGTTGGTCATCCAGCGAGAGTAGGCTCGCAACGTATATCGTCCCGAGGTCAGACGTGGCGAGAGGGCGAAGGTGCCGACAAAGTGTTTATCCTCGGCACAAATCTTCACTCGCTCAACCAGACGGCCTTCCGGACTTATGAGCTCGGCATATATAAACTCCGTATCGGAGATACGGGTCAGCAGCGTGGCGTGTACCAGAAATCCACTGAAATAGAGCGTCTCGCCAGCACTGTAATAGGGCTTGTCGGTCATCAGGTAGAGCTTCTCGAAGACACCTCCGCTCCGGTAGAACTGCGCATAGTCCTCACGCAGCTGCTCCACGAAGTTCTTGGGTGGGGTCTGCGCCTCCACCGCCTCGCTCTCCTTGCTATCCTTGCTATCTTTATGACGTTGTGCCGAGGCGATGCCCACTCCGAGCAGCCACACCAGCAACAAACATACGACATATCTTCTCATACGGCTCAATAGTTTATGCAAAAATACTCTTTTTTGCGAAAATCCAATATAAAATAAGATACTTATAACGCCTCAAAGTTAAATTTTCAGCCCCCCGCACGCTCTGCTGTGTCACAGCGGTCGCCACAAGCACCTCTCTGCACCACATATATTTACGATTTATGCCGTCAAATATGAATATTTTACAAGAAAAATGTTTATATTTGCGGATGGATTCATCCGAACAGAGGAGAGTACAACCAAAATTATTATAATATGAAAAACTTAAAGAAGATTTTTGCAGTGGTGCTCCTCGCACTCTTTACTGCACTGAACGTATCGGCGCAAGAGTTGCCGACAACTCTTACCCTTCCATCTGCCGTGAGCGACAATATGGTGTTGCAGCAGAATGCCCTGATTAACATTTGGGGCTGGGCGAAGCCAAAGGCGAAGGTTGCCGTGACCGTAGATTGGAGCGCAACGAAGCTCGCCACCAAGGCCGACAAGGAGGGTTATTGGTGTGTATCCGTACAGACCCCTGCCGCAAGCTACGACCCACACTCCGTGACCATCGTTGCAGGCAAGGAGAGCCGCACGCTCAACAACATCCTCATCGGTGAGGTTTGGCTCTGCTCCGGACAATCCAATATGGAGTTCAAGGTGCGCCAGACTCTCGATATGAAGCATCTGCTCGAAGGCGAGATGAACCCTTACATCCGCCTCTACTGCACAGGCCGCATCTCTCACGAGACCCCGCAGAACGACGTTCCTGCACACGACCTCGGCAAGGGTAACCGCAACCACGCTTGGGTAGAGTGCAACCCTACCGACCTGGCAGAGTTCTCCGCCGTGGGCTACGGCTTTGGTGCCGAGTTGCAGGAGACCCTCGACGTACCGGTAGGCCTTATGGATGCCTCGTTTGGCGGTACATACATCGAGGGATGGATGAAGAAGGAGGTTATCGATGCCGACGGCAAACTTACTGCCGATTGCAGCAAGATTAAGCACAAGGTGTGGGCAGGCAAGCCTTCACACCTCTATAACGCAAACATCTACCCTATCCACCACACCTCGATTGCCGGTGTCATCTGGTATCAGGGTTGTGCAAACGTATCCTCCTCGCCTCGTGGCTACGCTCACGCTTTGGAGGTTCTCGTAAACTCGTGGAGAGAGGAGTTTCGCAATCCGGAGATGCCTTTCTATCTCGTTGAGATTGTGCCTCATACATACGCAGGCATCAAGGGTGCCCAGCTGCGTGAGTCGCAGATGAAGGCGGCCAACAAGATTGACCACTGCGAGATTGTATGCACCAACGACCAGTTGGAGATTCCGGGCGATATTCACCCACGCTTGAAGGCCGACATCGCACACCGTCTGGCACAGTGCGCCCTGGGCGAGCACTACGGCAAGCAGGTAGGCGAGTTCCGCTCCCCTGCATACGAGTCGATGACGGTCGAGGGTGACAAGATTCGTGTCCGCTTCAAGAATGTTCCTACATCGCTCATAGCTAAGGGCGAGGAGATTGTAGGCTTCCAGATTGGCTCGAAAGACCCTGACAACGAGAAGCGCATCAACTTCGTTTTGGCGAAGGCCGAGATTGCCGGCGAGAAGGAGATTCTGGTATCGGCAGAGGGCGTGACAGCACCTGCGGCAGTACGCTACTGCTTCAACGAAGCTGTCGGCAACGTATTCTCCGCCGAGGGTCTGCCTTTGGCAGCATTCCGCACCGACAAGAGCAACGCATCGCCAAGCGCACGTCCATACGTTGAGAAGCCTTGCGAGGCAGAGATTACCTTCGAGGGTAAGGGTTACACCCGCAGCACCTTCACCAAGGGTGCGCATATGTGGCCAAACCTCAAACAGAAGCTCAGCAACGTATATCCGGCAGAGTTCGAGGGCTTCGAGATGCTGACCGCACCTTCCGTAAAGAAGGTTAAGACCCCTGGCGGCACAATCACCGCTCACGAGGACGGCTACGTATATTGTCTGGTGCGCAACACCAAGGATATGCTCAAAGTGCAGTGGAACAGCGACTGGCGACTCATCGTGCCTACATACACACGTGCCATCACTCCTGACGGCAAGCTTATCTCCACGCAGTATGTTGCCTGCCACAAGGTTAAGGCCGGCGATGTGGTTAAGTTGCCACGTGTGAAGGACCACTACTCCGTCTTTGTTCTGGCAAAGAAGATTAACTATATCGAGCAGGAGTAATCCCCTCTCGGAGTGAAAGAGAGCGTGCCCAACGAGTTTTGGGCACGCTCTCTGTTTGTCGGTGGTGGTATATTCTGCGCAACGGCAAAGGCTGTTAAAGGCAATTAAGGGTGATTAAGGGAAGCGCAGACGGTCTGGGCAAGGCTGTACGAATCCGGGGCGCAGACAATGGCATAAATGACATTCATTATCATCTCGGCGCTCGACCTTACCTGACCTTACTCGACCTTACCTGACCTTTTGTTGCGCAACGGCAAAGCAGCCTTATCAGAGGCCCTTTATGCCAAACGCACATTTTTCTCCTATTTCCTTTGGAAATAAATTATTTTCGTATTATATTTGCACTCGAAAAGACGAGGAAGCGAGTGAAGGGGACAGCAAGTCCCCTTCTTTCGTGTAGTCACAGAGGGGGGGGGCAGACGGAGGCAGACGGAGTAAGACAAAGGCGGACAGAAGCAAACATAGTAAGACAAAGGTGGACAGAAGCATCCGTAGATTGCGAAGGAGATTGCGAAGGGAGGCTTAGTCGCTACCGTTCCGAGAGAGTATGTGACTGTCAGACCCCACGCAAACAAAGACGGCAGTTGCCACTAAAAAGCGGAAAGAGTTTTTTTTAATTTTTAGGAGGCAAATGCAACGCTGTCGAGTATGCCTTGGCAGGAGCATACTTGGCGTATGTGACTGTCAAGGCACACGCAGACAAAGGCCGCAGTTGTCACTAAAAATTAAAAAAAGATGGATATTGTAAAGGTAAAAGAGATTGTAGAGAGCAAGTTGGAGGAGACAGATATGTTCGTGGTTGATTGCACGATAAACCCTTCAAACGAGATTATGCTGACACTGGACAGCGACACAAGAGTAACAATTGATGCGTGCGCAGAGTTGAGCCGTGCGGTGAATGAGGCATTCGACCGTGATGAGGAGGACTTCTCGCTGACGGTAGCTTCGGCAGGCATTGGCGAGCCGTTGAAGATGGTGCGCCAATACAGCAAGGTTGTAGGCTCTCCTGTGGAGGTGTTGCTGACAAACGGCATAAAGCTGCTGGCGACACTCGATGCTGCCGACGAGCAGGGTATAACGATATCCTACGACGAGAAGGTAGCGGTAGAGGGTAAGAAGCGCAAGGAGTTACAGCACACCGTGCGCACATACACCTACGCCGAGATAAAGTCCGCCAAGGAGTACCTCGACTACAAATAGCGGACAAGCAAGATTTGCAAACAAAGACAAAAAAACAATAAAAACACAAACAAGATGACAAAGAAAGTTGACAATCTTAACTTAATCAGCAACTTTGCAGAGTTTAAGGAGCTGAAAAACATCGACAAATCGACGATGATTGGTGTTCTTGAAGATGTCTTCCACCACGCACTGCAAAAGCAGTACGGCACGGATGAGAACTTCGACGTGATTATCAACGCCGACAAGGGCGACCTCGAAATCTGGCGCAACCGCACAGTGGTTGCCGACGAGGATTTTGCGGATGCCGTGCGTGAAATCAAGTTCTCGGAGATTCAGGAGATAGACCCTTCATTCGAGATTGGCGATGAGTACACCGACCAGATATCGTTCGCATCGTTTGGTCGTCGTGCCGTTCTGTCGTTGCGCCAGAACCTCGCCTCCCACATCCTCGACCTCGAAAAGGCAAACCTCTTCGAGAAGTACTCGTCGAAGGTTGGCGAGATTATCTCGGGCGAGATTTATCAGGTGTGGAAGAAGGAGGTGCTGCTCGTGGACGACGAGGACAACGAGCTCATCCTGCCTAAGTCGGAGCAGATTCCGAGCGACTTCTACCGCAAGGGCGACACCCTGAAAGCGATTGTCAAGAGCGTGGAGATGAACAACAACACCCCACGCATCATCCTCTCCCGTACCGCCAACCAGTTCTTGGAGCGTCTGTTTGAGGCGGAGGTACCGGAGATTTTCGATGGTCTTATCACCATCAAGAAGATTGCCCGCATCCCGGGCGAGAGAGCCAAGGTGGCTGTGGAGTCTTACGACGACCGCATCGACCCTGTTGGCTCCTGCGTAGGTGTCAAGGGTTCCCGTATCTACTCCATCGTCAAGGAGTTGCGCAACGAGAACATTGACGTTATCAACTACACCTCCAACACCAAACTGCTCATCCAGCGTGCGCTCAACCCTGCCAAGATATCGAACATCGTGCTTGACGAGGAGAAGATGACCGCATCGGTATATTTGAAGCCGGAGGAGGTTTCGGTGGCAATTGGTCGTGGAGGTCTCAACATCCGTCTGTCGAAGATGCTCACCGGTTACGACATCGACGTATATCGTGAGATTGAGGAGGAGGATGTTGCTCTGAACGAGTTTGCAGACGAGATTGAGCCTTGGATTATCGATGCACTGCATCGTGCCGGCTACGACACCGCAAAGAGCGTTCTCGACCTCTCGATAGAGACTATCGCCGCACGTGCCGACCTCGAAATCGAGCAGGCGGAGAAGATTGTCGAGATTCTGCGAGCAGAGTTCGATACAGAGGTGGAGGAGTAGTCCTCCGTGCGGCGGCGCCGAGGATGGCACGCCACACCGCACCCCACCGAACAAGGCGGTGCGAGCAAACGTAAGTTGATAACGAAAAAAAGTAGAATAAATATGGAGAATGGAAAGAAGTTACGCCTTATACAGGTAGCCAAGGAGTTCAAGGTCGGCTTGAACACCATCACGGACTATCTGCGTAAGAAGAACGTGAACATTGAGAGTTCGCCCAACACGTCGATTGACAGCGACACCTATGCTCTGATTGAGAAGGAGTTTGGCAATAACCGTTCCAGCGCAAATGCTCGTGACAGCGTGCGTGAGAAGATTGCAGCCAAGCAGACCACCGTATCTATCAAGGAGGATAAGCCTGCACCGGTCAAGAACATCGAGGTAAAGAGCGAGATTGCGCAGCCGAAGATTCTTGGCAAGGTAGAGATAGACAAGAGGGGCAACATCATCCAGTCGAAGCCACAGGAGGCGAAGGTGGAGACACCGAAGGCTGAGCCTACCCCTGCACCGAAGGTGGAGGAGAAGCCGCAGCCGGCCCCTGCACCTGCACCAAAGC
Source organism: Alistipes sp. (assembly GCA_017483225.1). Taxonomy (GTDB): domain Bacteria; phylum Bacteroidota; class Bacteroidia; order Bacteroidales; family Rikenellaceae; genus Alistipes. Next base: position 26,105 of record JAFULF010000023.1, read on the forward strand.
CGCAACCACAGCCTGCACCAAAGGCGGAGGATAAGCCTGCGCAGACGGCGCCGCAGGCAGCACCGGCACCTGCGCAAGCTCCAAAGCAGGAGCAGCAGCGTGATGTGCCGCAGTTCCGACCTACGGAGGCACCTACGCTCGCCGGCCCGCAGATTCTGGGCAAGATGGATGTATCGGGAATGGTTCCGGGAGGCAAGCACCGCCGCAAGCGCTTGGAGAAGGAGAAGGTGGATATCGCCCGCCAGAGCCAGCAGCCACAAGGCAAGAAGAATAAGGGCAACGGAGGTAACGCCAACGGCAATGCCAACGTGCCAAACAACAATAAGGGTAACAACAACCAGCCACAGGGTGGTGGCAAGAAGAATAAGCACCAGAATCCTGCACCGAAGCCTGTTGTACGTCCGGAGGTAAGCGACGAGGAGGTATCAAAGCAGGTTAAGGATACACTGGCACGTCTGACCGCCAAGGGCGCAAAGAGCAAGGGCGCAAAGTACCGCAAGGAGAAGCGTGAGGAGGTTCGTGAGCGTATGAACGAGGCGGTAGAGCGCGAGGAGATGGAGCGCAAGGTGCTGAAAGTGACGGAGTTCGTCACAGTAAGCGAAGTTGCGACGATGATGAATGTCTCGCCTATGGATGTCATCTCGGCGTGTATGAACCTCGGTCTGATGGTATCCATCAACCAGCGTCTGGACGCCGAGGCATTGGTAGTCGTGGCCGAGGAGTTCGGCTTCACCACCGAGTTCGTATCGGCAGAGATTCAGGAGGCTATCGGCGAAGAGGATGCCGACACTCCGGAGGATTTGTTGCCACGCCCACCTATCGTGACCGTTATGGGACACGTTGACCACGGTAAGACCTCCCTGCTCGACAATATCCGTAAGACGAATGTCATCGCCGGCGAGGCGGGAGGTATCACACAGCACATCGGTGCATACTCCGTGGAGTTGAACGGACAGAAGATTACCTTCCTCGACACGCCGGGTCACGAGGCCTTTACAGCGATGCGTGCCCGTGGTGCGAAGATTACCGACGTGGCGATTATCATCGTGGCAGCCGACGACAAGGTGATGCCGCAGACCATCGAGGCTATCAACCACGCCCAGGCGGCAGGTGTGCCTATGGTCTTTGCAATCAACAAGATAGACAAGCCTGCTGCAAACCCTGACGCAATCAAGGAGCAGCTGGCAAATATGAACCTCCTCGTAGAGGATTGGGGTGGCAAGTACCAAAGCCAGGATGTATCGGCAAAGAAGGGACTTAACCTCGACAAGCTGCTCGAAAAGGTGCTCTTGGAGGCGGAGATGCTCGAACTGAAAGCCAACCCTAACAAGCGTGCCAAGGGTACCATCATCGAATCGACGCTCGACAAGGGTCGTGGCTACGTCTCGACGGTGCTCGTTCAAGATGGTACGCTGCGTGTCGGCGACGTTGTTCTGTCGGGAATCTACACGGGTCGTGTCAAGGCTATGTTCGACGAGAATGGCAACAAGCTCAAAGAGGCCGGCCCATCGACACCTGTCCAGCTGCTCGGCCTTAACGGCGCACCGCAGGCGGGTGACCAGATTAACGTGATGGAGGATGACCGCTCGGCACGTGAGATTGCCAACAAGCGTGAGCAGTTGCAACGTATGCAGGGCATTATGACCCAGAAGCACGTGACACTCGACGAGATTGGTCGTCGTATCGCCATCGGCTCGTTCAAGGAGCTCAACATCATCGTCAAGGGTGACGTGGACGGCTCCGTGGAGGCTATGTCGGGCTCGCTCATCAAGCTCTCGAAGGAGACCGTGCAGGTCAATGTTATCCACGCTGCCGTGGGTCAGATTTCGGAGAGCGACGTACTGCTCGCCGCAGCCTCAAATGCTATCATCGTGGGCTTCCAGGTACGTCCTTCGGCGGCGGCACGCAAGGTTGCCGAGCAGGAGGAGATTGAGATTCGCCTCTACTCCATCATCTACGATGCCATCAACGAGATTAAGGATGCCATCGAGGGTATGTTGGAGCCGGTGATGAAGGAGGAAATTGTCTGCTCCATCGAGGTATTGGAGACCTTCAAGATTTCGAAGGTGGGAACTATCGCCGGAGGTATGGTACGTGAGGGTAAGTTGCAGCGCAACACCCTTATCCGTGTCATCCGTGACGGTATCGTTATCCACACAGGCCGCCTCGGCTCCCTCAAACGCTTCAAGGATGATGTCAAGGAGGTAGTATCGGGCCAGGATTGTGGTCTGAACATCGAGTCCTACAACGATATCCGTATCGGCGATATCATCGAGGGCTACGAGCAGGTAGAGGTAAAGAGAAAGTAAACAACAACCTAAAACACACTAATTTACAAACGCTATGATTAAGTTCGTAACACCGGAAGAGGCCGTCAAAGTAATCAAGTCGGGCGACCACATCCATTTGAGTTCCGTGGCTTCGGCGCCACAATGTCTTATCAAGGCTATGTGCGAGCGTGGCCGCAACGGCGAGTTTAAGGATGTACACATCCACCACCTCCACACCGAGGGCCCTGCACCATACGCAGACCCTGAGTTCGAGGGTGTATTCCAGCTCGACTCGTTCTTCGTGGGCGGCAATGTCCGCAAGGTAACCCAGAGCGGCTATGCTGACTACATTCCAATCTTTTTGAGCGAGACACAGAAGCTCTACCGCAGTGGTGCTGTGCCTTGTAACGTGGCGATGATTCAGGTCTCAACCCCTGACAAGCACGGCTATGTATCCCTCGGCACCTCGGTAGATGCAACTCTCGCAGCCGTAGAGTGCGCCGAGCACGTTATCGCCGTGGTGAACAAGTATGTGCCACGTGCCTTCGGTGACGCTATGATTCACTCGTCGCAGATTGAGTTCTTCGTGCAGGATGACCAGCCACTCGAAGAGGCTCACTTCACCGAGCCAAACGAGACCGAGGTTAAGATTGGTAAGTACTGCGCAGAGCTTATCGAGGATGGCGCAACCCTCCAAATGGGTATCGGCGCAATCCCTAACGCAGTGCTCGCACAGCTCGGCGGCCACAAGAACCTCGGCGTACATACCGAGATGTTCGCCGACGGCGTACTCCCTCTTGTAGAGAAGGGCGTAATCAACGGCGCAGCAAAGAATATCGACAAGGGCAAGATGGTATCTACCTTCCTGATGGGCTCGCAGCGTGTTTATGACTTCATCGACGACAACCCTGGCGTGCTGATGATGGACGTGGGCTACACCAACGACCCATATATCATCTCGAAGAACGACCGTGTGACTGCCATCAACTCGGCATTGCAGGTTGATATCACCGGTCAGGTATGTGCCGACTCCCTCGGCCGCAAGTTCTACTCGGGCGTGGGTGGTCAAATCGACTTCATCTATGGTGCATCCCTCTCCAAGGGCGGTAAGGCCATTATCGCTATGCCGTCAATCACCAACAAGGGCGTATCGAAGATTTCGGATGCTCTGACCGAGGGTGCCGGCGTGGTAACTACCCGTAACCACATCCACTGGTTCGTGACCGAGAACGGAGCCGTTGACCTCTATGGCAAGAGCTTGCAGGAGCGTGCCCGCCTCATCATCTCTGTTGCTCACCCATCAGCACAGGAGGCCCTCGACGAGGCAGCATTCAACCGCTACGGCAGCCACCACCACTATATTAAAAGCTATATGGACAAGAAGTAATAACCCCGAAAGGGATTCCATAAAGGGAGGTTGTCGATAATGCGATGACCTCCCTTGCTTTTAATATAGTGGTGGTACGGCCTTCGGCCACCACCACTTTTTGTGTTACCTATCCCCCACCCCCCCTTTGACCTTCGGTCTTCCTCCTTCGCACCTCTGCATAGTGCAAACGAGTTTTGCCCTCTGCTCTCGGTTTGGCGTCGGTTCTGTAAAGGGGGCTTATATTTCCCGAAGCAATACTCATCAAGCGTAGCGCACAGACAAGTCCTTTGCCACTCTTTTTTTTGTAGCGGGAGAGCGCAGGCAGTTGGGGGTAAGGCCGTAAGAGCCCACAACCTAATGCACAACATTAACAACCTTTAACTACCCTTACCCCCCTTAACAACCCTTAAACTCTTTTGTACTCGACCTTTCGTGCGCAACGAGAAAGGGTTGTTAAAGGGCATTAAAGGCTATTAAGGGTAACGCAAGCAATTTGAGTAGGGTCGTAAAGTCCGCAGCCTTTTGCGCATCATTAACAGCCCTTGATTCCCCTTAATCTCCATTAACAACCTTAATCCTTGCGCAAAAAAAAGACAGCCATCCACGGTGACTGTCTTGCCATTTAAGCGTAACGAAGTATTTTCATCTAATGCTCAAAAAATTATTTCGAGGCGAAAAGTGCAACGCTGTCGAGTACGACGTGGTAGGAGCATACTGGGCGTATGTGACTATCACGTCGCACGCAGACGAAGGAAGCAATTTCCCCTCGAAATAGTTTTTTTAGAAGAAGGATACAGACTCATCCACAACCTCCGCCAACTCCTGCACTGCATAGAGTGCTCGGGAAGCGGCGTTGCGCTCGGCATCAGCCTGTGCCTTCACCTTCTCAGCCTCGGTGGTCTGTGGCTCTGCCGCAGCAGCTACCTCGTCCACGCATACCACGAAGACACCACTTGCGCCCTGCATAGGTGCGGAGAGCTTACCTACCTCTGCGGATGCTATGGCACCGAGGATACGTGGCTCCACGCCGATACCAGGGATATAGTATGCACCGAGCTTCACGTCGTCGAACTCCTGAACCTTCGCTCCGGCAGCCTCGGCAGCCTCCTCGATGGTTGCGCCCTCGAACTTGGATGCCAGCACCTCGAATTTCTTATCACGGAGCAGGATGGTGCGAATCTGCTGAGCTACCTCCTTCACGCTCTTGTACTCTGCGTCATTTACGGCGGTGAGGGTTGCGATAACGTATGCATCATCAACCTTGATGATGTCAGACACGTCGCCTACCTTTGCCTCGTTAGCCCAACGTACAACCTCTACCGAGTTGCCGTCGATACCACGCACGAGGCGCTCGCCACGCTGTACGTTCATCGAGCGGCTCGACAGGTTCTGTGCCGACACAGCCTCGTTGAACTTCTCCACCGAACCCTTGGCAGCAACTGCAAGGGTGCTTGCGTTGTTGTGGATATTGCGCTTGGTATCCTGCGAAGCCTCAACCTTGTAGTTGAGGGTTGCGATGCGGTAGTGCTTCTTTGCTGCGCTGAGTGACTCGACCTTCATCAGCTGGATAGAGTTGCCGAGTACCACCTTCACAACCTGACCCTTGCGCACGCCCTTGAAGGCATCCGCAAACTCAGGTGCAAAGCTTGCGTATGTCACCTCGCCGATGTTACCGCCATCAGCAGCGGTCTCTGCGATAGAGTGCTCCTTGGCCAGTGCCTCGAAAGATGCGCCCTTGCGCAACTCTGCGAGCAGCTCCTCAGCCTTTGCATCCTCGGTATAAGGGAGGACGATGTGACGGAGGGTAAGCTTCTCCGGTGCGGTGCGAGTCTCCACAACACGTGTAGCGTGCCACTCGTCGCCAACCAACTCCGGACCGTATGTGCGGCCTGCTGCCAGAGCCTTTGCCTCGTCCTTGCCGTAGCCATCAAGGGTCACAAAGGTCTGTGCCACAGATGCGTGGCGGTTATCACGAGCATAAGCCTTCACGTCCGCAGCCGCAGCGAATGCCTCCGTAGCGGTCTTCACCTCTGCCTCCACAGCAGCCTTATCTGCCTCGGTAGCCTCTACGTCGAATACCACGTATGAGAGGGTGCGGTAAGGGGTCTGCTTGTACTGCTCCTTGTTAGCCTTATAGTAAGCCTTAATCTCCTTGTCCGACACGTTTACGAGCGAGTCAGCCACGGTGTGGTAGCGAAGCATTGCGTAGCGGCCCTTGTATGTGTTGTTCTCGGCAGCGACACCACGCTCCACCTGCAACGAGTTGGCGTATGCGCTGTTACGCACCAGAGCAACATACTTTGTGAGGGCACGGTCGAGCTTCGCCTGCTTCTGGATAAGGCGCCACATCTGCGCTGCCTGCGGGTTGCTCTCCACCTGCTTCAAGAACTCGGTCACAGCCTCAACGCTATACTCGCCGGTCTGTGGGTTACCGAATACGCTTGCATATACGTTAGAGGCCTGCTCGCCTTTAAGCATTGCGGTATGCTCTGCATTGGACACCTCAATACCCATATCCTCCAAGCCCGGAGTGAGCACGTGGTCAGCCACAAGGCTCTGCCAAGTAGCCGAGAGCAGCTGTGCGGCCTGCTGCTCGTCGTAAGCCTCACCGCCCATCTGTGCCTTAACATCATCATACGCTGCGAGGAACTCCGAGTAGAGTATCTTCTCGCCATCAATCACGCCAACCTTAGGGTCGTTACCGGAGAATCCCATCTCTGTTTTGAGAGAGAGGATAAAAGCCAAAAGCGCACCTGCAATAACTGCTGTAAGAAGGATGCCGAATTTGGTTCTCAAAGTGTTCAAACTTGCCATATTACTTTTTGTTTTGATTAAAATATTCGTTTTTAGCCTCCAAAGATAGTCAATTTATTTAGAAATCGTATCGTTTTTCGTCACTTTTTGATACAACGCACCTTTGCCAACTCAATACGGGAGCGTGTCGTGCGCATAATCTTGATACGCAGCGAGTCAAACTCCATCTCCTCACCTGCCGACGGAAGCTCTCCGTGGCGGGAGATAATATATCCTGCGAGCGTGTCATACTCATCGCTCTCGGCGATGCCGAGCGAGTATTTCTCGTTGAGATACTCCACCTCCAAGCGGCACGAGAGCATATACTCATCCTCGGAGAGTTGCTGTTCGATAAGCTCGTCTTCGTCGTGCTCATCCTCAATCTCGCCAAAAATCTGCTCCAAGACATCCTCCAATGAGATTATTCCCGCCGTACCTCCAAACTCGTCAATCACCACGGCGACGTTGCTCTTGCGCTTGATGAACTGTTCGAGCATCTGTTGCAGGGGCAGCGTCTCCGCCACATAATCGACCTTCATCAGCACCTGCTCCAAGTTCGACGGCTCGGTAAAGAGGCTCTTCGAGTTCACGTAGCCCACGATGTCGTCTATGGTCTGGCGATAGACGAAGATGCGGGAGTATTTCGACTCGACAAATCGTGCCGTAAGCTGTTCGAGCGAGGTCTCCTCGACATCCACCGCCTCGACATCCACACGTGACACCATACAGTCACGCACACGCAGGTCGGCGAAGTCGAGAGCGTTCTGGAACATCTTTATCTCGGTTTCGGTCTCGGTCTGCGGCTCGGCATTATTAGCATCGAGCAGGCTCTCCAAGTCGCTCTTATCGAAGACCATCTTCGGCTCCACAGCCACAGGCTTGCGACCAAAGAGGCGCAGCAGTCCGTATGAGAGCAGCGTCGTGAGGCGTGCTATCGGGTAGAGAATGAGATAGAAGGCGTATATCACAGGCGAGAAGAAGCGGTAGTAGAAGTTGGGGTTACCACGCACGACCGACTTCGGCAGGTACTCAGCCACAAATATCACTATCACGGTCGGAATAATCGTTTCGAGGATAAACGAGCCGTGGTTATATATATCGTGCCACCCCAGCGTGAACGCTATGCCACGTATGAGTTGCGACATACACATCGAATAGATTACCAGCGTGATGTTATTTCCAACCAGAATCGTAGTTATATATTGTCCCTGATTGCGAGAGAAAACATCCGCAATAAAGTCGAACATACGATTCTGCTTGCGGTCGATTTCGAGTTTGAGTCTGTTTTTATTCAAAAACGCCAACTCCATTCCCGAAAAGAATGCCGACAGCAGCAACATCAATACTATTATTATAATAGAGGTTACCATACTCCTTCGTTATGCATCATTACCTGACCTACTTCGCCCGTTTCCAGCGTGATTGTTCATCCAACGACTCCCCCTCGGGTACACTTTGTCCCTCCTCCGCCGTGCTCACCTTGCCCTGCGCTGCGGGGCGGGCCACCGGTCGGCGGGCATTATTCGCTGTGCCTACGGCTCCACTTCGGCGTGGCGTACTATCACCACTCTCCGACACCGTTTTCGCACCTTCGACACCGGTCTCGACTCCCTTGGTTGCCCCCTTGTCTGCCCCCTTGGTTGCCTTGTCTGTCCCCTTGTCTGCCCCTTTGTTGTCCACGGAGGTAGAGTCTTTTGACTTCATAGCATCCTCCTCGAATGCCATCTTACCCTTCCAGCGACGGAATTTCAACTCTATGAGCTCCTCGTCGGAGTCGAAGCCCTCGCAGTAGTGGGTATCGGATGCCGTTACGACCTTGGTATCGACATTCGAGTATATTCGTTTGGTTGTCGAGTCCCAGAAGAGCTGTTGGGTATAGAGTTTTGTGCCGTCGAACTTCACCACTCGCACATTGCCCTTCGCCTCCCAGAGTTTTCGCTTCTCGTAGTAGATGGCGTAGTTGGCATCGAGCGTAGCATTGACCGTCACGAGCGAGTCATCCCTATATGTTATGATTCTCACCCCCTTGCGGAACTCTCGGTATGGGTCACGGCCCAGCGTATATCCCTCCAACAGAGGTGTCGAGAAGCGGTACGAGCGACGACCATTCTCCGACATCACCACCGTAAGGTTCTGACTCTCCTCGGTTTTGAGCGTGTCGAGCGACTCCTCGTCAACCCTCTTCTGCTCTTTACACGATGAAAGCAAGATAGCACTCCCTGCAAAAAGGAGTGCTACCATTGCATATTTTATGACTCTTCGTGTAACCAAAGTGTTATATCGTTTTCTTAATTACTCACGAGGGCGCACCTGCGTAGCGATACCACGAGCATAGCCGCAGTTTACAACGTATGTGCTGCCATCGTTCAGCTCCGCAAAGAAGCACTCCTCCTTGGTAGGGAATACCTTGCGGTATGTTGCAGCGAGCTTGCGGGCATTCTCTGCGGTCTCCACGCCCTCACCCTCAGGCAGAGCCTCCAACATAGGAGCCGCCTTCATAAGCAGGTCGTAAGCCACCCAATATACGGCATCGTGAGCCAAGCCCGAGCAAGCCTTCGCACCCGAAACGTAGCACTGAGCCAAGAAGTAAGGCACGTATGCGTTGTCAGGGTTAAGGTTGCGCACCTCGCCAAACGCCTCAACAGCCTCGCCGATGTTGTTCATAGACATATCGAGGATACCGATACGCACGTAGAGCTTCTCACGCTCGGCAGGGTCGGTCTCTGCGGCGAGAGCCTCACGCAGGTACTGGTTAGCCTTGTCGAAGTTCTTGTTGTTCTGGAACACCTGTGCCAGACGCATAGCCACATCCGACGATGGCTTAATAGAGTAGTACTTCTCCGCTACCTGAATGAAGAAGTCGCTCTCGCACGAAGCACGAGCGAGCAGACCAAACGCCTGCGACAGAGTTGCCTCATCGTTAGGGTTGTCGGCCAGCTTCTTCGAGAAGATAGCCTCGATATTCTCGCACGAAGCGGCACCGCTGGTAGCGAAGCAGGTCTCAAACTGCTTCTTGAACTCCTCCTGCTCCGGAGTGATATTCTCGAAGAACTTTGCGTTAGCGTCATAGATATTTACCACGGTCATTGCATCTACGATGTCATTCGAGTAGTCGTCGCAGATGTTCTTGAAGTAGATGGCAACCACTTCAGGGTCAGCCACGCCGCTTGTCTCCACCTGTGCAGCAATAGCAGCCTCAAAAGCCTCTGCTACGCCCTCACGGTCGCTATCCTTGTAGGTGAGGTACTCACGAGCCTTGCGCTCCAACAGGTAAGCCTTACCACGCTTCGGGTGAGAAGCGAAGTGCTGCAAACGAACATCGTAGAGCCAGAGCAACGAGTCCACGTATGTACGCTTCTCGGCGAGGGTCTCCGCACGGTTAATCTTCTGCTTGTAGAGCTTCACACCATTTGCGTAGATGTTCTCCGATGCAGCAGGGCAGTTTACGATAAGCTGCTGCAAGAACGCTGCTGCCGAGTTGAAGTTGTGGTTATCAACCTCCTCCTTCAAATAGGAACTTGCAAGGATGTTCTCCTTACGCTGCTCCGGAGTCTCACCCCACTTTGCATAGCGTGGGTCGCTAAAATCCTGGGCCACGGCCGACATTGCAGTCGCACCCAAAACCATTGTCATTAAGAATTTGATTACTTTCATATCTATAAAACCTTTTGTTAAATTATTTGTTTCTCCATTTTAGGCGGCATCGCCACACGCAGTGTTAATCAATCTTTGGACGTACAAACCAATAGTCCTCGCCAAAGAGTGAGAAGCCGAGAGTCACCTTCGCATAGTTCTGGCGAATCAGACCCACCTTCGTCACCACGCCCGTATCGCCGGTATGCTGTACCGGTGAGAGTGTGCCTCGGCCACCGACCTCAACGCCGACATTGATACCCGTAGCACCCATAAAGCGGAGCGGGAATCCGAAACCTGCCGTCACCGCCCACTGGTCTATGCGCTTGCCACCGAAACTCTGGTAGTAGTCGCCGTAGCGGGCACCGATGCGGTAGGAGATGCGGCGCATATAGTTACGCACATCGAAGCGGTTAGGCGTATATTCGAATCCGAACTTATACGTGTGGGTATTCTCATACTTTACCTCCATACCTCCGTAGGCTCTCTCCGAGAAGTTGTTGTCGCTGCCCCAGTTACGATACTCGTAGTCGAAGCCCGTCGTGAACTTGGCATCCTGATACATCACACCGGCATTTACCGTATGAGGCACGGCCATCTCACTGCTCTCCTCTCGATTTATCACCGTCACCTGCGTCGAGGCGTTGGTGGTTATGGTCTTTGTAATCTTCGGGCGCAACGAGCCTCCGTAGTCGTATGTAGCACCCAACGTGAGGATGCGCTTCTCGCTCTTTATTACGCTGTACTGCACACCCACCTGAAACTTAAAGTTCGATATGGCGTAGGAATCAAGACCTGCGACGGTGTTCGTCACACCCTCGCCCACGTAGTCGTTTGTCGCCGTGGCGGAGTATCCTCGCTGGATATTTCCCCAGTAGTACTTTGCCGCAACACCTATCGAGAAGCCCTTGAATGCCTCCCAGCCGATACCCGCCTTAACCTCGGTAAGGTCGCCCGTACCCTGATAGATGTACTGCACACTGCCAATCTCGGCCCACGTATCGTCGCTCTGCTCCGTCGAGGTCATATTGTAGCCCACGCTACCGTATGGGGCAAGGCTCAAACCGAAGCCGAGACCCTTTGCCAGCGGGAACTGAATCGCCACCTCACGGAAGTTGACCGTATTCTTGGCATTCTTGGCACGGCGCAGGTAGTTACCCTCGGCGTCGTACTTATTCTGCACATTCTGCAAGAAGTAGCCCTCGGCACCCACATCGAGGATGAAGGACTTGCGCAGCGTTGCGCTGTAACCCGCAGGATTGAGCAGGCTCGCCATCTGCGAACTGCGCCAAGCCACGCCGACACCACCCATCGTGCGGTTTACGGCATTGCCGTGCGTACCCAACTCGCCGATGCCATACATCGTATATGGCGAGTAGGCATTTATGCTGGCATCTTGCTGCGCCTGCGCCTCCACAGCGGAGAGCACTCCGACAGCCGACACAAGCACCGTCATCAACAACTTTTTATATCTGTTCAAGAGTTGCATTATATTCCAAAATTTCGTTTAGTCCGCTATACATCATATTGCGACCTGCAAATATCGCATTTTTAATTCGATTAACAAAATATTCGGCATCGCCACCGATAAAAATTATCAATATATTTTCATTTTTTCTCTCAAAATCGGAAATATACCCTTTTACTTCGTAAAAAACGCTCTCCATTACGCCGTTTCGTATCGCCTCCTCGGTCGAGTGTCCCAACTGCGGAGCCTCCCCCTCCAACACCTTCGGAGAGCAGAGAGGCAACGATGCCGTACCACGCTGCAACGCCTCGAAACGCATATCGACTCCCGCCGAGATATTGCCTCCTCGCAGAACCCCATTGCTGACAAAATCGAAGGTCAGCGCCGTGCCTGCATCAATGATAAGCATCTGGTGCTCTGCACCATACTTCTTCACTGCACCCACGGCCGCCGCTATGCGGTCGCTGCCGAGCGTCGCACGGTTGTAATCGACACCGATGGGCAGTGGCGTTGTTCCATCCAGACAAAGAACCTTTGCCACCCTCCCCCTGAGCAGTGACTCGCACTGCCGAGCATCTGCACGTGTCGAGGAGATGATTGCCTTCGAGGGGCGGAAACGAGAACAAAGTTCATCGGCCATCGTTGCCGTGAACTCCTCCCCCTTCCACTCATAAATCACCTCATTTTCTTCTATAACGGCGATTTTGGTAAAAGTATTGCCTTTATCAATGATTAAGTTTGCCATATCCATCTTGCTTCTATTTATGTCGGCACCTATCGCCGTCATCTTTTCATATTTACATTCCCTCCAAACCTCCCTTTGGCAAAGGGAGGCTTTGTCGCTACGCTCCAATCTCGGTAAAAGTATTGCCCTTATCAATGATTAAGTTTGCCATATCCATCTTGCTTCTATTTATGTCGGCACCTATCGCCGTCATCTTTTCATTAAATGCTACTCGCTGCATTCTCTGCCATCAAAACTCCGCCCTACTCCTGCGCAAGTCGTTGCAGCACCTCCACAGCCTCGGCGACACCGGCCACCCTGCGCACGGTCATCGCCAGACGGCCGTCACGCTGTTTGAGCACAAACCTGTCAGGCTCGGCAGTAACCTTACGCAACATATTCATAAAGAGGTCGCTACGGTAGAATGGCGAGGAGTCATCGCCCACAAACTGCACTATCATCAGCGAGTTTTTGACCTTCACCCTCTCCATACCGAGGGCCATAGCTGCCCAGCGCAAGCGCACCACATTGAGCAGCTCCACGGCCTCATCCGGCAGTGCACCGAAGCGGTCCGTGAGCCTCTGCTCAAAGGCCCGCAACTCCCTCTCCTGCGTGATGGCATCCAGCTCACGATAGAGGCGCAGACGCTCCGCCTGCTGTCGCACATACGACTCCGGCAACTCCGCCTCCACGCCGAGCTCTATGGCCACATCATCGACGTAGGTCATCTGCTCGACCACCGACTGCTCCTCGTGGCTGAGACCTGCCACATCGAGGCCCTCGGCACGCAGCTCGGCAATAGCCTCATTCATAATCTTCTGGTAGGTCTCAAAGCCTATGTCGGCGACAAAGCCGCTCTGCTCGGCACCCAGCAGGTTACCCGCACCACGGATATCCAAGTCCTGCATCGCAATATTGAATCCCGACCCCAAATCCGAGAACTCCTCGATGGCCCTCAGCCTGCGGCGTGCATCATCCGAGAGGAGTTGGTCGGGCGGCGAGAGGAGGTAGCAGTAGGCCTTGCGGTCACTACGTCCCACACGGCCTCGCAGCTGGTGCAGGTTGCTCAGGCCGAAGCGGTCGGCATTGTTGATGATTATCGTATTCACATTCGGGATATCCACACCGCTCTCGATGATTGTCGTCGCCACCAGAACATCGAAGTCGCCATAGATGAAGTCCATAATCAGCTTCTCGACCTCCACGGGCTTCATCTGTCCGTGCGCCACACAGACCCTCGCCTTCGGGCAGAGGCGGGTAATCATACCCTGAATCTGCATCAGGTCCTCCACCCTATTATGGATAAAATAGACCTGTCCGCCACGAGAGAGCTCCTCCTCCACGGCATCACGCACCAACTCCTCGGAGAAGGTGTGCGACTCGGTGATTATAGGCTGTCTGTTTGGCGGAGGCGTGGATATCACGGAGAGGTCACGAGAGCCCATAAGCGAGAACTGCAACGTGCGAGGTATAGGCGTAGCCGTCAGCGTCAGCGTATCGACACTCACGCTCATCTGCGTAAGCTTCTCCTTCGCCGCCACGCCGAATCGCTGCTCCTCATCTACGATGAGCAGGCCCAAATCCCGAAACTTGACCCCACTGCCGAGCATCTTATGCGTGCCTATCAGTATATCTATCTTGCCCTGCTCCAAGTCGGCAAGTATCTCCCGTGTCTGCTTCACGCTCTTGGAGCGGTTCAGGTACTCCACCCTCACGGGCAGGTCACGCAGTCGCTCCGTGAAGGAGCGGTAGTGTTGCAGTGCGAGTATCGTTGTCGGCACCAGCACCGCCACCTGCTTGCCATCCACCGCCGCCTTGAAGGCTGCACGAATCGCCACCTCGGTCTTGCCGAAGCCCACATCGCCACAGAGCAGTCTGTCCATCGGGCGTGGCGACTCCATATCAGCCTTGACCGCCTCCGTAGCACGCTGCTGGTCAGGGGTATCCTCCCACTGGAACGATGCTTCGAGGGTCTGTTGCAGATAGCTGTCGGGCGAGAAGGCAAAGCCCGGCGAGGCCTTACGCTTGGCGTAGAGAGCAATGAGCTCCCTCGATATATCCTTGACCGCCTTCTTGGTCGCATTTTTGAGTTTCTGCCACGCTCCGCCGCCGAGTTTATAAATCTTCGGAGGCGCACCGTCGCCACTCTTATAGCGTGAGATGCGGTGCAGCGAATGCACATTCACAAAGAGCACATCCCCATCCTTATAGACGAGTTTTATCGCCTCGTGCATCTTGCCGTTCTCCTCAATCTTGACCAGACCGCCGAAGCGACCCACGCCGTGGTCTATATGCACCACGTAGTCGCCCACCTGCAAGGCGTTGAGCTCCGCCACGGTCATCTGCTCACTACGGCGTATCTCGCCATTGATGCGGTAGCGTTGGTAGCGGTCGAATATCTGATGCTCGGTGTAGAGTGCCAGACGCATATCCTCATCGACAAAGCCCTCGTGCAGAAGCAGTTTCAGGATTTTCAACTTCGCCTCCACACGCCCTATCTGGTGAAATATATTATCCAGACGCTCCGTCTGCGCCCTGTTCTCGGAGAGTATTCGGCAATCAAATCCTCGCTCCGTATGCGCCACGACATCGTCGGCAAGCATCTCGAAGTTTTTGTTGAATCGAGGCTGCGGACGTGTGTGGAAGAGTATTGTCGCACGGGCCGGTCGCTCCGCAAGGTTATTGCGCAACGAGAGTATCGTGCTCGTCCCCATACCCTCCAACAGCGACTTGCGAGAGGTCAGGTGCAGAGTCACCTGCTCCGGCTCCTCGCACTCCAACAGAGCCTTGCGTCGCACCTCGTCAACCTTGCGCAGCACAAACTCCGCATCGTAGAACCAGTAGTGCGGACCCTCGCCTGCGAAGGTGGCAAAATCGACCCTGCGACCCTCCGTGCGGTTTATATTGGCGATGATATCCACCCCCTGCAAGCGGTCGCAGGAGAGCTGGTCGCCAATCTCAAAACGTCGTATAGACTCCACCTCGTCACCAAAGAAGTCCAGACGATATGGGCGTGACTCGGCGTAGGAGAAGATGTCGAAGATACCGCCACGCAGCGAGTACTGCCCCGGCTCATAGACGAAGTCCACCGGCACAAAACCCAGAGCCTCAACGATATCCACCAACTCGGCAACACGCAACTGCTCGCCCACCTCCACGTGCAACGACTCGGCACCGAGCCCCTCGGCATCGGCAACAGCCTCCGCCAAAGCCTCCGGATAGGTGCAGACCACGAGGTACTCCTCCGCCATACGATTGCGTATGGCATTCATCGTATTGGTGCGCATAACCACGCTCTCGGCATCCTCCCGCCCATAACTTATCGAGCGCTTATAGGCCGACGGGAAGAAGAGCACACGCTTCTCGTCAAGCAGCGCATAGAGGTCATTCAGCGCATAGGCAGCAGCATCCCTGTCCTCGGCGACAAGTACGTGTAAACCACCCCTTTGCACCACCGTTGCTGCCATATAAAACGAAAGAGCCCCGCCGACTAACTCGTTGAGATAGACGGTGTTGCTCCTTTGTTTCAACTCTTTTTGCAGTTGCGAGAAGGGTTGTGTTCCCTCCGCCACATTCAGTATTTCGTGCATTTTCTCTTCGGCAAACAGATGCCTTGGTTATGCCCTGTCCTACTCTTATCCTTTATCCTTTGGCGTGTCGCACTATCGTCTTACACGTCTGCCCTTCTTGCGGTTGCCTTTGCTCCTCTTTGGCTCCACGGGCATCGAGAGCAGGTCATTGCCCTCGTTATCAAGATAGCAAACATCCACCATACCGAGGCTCTGCGATGGGCGGACCGAAATCCACACCCCATATTTGAGCATCCATCGCCACACCAGAGGCAGAACTCCCTTGCGCAGATATGCCGCCACATAAGGGCTCACCTCCAAGCGGATGAAGCGTCGGCCTCTATCCTGCACCAGCAGCGATATTTGATTCTCAATCTTGCGGTCGAGCAGCACCGTAGGCTCTATCTTGCCCGTACCCCCACACGTAGGGCACACATCCTGCACGGGACGTACCGCCACGGGACGTATGCGCTGACGGGTAATCTGCATAAGACCGAACTTGGTCAGTGGCAGTATGGTATGTTTTGCTTTGTCGGTTGCCATCAGTCGCTTCATCTCCTCGTAGAGAGTCTGTCGGCTTTGGGCCGTGTGCATATCGATAAAATCGACAATCACGATGCCTCCGAGGTCACGCAGACGCAACTGTCGTGCTATCTCGGCTGCGGCAGCCATATTCACTTCGAGCACCGTATGCTCGTGGTCATTATCGGCGGTGGTTCTGTTGCCCGAATTGACATCGATAACATTCATCGCCTCGGTCGATTCGATAATCAGGTATGCACCACGTTTGAGCGACACATACTTGGCAAAGAGCGACTTTATCTGGCGTGTAATATCGAAGTTGTCGAAAATCGGCACCGTACCCCGATATAGTTTTACAATCTTCTCCTTCTCCGGATCTACGGAGTGGATGTAGGCCTTGATATCCGTGTACATCGCCTCGTCATCGACACAAATCTGCGAGAAGGAGCCGTCGAGGTTATCTCGTATGATTGTGTTCGCACGGCTCATCTCCCCCATCAGCAGGGATGGAGCCTGACGGCGACGAATCTGCTGGCAGGTCTTGTTCCACTTCTCCACAGCGGCGAGAATATCCTGCTCGACATCGAGGTCGGTGGCATTCACGGCGGCGGTGCGGATTATCACGCCAAAGTTCTTTGGCAGGATGCCGGCAGCAACACGTTTAAGTCTTTTTTTCTCCTCATTGGAGCGAATCTTCTGCGACAAAAATACTTTCGAGGAGAATGGCACAAGGACAATATTTCGTCCCGCCAACGATATGTCGCAGGTGAGTCGGGGGCCTTTGGTAGAGATGGCCTCCTTCGATATCTGAACCATAACCTGCTGACCTACGTGCAGGTAGGAGCCTATATCTCCGTCACGCTCAATGCCGTCGTCGAGCTTCAACGCCTCAACCTTCACGGCCTTGTTGCCGGGGGCGTTGCTCGCCACAACCTTATCGAGCGACGGGAAGTGGGTTCCCAGATCCTGATAGTGGATAAAGGCATCACGCTCGTGTCCTATATTCACGAACGCTGCGTTTAGTCCGGGCAAAATCTTGCGCACCTTACCGAGATAGATGTCCCCGACAGAGAAGCCCATCTGTGCGACCTCCCTACCCAACTCGACCAGCTTCTTATCCTCACACAGTGCGAGGCTGATTTCGGTCGATGTGACGTTAATTATCAACTCTCTATTCATTGGTATCGGCTTGATTTTGTACGGTTTGGCGGCCCTGTCACCGCCACGATTTACAGGTAGCGAATCTTGCTACTTATTAAATAGGTAACGCCAAAGAGAGTTTTTCCTTTGGCGTTATAATCCTATTTCAAGCAATATGCCGCCCTCGGCACACTACTTCTTCTTGTGACGATCCTTGCGCAGACGCTTCTTACGCTTGTGGGTCGCCATCTTGTGACGCTTATGCTTCTTTCCGTTTGGCATAATTGTGATGGTTTTTAAGTTATTTGAAAATGGTTATTTTACCTTTGCAAGGAAAGTCTTTGCAGGCTTGAATGCAGGGATGTTGTGCTCAGGGATGGTGATTGTAGTATTCTTCGAGATATTACGAGCCACCTTCTGCGCACGCTTCTTAATAATGAAAGAACCGAAACCACGAAGATATACGTTCTCGCCATTGCTCAACGAGCCCTTAACCTCCTCCATAAAAGTCTCAACGATGGTCTGGATCTGAACCTTCTCCACACCGGTCTTCTTAGCGATTTCGCTAACGATGTCTGCCTTTGTCATAATTAGTAATCTGTTTTTGTATTAATTTCTACTCTTAATTGACTTCCACAGCCCTAAACAAGTGGAAATCGGCGACAAATATACGTCTAATTTTGCAAACGATAAAATAAAACCTCCTTAATTTTCACTCTTTTTTACTCTTTTTCACAAAATTAGGCAATAATTACGCCTATCTGTTGAATGCGGCGGCAAAAGTCTCGACCGCCTGGTCAAGGCCCTTCTGAATCTTCCCGCCGACCATCATACGCATCATCATATTCAACTCGGCGTGCAACACAAAGCGTATGCGTGTGTCGTCAGATGTCACCTCGTGCAGCTGAATCCAGAAGGTAAAGTCGATAGGCACACCGCCATCGTCGCCCGTGATTTTCACCTGCTTACCCTCAATCTTGTCGAGCATACGCAGCTTCACGACAAAGCCTTTGACCTTGAAAGAGCAGGAGTCAGGCGTAGCCTCCCACTCCTCCACCTTATCCGCCACAGCGGGGGTCAGCAGCGAGAAGTCGGAGATAAAGGGGTATATCTGCATCGCCGACTTGCGTATCTGTTGTTGTTTAGATTCGTACTTCTCCATAATATCTATTTTGCCGCAAAGGTAATAAAATTTTCGAGAGGGCGCAAGCGATTTATGAGCAAGGTCGTAAGAGGCCGCAGGGGCAGGCTGTGGTATCCTTGGCGCAACGGGCTTGGCGCAACAATAGGGAAATTAGGGAGATTAGGGAATTTAGAGAGCGTAAGGTTATTCTCACTAAACTCCTTAAATTCCTTAAACTCCCTTTTGCGCAACAATAAAGGCTGTTAAAGGTTATTAAAGGTAATTAAGGGGAGGCGCAGGCGGTTGGAGCAAGGCCGTAAGAGTCCGTAGCGTTTTTGCGCACCATTAACAACCCTTAATATCCCTTAACCCCCTTAATAGCCTTTAACTTTTTGCGCCCGACCTACCCTCCTGTACAACCAAAAAAATCATTTTAAGTGATGAGTTGCAACGCTCGCCGATATTCGAAGCGATGGGACATACTTAGCGTATTTCCCATTGCTGAGAATGAGGTAGCGGAAGCAAATCGCTCTTAAAATGGTTTTCTCCCCACCTGCACAACCCATAAAAATCATTTTAAGGAGGCAGTTACAACGCTAACGAGTACGCCACGGTGGAAACATACTCGGCGTATGTGACCATCGTGGCGCACGCAAGTTAAGGCAGTAAATGCCCCTTAAAATGATTTTTATTTGGTGATGGCTGCTCGCAACAACGGAATAGACTCATCAAGAGTCATACCCTTGCGATATACGCCGGCAGTACCGCCAACGAATACGTTTGCGCCCATATCGGTCATCAGCTTTGCACGCTCGCAGCTCACGCTGCCATCCACGCTGATAAGCACCTTCTCGTAGCCACGCTCGTCGAGCCACTGGCGCATCTCGGCCACCTTGTCGAGGATGCCGTCAACGAGTTTTGCGCCGGAGAATCCCGGGTGTACGAGCATCAGGGTAACCATATCGGTATATGCCATATGCGGAGCCACCGACTCTACCGGAGTATCAGGATTTACCACCACGCCGAAGAGTGCCCCCTTTCCGTGGATGTCGGCTGCGAACTCGCTCAAATCCTTGTTCAGCTCGACGTGTGTCGATACGATATCGCCTGCGTGAACATCAATCTTGGAGCAGATAAACTCCGGCTCCTCACACATAAGGTGGATATCGAGAGGCATCTCGGTCACACGGTGCATAGCATTCGGGAAGTCGGGGCCGAAGGTCATATTAGGCACGAAGTGGCCATCCATAACGTCGATATGGAGCCAATCTACGCCATTACGTTCAAGGGTTTTGATGTCACGTTCCAGATTCATCAGGTCGGAACACATCACGGATACAGAGATTTTGTTTGCCATAGTTTTATGTTTTTGTGTTTTTGTTCATCACATATCTTCGTACAAAGGTATAAATTTTCGTCTAATAAATCACAACATCCGCAAATTTATCTTTCATCGTCATCAATTTTCGGATATAATTCGCTATCTTTGTAGATGGATATGGATACCTAAAAACTATAATTATATGAAAAAGAGTATTATGCTTGCTATTGCAACACTTATGGCGACGGCTGCCGTTGCCCAGACACAGGTCATTGCCCACCGAGGCTTCCACACGACGAAGGGGTCGTGCCGCAACTCGCTCGCCGCACTCAAAGAGGCGCAGAAGTTGGGTATCTACGGCTCGGAGTGCGACATCAACCTCACGAAGGATGGCGAGATTGTGGTTGCTCACGGCGGCTACCACCCCGACAAGAGCGTTCACAAGGGGGAGATGGAGCGTGTGAACATCCAGAAGAGCACTTTGGCCGAGGTACAGGCTATTCCGTTGGAGAATGGCGAGGTGATGCCTACTCTCGACCAGTATCTGACACAGGCAAAGAGGGATAAGAAGACCAAACTCATCATCGAGATAAAGAAGCACTACACCCCTGCCGAGGAGACCGAAATCGTGCAGAAGACCATCGCCAAGGTTGCCGAGTACGGGCTGAACGAGCAGGTTGAGTATATCGCCTTCCGTCCGTGGGTATGCTTTGAGTTGAAGCGTCTGGCTCCGGAGGGTACCCCTATCGCCTACCTCGACGGCGACTACGACCCTACCTACATCAAGGGTATGGGCATCTCGGGTATCGACTACAAGCTCGACATCTTGAAGAAGAAGCCGAAGTGGATTAAGTCGTGCCACAAGAAGGGCCTCACGGTGAATGTCTGGACCGTAAACAAGGAGGAGGATATGCGCTGGTGCGTGGAGCAGGGCGTGGATTACATCACCACCGACTACCCTGACCTCTGCAAGCGTATCATCGCCGAGATGAGTAAGAAATAATCCCCTGAGCGATGAAACTACGTTACGGCGTCGATGAACGCCCCGGCCTCGGTGCTACGCTCCTATACGGTCTGCAATGGCTAATGATTTGCATTCCGGTCGTGCTCACCAGCACCTTTATCGCCCCAGCCGGCGAGGTTGTCTGCTTCACGCAGAAGCTCTTTGCGGCTATGGGCGTGACGATGATTGTGCAGGCGCTATGGGGACATCGTCTGCCCCTTGTTGCCGGCCCTGCCGCCGTACTGCTTATGGGCGTGGTGGCCTCGGCAAGTCAGGGGCACGCACCACAGAGCATCTACCCTGCGATGATTGTCGGCGGAGCCATCATCACCCTGCTGGCTCTCTCGGGACTACTGCGCCACCTGCTGCCTATATTTACGCCGAGGATTGTCGTGGCTATCGTCGTGCTTATCTCCTTCACGATGTCGAAACCTATCGTGGGGATGATATTCTCGGATACGGCCCATCAGGGCACGGCACTGCTCTTTGCGCTGCTCTGCGTGGGTGCTATGGCCGTGGCCAACAACCTCCTGCGGGGCATCTGGAAGAGTATGGTCGTCATCGTGGCGATGATTCTCGGGGCACTGATATACTACTGTTTCACGGGCTTCCCGACCCAACTCGCAACCGACACCGCCACCCCGACACTGCTGCTCAAAGATATGAGCCTCGATGCGGGTGTGGTGCTCGCCTTCTGCTTCTGCTACATCGCACTACTGATTAACGAGGTGGGGTCGGTGCAGGCACTGGGCGATATGGTCGAGGCACCCGATATGGCGGGCAGACAGAAGAGAGGAATGGTCATCACGGGCATAGTCAATATGCTGTGTGGAGCAACGGGTATCCCCGGAGCGGTCGATTACTCGCTCTCACCGGGTGTTGTGGCCTCCACTTCATGTGCCTCCCGCTACACGATAATCCCTGCCGCCGTGGCGATGATTATCCTATCGCTCTGTCCTCCGGCTGTCGCCTTCCTGCTGACGATACCTACGCCCGTTATGGGTACGGTACTGCTCTACCTGATGGCTACGCAGGTGGCGGCAGGTCTGCATATGATGCAGGAGAGCAAGGCCTCGGCGACCTTTATGGATGCGCTGATTCTCGCCATTCCGATTATGTTCACCGTAATTATGTCGTTTGCGCCGCAGTCGGCCATCGCAGCCATCCCGTCGCTGCTCCGCCCGATTGTCGGCAACAGCTTCGTTATGGGCATAATCATAATACTGCTACTTGAACACGTTTTATTACGCAAAAAGAGATGAATGTAAAGGAACTTTTGAAGGATTGCCAAAGCAAGGGTACTGCGGTTTTGGCGACCAACTTCTACAACTTCGAGACCTTGGAGGGGGTTATGCGTGCGGCGCAGGCGACCTCATCGCCGGTGCTGCTGCAACTCACCCGCTCCTCGATAGATTATATGGGTCTGCGTCAGGCTGTTGCCATGGCACGTCAGGCCATTGCCGACCACGACGTGCAGGGGTGGATTCACCTCGACCACGGAGGCTCGGTGGAGCTGGTTGAGCGATGCCTCGACGCCGGCTTCGACTCGGTGATGATTGATGCCAGCGAGCGACCTTTCGAGGAGAATGTTGCCACCACACGCCGTGTCGTTGAGTTGGCACGCCCATACGGTGTAAATGTCGAGGCGGAGTTGGGCTATGTGGCCAAACTCGGTCAGGAGCAGGGCGGCGGCTTCACGACGGCCGAGGAGGCACGTCTGTTCGTCGAGCAGACGGGGGTGGATGCTCTGGCTGTCGCCATCGGCTCGGCCCACGGATTCTATAAGCAGACCCCGCATCTGGACTTGGAACGTCTGCGTGAGATTCACGCCGCAACGCCCGTGGCACTCGTTCTGCACGGCAGTTCGGGCATTCCGCACCCTATGGTGCAGGAGGCTATTGCCGGCGGCATCGTCAAGGTAAACCTCGCCACCGAGATTAAGGATACCTTTATGCGCAACCTCAAAGGGGTGCTCACCTCCACCGACGAGATAGACCTGCGCAAGGTCTTCCCACAGGCGACAGCCGCCGTCGTGGAGCTGCTCGTCGAGAAGTATAGAATGGTGCGAGGCGAATAGCCAGACACCTCACAGCAGACGAGAGGGTCGCCCCTCACTGCCTTGGCTTGGAATTTGCCGTAGGCAGGGTTATGACGGGCGGCAAAATCAGATACAATATGGCATTGTTGGCAGCAAACGTACTGTTTGGTGCCAACTTCTCTTTCTACGTGTCGCTGACACGCTACTACTTGAACTTCGAGCAGATTTTTATGTTGCAGGTACTCACCGCCGCCGCCTTTTTCATCCCCTTTGCTATTCTGTCACGCCGCTCGTACCGCATCACGGTCGAGGATTTCGGTTCAATCTTTATAGTAGCTCTGCTTGTAATCTACGGATGGATGTACCTGCTGCTTTGGGGAGCCTCCTGCACCAGCCCCATCGATGCCTCGACCATCGCCACGCTGGGGCCCGTCTTTACGCTTATCATCGCACGTATCGTGCAGCCGCAAAAGACCTCGTGGGTACGCCTCACGGGCATCGTCATCGCTCTGGCAGGAGCCGCCGCACTGCTGGTGGATAAGGGGGAGTCGCTCCTTGGCAGCAACACGGAGGCCTTCGGTAATGCGCTGGTGCTCTGCGCCGTCATCTCCATAGCCGCCAATACGGTGCTCATCAAGCCCCAACTGCAACGCTACGGCGCACTGACGGTTATGGGGTGGTACTACATCATCGGCTTCGCTATGGTGGCACCCTTCTTCTGGGTGGAGATTGACGGGCTGAACCTCCTGCGTTTACCTTGGGGCGCATTGGCAGAGTTGCTCTACATACTCATCTTTGGCACAGTATTGCCGATGTGGCTGTTATACCTCGGCTCGGCGCACCTCTCGTCGCTGCACACGGCCCTCTATCGCTATATGCAGCCCGTGGTTGCCACCTGCCTCTCGCTACTGCGGGGGCAAAACAACATCGACCGCACCAACATCGTCGGTGCGAGCCTGATTTTTGTCGGGATAATTCTCGTTGCGTCGGGGAATCTGCGCCGCCGACCCGCCACAGAGCGGCGTGCCGACAACCGAGGGGGCTAATCTCTGATAATCTTCACCTCGTTATCCTCTCCGAAGGCGATAATTGCGCTCGGCTTACCCGTCGGACGACCCTGAAAACGGGGGTTTACCACGAAATCGACACCCTCGATAATCTCCTTCGATACCTCCGCCAGATTGCGAGGTGTCGCCTCGCCGGAGATATTGGCCGAGGTGGATACTATCGGGCGACCGAACTTGTAGAGCAGCCTCTGGCAGAAGTCGTGGTCGGGGACTCTCACGCCCAGCGTACCCTCCTCCGGAATAAGATTCTCGGCAAGGCCTACGGCTCCCGGGAGGATGAGTGTCAGCGGCTTGGTCGCCATCTCCATAACCTCGAAGGCGATACCCGGCGCCTTGTTCACGTAGCGCACCACCATATCGGCATTGCCGCACAGCACCAGCATCGACTTCTTGTCGGTGCTCTCTTTGAGCGAGTATATGCGCTGCACCGCCTCGGCATTTGTGGCATCACAGCCAATGCCCCAGACCGTATCTGTCGGGTAGAGAATCAGGCCTCCACGACGGAGCACCTCCAAAGCAAGTTCAATCTCACGTTCCATAATCTCGTTGTTCTATTCTGCTACAAAGGTATGCAAAAATCGGATGTCGAAATATTAGACGACGAATATTTTGATGATTTTTCGCTTTTTAGATGATAATTTTATAATTTTGTGGGCTGATTATGAAGTAATAATTAAAAAACAATATACTATGGGAAGAGCATTTGAGTATCGCAAGGCGAGAAAAATGAAGCGCTGGGGCCATATGGCTCGTGTTTTCACAAAGATTGGTAAGGAGATTGAAATCGCAGTTAAGGCCGGCGGTCCCGACCCATCGGCAAACACCCGTCTGCGTATCCTTATGCAGAATGCCAAGGCGGAGAATATGCCGAAGGAGAACGTGGAGCGTGCCATCAAGCGTGCAACCGACAAGGATGCAGCCGATTACAAGGAGGTGGTTTACGAAGGATACGGCCCTCACGGCATCGCATTCCTCGTGGAGACAGCTACCGACAACACCAACCGCACGGTAGCCAATGTGCGTATGCACTTCAACAAGTGCGGCGGTAACCTCGGCAACTCGGGCAGCGTGGGCTTTATGTTCGACCACAAGTGCGTATTCAAGTTCAAGGCCGAGGGCGTAGATGCCGAGGAGCTCGAACTCGATATGATTGACCTTGGCGTTGACGAGTTCTATGCCGAGGAGGACGGCATCACCGTATATGCTCCATACGATGCATTTGGTGCTGTGCAGAAGTGGCTCGATGACCGTGGCTACGAAATCGTCTCGGGAGAGAGCGTGCGCATCCCTACCGACACCAAGGAGCTTGATGCCGAGGGTCGTGAGGCTGTCGAGAAGCTCGTCGAGCGTTTGGAGGAGGACGACGACGTGGTGAACGTATATCACACGATGGCAGAGGTCGAGGAGTAATCAAGACCTGCAACAATACGATATGGGGCTGTCCAAACTTGTTGGACAGCCCCATATTTCTTGCAAGACCTCAATAAATTACCGGAGGTTGCGTTGCGCAACAATAAAGGTTGTTAAAGGCTATCAAAGGTGATTAAGGGGAACGCAGGCGTTTGGAGTAAGGTCGTAAGAGTCCGCAGCGTATAGCGCAACATTGATAACCTTTACCCCCCCTTAACTTCCTTAATAACCCTTAAACTCTTGCGCCCTTCGAAGCGCAACGAGAAAGCGGCCTTGTGAGGCAACTCACATAATCCGGCTACAATCCCAGAGCCTTACGTGTCCCCTTCGGAATCGCATTCTTATTAACCATAAAGGACATAGTCTTATACTCCACGAATGGGCGTGAGAAGTAGTAGTAGCCCTCGTATGGAGGACGAACACCCCACGAGTTCTTAACCTTATAGTAGAGGTTGCCGCACTGGTCGGTTGCCGTACCGTGGATAACCATTCCGTGGTCATCGGTGGTCTCATAGTTGTCGAAGGCCTCCTGACGCATCTGCTGGGTAATCTTCTTCTCTCGGCCCGGCTTATCGAAGCTGTACAGAGCCTCCTGACGCTCCTTCTCGGTCATACTGCCCCAACGCTCGGCATCCGTACCGCTCATATTGTCGATATTATCCTCCGGAATCACACCGATAGCCTTCGTGCGATTGAAGCCCTTCTCCGACACGTCGGCAGCCCACATCACCGAGTAGCCACCCTTCAAGGCGTTATCCAGCACGCCCATCATCTCCTCCATCGGGAGGTTATAGACCGTGCCCCACATCCAGTTGTCAGGCACCTCGATAACGAACTGCTCGTAGAACGGGTGGTGGGTATATGAGGATACCGACACGTAGTTGTTCATATCGACAGGCAACGATGCTGCAAACGAGTGCGGCGTGTACTCCTTGCCATTGTAGGTGAACGTCTCCGGCATCTTGCCAAAGTAGGCATCAAGAATACCATTGAGGCCCGCCTGCCAAGCGGTAGTAAGCTTCTTGTTCGGCGCCTTGATGATAGCATCAACGTAGGCCTTCAACACGGCATCAACCTCGTTGAAGTGTGGCAGCTCGGTGCCATAGTTCAGGCCACGATAGACCTCCTCAGGCACGATGCCGTAGCGCTTGATACCCTCGATAACATCGTGGGCAGCACCGCCGACAGCGAAGTTCAGCGCACCGTGCAGGCGCACATACTTAACCGCCTTCTCGAAGTAGATGTTGCGGACAATCCACATCTCCGAGAGGTCGAGGCTCTCGCCTCCGGCACGCATAATCTCCTCCTCAATAAACGAGAGGGCCGAGTAGCACCAGCAGGTGCCGCTGCGGAACTGGTTCTTCACGGAGTTGCTCTTTACAAGGGTGCCGTCGGTAAACTTATACCCCTCCGGCTTGGTCTGCTCCTGCGCCACGGCCGTCGAGAGCGTAGCGGCGAGCATCAGGGTTACGATAAATCTCTTCATATCTGTTCTAAAATTTCTATTTCTCGTTTCTAAACAGGCTACTTCTTCGACGAGGCTACAATCTTCTGGCACTCCTCATAGGTGAGCGACTCCGGCTTTGCACTCTTCGGCAGGCGGTAGTTCTTGCCCTTGTATGCGATATATGCGCCATAACGGCCCGACTTAATCTGCATAGCCTTATCCTCGGCGAAGGTTCTCAGCGGAGTATTTGCCGCCACATTCTGCTTCTGCTGCTCCTGCAACAACTCCACGGCACGCTCATACTGCACCGTGTACGGGTCGTCGCTCTTGGCGAGCGAGGCGAAGGTCTTGCCGTGGCGGACGTAGCCTCCGAACTTACCGATGCCGATAACCACAGCCTCCCCGTCGAGGGTACCTACGACACGTGGCAGGGCAAAGAGTTCGAGGGCCTCCTCCAAGGTGATGGACTCGATGAGCTGTCCCTTTTTGAGCGAGGCGTAACGTGGCTTCTCATTCTCGTCGCCCTCAATCTCCGCCATCGGGCCATAGCGACCGATGCGGGCCTTAACGACGTGGCCGCTTACGGGGTCGGTACCCAGCACTCGCACAGCCTGATGTGAGGACTGCGTGCCGATAGCACTATCCACCATCTCGTGGAATGGGGCATAGAAGTCGTCTATCATCTCGTTCCACTTCAACTCGCCGTCGGCGATACGGTCAAACTCCTTCTCGACATTGGCGGTGAAGTTGTAGTCCATAATCATTCCGAACTGCGACTCCAAGTAGTCATTCACAACCATACCTATATCGGTCGGCGAGAGGCGATTCTTCTCGGCTCCGAAGTTCTCCGAGGCGCACTTCTCGGTTATGCTGTTGCCTTTGAGTGTCAGCTGAGTGAAGGTACGCTTCTGCGATGGGCGTGAGCTCTTCTCGACGTACCCTCGTGCGATGATTGTCGAGATGGTCGGAGCGTATGTCGAAGGGCGGCCGATACCCAACTCTTCGAGTCGCTTGACCAGCGATGCCTCATTGTAGCGCAGTGGCGGCTGCGTGAATCGCTCCGTGGCGACGATATTCTGCACCAGCAGGTTATCGCCGGCAGCAAGCAGTGGCAGGTGTGCCACCTCGCTCTGCTCCGTCTGCTCATCATCCGCACTCTCCGAGTAGAGGTGCAGGAAGCCGTCAAAGCGTACAGCCTCGCCCGTAGCGATGAACTTCTCATTGCTGCCCGAGCGGGCGATGGTTATGGTTGTGCGGTCGATATCCGCCGCCACCATCTGCGAAGCGACCGTGCGCTTCCAGATAAGGTCGTATAGGCGCTTCTCAGCCGTCGTGCCTTCTATCTCCCTGCGGTCGATGTACGACGGGCGGATAGCCTCGTGAGCCTCCTGCGCACCCTTGCTGTGGGTGGTATAGTTACGAGCGGCCGAGTACTTCTCGCCAAAGAGCGACGTGATGGCCGTCTTGCAGGCTCCGATAGCCATACCCGAGAGGTTTACCGAGTCGGTACGCATATAGGTAATAAGACCCTGCTCGTAGAGCTTCTGCGACACGGACATCGTCTGCGACACCGACATACCGAACTTACGACCCGCCTCCTGTTGAAGCGTCGAGGTGGTAAACGGAGGTGCAGGATAGCGCTTCGTAGGCTTCACCTCGCAATGCTCGACCGTAAAGGTTGCACCCTTGCACTCTTCGAGCAGTGTGGCAGCCTCCTGCTTCGTGGCGAACTTCTTCGAGTACTCAGCCTTGAAGAGAATCTTCGAGGCATCGCTCGGAGCGTAGAACTGCGCCACCACACGATAGTAGGAGGTGCTATTGAAGGCGATGATATCACGCTCACGCTCTACGATAAGGCGCACGGCAACACTCTGCACACGACCTGCCGAGAGCGATGGTCGCACCTTCTTCCAGAGCACAGGCGAGAGCTCAAAGCCCACGATACGGTCCAGAACTCGACGTGCCTGCTGGGCATTCACCAAGTTCATATCCACGGTACGGGGAGTCTCGATGGCGTGCAAAATAGCGTTCTTGGTAATCTCGTGGAAGACAATACGTTTGGTTCTATCCACCGGCAAATTCAGCACCTCGGTAAGGTGCCAGGCGATAGCCTCTCCCTCACGGTCTTCATCGGATGCGAGCCATACGGTCTTGACCTGCTTCGAGAGGCGTGACAACTCCTCAACAACACGCTTCTTATCGCTCGATATCTCGTAACACGGGCGGTAGCCATCCTTTATCTCGATACCCAACTCCTTCTTCGAAAGGTCACGGATATGGCCGAAACTCGACTTGACAATAAAATCCTTGCCGAGGAACTTCTCGATGGTCTTCGCCTTTGCCGGAGACTCGACTATTACTAAATTTTCCTGCATTATCTCTTCTCCTTTATCTTTTTTCGTTCTCTCTTTTCATACGCAACGAAACCTATGCGCAAACATAGGTTTCGAGGTATGAGATTATATTAAATATTCTATTTAATCATCGTATAGTTTATCTCAATCTGTATCGGTGCCGTCGTCGTCTGACTCTCGGTGGAGGCACCCTGCAATACGGTGCGCTTCATCGTGTATGGCGATATGGCCTCCGGTCCGAGCTGGATGGTGCGAGGCATTCGCTTCTCGTCATAGTCGGCCAGACTCTTACCCTCCTCTTTCAGCGAGCGCACATAGTTGCACAACAGCTGCGTATGCGCCGTGATATCCATCACGTAGCAGCCACGGCTACGGTTGAGTTTGCCTCCGTATGCCAACTCCGTATTTTGCTGCTGTTCATACTGGTAGTAGTAGTCCGAGATTGCCGTCAAGCGGTTGATATTGGTATATGTACCCAGACGAACTATCGAGTTATTGAGCGGTTCGAGCAGCGCAGCGGCATTGCTCTGCGTAGTATTCCAATCGTAGTCGGCACCCTTCAAATAGACCTTCATAAGGCTCTGGTTGATGGCAACGGCACGGAACTCCTCCCCGTTCTCCGAGTGCATATCCCACAACTGCTGCAAGAAGTCGTCTGTGAAATATACCTCTGTGACCACTCCTGCCATACCCTCGACATAGCCCTCGCTGACGAGGTCACGCTCCGAGTGAGGCAGACGAGCACCCGACTCGTCGTAGCCCGCCATACGCACGGAGGCAAGACGTGAAGGGGCAGAGGTGAGGCTCTTCGAGTAGTCGTGGTCAATCATATTGGCAGACATACCCAACGCCTTAATCTCCGCCGACGACTCATCCACAAAGTAGTAGGCCATACCTATCGTATCCTTGACCAGCGTAGGGTCCTCCGGATTACGGCTACGGCCTTGGAGGTAGATACCCGAAGCAGCGAGTTTCACGGCGTAGAGCGAGCCACGTGCCGACTCCTTGACCGAGCTCATATCAGGCTCGATGTAGATGCCGTGGAAGGCCTTGGCGAACTTGCTCTCGCTCTTATAGAGGGAGTCGTTGTCACGAGCATAGCCATCCCACTCCGAGGTGTTGTAGTTGTCGGGGATAAGCATCAGGCGACGGATAAAGTCCCACGATGCACCACCCTCGGTCATATCCACAGGCTCCAAGCTCACCGTTGCACTCGACACCACATCCCCCTCGTTGGGGAAGGTGAAGGTGAAGATAGGCTCACTGCGCTCGATAATCTGCGCAGCGTCGATATCGCTGCAAGTGTATGCCGTGGTATCCTTGTCGCTGATGAGGCTGCCGAGCAGAGGGCGCTTCAACTCAAAGACGTTATACTTGACCGGCGTGACGGTATCTGCCCCATAGTTCTCGATGGAGAGCACCAATTTGAGCGAGTCGAATATCGGACGGTAGCCCCAGCCCGTCGTCTCGTCAACGATGTTCATAAACATCATCGAGGAGGCGAATCGTGCGCTGCGCATACCGAAGGTATCGCTACGCTCCACGCCCATAAAGCCGTAAGAGACGTTGCTCGACAGCAACGAATCGACACGCAGGAGCGATGTCTCAACGTACTTACAAGGCAGTGAGTCGAGCACAATCTTATCTTGGTTGCTTGACGAGGCATTGAAGCGGATGACCTTATCCCCCTTGAAGGTAAGGTGACGCATCTGCATCTTATGGCTCTCAGGAACCAGCTCGAAGCCCAACTCCGAATCAACCGTGGCAGAACAGCCCACCGCCATCGCCGCAACGGCTATGGCTCCGAATATCTTGGCGGCCATTCGGCGCAGATTAGAACAATTCATCATAGAAACGATTGTAGTTTTCGTAAAATCCCTCTTCGTCCGGCGACCGGTAGTCGAGCACACTCTTGCCCGCCTTACGTGCCTCCTCCAACAGCGATGCATCCACATCGGCAGAGCCGGCAACAACACCGTCCGTATGAGTCATAACGTAACGATAGAGATTTTCGTATGAAGGAGTGTCAAGAATCGAGAGATTTTCATCCTTAACACCCTCACCCTCGATTTTCGAGCGCAACCGCTCGTTGAGCGGCTCCGCAAAGCGGTCGTTGTAGAGCGACGTCACAATCTTCACATCACGGAAGATAGGGTCGTCGTTGAAGACCTTGCGCAGGTAGATAGGCGCAATGCCAGAGAACCAGCCGTGGCAGTGTACCACGTCGGGAGTCCAGCGCAACTTCTTGACCGTCTCCAAGACACCACGGGCGAAGAATACCATACGCTCGTCGTTATCCTCAAAGGCCGCTCCTTCGGCATCGGTCAGCGTTGCCTTGCGGGAGAAGAAGTCCTCATTGTCGATGAAGTATATCTGAATACGGGCAGCCGGTATGGATGCCACCTTGATAATCAGCTGGTGGTCATTGTCGTCAATAATCAGGTTCATACCCGACAGGCGGATAACCTCGTGCAGTTGATTGCGGCGCTCGTTTACGCAGCCGTAGCGGGGCATAAAGGTACGAATCTCGTTGCCACGCTCCTGCATCGCCTGCGAAAGTTGTCGGCACAATAGCGACTCCTCACTCTCCGGGAGGTAAGGTGTTATCTCTTGACAGATATAGAGAATTTTGTGTGTAGCCATCGCTGCGAGTTTTGTTTGTTTATTTTGCAAAGATAGAAAAAAATCCGAAAAATTCCTAAATAATCAGCATCGCATCGCCATAAGTTCCGAAGCGATAACCCTCCTCCACGGCCACCTTATAGGCCTCCATAACGAGGTCGTAGCCACCGAAGGCAGCAACCATCATCAGCTGTGTGGACTCCGGCAGGTGGAGGTTCGACACCATAGCATCGGCCACCGTGAAGTCATAAGGGGCGAAGATAAACTTGTTGGTCCAACCGCTCTGCGGCTTAATCATTCCGTGGGTAGATACCGCCGTTTCGAGGGTGCGCATTACGGTTGTGCCGATAGCCACAATCTTGTGGCCCTCACGCTTCGAGGCGTTTACCTCCTCGGCCGTCTGCTCCGTCACGAAGAACTGCTCGGAATCGACCTTATGCTTCGAGAGGTCCTCAACATCCACTGTACGGAAGTTACCCAGACCTGCGTGCAGCGTGACGAACGAACGCTCGATGCCCTTAATCTCCATACGTTTGAGCAGGTGCTTCGAGAAGTGCATACCCGCCGTAGGGGCTACCACAGCACCCTCCTTCTCGGCGAAGATGGTCTGGTATCGCTCGGCATCCTCCGGCTCCACGGTCTGGCGTACCCAGCGTGGCAGCGGCGTCTCGCCAAGGCGATAGAGTGTCTGCTTGAACTCCTCATAGGAGCCGTCGTAGAGGAAGCGCAGGGTGCGACCTCTGGACGTGGTATTGTCGATAACCTCGGCACCGAGGATGTCATCCTCGCCGAAGTAGAGCTTGTTGCCGATGCGGATTTTGCGGGCAGGGTCCACCAGAACGTCCCACAAGCGCAACTCACGATTCAACTCTCGCAACAAGAAAATCTCAATCTCGGCACCCGTCTTCTCCTTATTGCCGTAGAGGCGAGCCGGGAACACCTTGGTATCGTTGAAGATAAAGCGGTCGCTCTCCTCGAAGTAATCCAAGATATCCTTGAAGGTGCGATGCTCAATCTTGCCCGTGGCACGATGTACAACCATCAATCGTGAGTCGTCACGATTATCCGTCGGATACTTCGCAATGAGCTCCGGCGAAAATTCAAATCCGTACTGTGATAATTTCATATCTCTTATTTCAAAATCTTCAAAACGGCGATTCCTGCCCAAAGAACAAGAACACAATCTATTATATTACGAAAATCGAACTATTTTGTTTCGATTGAGTCTATATTTTTTAGAAAATCATCCAAACTCCACGCTCTCTCCACGTCAAAGTCGCCACTGCGGGTACGTCGCAGCGAGGTGAGGTAGGCCCCGCTGTCGAGTGCCTCGCCAATCTCCTGCGCCAGCGAGCGTATGTATGTGCCCTTGCTACACTCGACACGAATACGGATGTGCGGCAGGTTGTACTCCTCCAACGAGATAGAGTAGATATTTATCAGCGCCTTGCGCAGCTCAACCTCCTCGCCGGCACGTGCAAACTCGTAGGCACGCATACCCTCGACCTTCTTCGCCGAGTAGATTGGCGGTGCCTGCAATCGCTCGCCCGTGAGCGATGCCAACGCCTGCTCCACCTTCTCACGTGTGATATGCTCAATGGGATAGGTGGCATCTATCGGGTGCTCCATATCGAAGCTCGGCGTTGTTGCACCCAGCTCCAACTCGGCAACATACTCCTTGCGCTCGGCCTGCAACTCATCCACACGCTTGGTCGCACGACCTATGCAGACGAGCAGGATGCCCGTAGCCAAGGGGTCGAGCGTGCCGGCGTGGCCCACCTTGATTTTGCGGTAGCCCTTGCGCTGCAAGCGGAACTTTATCTTGCGAACAACATCTGCCGAGGTCCACTCCAACGGCTTGTCGATGACCGCCACATAGCCATCCTCGACGAGGTTTATATCCTTAATACTCTCCATCTTAAACAAAGTAGGTTATGGTTGCCACGGCACCCGCCACGGCACAATATACGGCAAACCAGATAAGCTTGCCACGGCGCACTATGTCGAGCATAAAGCGGCAGGCCAGAGCACCCGTAACAAATGCCGAGAGGAAACCCGCCACCAGCGGCCACATCTCGACACCTCCGCCGAAGTTGCCCTTGACGATGTCGAGCAGGGCATTGCCCAGAATCGGCGGCAGCACCATAAGGAACGAGAACTGCGCAATGCTCTCCTTGCGATTGCCGAGCAGCAGTCCCGTGGCTATTGTCGTGCCACTGCGTGAAAGCCCCGGCAGCGTAGCCACCGCCTGCGACAAGCCGATGATGAAGGCATCACGATATGACAGCTCCGCCTTCTGGCGAGGCTTGGCGTAGTATGCGAAGCAGAGCAGGGCAGCAGTCACAAGCAGCATTATACCCACAACAAGGATAGAGGAAAATGCCGCCTCGATATAATCCATAAAGAAGATTCCGACAACGCCTATCGGCACCATCGAGATAACGATTTTGAGGATGTACGCCTGCTCGTCGTTGAACTTGCGGGAGAAGAGTCCCCGCAGCAGTCGCCATATCTCCCGCCACAGTACGACGATGGTACTGAGCACCGTAGCGGCGTGCAGCGTCAGGCTGAACGTAAGGTCACTCTCCGGGTTTAGCGAGGTTCCGAGCAACTCGTTTGCAAGTTGCAGGTGTCCGCTACTTGATACCGGCAGGAACTCTGTCAGTCCCTGAATTATGCCCAATATGATGGCTTGAATGGTTGTCATTTCAGATAAACTTTTCTCTTTATGCAAAATAAATCGGACAAAGATACCTATTTTTATCTCTTGTACCAAATATAATATAGGTAAGAGGCGAAAATTGACATTTTTTACATAAAAAAGAGAAAAAAAAGTAAGAAATATTTTGCAGAATTAAATTCTTGCCCTATCTTTGCACTCGCAATCAAACCAATGGTGGATTCATCTAAGGGCTAGGATACGTGCCTCTCACGCACGACATAGGGGTTCGAATCCCCTATCCACTACAAAGCAGAGCAGACGACTTACAAGTCGTCTGTTTTGTTTTGTGCCATCGCTCACCAACCCCGACGGTCGGGGATTGCAACAACAATCGGCTTATTGGTCAAAATTAGTAGATAAAATCGGGGCAATATCTGTTTATTGGTCAGAATTAGTAGATAAATGCGGGTATTTTCCCGCATTTTCTACCTGTATTTTAGCCTGAAATATTCATCTATAAATAGTCTTCGATATCTTCTTGACATACCATT
>JAFULF010000024.1 GCA_017483225.1 Alistipes sp.
CGGAGGGCGACTACGAGGGCGAGCTCACGGTCACGACCGACAAGGCGATATACACCTACACCTACGCTCGCAAGGTGGCCCGCAACACCTACTACAACGTGAACGTAAACCTCTCGACGGCAACCTCTCGTCGCTCGACGGCAGATGATAGATGGGGCGGGGGAGATGGCTCTGTTGAGGACCCATACCTAATCTCCACGGCCGAGGACCTCGTCACGATGGCTCGCCGTTGTGCCTCGTCTGACCGATACGCCGAGCGACACTACCGACAGGTGTGCGATATCGCTATGGCAGGCGAGAACATCACACCTATTGGTGCAAGTGCAACACTGCCATTCTCAGGCAGTTATGATGGTGGCGGATTTACCGTTTCGGGTATGACCATTACGCCGACCGAGGCGACCCTCCCGTGTGCAATGTTTGGCTACACGTCGGGGGCAACTATCTCGAATCTCACCCTTGCCGATGTCACTATCGATGCCACGGGACAATATCAGGCGGCCTTTGTTGCGGATGCTACAAATACGACAATCAAGAGTTGCAGACTCGAAGGTACGCTCAATGTCTATAATCTTTATAGTGGAGGCATCGTGGGCACGATGAGTGGAGGAACGCTCTCTGACTGCGAGATTCGTGGCCGAGTGGAGAATACAAAGGCGGAGATAGCCTATACGTATAATGGTGTATCTATAACGCACGCAGCCGTTACGGGCGGTCTGGCGGGTTATGCAACCAATGGTGCCGTTATTGAGGATTGTACTGTGAGTGGTGACGTGATAGCCTATGGCGGTGTCGTTGGTGGCGTTGTGGCGCATCTTGATGGCGCAACAGTTCGCCGTTGCCGTATCGCCAATACGGTAGAGATTGCCGGTATATATAGCTACTGCGGTGGCGTTGCGGCTGTTATGACCGATAGTGCCTCGTTGATTTCGGACTGCCGCTTCGAGGGCCGTGTAAACACAAGTGTTGCACACGTTGGCGGTATGGTTGGCTCGATGACGGCCGGAAAGGTCTATAACTGCATCTCGACCTCTCGCTCTGTTGCCGCTGCCCACGAGGGAAATGCCGGAGGTATTGCAGGCCAGATTTATACGATGACGGCACAGGATGTCGCCCTAATTGATAACTGCGCAACGTATGGTAAGGTCGAGGCTGCTTATGCCATAGGCGGAATTGTCGGCTACCTTCGCCATACGACGGGCGGAGCTTATGCAGGCGTTACGAACTGCGCCGCCATAGGCAATACGCTCATCTCACGAGGTGCCAACTCGTCGAACTATAACCTCGTAGGAGGTATTGCTGCGTGGGTGCACGGCTCTGTGCCCGGCTTTGTCTTCGCCTCGTGCGTGGCTCGACCTCATATTGTCGAGGTGGCCCCAATCAGCAACCTGAAAACGACGAATGAGATTATCGCCGGCGTGCTGGCGTGCCCTCACGTTGATAATGGTATCACGCTGACCGCCTGCTACACCGACCTTACACGAGATAGGGTAACGGTCGGCTTCCAAACTATTCCGCCGGGCTCGGGCACGATTCGCCACGGTGCACTATTCGGCTATGCCTATATGTCGTTTGTTATGAATTCGTGCTTCTGCCCCGAGTCGTTGGGTATGCACGGAACGATTCGTGATGGCTATACCTGCACGAAGAGTGATTGTGCGGTGCTCACCGAGGTACAGATGACCGACAGCACGATGCTCGCACGCCTGAACGCAGCCTCTGCGGCCTACACCCCTGCTGCGGGTACCCCTGCCGCAAAGCAGTGGGAGGTCGATGCATCGGGTTATCCTATTCCGAGCGGCCTGCCTGCCGATACGACACCTGCGTCGGCCGAGCCGAAGAGGGTGAGCGTTATCGGTGACTCTATCTCGACCTTCCGAGGCTATATACCTTATAAATATAGCTACTACTATCCGAGGGTGGGACTCTATGCCGTGTCGGATACCTATTGGTATCGCCTGATTTACAACTATATGACCAATGCCCGTCTGGAACGCAATATTGCGTATAGCGGCTCGCTGGTGACCAACTGCAATGACAGCAGAGTGAACTCGTCGAGTACCTACTACGCTAAACGATTTATCGACCAGAATGGTGTTGGCGATGCCGATATAGTGATTATCCACGGTGGCACCAACGACCGAACAAAGGATGTAGATTTGGCACCGGGTCTCACCTGTAAGTCCGAAACGGGGCCGGCGGCAAGCGTAATCGCCTCGTATATCGCCACGGCGGATAAGGCAACCACACGTGCCGAGATTGAGGTGCTGGGCGATGGCACCTACTGCGAGGCCTATATCAAGCTTGTACGTCTGGTGCAGGAGCGCAACCCTGATGTGAAGATTATCTGCATCATCGGCGACCACGTCAGCGCCGGCATACAGACTACCGTGCACGCCGTTGCGAAACACTACGGGGCGAAGGTTGTCGATTTGCTCGCCCTCCGAGGCTACGGCAACACCATCGACATCCCGAAGGTGGCAACCTCCCATCCTAACCCTACGGGTATGGAGTTTATCGCCAATAAGATTTATACGGAGCTTGGAGCTTGGCTGGAAGAGTAACGCAGAACGTGTATAAGAGGAGTATTGCGCAACGATAAAGGCTATTAAAGTTTATTAAGGGAAACGCAGGCAGTCTTTGGGCGAGGCTGTGAGAGTCTGTAACCCTTCGTGCACCCCTTAACAACACCTTAATTCTCTGTGTGCCCGACCTTGCCTGCCCTTACCCGACCTTTCATTGCCCCCCCCCTCTTCCTCTCGCACGCCCTGCCCCCTCCCTTACGTGGGTATTGAAAACGATACCCACGTAAGGGGGCAACGATAAAGTCCAACACAAAGAAGCTGTCTAACAAGGCTACTTTGTCGTTATACTCACCCTCAAAATGCTCATTTACGCCGAGTAAACTGCGCTTTTTCGGGCTTCGTAGGCCTAAAATTAGCACTTGTTATACAGCTTCTGAAAAGAAAGAGCGTGTCCGAAAACTTGTTGGACACGCTCTTCTTGTTATCCCCTTTGTGGGGTGTTACTTGGTCTTGTACGAGCAGCGGTACTTACCCTTGGCCAGATTGAGTATCTTGCCTTTGAGCAGGTTGCGGCGCAGAGGCGAGAGGTGGTCGGTGAAGACCTTGCCCTCGATATGGTCGTACTCGTGCTGGATAACTCGTGCAGGGTAGCCGTCGAACTCCTCGTCGTGCTCTACGAACTCCTCGTCGAGGTAGCGCATACGGATACGTATCGGGCGGCGCACATTCTCGTGGATGCCGGGCAGTGAGAGGCAGCCCTCCTCGAAGAGGTCGGTCTCCTCGCTACGCTCGTAAATCTCCGGGTTGATAAAGACCTTGCGGAAGTCGGCCAACTCGGGTACATCCTCCGCCCACGGGGTACAATCGACGATAAAGAGGCGGATATTCTTGCCTATCTGCGGAGCCGCCAGCCCCACGCCGCTCGCCTCACCGAGCGTAATCCACATATCATCCACCAGCTTCTTGAAGTCGGGGTACGACGAGTCAATCTCGACCGACTGATTGCGCAGCACCTGCGACCCGTAAATAACAATAGGATAAATCATAATCTTCTCCTTTACTCTAATTAAAAGCCACTGAGGCTATCCATATAGGATTGTAAAATAATTGTGGCGGCAACCTTGTCCACGAGCGACTTGTCTCGGCGAGCCATCTTGCCGATGCCGCTCTCACGTATGGTGCGCTGTGCCAAGACCGAGGTGTAACGCTCGTCGTAGAGCACAACCTCCTTGTCGGGGTGTGCGTGGCGCAGACGACCCACGAGAGGCTCTATGTAGCGCATCGTTTCGGAGGGTGCTCCGTTCATCTGCGACGGCTTGCCTACCACTATGGTAGAAACGTCGTTTTGGGAGCAATATTGCTCGACGTATCGCTCCAATTGCTTGGTCTCGACCGTCTCCAATGCGCCGGCAATGATGCGCAGAGGGTCGCTCACGGCCAACCCTGTGCGCTTGATGCCGAAGTCTATTGCAAGGATGCGCCCCACGCCTTACTCCTTAATCTTCTTATACAATGGGCGGAACGAGGTAGCCTGCTCGACCATCTGGTGCAGTGTCGAGATAGCGATACGCTCCTGCTGCATAGAGTCACGGTGACGAACCGTCACGGTGCCATCCTCCAAGCTCTGGTGGTCAACTGTGATGCAGAACGGC
Organism: Alistipes sp.; assembly: GCA_017483225.1. Classification (GTDB taxonomy): domain Bacteria; phylum Bacteroidota; class Bacteroidia; order Bacteroidales; family Rikenellaceae; genus Alistipes. Next base: position 4,178 of record JAFULF010000024.1, read on the forward strand.
GTACCTACGGCATCCTGACGGCGGTAACGCTTGCCGATAGAGTCCTTCTCGTCGTAGGCGACGTTGAAGTCGAACTTCAAGTCGTCGATAATCGACTGTGCCAACTCCGGCAGACCATCCTTCTTCACCAACGGCATAACGGCCACCTTGGTAGGTGCCAGACAAGCAGGTATGCGCAGCACTACACGCTCCTCGCCATTTTCGAGTCGCTCTTCGCAGTATGCTGCCGACATAATCTGCAAGAACATACGGTCCACGCCGATAGAGGTCTCGACAACGTAAGGCACGTAGTTCTCGCCACGCTCCGGGTCGAAGTACTGAATCTTCTTGCCCGAGTACTCCTGATGACGGCCGAGGTCGAAGTCGGTACGTGAGTGGATACCCTCCACCTCCTTGAAGCCGAATGGGAAGTTGAACTCGATATCTGTTGCGGCATTTGCGTAGTGTGCCAGCTTGTCGTGGTCGTGGAAGCGGTAGTTCTCGTCGCCGAAGCCGAGAGCTCGGTGCCAAGCCATACGGGTATTCTTCCACTCGTTCCACCACTTCATCTCGGTACCCGGCTGTACGAAGAACTGCATCTCCATCTGCTCGAACTCACGCATACGGAAGATGAACTGACGGGCCACAATCTCGTTGCGGAACGCCTTGCCTATCTGTGCGATACCGAATGGGAGCTTCATACGGCCGGTCTTCTGCACGTTGAGGAAGTTCACGAAGATACCCTGTGCAGTCTCCGGACGGAGGTAGATGGTCGAGGCACCCTCGGCGGTGGAGCCCATCTGTGTCGAGAACATAAGGTTGAACTGGCGCACGTCGGTCCAGTTGCGGGTGCCCGAGATAGGGCATACAACCTCGCAGTCGAGGATAATCTGGCGCAACTCCGTAAGGTCGTTCTCGTCGAGAGCCTTCACGAAACGCTCGTGTACGGCATCACGCTTGGCTGCGATGTCCAGCACGCGTGGCGAGGTGGCACGATACTGCGCCTCGTCGAATGCCTCGCCGAAACGCTTGCGAGCCTTATCGACCTCCTTCTGAATCTTCTCGTCCTGCTTCGCCATCCAATCCTCGATGAGCACATCGGCACGATAGCGCTTCTTCGAGTCCTTGTTGTCAATCAGCGGGTCGTTGAAGGCGGCAACGTGGCCCGAAGCCTCCCACGTCTTGGGGTGCATAAAGATTGCGGCATCGATACCTACGATGTTCTCGTGGAGCTTCACCATCGAGTCCCACCAGTAACGCTTGATGTTGTTCTTTAACTCGACACCATTCTGGCCGTAGTCATACACGGCACCCAGACCGTCGTAAATCTCGCTCGAAGGGAATATGAATCCATACTCCTTGCAGTGTGCGATAAGTTTCTTGAAGAGTTCTTCCTGTGTCATAATCTATATGTTTTTTTTATCTCTTTGTTTCCAAACTTCGTTTCTAACCGACAAAGATAGCGATTTTATGTGGAAAACTGAAAGAATTTTGTATATTTGCACTACTATGATTACGTTTCAGAGAAAATTAACGACAAAAATACGCCTGCTGCTCTCCCTTGTCTCGGCGCTGATGTTTGCGCTGCCGTGGATGGGAGGTGGCGGATTTCCCCTCGTGGTGGCGCTTGTGCCACTGCTCATTATCAGTGCCGAGTACTCCGACTCGGTGCGTGATGCGTGGCGAATGGCGGGGTGGGGCGTGCTCACCTTCGTCATCTGGAATGCGCTCACCGTTTGGTGGGTATGGAACGCTACGCCCATAGGCCCCATTGCGGCGACCATCTTCTCCACGTGGTGGAGTCTGGTGCCGCTTATGCTCTTCCACATAGCCTCGAAGCGTGTGCCGAAGGTGGTGGCTTACATCCTCTTTATCGCAGCGTGGATAGGTTGCGAGTATATCTACACGCAGGCCCCCGCACTCTCCTTCCCGTGGCTGACCCTCGGCAACGGCTTCGCCTACGATGTCTGGGCCGTGCAGTGGTACGAATACACGGGAGCCTTCGGAGGCTCGCTCTGGGTGCTCGTGGTCAATGTTCTGGCCTTGGAGTCGCTGCTGACGATGTCCAAGCGTGTGTGGGTGGAGGCGACGCTGGCCCTCTTCCTCCCTATGGCGTTATCTCTGGGGTTGTACCTCTATAACTCTCCGGAGGGGGCAGCCTACACCGAGCGACGGAGCGTCGAGGTTGCGGTCGTGCAGCCTAATGTGGATTGCTATGAGAAGTTTGCGGGCGACACCTCCTGGCAGCAGAGAAATCTGCTCGACCTGCTTGGCGAGGTGCCCGTGACGGCGGAGTTCGTACTTATGCCCGAGACGTCGCTCCCGACACTGCTCAACGAGAGGGTGGTCGGCAACTACTCCATCGTGCAGGAGATTGCCGCTACGATGCGGGAGCGAGGACAGGATGCGCTGGTTGTGGCGGGGTGCCAGACCGTGCGCCAATATGGGGAGCATAAAGGCTCCACGACGGCTCGCCGTCAGGGGTCGATGTACTACGATATCTACAATGCTGCGGTGGGCATAGAGCCTACGGCGACATATACGCCACTGCACCGCAAGGGACGACTCGTTATCGGCGTGGAGACGCTGCCTGCGTGGCTGCGTGGAAGTACCCTCTTCGGGGTCGATTTGGGCGGCATAGCAGGGCAACTCGGCATAGGAGCCTCGACCCTGCCGTTTGAGTATCACGACGTTAAGGTTGCCCCTGCGATCTGCTACGAGGGGCTCTACGGCGCCTATATGGGCGAGTTCGTGCGAAACGGGGCGCAGGCACTCTTCGTGGTGTCGAACGACGGCTGGTGGGGCGATACGCCGGGCTACCGCTACCTCTTCGCCTACTGTCGTCTGCGAGCCATCGAGCATCGCAGGGATGTTGCCCGCAGTGCAAATACGGGTATCTCGGGATTCATCACCTCCCGTGGCGACGACATCGCTACGCTGGGCTGGGATGAGCGTGGGGTGGTGACCGAGCGCATCCGCCTCAACGACAAGCAGACCCTCTACACCCGCTACGGGGACTACCTCGGACGGCTCTCGCTCTACGTGGCACTGCTCTGCATCCTCTACGGCGTGGCCTATTGGTCCAAACGTAAATTTTATCTGAATTAACCCAATCCTTACTATGAATTATCAGGAGACAATAGAGTATCTGTTCAACTCGTTGCCGACGTTCCAGATGCATGGTGCGACGGCCTATAAGCCGGGCTTGGAGCGTGTGGCGGAGTTCTGCCGCAAACTCGGCAATCCACAGCGCAACTTCTTCGTGATACACGTTGCCGGCACCAATGGCAAGGGCTCCGTGTCGAATATGCTTGCAGCGATACTGCAACAAGCGGGCTACCAGACGGGACTATACACCTCGCCTCACCTTGCTGATTTCAGGGAGCGCATACGTGTCAATGGAGAGATGATTTCCAAGCAGAAGGTCGTAAACTTCGTCAATAAGTATAAGTCGGATATGGAGGAGTGTGACCTCTCCTTCTTCGAGATGACCACGGCGCTGGCCTTCGACTACTTCGCCCAGAGCGATGTGGAGGTCGCCGTCATAGAGACGGGCCTCGGCGGTCGCCTCGATGCTACGAATATCGTCATTCCGGCCGTCAGCGTGATTACCAACGTGGGGTTGGAGCATACGGCACTGCTGGGCGACTCACTGCCTAAGATTGCCCGTGAAAAGGGCGGCATTATCAAGAAGAGCGTGCCGGTGATTGTGGGTGAGAAGAATCCTGCCTATAACCTTGTTATAGAGGAGATTGCGGCGGACAAACGCTCGCAGGTCATCTATGCGCAGGAGGCCTTCACGTGCCTGCGTCAGGAGCAGGATGGCGACAAGCAACTCTTCGATATGATGCGCACACGTGATGGTCAGCCATATACGTTGCGTGTGGGACTGCTGGGCGAGTACCAGCGACAGAATGTGAACATCGTCTGCGCCGTGGCGGACTACCTCCACGAGAATACGCCGCTGACAATCACTCGACGAGCCTTTGTCGAGGGCCTGCGGGATGTGGTGCAGATAACCTCCTTCGCAGGACGTTGGCAGGTGTTGGAGCAGCGACCTTTGGTGGTGTGCGATACGGGTCATAACCCGCACGGCATAGCCCACGTGGCGGAGCAGCTGCGCAAGCGCACCAATAGCGGCAGCCTGACCTGCGTGCTGGGATTTTGCGAGGATAAGAATATACGTGAGATGCTCTCGCTTCTGCCTGCGGATGCCCACTACGTCTTTACCCGTGCCGATATGCCGAGGGCAGCGGCCGTGGAGGATGTGTGTGCCGTGGCAACCTCACTCGGCCTCTCGTGCGAGGCGGGCATAGGCTCCGTAGCCGAGTGTGTGGACCTTGTGCGAGAACGTCTTTCGGAGGATGATATGCTCTTTGTCGGCGGCTCAACCTTCGTGGTGTCGGAGCTGATTCGGGGGTAAGTCAATTAAGGCAGGCGCAGGAGGATAAGGGCTATTAAGGCGGGTTAAGGGCTATTAGGGGTTGTTAATGGTGCGCCGAGAGGCTGCTGATTCTTACGGCCTTGCCACAAATCGCTTGCGTTTCCCTTAATCACCTTTTTTCGTTGCGCATAAAAACCAAGAAGCTGTCTAACAAGGCTACTTTGTCGTTATACTCACCCTCAAAATGCTCATTTACGCCGAGTAAACTGCGCTTTTTCGGGCTTCGCAAGGTTGCGATTAAGGCGAATGAAAACAAATGTGTATTTTTTTTCTGAGCCGA
>JAFULF010000025.1 GCA_017483225.1 Alistipes sp.
ACAAAATATATTTAAAATTGAGTTCATATACCCACAAAAAAAACTGTCGAAATAATCTCTCGACAGTCTGTTTAGGTCTCATTTTTGACCATTAAACAATTTTACCCCCTTTCGCAGGTCTCTTTTTGACCATTAAGCCGAAGAGATTCTTTTTATTTATGGCTGTTGCAGTCGTAGCATTGGCAGCAAGTTCCTGCTCGGAGCAGAATTTTTCGGACGACAAGTACCAGAGCAAGCTGGTCGGCACGTGGTCGTTGGAGAGTATTAAGTATGACGTTAAGGCGGGAGGTACCACCGTCAATAGCACGATAAGCATCCCGGGGCCGGAGACGGAGTTAAAGGAGCTCATCTACACTTTTTATCCGGAGGGCTCGTGCTCATGCTCCATAACATATACGGACGATACGACCGTGGTCAACGAGGAGAGCTACGAGGTTCGTGACGGCGACTTGTGTATGCAAGTCCTCGGCGACGATGGCACATCTACGGAAGTTGTGGAGCTCGAAATCAAGAGGGTGACCAACAAGGAGTTGGTGCTTGAAATGGAGAGCGATGAGGATATGGATGGCGTGCTCATCTCCTCCGACGTGAAGCTCTATTTCCGTAAAAAGTAGAGGCTATGAGGAGGTTCTGTATCATATCGCTTTTGGCGGGGCTCTGCCTCCTGCTGCCGGATACCCTTGCGGCGCAGGAGGGTGGTGTGCCCGTCACAGATGCCGCCCCGACAGCCACTGTGGATGCACAGAATGATGGTGCTCCGATGCTTACGCAGGAGCAGATGGTGGCGTACGGAGTGCAGGCAGACACGACCCTCTCTCGGCGTGAGAAGCAGCGCCTTCAACGTCAGCTGCAAAAAGAGTCCTACTTCGATACGGGCTACTTCGGCTCGGTCAATTGTGCCATCGGACTTATGTCGCCTCATCTGCGCTTTGCCTCCGGACTGGATATCGTCAATGGCTATAATTGGAGGTGGTTTGGCCTGGGCTTCGGTGTGGGCTATTGCACCCGTGCCGGTGTCTCCCGAAGCTATATGACGCTGCCTCTCTTTATCACCCTGCGGGCCGAGATTATGGATAGCAAGGTGACACCAATCGTGTCACTCAACCTCGGCTACGCCTATGGCAAACAAGTTGATGGCAAGCCTGCTGACGATGGCTTTGTAAAAGTCAAGCCTGTCGAGGGGAATATGGCCTATGGAGAGGCTAAGGTGGGCTTTGGAGTGCACTTGGCACCACAATATGTGCTTGACTTTATGTGGGGCTTCTCTGTCCACTACGGGGATAGCTTTGAGTTTGGGCCGAAGTTTGGGTTGGGCTTCCGCTGGTAAAAATCATTTTAAGGGGTGATTTCTTCCTTTGTCTGCGTGCGACGTGATAGTCACATACGCCGAGTATGCTCCTACCACGTCGTACTCGACGGCGTTGAAATCCCCTCCTTAAAATGATTTTTTTTGTGCGGTAGGTCGGGCGCAAGAATTTAATGGCTATTAAGGGAGTTAAGGGATATTAAGGGATGTTAATGTTGCGCCGAGAGATTGCGGACTCTTACGACCTTGCCCTAAATCGCTTGCGTTTCCCTTAATTACCTTTAATCACCTTTAACAACCTTTACCGTTGCGCAAGAATTTAATGGTTATTAAGGAAGTTAAGGGATATTAAGGGTTGTTAATGTTGCGCCGAAAGGTTGCGGATTCTTACGACCTATCCACAAATCGCTTGCGTTTCCCTTAAATTCCCTAAATTCCTTAAACTCCCTTTGCGCTTGACCTTACCTGACCTTACTCGACTTTACTTGACCTTACGTTGCGCAAAAGTGCCATTCAATGCCATCGCTTGCGCTTGCCCCCCCCGCACTACTGCATCACGAAGTTGAGCAGGGCTTGGGCGCAGGCATCAGGCTCCTCGATGAAGCCCATATGGCCCGAGTTTGGGAGCCATACGGTCTGCGCTTGTGGGTGCGCATCTGCCATCTTTTGGCCCACCTCCTCGGAGATGTAGCCATCCTTGCGGCCCAAGATAAAGAGTTGAGGCACAGCCGACTTGCGCAGCATCTCGTTGCGGTCGGGGCGCATCGCCATACCTGCCAGCAGGGCGATGATTCCGCCATCCTCGGTCAGGTGCACGGTCTCGACCAAATCCTCGATGTAGGAGGCGAGGCGGCGGCGATTCTCGACGGCAAAGCCCGCCTCGGGGGCTGTCTTGGCGAGCAGCTCCTTCTTGCCGGCCCGCACCAAGGCAATCTCACGCTCTCGGTTCTTGCGCTTCTCGTCGCTGTCGGCATTGGGTGTGGAGCTTAGCAGTACGATGCCGGCGCATCTGTCCGGATGACGCTCGCACAGCGCCAGGGCGACATATCCGCCCATAGAGTGCCCGACGATGAAGGCCTGCTCCACGCCGAGCGTGTCGAGCGCCGCAGTCACCGTGTCGGCCAGATACTCCATCGTGTGACACTCGCCCTTGACCTCCGAGATGCCGTGGCCGGGCAGGTCGATGGTCACAACACGTACCTGCTTGTATAACAGCGGGATAAACTCCTCCCACACAAACATATTCTCCAAGTAGCCGTGCAGCAGAACAACGCACTTGTCGCCCTGCTCGGAGTCGCATATATGCAGGGCTGTGTCGCCCGCCATAATAAATTTCTCAACCATAGTTTGCAGTAAAAAATCTTGTCGTAAAGATAAAAATTATCTTTTATCCTCTTTTCTGACCTCAAAAGTAGCGATTTTTTCGTAATTATTACGTATCTTTGAACGATTATATACCTACTTTGGGGTAAAACGGGCCGACGGTGTGCCCGCTAAGTGGCTCACGGGGTGTGAGTTTGTGGACAAAGTGGGCTTTGTGGAGAATTTATTGCAGTGTAAAACGGAAAGGGCAGATGCGTATAAGAGGTGCCATATTGAGTTGTGTGGTTGTTGCGGTGGCGGCTTTGCTGTCGTCGTGTAACGTCACACGCCGTCTGCCGAGCGACTCCTACCTGCTGCAAAAGGTGAAGATTGAGAGCGACCGCAACGTGAAGGGCAAGGAGCGCATCACGGCCGAGGATGTCGGCAAGTACATCCGCCAGACGCCGAACAAGCACTTCCTCGGCACGGACTTCTACGTCTGGGTCTATAACCTTGCCAACCCCGACAAGGATAATTGGTGGAATAACTTCAAGCGCAAGATTGGCGAGGAGCCGGTGCTGCTCGATATGGACGACACGGAGAAGTCGGCCGAGAATCTGAAAATATACCTCGACTCACGAGGCTACTTCGCCTCCGAGGTGGGCTTTAAGGTCGATACCACCTACCGCCGCAAGAGGGCGAAGGTGACCTACTCGTTGAAGCAGAACCGCCCCTACATCATCGACAAGATATCGTATGACTACCGAGATAGGTTCTTGGCTCCGATTCTGCAACCCGACACGGTAAACTGTCTGGTGAAGGTGGGCGAGCTGTTCGATATCTCGAAGCTGGATGCGGAGCGTGAGCGTATCGCCAACTTCTTGAAGGATAGGGGCTACTATGGCTTCTCGGTGAGCAATATAGAGTACCTCGCCGACACGGTCACGCACCAGAATAGGGTAGGTATCACGATGATTATCAAGCAGAAACTCGAAGGGTATAATTCTCGTGGCGAAGCCATATACGACAACAATGCCGTCTATCGTCTGCGCAATATCAACATCGTGCCGAACTATAATGCAGCGGTGGCGAAGTCGCAGCAGAACTACTTTATGCAACTCGACACGACGCTCTACCGAGGGCTAAACATCCTCTTTGACGGCAAGCGTCCGAATGTCCGCCCGCAGGTGTTGCGCCCCGCACTGCCACTCTACCCGAATGCCGTGTATGACTATTCGCACGTTCAGCGAGCCTACAACAACCTGATGCAGATGAGCTACTTCAAGAGCGCACGAATAATGTTCAACGAGGTGGCGGACTCGTCGGCTGTGAACAACTATATAACCTATATGGGAGGTGCCGACTCCACCAGCCTGAACTATACTCGTGAGCGATACCTCGACTGCAACATCCTCTGCACGCCGGCGCTGCAACAGAGCATCAAGGCGGAGTTGGAGGGTGCCACGACGTCGAGTTTTTACGGTGTGAAGGCGACCATAGGTTATCAGAACCGCAGTATTTTCCGTGGTGCAGAGATGTTGGAGCTGAACGGCACGGCGGGGTATGAGTATATGAAGGCACCGGATGCCAAGAAGCGTCACGCTATGGAGTTCGGACTCTCGGCAGGGCTCTCCTTCCCACGCTTCCTGATATTCCGCACGTCGGGGTTGAGCCGTGTGTCGATGCCGAGAACACGCTTCGAGCTCTCGTACAACTATCAGGACCGCCCGTACTATCGTCGAGGTCTGTCGAGTGCCGTCTGGTCCTACTCGTGGCGCAATCTGGGCCACTCCTCGTTTGTTGTCAGCCCGATAAGCCTTAACTGGGTCGATGTGAGCTATATCGACGAGAGCTACTACAACTCGTTGCAGAACGAGTACCTGAAACGCAGTTACGAGTCGCAGCTCATCGTAGCCATCGCCGGTACCTATGCCTACAATAACCAGCGACTGCAAACCTCTCGCAACCAGACCTCTGTGCGTGTGAATTGGGAGTTGGCGGGTAACCTGCTCGACGGACTTATGCACGCCTTCTCGAAGCCGGTGGCGGGGGAGAACTACTACAACTTCCTCGGTATCCGCTACTCGCAGTACTTCCGCACCGACATCAGCGCAAGCCATAGGATAATGCTCGGCGATGTTACGGCTATTGCCGGCCGCCTCTATGCGGGCTTCGGTGTCGCTTATGGCAACTCGCAGGCTATGCCTTTCGACCGTATGTTCTACGCCGGCGGTAGCAACAGTATGCGAGGCTGGGCACCACGTACTCTGGGCCCCGGCTCCTCGCCACTGCCCGACAATGTGGTCTATCCTACGCAGATGGGTGATATGAAGTTGGAGGCGAACCTCGAATTCCGATTTCCGATATGGGGTATTTTCCACGGTGCCACCTTCTTCGATGTCGGCAACGTATGGTATATGGGTCGTGACGGCGTGGACTATCCCGACGAGTCGGTATTCCACTTCGACAGCTTCTACAAGCAACTCGGATTCAATACGGGCGTAGGCCTGCGTATAGATATCAAGTTCGCCATCCTGCGCTTGGATTGGGGTATTCAGCTCTATAATCCGAATAGTCCGGCGGGGCAGAGGTGGATTCACAACTTCAAGTGGAAGAATACCTCGCTCAACTTCGGCGTGGGCTACCCATTCTAACAATAAAAAAAGAGCATAACCGATATGACACATCTCGAATATAAATACCTCTACTCGATAGACTCTCCGCAGGAGTTGAAGCAGTTGCCGGAGAGCGAGCTGCCACGCTACTGCGAGGAGGTGCGCCAATATATCATAGAGGAGTGCGCCAAGAATCCGGGACACCTCGCCTCGTCGCTGGGTGCCGTGGAGATAGCGGTCGCACTGCACTACGTGTACGACACGCCGTATGATAAGATTGTCTGGGATGTGGGACATCAGGCCTATGCCCATAAGATTATCACGGGTCGTCGTGAGGCGTTCCGACAGAACCGTCGCAAGGATGGCATCAGCGGCTTCCCTCGTATGGCGGAGAGTGAGTATGATGCCTTTGGTGCGGGTCACGCATCGGTCTCCATCTCGGCGGCTCTCGGTATGGTCAAGGCGGCGAAGCTGCGGGGCGAGGAGCGCAAGGCGGTTGCCGTCATCGGCGATGGCTCTATGACTGGCGGTCTGGCTTTCGAGGGTATGAATAATGCGGGGGCGGACAAGGGTTCCGATATTCTTGTGGTGCTCAACGACAACAATATGGCTATCGACCGCTCCACGGGGGCGTTGAATGGCTACCTGCTTCACCTCTCAACCTCCCCGCACTATAACCGATTCAAGCAGCGTATGTGGGCGATGCTCTCGGCGGTGCCTCCCGTGTTGCGCTTCTGCCAGAAGGTGGGCAATGCGGTGAAGCACGGGCTGTTGCAGAACAGCAACCTCTTCGAGAGCTTCGGATTCCGATACTTTGGTCGTGTGGATGGCCACAATGTGAGGGAGCTGGTGCGCACGTTCCGAGCCTTGAAGCGTATCAAGGAGCCGAAGCTGCTGCACGTGCTCACAAGCAAGGGTCACGGCTACCGACCTGCGGAGGATAACCTCCCCGTATGGCACGCTCCGGGACGATATAACCCCGACACGGGCGAGCGTGTAGCCTCGGCAGGAGGTCACGACCGCTATCAGGATGTCTTCGGGCAGACGCTGCTCGACTTGGCACGCCGTGACGGGCGTGTCGTGGGCGTTACGCCGGCGATGCCGAGCGGCTGCTCTATGAATATAATGATGGGCGAGATGCCCGACCGATGCTTCGACGTGGGCATTGCGGAGTCGCACGCCGTGACCTTCTCGGCGGGTCTGGCGGCGGGAGGTCTGGTGCCATTCTGCAATATATACTCGACCTTTATGCAGCGTGCCTACGATAATATTATCCACGATGTTGCCCTGCAACGCCTGCCGGTGGTGCTGTGCCTTGACCGTGGAGGTCTGGTCGGCGAAGATGGTGCCACGCACCACGGAGCCTTCGACTTGGCGTATCTGTCGTGCATCCCTAATGTCGTTGTGGCGGCACCGTCGGATGAGCGAGAGTTGCGCAATATGATGTACACCGCTCTGTGCCACGGTGCACCGTTTGCTATCCGCTACCCTCGTGGCGGAGGCCGAGGCGTGGAGTGGCGTGGCTGTGAGTTCGAGCTGTTGCCAATCGGTCGTGGACGGGTGCTGCGAGAGGGTGGCGATGTCGCTGTGCTCGCCATAGGCAAGGGGTGTGATGCGGCGATGCGTGCCGCCGATATGGCCGCTGCGGAGGGCGTGGATGTGGCCGTTTATGACCTGCGATATGCCAAGCCTCTGGATGAGGGGCTACTACAAGAGGTGGCGACGAAGTTTTCACGTGTCGTTACCGTCGAGGATGGTGTTCTGCGAGGTGGCGTAGGCGAGGCTGTGACCAAGTTCTTCGCCGATGCCGGGGCAGATGTTAAGGTTACGACACTGGGTATTGATGACCGCTTCGTTGAGCAGGGTACGCCTGCCGAGCTATATGCCGAGTGCGGTTACGATGCCGAGGGTATCTTACAGAGCATCAAGCAGATATAGCACTATCCGAGTGCAATGTCAAGCACCATCATAGCGGCAAATCCTACGGCAAAACCTATGGTGGAGAGGTTGGAGTGTGCTCCGCTCTTCGACTCCGGAATCAGCTCCTCGACAACCACGTAAATCATCGCTCCGGCAGCAAAGGCGAGCAGGTATGGGAATATGCCTATCAGGTGCTCTATCAGCACTATCGTTATGCCGGCCGCTATCGGCTCAACCACGCCCGATGCGGTGCCGTATGCCAAGGATTTGAGGCGTGAGTTGCCACTTGCCCGCAGGGGCAGCGAGATTATTGCCCCCTCCGGAATATTCTGCAAGGCTATGCCGAGCGATAGTGCCGCAGCGCCGGCCATCGACATCTCCACCTCGCCGGACAGCGCACCGGCAACCACTACTCCTACCGCCATACCCTCCGGGATGTTGTGCAGCGTCACGGCGAGCATCAGCATCGTTGAACGCCCCAGCGAGGTGTGAACGCCCTCGGGGGTGTTGCTGCCGGGGTGGAGGTGGGGTGTGAGCATATCGAGCAGGAGCATAAAGAGTATGCCTGCCATAAAGCCTACCAGAGCCGGCACCCACGCCACAATGCCCTGCGCCTCCGCCTCGTTGATTGAGGGGATGAGCAGCGACCATACCGAGGCGGCGACCATCACGCCGGCGGCAAAGCCGAGCAGCGTGTTCTGCATCCTTGCGGCAACCCTCTCGCCGAGAAATATGGCGCTCGAAGAGCCTATGAGCGTGCCGATGAAGGGCATCAGAATAATCATTGCGTACTTGAAAGGTATCTGCATACTCCAAACAAAAGTTTTATCCGAGGTCAAAGATAGTGAATTATTTGATTGTCGGGCCTCATAAACTCTACCATTCTCCAAAAATTCAACACTTTATGTTTTGTATTTCGTGAAAAATTACTACCTTTGCCCCGATTAACTCAAAGTGGGTTAGCGTTTAACTTAATTTATTAACAAAAATTTTATAGCATTATGGCTGTTAAAATTCGTTTGGCACGACATGGTAAGAAGGCTTACGCTTTCTATCACATTGTTGTTGCAGATAGCAGAGCGCCACGTGATGGTAAATTTATCGAGAAATTGGGTACTTACAACCCTAACACGAATCCTGCTACAATCGACTTGAACTTCGAGCAAGCTCTGAGTTGGTTAATGAAGGGCGCACAACCTACCGATACTGCTCGTGCGATTCTTTCGTACAAGGGCGTATTGTACAAGAAGCACCTGCTTGGTGGTGTAGCAAAGGGCGCATTCTCGGAGAGCGACGCTGAGGCAAAGTTCAACAAGTGGCTCGGAGAGAAGGAGGGCAAGGTAACCGCTAAGGTTAACAAGCTCGCTGCTGAGGCTAACGCCGACAAGAAGGCTCGTCTGACCGCTGAGGCTGCCGTTAAGGAGGCTCGTGCACAGGCCCTCGCTGAGAAGAAGGCTGCTGCCGAGGCTGAGGCTGCCGCTGCTGCCGCAGAGGAGGCTACCGAGGAGGCTGCTGTTGAGACAGAGGCTGCTGCCGAGTAATTCGGACGTTGCACAAGCAGTTTCTTGTTGAGATGTTGGCAGTGGGACGCATAAATAAACTCTTCGGAGTTGGGGGCGAGGTGAGCCTTACCCTCTATGCCAATTTCCCTGACAACTTCAAGGCCGAGGAACAACCGCTGTTTACCTATGTAAACTCGCTGGTTGTTCCTCTTTTTTGTGACTCGTTCTCTCGCCGTGGTGCCTCGGGTGCCGTGGCGGCCTTCGCCGATATTGATACGCCAAAGCGAGCCGAACTTATCATCGGAAATGAGATTTTCGTTGAGGCGGAGAGCGATGAGGAGAGCGACGAGTTTACATTCGAGGAGCTTCTCGGCTTCTCGGTGCGTATCGGTCGTATGAAGGGTGAGATTGTCGATTTCTACGACAATGAGTTCAACCCTCTCTTTGAGATTGAGTTGAAGGGCAAGCGCTATCTTGTGCCTGCCGTTGAGGAGTTTATTGCGGCAATAGATTTTGATGCCCGCACGATGAAACTCGTTCTGCCCGAGGGGCTTATCGACTAATTGCAGACTACATATCCGAAGGCGTAACCCCGTAGTTTATTATCCGTAGGAAGTACTCTCCGCCGGCATAATCTACGACACCCTTTATGCAGATGCGTCCGACGGGTATCGCCTCGCCGGCGTAGTCGCAACGGCCACGGATACGAATCGGGAGGGTGACACCCTCCGTATCCACGACTTCTCTAATCGTATCGACGAACTCCCCGTCAATCATCTCGCACCACGTGCCTCTGCCACTATCCACAATACGCACATCGTCGAACTGCACGACGGTTGTAATGTCCGTGACCGACATCTCTCCGATGGTGCCTCGACGCACGCACTCCGGCTCTGCGGCGGTGTCGTCTATGCGGATATATCGGTGGAGCATATCCGACGGGATGTTGTCCACGATGAAGTCGGCCGTGGGCCTTGCTCCTAACTCGACCTTGCCACCGATGCGGCCGAGTGTCATCCCGTTGCAGAATATCGTTATGCGGGAGAAGATGGGCAGCTGGCGATATATGTTGTAGCCATCAATGGCTACCTGAATGCCTCCGCTGTCATCTACGACGACGATGCTCTTGTAGTACTCGCCAAGCCAATCGTTTGCCACGACCACGCCCGATATGGTTATGTCGGAGTGAATCTCTGCCGTGCGGTGTGTGCAGAGCGATTTCAGGTAGGCGATGCTCACCTCTCCCGACTTAGGCACAGGGACGGAGAGCCCCTTGTCGCAGGCTGTCAGCCCCAGCGTGATGGTCAGGGCGAGGAGTATGGTGCGGAGCTTATACATCGGGGCAGGGAGGTGTGGGTACGATAAAGGCTGCCTGAATTTCAAGCAGCCTTGTCGTTGTGATTCGCCGAATCCTAATGACTACAATGCGTTTACGTGCAACTGCATAGCGCCTTTGAGGTTACCGGCCTTGTTCTTGTGGATGATGTTGAGCTTAGCCAACTTGTCCAACATTGCGGTTACCTTTGGAAGCAGAGCCTCTGCTGCGGCCTTGTCGTTAGTGTTACGCAGAGCCTTAACAGCGTTACGGGTAGTCTTGTGATAAAGACGGTTGTGCGCACGCTTTGTTGCAGTCTGGCGAATTCTCTTCTCTGATGACTTGTGATTTGCCATAATTTTAATCGTTTTTTATTTTTTACTTTTTATTGTCTTTCTCTTTTTGAGAGGCTGCGGAGCGCATCGCTCACTCTGTACGGATAGGTGACGCCTCTCGCTGTCCCCCATCTACTTTTACTTTGCCCAAGTCTTGTAGCCCATAGGAGAGTCGAACTCCTCTTTCAAGAATGAAAATCTTGCGTCCTAACCGATAGACGAATGGGCCCTACCACTACCTGCCAAGAGGGCAGAATAGCGGTGCAAAGATAGTGAAATAATTACACTATGCAAGGGTAATTTATAAAAAAGTGAAAAAATATATGGGTAATTGGGTGTAACACACCCTCTTAAATGCCGAACAGCGAGGCTATAACCTCTTTTGCCTGCTCGATTGCCACCTTGCGAATACCCTGCTTCTCAATAAGGAGTGTGGAGTCGCAGGCGGGCAGTGCGGCATCTATGTCGTGCGTGGAGAAGAGGATGCACTTCTGCTGCTCGTGCGCCAGACGGTGTAGCAGACGACACATCTCGAAGCGTGTCGGGATGTCGAGGAATGCCGTAGGCTCGTCGAGCAGTATTATAGGTGTCTGCTGCGCCAGAGCACGTGCAATCATTATTCGCTGGCACTCGCCGTCGGAGAGGGTCGCTATGCTGCGGTGCGCAAATGCCTCCATGCCGACCTCTCGCAGTGCTTCGCCGACAATCTCTCGGTCGGCATCCTGCATCTGCCCAATCCAGTTGGTGTATGGGGCACGTCCCGTGGCGACGACATCTTCGCAGAGGAGGTTGTCGATACGTATGCGCTCGGTGCTGACAAAGGAGATGAGGCGTGCCTTGCGCTCGTCACTGAGCGTGGCAACATCCCGACCATCGAGCCGAATGGTGCCTGCTGTGGTGCGCAGGTGGCCTATTATGGCTCGCAACAGGGTGCTCTTACCCGTGCCGTTGCGACCTATCAGGGCGCACAGCTCCCCACGGAGCAGATGCGCCGAGCCGCCCTCTATTATGGTACGGCTGCCGTAGGCGAGGCTTATGTTGTCGAGTTCAATCATTGCACGAGTTTGCGGTTACGGGTTACGATATATATCACTATCGGGATGCCCATCAGTGCCGTTATGGTGTTGATAGGCAGTAGCAGCAGCTTGGAGATTATGTCGCCCAGAAGCATCATCACACCGCCGACGATGATTGAGGCGGGGAGAAGTATGCGGTGGTCTGCCGAGCGGAAGAGCATACGGGCGAGGTGCGGTGCGGCGATGCCCACGAAGCCGATAGGGCCACAGAAGGCGGTCACCGTGCCGGCAAGGAGTGTTGTCGATATGAGCGTGAGGGCACGTGTGCGAGAGAGGTTTATGCCGCTCGTGCGGGCGTATGTCTCGCCCAGCAGCAGCAGATTCATCGGCTTGACGGTTGCCACAGCAAGGAGTATGCCGGCAAGGATGAGGGGCGCAAGCAGCGCAAGTTGCGAGTATGTAATGTCGCCCAGAGAGCCCATTGTCCAGACGACGAAGGACTTTAACGAGGCCTCGTCGCTCAGGTACTGCATAATCTCCACGACAGCCCCCAGCGCCGACGAGAACATCATTCCGAGGATGAGTATCACCATAATATCCTTGATGCGGCGTGAGAGGGCGATGATGATAAAGAGCACCGCTGCGGCACCAATCCAAGCGGCTCCTGCCGTGCCGACGGAGAGCCACGAGGCGGAGAGCCCGAGCAGTGGGGCACCCAGCAGGAAGAGCGCCACGCCGAAGCTGGCTCCTGCGCTGACACCCAAGATGTAGGGGCCTGCCAGAGGGTTGTGGAAGAGCGTCTGCATCTGCAATCCGCTTGCCGAGAGTGCCGCTCCCGCAAGCAGGGCCACGATACCCTTCACCAGACGTATGTCGAGGACTATGGAGCGCACCGACTCCGACACCTCGCCGCCGACGAGTGCCGACAGCACCTCGTGCAGCGATATGGCCACGGAGCCTACGGCGATGTCGCACACCAGGAGTGACAGCAGCGCAAGCGTAAGCAGGGTGAAGAGTATGTTGTGTCGGCGTTGCATCCTATTCAATCCGTTTATAGTAGTAGAGAGAGTCGGTCGGAGCCTCGAAGTGCAGAATCTTCACGAGGTCTTGCAGTATCACGTCGGGGCGCACGGCTCCCGATTCCCAGAAGTCACTGCCGCCACTACGGCTTGTGCGGCGGTTGTTGTTATATATGCGTCGCTGTCGCACGGCCTCCACCTCCGCAAAGCGTGGTACGGCGTTGCGCAACTCGTCGAGCGTGCTTATCTGTCCGAGGTTGAGCCAGAAGTCCGCCTCGCCCGCCAGCAGTAGAGCCTCCTCCAAGGAGATGGGCGTAGAACTCGAAGAGCTGTTCTGCGGATATATGTACTCGCCTCCGGCATCCTCAATCAGGCGCACGGCGTAACTCTTTGTCGAGGGCATAAACCACGTATCACGATACGGGAGGTTGAGCATCACCTTTGGGCGATAGGCCGAGCAGTATTTGCGCTCACGAATGGCGTTATACCTCTGCTCCACGCCACGGAAGAACTCCTCGCCACGCTCGGGGCATCCGCACAGCCACGCAAGGGCCACCGCCCACTCCGCCTTGCCTAACGGCTCGCTCTCCACGTAGTCCCCTATATATATATAAGGTATGGCGAGCTCCTCCAACTTGTTCGTTACGCTCTTCGCCTCGCCCGCCACACCATACAGTAGCACGAGGTCGGTGCGTAGCGACTTTATGCGCTCGAAGTCGAGGTTTGTGTCGTGCCCCACCTCGCACACCTCGCCTCGCTCGATGGCTTGGCGTACCGAGGGTGTCGTGATAAAGCGGGTACCCGATATTCCGGCAATGCGGTCGCTACACCCTATGGCATCCAACATCGCCACATAACTCGACGACATTGCCACGATGCGCTGCGCCGGCTCGCCGACACGCTGTCCCTTAAAGTTGTGTATGGGTGTCCGGTCAAGGGCGATATGGAACTCTACCTGCTCCGCCCCCTGCCACGGGTTCTTGACAATCAGAAGGTGTGCGCCCGAGCTCTTCTCCCTCGCAATCTCGAAGCCTTGTGCGTAGCGTGGCGTATATACCGCCTCCACATCGAGTGCCTGCTCGGCGTGGTTGCACGCTCCGAGGTGTAGCCCGAAGCATATAATCAGAAGGGTAGTTGCTATGTGTGCAAGTGCTCTCACCGTACCCCCCCCCTTATTGTGCTAAAAGATGTCGTGCCTGCTCCAATGCCGCCTCGGTCACTCGGTCACCGGAGAGCATCTTGGCAATCTCCTCCACACGCTCCTCGGCCGAGAGTGTGCGCATATTTGTCACGCCGCCCTCCTTATATACAAGCAGGTGGCGGTTGCCCTTGGATGCCACCTGTGGCAGGTGGGTGATATCTATGACCTGCATCGTGGTCGAGAGCGTGGCGATAATCTCGCCCACGGCATTTGCCACACGGCCTGATACTCCGGTGTCAATCTCGTCGAAGATGATGGTTGGCAGCAGCAGCCTCCTCGCCAGGATGGATTTCAGCGTAAGCATCACACGGGAGAGCTCTCCGCCCGAGGCTATCTTCTCTATCGGGCGAGGTGCAGACCCACTATTGGCCGAGAAGAGGTATGCCACCTCGTCGCCTCCCGATGGGGTGAGCACCGTCGGCGTGAGGGTTATCTCGAAGCGTGCATCGGCCATACCCACACGGCGCAGAATATCGACCACCTCCGCAGCAAAAGGCTTCGCAGCCTCTGCCCGCCTCTTGTGCAGTCGTTCTGCTGCCTCGGCGCTTATGCGCTCCGCCTTGGCAACCTCCGTGCGCAGGGCGTGCAGGTGCTCGTCGCTGTGCTCTATCGCTTCGAGTTGTGCCGTGTATTGGTCACGCAGCGCAATCAGTGACTCTACGCCCTCCACCCGATGCTTGCGACAGAGGGTGTAGAGGGTGTCTAAACGCTGGTTCACAAAGTCCAGACGCTCCGGATTGGAGTCTATGCGCTCCAAGTCGTCGGCAACGGTCGCCTCTATATCTTTGAGTTCGATGATTACGGATTGAAGTCGCTCGGAGAGCTCCGTCGCCGAGCGGTACGACCCCTCAATGTGTCGCAATGCGGTGACCGACTCTTTGAGTGTCGGCAGGATGCCCGACATCTCGTTGTCCAACGCATCGTGCAGACCCGACAGCCGCTCGCATATCGAGTCGGCATTCTCCAACGTGCGCAGCTCCTCCTCCAACTCCTCGCACTCGCCCTCTCGCAGGGCTGCTGCTGTGAGCTCCTCCGCTTGATGGCGCAGCCAATCTTCGTCGTCGTGCGACTTGTTCGCTGCCGCCTCCGCCTCCTGCAAGGCCTTGCGGGCTCTGCCAAGTCGGGCAAAGGTACTCTGGTACTCGCTCTTGATTTCGCTGCACTCGGCAACGGCATCCAGCGCCTCGGTGCGGAACGATGGTGAGGAGAGGATAAGATTCTGGTGTTGCGAATGGATATCAATCAGGTACTCGCCAATGGCTTTCAGCGTGGCAAGAGGTACCGGCGTGTCATTGACAAAAGCTCGGCTCTTACCCGACGGGGTGATTATGCGGCGGATGATGGTCTGGGGCTCGTAGTCAATCTCGTTCTCCTCCATCAGCCCCCTTATAGGCAGTCCCTCGACGTTGAACTCCGCCTCGACGATGCAGTTGCGTGAGGCATCCTTGATGGCGCTACTATCCGCCTTGTTGCCCAACAGCAGGCCGAGCGCACCCATCAGGATAGACTTTCCTGCTCCGGTCTCACCTGTGATGATATTCAGGCCGGAGTCGAAGTCCACCTCCAAGTGCTCTATGAGGGCATAGTTCTCAACGGTCAGGCTGTTAAGCATAGCTTACCTATCTCTTTTGTTTCAAAATACTCTCTATGCGGTCGGCAATCGCCTCGGCAACCTCGCTCTTGCGCATCAGAGGCAACGCCTCACGTCCTGCGGCATCAATAAGTGTCACCTTGTTGGTATCCACGCCGAAGCCCGCACCCTTGTCCAGCAGCGAGTTTAGCACGATGAAGTCGAAGTTCTTTCGGCGCAACTTGCTCTCGGCACTCTCGGTGCCCTCGTCGCTCTCCAACGCAAAGCCCACCATCACACGCTCGCCCTTGACTGTGCCGAGGGCTGCGGCGATATCCTTGGTGCGGCGCAGGCGTATGCACATATCGTCGTCGCTCTTCTTGATTTTGTGGTCGGCAACCTCCTCCGGCGTATAGTCGGCCACGGCGGCGCACATCACCGCTCCGTCTGCCGAGGCGAAGGCCTCGCAGGTCGCCTCGTACATCTGCTCCGCCGAGAGAACATCTACACGGCGAACACCCTCCGGTGTCGGGAGCGAGGTGCGGCCACTCACAAGCGTAACGGCAGCACCTCGCCGAGCCAATGCCTCGGCGATGGCGTAGCCCATCTTGCCTGTCGAATGGTTGGATATGAATCTTACGGGGTCTATTGCCTCAATGGTCGCCCCTGCCGTGACTACAAAGTGGCGGGCGTTGAGGCTACTCCTTTTTTTTTCGTCACCGAGCAGTGCCTCCACGTAGCGCACGATATCCTCCGGCTCCGCCATACGTCCCTTGCCGGAGAGTCCGCTGGCAAGCTCCCCCTCCGGAGAGTCGATGACCAGCACGCCGTGCTGACGCAGCGTCTCGATGTTCTGCTGTGTGGTAATGTGGGCGAACATATCGCAATCCATCGCAGGAGCAACCACCGTGCGACAACGAGCCGATAGGTAGGTCGTCAGCAGAAGGTTGTCGGCAACGCCGTGTGCCATCTTGGCGATGGTGTTGGCCGTAGCGGGTGCTATGAGGTAGCAGTCTGCCCACTCGCCCAGACTGATATGGGAGTTCCACTCTCCATTCTCGGGGTTGAAGAACTCGACAAGAATCGGATTCTTCGACAGGGTAGCCATCGTCAGCGGTGTGATGAACTGCTTGGCAGTCGAGGTCATTACCACCTTGACCTCTGCGCCCGCCGTGCGCAAAAGACGACAAAGCATAGCCGCCTTGTAGGCCGCTATGCTGCCGGTTACCCCTAAAAGTATATGCTTACCTTTGAGCATACGAGGACTCTTTATGAAGTGTACGACTACTTCTGCTCGCCGTCACGATAGTAAACCTCATCGTCGAGGAACTCCTCGGTAGCGATGATTGCCGGCTTCGGCAGACGCTCGTAGTAGCGTGAAATCTCAATCTGCTCACGATTCTCGAAGGTCTCCTCCATAGTGTCGGCAGAAGAGGTTGCAAAGTCGGTCAGTTTGCGATTTAACTCGCTTTTGAGTTCAGATGAAATCTGATTCGCACGGCGTGCAATGACGTTGATGCTCTTATAGACGTTGCCTGTCTCGTGGTCAAAATCTACGAGTTTTCGTGTTACCGTGTTGTTCGGAATGTTCTTCTTAATCTCCATTTCTCTATTGTTTATCTGTGTTATTTTTGTCGATATAATTCTTTGCCTCCTTGGCGTATCGCTCAATCTCCTTCACGTGCTTGGACTCGGGATACTCCTCGATGAACGAGTAGTAGGAGTCGAGTGTGGCCATATAGCGGTCAGCCTGCTTCTCCATAATGGAGTTCTTGGCCAGACGGTAGTTCGATACGACGATGTAGTACATAATCTCCTCTCGGTGGGAGGAGTTGCCATACTCTTTGAGAGCGTTGCGGAATGCAACCACCGCCGACTTGTACTTCTGAATCTTGAAGTATGTGTAGGCGTTGATGAAGGTACGGTCGTGCAGACGTAACGTCAGCTCGTCAATGATGCCACGGAATGCCTCGACACGTGTCGATTGCGGATAGCGCTCGATGAACTCGGTCAGCGCAACGATGGCCTGTGCCGTCTGGGTCTGGTCACGTGTAGGGCCCGGTGCCAGATAATACTCGCAGAGGGCATACATACCCTCGGCATCCTCGATAAATACGCTGCGGCCAAAGCGGCGGCGGAACTCGTCGAAGCCGACCGAAGCGTCGTGGTAGTCACGGTGCTTGAACTTGCTTCTGGCCGAGAAGAAGGCGATGGAGTCCTCACGCTCCGAGCCGATATAGTAGCCGAGGCAACTATCAAACATATCGCCGGCACGGTTCCACTTCTCCGCCTTGTAGAGGCGCAGGGCGGTCTGGTAAATCAACTCGGGGTCGCCACTCTTTGCCACCTTGCTGTAACTCGAACAGGAGAAGAGGCCAAGTGTAACTACTACAAAAGTAAGGACGCTTAATAGAAATCTTTTCATCGCTAAATCTGTTTCTCGTGCGTATAATCGTGCAAATTTACGCATTATTTTACAATATCTAACGAAATGGAGTAAAAATTATTTCAATAGATTGAAAAAGTGTGGAAAAAGGAGGGGTGAGGGGGCGCAACGGTAAAGGTTGTTAAAGGCTGTTAAAGGTGATTAAGGGAAGCGCAGGTGTTTTTGTGGGTAGGTCGTAAGAATCCGCACCTTCTCGGCGCACCATTAATAACCCTTAATATCCCTTAACTCCCTTAACATCCCTTAAACTTGTGCGCCAACCTCTTGAACCCGACCTTGCCGCTTACTTCAAGAGCTCGTTGAGCAGGGTTGCGAGGCGGATGCCGGCACGACCCATACTGCGGTCATTGACAGCCTCATAGCGGTTGTGGTGCTCTCGGGTCATATAGTAGCCATCCTTTGCCCACTTATAGAGCGGCTTGCACTCCGTGGAGGCGAACTCCGCAACCCAATCACGAGGCGACCCCTTGCTCCACTCGGCAAACATCTCGCTGCAATACAAATCGACGTCCTCGGCATACATCTCCGGCGAGAAGCAGGAGTGGCGAGCGATGTACGACGACTCCCAGAACTTGCGCCAGTTGCTCTTGGAGATAGCCTCCTTCTTGCCCGGCTTGCCATTGGAGATGTTGAGGGCAAAGTTCTTCTTCGAGAGGGGCTCGTTGGCCAGACGCACGTGCGACACGTTGTGCATCATACAGAGTATGGATATGGTGGTGCGCAGGGCAACGTTTACCTCGGCGGCGTTATGGTCGGCACGGTGGCGCAGCGTCTCAATGCACTCCTCCAAGCGCACGATGCCATCCTTGGGCGAGGTGGTGGTCGATTTGAGCTGCTCATCCACGGCGACAAAACTCCAACTCCAACACCCCTTTGTCGTCTCCTCCTTGCGCAGGTCATTCAGATACCACGTGCCACTTGCGAGGTTGCCGCCGAGGATGCGGTGTGCCTCCGCCTTCGCCTCCGCCGTGAGATGACGCTCGGCAAGCGTGGCGATGGTGTTCTGTCCGAGTCTGTTCCAGGCCAATGCTTCGCCGCCGGTTACAAGCAGTGCCACGACGGCGATATATCTTAATATGCTCTTCATAATCAAGTGTTTATGTTGTTAGTGGTTGAAAATTTCGTTCAGGATGTGCGCCAGACGATAGCCCCCTCGGAGCATCTGCTTCTCGGTGATGGCCTTGATGCGGGCCTTCTGCTCATCGCTCAGCTCGTCGTAGTCCGTGTCGGGGTTGATGAGCTGGTGCGCCTCACGCATCTCCACGGCGTTGGTGTATGCCCAATCCGACGGTGTGCCCTCGCAAATCTTGGCAATCTCCTCGGCCGAGAGGGTGTCGTATGTGCGCTGTAAGTCGGCGCAGTTCATACCCTTGTGGCAGAAGCCGATAGAGCTGTCCCAGAAGGTGTGGAATTTGAACTTCTTGCCCTCGAAGATAAAACGGCCCTGCTTCAATGCCGGCTCATCGACATACTTCGAGTGCGACGGGCAGTGCATATCGCCCACCATATGAATCAGGTATTTGAGGTTGTCGCAGACGATGGAGTCCTTCAACTTCTCGTACTTGCGCATCTTTTTGCAGATGCGTGTGACCTGATAGGCGGCATTGCGGGACTCGCTCTTGTAGTGTTTGTTGTTTGCCGCAACGGGCACGCTGTGCCAATAGTTGCTCTCCTCAAACCCCTCGCAGTTGCGCCAGTAGTCCATCCACGAGGCGTGGTATGGGAGCGTGTGGCGCAGGTACTTGCGACACTTCTGCTTTGCCTCCGGCGTCAGGTGCTGCTCGGCGATGTAGGCGATTGAGGCGTGGCCGATGTTGTTCCACGCCATTGCTTGGTGTGCCGTAGCCATAGCGAATATGGCGACGACGATGGTTAAGATGCTTCTCTTCATACTATATTGGTAGTTATTCTCTGTTCTTGGTATCTATGCAGATGGTCACAGGGCCGTCGTTTATGAGTGCCACCTTCATATCGGCACCAAATTCGCCCGTCTGGATTCGCTCGCCGAGCACCTCTCCGAGGCGAGCCACGAAACGCTCGTACATCGGGCGTGAGATAGGCTCCGGAGCGGAGCGTATGTAGGAGGGACGGTTGCCCTTCTTTGTCGAGGCGTAGAGGGTAAACTGGCTCACGACGACCACCTCGCCGCCTACCTGCGAGATGTCGAGGTTCATCACCCCCTGCTCGTCGTCGAAGATGCGCAGGCGTGCGACCTTGCCACAGAGCCACTCGATATCCTGCTCCGTATCCTCCGCCTCCACACCCAGCAGGATGAGCATCCCGTGGCCTATCGAGGCCTTGCGCTCCTCCTCTATTGTGACGCTACACTGACTTACACGTTGTATTACCGCTCTCATAGTTGTCGTTTGTTAGTTCTGACCCTGCTCGAAGAACTGCCACAGATTATCCTCCGCAGGCACGGGGGCGACGATGCGCACGCTCTCCTTGCGCACCGGATGCACAAACTCCAACGTGCGTGAGTGGAGCGATATGCCGCCGCCGGCATTGGAACGCTTGGCTCCATACTTCAAGTCGCCCTTAATCGGGCACCCTATTTTGGAGAGTTGTGCCCTAATCTGGTGGTGACGACCTGTGAGCAGATTGACCTCTACCAACGTGTAGCGGTCGCTGCAAGCGAGTGTCGTGTATCGCAGGCGAGCCTCCTTCGCCTCCGCCTTCGGGGCGTTGTAGCAGTAGGAGCGGTTGCTGCGCCCATCTCGCAGGATGTAGTGCTTCAAGAGTGCGCTCTCCTGCTCCGGTCGGGACTCGACCACAGCCCAGTAGGTCTTGGAAATCTCCCCCTTGCGCAACTGCTCATTCAGACGTGAGAGGGCCTTGGAGGTCTTGGCGAAGAGCACACCTCCGCTCACGGGGCGGTCGATGCGGTGCACTACGCCCAGAAACACCTCGCCGGGCTTCGAGTCACGAACCTTCAAGAACTCCTTTATCTCGTTTTCGAGTGCAGAGGTGCCGTTTGGGTCGGGCTGCACAAGGTCGCCGCATCGCTTATTCACGACAAGCAGATGGTTGTCTTCGTAGAGGATATCGTCGGGATGAAACATAGTCTGTTATAGTGAGAATGTAAATGGCAGGAGCAGCTCCGCACTCTCAACCACCGAGGCGGTGCCGTTGCCACTCATAATTATACGTATTGGTGAGCCCTGCCTGCGCTCTACGTCGAGGATTACCTGACGGCATCCGCCGCACGGGTAGCACTCCCTCTCCGATGGCTCCGAGGCTATTGCGAGGGCCTCTATCGGGTCGTTGGCGTGGTTTGCCTCGGCGTAGTAGAGCACGGTGCGCTCGGCACACAGCCCCGACGGGAAGACCTCGCTCTCGCTGTTGGCTCCGTGGAGGATGGCTCCATTGCGCAGGCGCACGGCGGCACCCACCTTGAAGCCCGAGTACTTGGCATAGGCCTTCTTCAACGCAACCTGCGCCTCGACCACGAGGGTACGGTCGTCGGAGGTCAGTTCGTCAAGCGATGACGCTTTGAAATAGGGGATTTCTACGCTCTTTTTCATAAGACTACCGATTTTAATCATTGCAAATATACAAAAAAATGTGAATACCTCTCTATGCCGGTGCAAAATCCGGACAAAAACGAGCCGTTTTTACGCTCAATTTAGTATCTTTGTCGTATGAATTATCCGTGGGGAGATAGCCGGCCGTACAATAGCTATGCGACATACTTCCGACAGCTCTTTGGCTCACGAGTCCAAAAGGTTGCCGTAAATGCCGGTTTCACCTGCCCCAATCGTGACGGCACGCTCTCGGTCGGAGGCTGCACCTTCTGCAACAACGGAGCCTTCACGCCCTCGTATTGCCAACCCTCGAAGAGCATCTCGCAGCAGATAGAGGAGGGCATCGAGTTCCATCTGCGCCGCTACCGCAAGGCCTCCCGCTATCTGGTCTATTTTCAGTCGTTCTCAAACACTTACGCACCGCTCGACAGGCTTCGTACCCTCTACGACGAGGCGTTGTCGCATCCGCTCGTCGAGGGTGTCGTGATAGGCACCCGCCCCGACTGCGTGGATGATGAGAAGCTGGACTACTTCGCCCACCTTGCCAAGTCGCACTACGTGGCAATAGAGTACGGCATCGAATCGACCTGCGATGCCACCCTGCGTACAATAAACCGAGGTCACGACTTCGCCACGGCGGAGCGGGCCGTTGTCGAGAGCGCACGGCGGGGACTGCACGTGGGGGCGCACTTTATCCTCGGACTGCCGGGCGAGAGCGAGCAGATGCTTATCGAGCAGACATCACTCATCAATGCCCTGCCCCTCACCACCGTGAAGTTCCACCAGTTGCAGATTTTTAGGGATACGGCGATGGCAAGGCAGTATGACGAGTGTCCGGAGATGTTCCGCTTCTGGGAGTTGGAGGAGTATATCGACCTCTTCGTGGAGATTCTGCGCCGCCTGCGCCCCGACCTCGTCGTCGAGCGTTTTGCGAGCGAGGCACCGCCGAGATACCACTATGGCAGAAACTGGGGGCTGGTGCGAAATGAGACCCTCTGGGCGATGCTCGAAAAAAGATTGTTGGAGAAAAATGCTTATCAAGGCGAAAAATTTGTACATTTGCTCCGTTAAACCGTTAAATTAAAGGATAACCGGTATGTTCGACAAAATCTTCTCCGTATTGAGAGAGTACCTGCTGATGACGGTGGGTATGTGTTGCTACGCCTTCGGCTGGATTGGCTGTATCTTGCCCGCACGCTGTACGGGTGGCGGTGCAAGTGGTCTTTCGCTGCTCATCTACTACTTCTCCGGAGAAACCATCAGCATCGGTACTATGGTACTCATTATCAACGCTGTACTCCTGCTTATTGCAGGCTTCATTGTGGGGTGGAAGTTCGGCATCAAGACCATCTATTGCGTGCTTGTGCTCTCGCTGGCGATGTCCACGATGCAGGAGCTGTTTACGATGCCGGATGGTACCGTGCGGGATATCTTCAACCTCGATAACCGCCTGCTCTCGGCTATGCTCGGAGGTATCTTCTCGGGTATCGGTGTGGCGGTCTGCTTTGCGCAGGGCGGCTCCACGGGAGGTATCGATATCGTGGCGATGATGATTAACAAGTACCGCTCGGTGTCGTATGGAAAGATTGTGCGCTTCTCCGACTTCACCATCATCGCCGCCTCGCTGCTTCTGCCTGCCGAGGCAAATATCGGCATCGACGGCGTGATTTACGGCTTCGTGATGACCGTGGTGTTCAGCTATACGGTCGATATGCTTATGACGGGTAACCAGCAGTCCAACCAGATACTTATCGTCTGCAAGGACTACGCCGCTATGGCGGATGCCATCAACAACAATGCACAGCGAGGTGCCACGGTGCTCGATGCCACGGGCTGGTACTCGAAGCGAAAGTCAAAAATCGTTATGGTCGTGTGCCGTAAGCGAGATACATCTATGGTGTTGAAGGTTGTCAAATCCGTTGACCCTGACGCCTTTATTACCGTCGGCTCCGTGATGGGTGTGTATGGTAAGGGGTTTGAGGCCCTCTCCAAGATATAAAAATCATTTTAAGAGCGATTTGCTTCCGCTACCTCATTCTCGTCAATGGGCAGTACGCCAAGTACAGCCCATCGCCGAGCCTATCGGCGAGCGTTGCAACTCATCACTTAAAATGATTTTTATGGGTTGTATAGGAGGGTAGGTCGGGCGCAAGGTTTTAAGGGATATTAAGGGAGTTAAGGGACATTAAGGGTTATTAATGTTGCGCCGAGAGATTGCGGATTCTTACGACCTATCCACAAATCGCTTGCGTTTCCCTTAATACCCTTTAATCACCTTTAACAACCTTTACTGTCTGCGCAAACGATAAGGTCTATTAAGGTCGGGTAAGGTCACGCACCCTGCGGGTGCTTTAAGGTCAAGTAAGGATAGCGCAAAAGGGAATTTAATGAGTTTAGTGAGAATAGCCTTGCGCTCTCTAAATTCCCTAATGTTGCGCCAAGCCCGTTGCGCAGCTCCGAAGGAGCGACCTTACTCGACTTTGCTTGACCTTACTTGACTTTAAGCCTGCGCAAAAGGAGGCGCACAAGTTTAATGGCTATTAAGGAAGTTAAGGGACATTAAGGGTTGTTAATGGTGCGCAATACGCTGGCGGATTCTTACGACCTTGCCCAAAACCGCTTGCGTTACCCTTAATCACCTTTAATCACCTTTAACAGCCTTTACCGTTGCGCCCACCCTCCCCTTAACAACAGAAAACCGCCTAACATCTTGTTAGGCGGTCTCTCTATTTCCCGAAGGCTTCGGTGAGTAGGGCATCCAGATAGAGCAACTCCGGCTCTCCACATATCACGTGCTCCAACATCAACTCATACTCCTCGGCGAAGGTTGCAGTGTCGAGTTTATCCATAGGCATTTGATTTGTTGTTCGCTAATCAAACGCACGGACTCGTCGCTTTATTGTGTAGCCATCAGCACAAAACTACATCTTTCTCCTTAATCATCTTGCGCAGGTTGATAAGGGCGTAGCGCATACGGCCCAGAGCGGTGTTGATGCTCACACCCGTCTGCTCGGCTATCTCCTTGAAGCTCAGGCCCGAGAAGTAGCGCAGCAGCACCACCTCACGTTGCTCGTCAGGCAGCAGCTCCACCAGAGCCTTTACGTCGGTGTCAATCTGCTCGGCGATGATTCTGTCCTCGACCGTGCGCTCGGCAAAGCGCAGCGTCCCCAGAACGTCGTAGCCGGCACTCGACTCGCTCACCGAGGCGACCTGCTTCTGTGCTCGGAAGTGGTCTATGACCTTATTATGTGCGATGCGCAGTACCCACGACAGGAACTTGCCATTGTCGGCATATCGGCCCTCGTCAATGGTGCGGACAACCTTTATGAAGGTCTCCTGAAAGATATCATCGGCCACATCGTTATCCTTGACCATCATACGGATATAGTCACGGACACGACGGCTGTGCTTGTCTATGAGAGTGGAGATTGCACTCCGATCACCTTGCAGATAGTTTTGGAGCAACGTCTGGTCGCTCAACTTCTGTACGTTCATAATCTTCTCCTTTCTTTAATAAAAGTCTTAAAAGAGTAGATTTTTCTCGATAGGCAATCGTGTGTTAAATAGGTTAAACTTTAATTTTTCGACTGCAAGATATGGATAATTTTCCAATCCTCCAAATCTTCGGTCTTGGGGCAGGCTCTTCGCCACTCGCCGCAGAAATAGACAAAATCCGTGCCACAGAGCGCTGTTGTACGGATTTTTTTGTGGCATCACCACGTTGTCTTGTGGGTGAATCGCCTATTTTCGGTGGTGAAATAACACCCGAAGAACATTTTTATTCTGTGGCGGTCCCGCCTATCTTGCGGAGTCTTCCCGCCTCGCATGCCCCGCCTTACAAGGCGGCCTCTGCCTCGCCTTTCAGCCAAGCAATCTCCTCGCTCCAACGAGCCTCGTCGGGGGTCTCCAAAATCAGCGGTATCCCCTCAAACAGAGGCGAGCGGGCGATAAAGCGGAAGCACTCCCAACCAATCTCTCCCTCGCCCAGAGGTGCGTGTCTGTCCACACGGCTGCCCAGAGGCTTCATCGCATCGTTCAGGTGCATACCACGCAGGTACTTCAAGCCAATGGTGCTCTCCACCTCCTCGAAGGTCTTGCGGCACGCCTCCTCGGTGCGCAGGTCGTAGCCGGCGGCGAAGCTGTGGCAGGTGTCGATGCAGAAGCCTACACGTGACTTATCCTCCACCATCTGGATAATGCGGGCAATCTGCTCCCACGTGAAGCCGAGGTTGGAGCCTTGGCCTGCCGTGTTCTCGATGACTGCCGTGACACCCTCGGTGCGCTCCAACGCCATATTGATAGATTCGGCTATGAGGTAGAGAGATTGTGCTGTGGTCGTCTTTTTCAGGTGGCTGCCCGGGTGGAAGTTCAGACGGTCGAGACCCAGAGCCTGACAGCGGGCCATCTCCTCGAAGAAGGCCTCACGTGACTTTTCGAGCCCCTCACGCTCGGGGTGTCCGAGGTTGATGAGGTAGCTGTCGTGGGGGAGAATCTGCGATGGCGTATATCCGCACTCGGCGCACGCCGCACGAAAACGCTCGCACTGCTCCGCCGTAAGTGACGGAGCCAGCCACTGTCTTTGGTTCTTGGTGAAGAGGGCGAAAGCTGTCGCTCCAATCTGCTTCGCATTATACGGGGCATTCTCCACCCCTCCCGATGCACTCACGTGTGCTCCTATAAATTTCATAGTATGTAATTTGTGTTGATGCCGTCAAAGATAAGAAAAATTACTATCTTTGTACTCTAATAACGAATAAAACAATCGATAATTTTATAGAAAAGTATGAAAAAACTCTACACAGCACTGCTTGCGGCACTCGTTTTGTCGGCATCAAGCGTATCTGCACAGGTATCCGTATCGGGCTCTACACAGCCTCAGCCGGAGTTCAAAGATGAAGTAAAGATGGAGAATGTTAAGTCGGATGTCACCCCGGAGGTGCAGCGTAAGGCGGAGCGTGCTGCGATTCGCAAGGAGCGCAACACCATCGAGTTCAACGCCTCGCTCAACGGCTCATTCTCGCACTTCAACAACAATTGGCAGAGCGTAAACGGTAACTCCAACTCGCTCACCGGTATCGCCAACATCCTCTTTACACACAACTATAAGAAGGATTTGTTCACTATCGACACCAAGGTTACGGCGAAGATGGGATATACCTGCAAGTTCCTCGACAAGGAGGATGACCTGACCAAGAGCCAGGATGAGTGGTTTATCTCGGTTGCTCCGGCATATAAGATGACCGACGACTGGAACGTGGGTGCCATCGCCTCGCTCCGCTCGCAGTTTGCAAACGGCTTCAACGGCGACGACAAGGTTACGAGCCAGTTCTTCGCTCCGGCGTACCTCAACCTCTCGCTCGGTTTTACCTATGTGTGTCCGAAGCCGAAGTTCCCTATCAAGATTAACCTCTCGCCTATTGCATTGAGTGCAACCTACGTGACCAGCACCACCGTGCGTGACTTCTTCTTCAATGACAAGTTCGGCTTCCCATACGCCGACTACGCTGCCGGCACGCAGACGTTGGATACAACCCAGAAGAACACCCCTTATGCTTACGGTCTGACCATTGCGAACGGCATACAGCGTTATGAGGGTGGTTCGTCGGTGCAGATTGACTTCGACCGCACCTTCGGCAAGAAGGGCATCTTCCGCTACCGCACCACGCTCTACTCCTTCTATGGTTGGATTAACGAGCTGTCGCAGCAGACGGGCGCACGCAAGGAGATTGGCTTCGAACATATAGCTCCGACGGTACGTTGGGAGCACACCGTGGATATCAAGGCCACGAAGTACTTCTCGACACAGTTCTACTTCCAGATGTACTACAACAAGGCGCAGTGCGCAGCCTTGCAGACACAGATTGTGCTGGGCGTAGGTCTTTCATATACCTTTAAGAATAAATAACATTGAGGGGTCGCAAGCAAAATATTGTCGTCGCACTGCTCGTCGCACTGACGTTCCTCGTAGGTTGGCTCTTCGGCCAATCCTACGGGCGACGCCTCACCGATGCGCAGATTCGTCGTGTGGTCGGCGGACTTGGTGGCGGGGGCAAGGTGCAGCAGGTGCTGGGGCTGATAGAGCGTGAGTATATCGACTCTATCTCGCCCGACTCGCTTGCGGAGCTCGCCGTGCCGGCAATCTTGGAGCGACTCGACCCCCACTCGACATATATCCCTGCTCGTGAGTTTCAGCAGACGGAGGAGCCTTTGCAGGGGGCTTTTGAGGGCATCGGCATCACCTTTAATATGGCTACCGACACCGTCATAGTCCTCAACGTGATACCTTCGGGCCCCAGCCAGAAGGCGGGGGTGCTGGCCGGCGACCGCATAATCAAGGTCAACGATACGCTCATCGCCGGACAGAAGATGTCGCAGGCGGCGGTTATGAAGCGACTGCGAGGCCCTCGTGGTACGCAGGTGCGCCTCTCTCTGGAACGCCGTGGCATCGGGCAGCCCGTAGAGGTGACGGTCACACGTGATAAGATTCCTCTGCACAGCGTGGAGGCTACGCTTATGATTGCCGACGAGGTGGGATTTATCAAGCTGTCGCAGTTCTCCCGCACCTCCTATTACGAGGTCAAGAGGGCTCTGGATACCCTCCGCAAGCAGGGTATGCGCAGCCTTATCTTCGACCTGCGAGGTAACTCGGGAGGCTTCCTCGACCAGGCGATACTGCTGGCAAACGAGTTTCTGCCAAAGGGCTCTCTCATAGTCTATACCGAGGACCGCAACCGTAAGCAGGTGCGCCAATACAGCGATGGCCGTGGCGGCTCGACAGACCTCGAAGTGGCTGTGCTCATTGACGAGAGCAGCGCCTCGTCGAGCGAGATTCTGGCGGGTGCGTTGCAGGATAACGACCGTGGAACAATCATCGGCCGCCGCTCCTTCGGAAAGGGGCTGGTGCAGTCGCAGGTGCCATTCTCCGATGGCTCGGCTATGCGCCTCACCATCGCCCGCTACTTCACCCCTACGGGCCGCTCGATACAGAAGCCATACACGGCGGGTGACGAGAAGGGCTACCATATGGATTTGGTGAACCGCTATAAGCACAATGAGTTCTTCTCGGCCGATAGTATCCACTTCGCCGACTCGCTGCGTTTTACCACGCCGAAGGGCAAGGTAGTCTATGGCGGCGGAGGCATTATGCCCGATATCTTTGTGCCTCTCGATACGACCCGTATGTCGAAATACTACTTCGAGGTTTCGGGGCGTAACATACTCTACCGCTATACGATAGAGTATGCCGATGAGCACCGTGCGGAGTTGAGCTCCGCCCGCTCGTTGTCGGATATAGAGCGGATGTTCGCACGGGATAAGGGGATGTTCGGCCGCTTTGTCAAGTATGCCGACCGCAATGGTGTAAAGGCCGATTGGCAGGGCATCAACCTCTCACGACACATTATGGAGGCGCAGCTGCGAGCCTATATAGCCCGCAACTCCGAGTTGGATAGCAACGCCTTCTACTACTTCATATACCCGATAGATGAGACTCTGCGCCGAGCCGTGGAGACTCTGCAAAGCAAGCAACGATAACGATATGTTCAAGAGAGCCGTTCTATACCTTACGTTGGCACTCACTTGTGCCTTGATACTCCTTGTTGCACTCAACCACAAACAGATGCACTCGCTGTTGCCGCTCCGCCAGCGTGCCATCGAGCAGCCTGAGTTGCAGCCTATGCCAATGGTGCCGGCACCGCAACTGCAAGAGGAGGAGCAGGAACAAGCGCAAGAGCCGTTGCAGGAGTGTGACTCGCTGCGTAACACAAGTGGCTGTTAAGGGTCGCAAAGGGAGCCGGGCAGAAGCGCATATATTTTCGCCGAGGGGCCGCAAATTCGCTATCTCTTTTACACCCAACAACATTTTTGTTGTTACTCCTCAAAAAAAGCGACCAAACAACATCTTTTTTGACATTTTATTCGTATTTTTGTCCCAATTATGGAACAGTTTGTAGTATCGGCACGAAAATATCGTCCGGCGACATTCGCATCGGTGGTGGGGCAGAAGCACATCACATCTACGCTTAAAAATGCCATTGAGCGTAATCAGTTGGCGCACGCCTATCTGTTTTGTGGCCCACGAGGCGTGGGTAAGACCACTTGTGCCCGTATCTTTGCCAAGGCTATAAACTGTCTTCATCCGCAGGGTGCCGAGGCGTGTAACGAGTGCGACTCGTGCCGCTCGTTCAACGAGGGCCGCTCGCTCAACATCCACGAGCTGGATGCCGCATCCAACAACTCGGTGGAGGATATTCGCAACCTCATCGAGCAGGTGCGTGTAATTCCGCAGATAGGCCACTACTCGGTATTTATCATCGACGAGGTTCATATGCTCTCCCAGGCCGCCTTCAATGCCTTCTTGAAGACCTTGGAGGAGCCGCCACAGCACGCAATATTCATCTTGGCAACCACCGAGAAGCATAAGATTATCCCGACGATTCTCTCACGATGCCAGATTTACGACTTCAACCGCATACGTGTTGAGGATGCCGTGGACTACCTGCAATATATCGCCAAGAGCGAGGGGGTGACTGCCGACGAGGAGTCGCTCAACCTCATTGCGCAGAAGGCCGACGGCGGTATGCGTGATGCCCTCTCGATGTTCGACAAGGCGGTATCCTTCTGCGGTACCTCGCTCGAATATCGCTCTGTGGCACAGACGCTCAACGTGCTCGACTACGATACGTACTTCCGCTTCACGGAGTTGCTGATGCAGGGCGACTACGTAAATGCGTTGCTCGAATTTGACCGAGTGCTCTCGAAGGGCTTCTCCGGCCAGACCTTTATGAACGGACTGAATCAGCACCTGCGGGACTTGCTCGTGGCAAAGGGCCCGGCGGTGTCGCTCATAGAGTACACGGGAACGCTGATGGAGCGTTATCGTGCGCAGGCGGCAGCGTGTGATGTGGGCTTCCTCTTCGGGGCGATATCGTTGCTCTCGGAGGCCGACGGAAAGGTGCGGACAGCATCCAACCAACGACTGCTCGTCGAACTGACACTGATGAAGATTGCCGTCATCGGTCAAAAAAAAAATAGCGGACTGAACCTGCCCGTAGAGGAGAAATACCCTCTGCCGGAGCTTAATGCGAGTGTGCAAGGTGCTGTAAGACAGGGCGTTGCGCCGCAATCACAAGCGCCGCAATCGCAGGTAGCACCAAGTCCGCAACCGATTCCGCAGCCGACTCCGCAGCCGGCAGTAGCACCGACTCCGCAACCGGCCCCACAACCGGCCCCGCAACCACAAGTGCCGACCGCAGGGCAGGAGCCGACACCGACACCGACACCAAGGCCGAGGCCGCAGGGCAGACCGAAGAGTTCGCCTATCGGCATATCCCTTACGCAGATGCTCGCCGAGGCGAGCGCATCGGTTGCCGAAGATGGAGGTGCGATGTACAAGGTCGATGCCGAGAGCAAGAGCAAGTTGGAGGCGGCGAGGGAGGCTATCATCGCCGACATAAGCGAGTCCCGCCCACGCTTTATCGTAGCCTTCGAGCAGATGCGTGTGGAGGGCAACAAGGTTATCCTCGATACACCGAGTGAGGTGCTGCGCAACGAGCTTGCGTCGATGCGTACCGAGATTACCGAGCGTATGGCGCAGTTGGCGGGTGTGAACGGCCTCGTCGAGTTGGAGATTGTGCTGCGTGAGCAGGAGGTGAAGCTCCGCCCGATAAAGTTGGAGGACCGACTGCGACATATGGAGCGACGTGTGCCGCTCTTCAAGGAGTTGTGCGACTCGCTCGACTTCGACGTAGAGTAGCCCCCTCCCTGAGAAAGGTTAGATTAGGGGGGCGTGATAGATAAGAAAATATAGAAAAACCGAATAAAATATGGGAAGAAAGAATTTTGTTGAGGAGTTGCAGTGGCGAGGTATGATTCATACGATTATGCCGGGAGCCGAGGAGCAGCTCAATAAGGAGATGACAACCGCATATTTGGGTATCGACCCTACGGCCGACTCGTTGCATATTGGTCACTTGGTGGGTGTGATGATTCTCAAACATCTGCAAATGTGTGGCCACCGCCCAATTGCGTTGGTGGGAGGTGCTACGGGTATGATTGGCGACCCGAGTGGTAAGTCGCAGGAGCGTAATCTGCTTGACGAGGCGGCTCTGCGCCACAATCAGGAGGCTATCAAGGCGCAGCTTGCCAAGTTGATAGACTTCGATTCGGATGCGGAGAATGCGGCGCTGATGGTGAACAACTACGACTGGATGAAGGAGTTCTCGTTCCTCGACTTCGCCCGTGATATCGGCAAGTGCATCACCGTAAACTATATGATGGCGAAGGATTCGGTGAAGAAGCGTTTCAACGGCGAGGGCGACGGTATGTCCTTCACCGAGTTTACATATCAGCTGTTGCAGGGCTATGACTTCCTGCACCTCTACCAGACGATGAACTGCAAGGTGCAACTCGGAGGTGCCGACCAGTGGGGTAACATCACCACGGGTACGGAGCTCATACGCCGCAAGCTCGGCTCGGAGGCAGAGGCCTTCGCAATCACCTGCCCGCTCATCACCAAGGCCGACGGTACGAAGTTTGGTAAGACCGAGAGCGGCAACGTATGGCTCGACCCACGCTACACATCTCCGTACAAGTTCTACCAGTTCTGGCTCAACGTGAGCGACGAGGATGCAAAGCGATATATCAAGATATTCACGCTGCTGGACCGTGAGACCGTCGAGGCTCTCATCGCCGAGCACGAGGAGGCTCCGCACCTGCGTGTGTTGCAGAAGCGACTCGCCAAGGAGGTTACGACGATGATTCACTCGGCCCAGGAGTATGAGAAGGCTGTCGAGGCATCGGGCATACTCTTCGGTCAGGCTACGTCGGAGGCTCTGCGCCGTCTTGACGAGCAGACGCTGTTGCAGGTCTTTGATGGCGTGCCGCAGTTTACCATCTCGACGGCAGACCTCGGCTGTTCGTTTATCGACCTCTGCGCCGAGAAGACGCAGGTCTTCCCATCGAAGGGTGAGTGCCGCAAGATGATTCAGGGCGGTGGCGTATCCCTCAACAAGGAGAAGGTTGCCGACATTGCACGCACGGTGACTGCTGACGACCTTATCGCCGGCAAGTACCTGCTGGTGCAGAAGGGTAA
Organism: Alistipes sp.; assembly: GCA_017483225.1. GTDB lineage: Bacteria > Bacteroidota > Bacteroidia > Bacteroidales > Rikenellaceae > Alistipes. The sequence continues at coordinate 32,164 of JAFULF010000025.1, forward strand.
GAAGAACTACTATCTGGTCACTGTCGAGTAGGATGAGCGACCGGAGGCTATATACCATAACGCTCGAAGGGATGGACTTCCACGCCTTTCACGGCTGCTACGACTTGGAGCAGCGCACGGGAAGCCACTTCGAGGTGTCGTTGCGCATCAGCGCCGAGCTGGGCGAGGTTGCCGAGCGTGACGACGTGACGCTGGCGGTGAACTACCTCACCGTATATGAGGTGGTACGTGAGCAGATGGCCGTGACACAGCACACCATTGAGCGTGTGGCACAAAACATAATCTGCGCCCTGCGTCTGCGATTTCCACAAATCGCAGGCGTAGAGTGTCGGGTGACAAAGATTGCACCTCCGCTGGGAGGCAAGGTGGCAAAGGTTAGTGTAACACTCTCCGAGTAAGGGGCGAGTAAGGGGCGAGTAAGGGGCGAGAGAGCCAAGAGGAGCGAGAAGGGCGAAAGGAGCAAGAGGAACAAGAGGAACAAGAGGAACAAGAGGGGCAGATGGTTAGTGAGTCACTCTCCGAGTAAGGGAAAGAGAAGAAAAGGTTAGTGCGGTGCCCTCCGAATAGGGGAGGGTGGAGAAAATGGTTAGTGAGATGCTCTCTGCATAGGGAGCAGGAGGGGCAGATGGGGTGCCCGTCTAAAAAAGGTTAGGTTATGGATAAGAAGAGAGATTCGTTTGGCTCCAAGATTGGGGCTATACTTGTATCGGCAGGTAGTGCTGTCGGGCTGGGCAGTATATGGAGATTCCCGTATATGACCGGCGAAAATGGTGGCGGTGCATTTATCTTGATGTACCTGCTCAGTATGCTTCTTGTCGGTATGCCGGTGATGCTGGCGGAGTTTGCCATCGGCACGCATACCCGCAAAAGTCCGGTGAAGGCTTACGAGCAGCTGTCGAAGCATTGGAAGTGGCTCGGCTACAACAGCGTCATCGTCTCATTGCTCATATCGGGCTTCTACTATATCGTGGCGGGCTGGGCGCTCTACTACTTCGTCGCCTCGGTGGATGGCTCGCTGTATAGCGGGACCGATTTCCACCTCTCGTTCACAACTTTCTGCGACTCGTGGCAGGAGCCACTCTACACCCTGATATTTATCCTGCTTACGCATATTATCGTGGTTATGGGCGTGCAGAACGGCTTGGAGCGCACCTCGAAGGTGATGATGCCGGCACTGCTTGTGATGCTCGTGGCTATGGCGGTGCGAGCGGCGATGATGCCGGGCGTGGAGGAGGGCTACTCGTTTCTCTTCAAGCCCGACTTCGGCAAGGCCTTCAACTTTGACACGATAGTCTGCGCCATAGGTCAGGCCTTCTTCTCCCTCTCCATCGGTTTAGGGTGTATGATTGCCTACTCGTCGTACTTCAAGGAGGGTACAAACCTGACCTCTACGGCGATGTCGGTGGGTGGTATGACGCTTATGGTCGCCGTGCTCTCGGGTATGGTCATCTTTCCTGCGGTGTTCAGTGTCGAGGGGTTGGAGCCTACACAGGGCCCGACGCTCATCTTCGAGACCCTTCCGTTCATCTTTGCCGATATGCCTATGCCGCAACTATGGTCGGCGATATTCTTCCTCCTTATCTCGATGGCGGCCCTCACCTCGACAATATCGTTCCACGAGGTGCTGACACAATATTTGCAGGAGAACCACAACATCGAGCGCAAGTGGTCGGCACGCATCGTATCGCTGGTCACGGTGCTCTTCTCGGCGCTGTGCCTCTGGTCGGGAGAGCTCTTCGATGCCTTCGATGCCATCACCGCCGACTGGCTGATGCCTCTGGGCGGATTGCTCACGGCGATATTTGCCGGCTGGGTCTTCTGCCGCAAGGATTTCGAGGACGAAATCTCGAACCACGGCACACTGCGTGCAAGGCTCTTCCCGCTGCTTGTGGTGCTGCTGCGATGGGTCTGCCCACTGCTGCTGACCGTGGTATTTATTTATAATTTGGTATTTTAGCACGTTGGTAGTAGCGTAATTGCAAAATTTTTAGTAATTTTGGCACGCAAAACGCAAGAATAGTTCAATTCATTTAACAATAAAAGACAAACAACTATGATTTCTTACAAGGAAATTGGTCTTGTAAACACTCGTGAGATGTTTGCAAAGGCAATCAAGGGCGGTTACGCCGTTCCTGCATTCAACTTCAACAATATGGAGCAGTTGCAGGCAATCATTATGGCAGCAGCCGAGACAAAGTCGCCGGTAATCCTTCAAGTGTCGAAGGGTGCTCGTAACTACGCTAACCAGACTCTGCTCCGTTATATGGCAGAGGGCGCAGTTGAGTACGCAAAGGAGCTCGGTTGGGAGAAGCCTGAAATCGTGCTTCACCTCGACCACGGTGATAGCTTCGAGACCTGCAAGAGCTGTATCGATATGGGCTTCTCGTCCGTGATGATTGACGGCTCGCACCTTCCTTATGATGAGAACGTAGCTCTCACAAAGAAGGTTGTAGAGTATGCTCACCAGTTCGACGTGACCGTTGAGGGCGAGCTCGGCGTATTGGCAGGCGTTGAGGATGACGTTTGCGCAGAGGAGAGCCACTACACCAAGCCTGAGGAGGTTGTTGATTTCGTAACCAAGACCGGTTGCGACTCGCTTGCAATCTCTATCGGTACTTCGCACGGTGCTTACAAGTTCACTCCTGAGCAGTGCACTCTCGACCCACAGACAGGTCGCCTCGTACCACCGCCATTGGCATTCGACGTATTGGCTGACATCGAGAAGGAGTTGCCTGGATTCCCTATCGTGCTCCACGGCTCGTCGTCGGTACCACAGGAGGAGGTTGAGACTATCAACAAGTATGGCGGTGCATTGAAGGCTGCCGTAGGTATTCCTGAGGAGCAGTTGCGTAAGGCTGCCGAGAGCGCAGTTTGCAAGATTAACATCGACTCTGACTCTCGTCTGGCGATGACTGCTGCTATCCGTGAGGTATTTGCTACCAAGCCGGCAGAGTTCGACCCACGTAAGTACTTGGGCCCTGCTCGTGACAATATGAAGAAGCAGTACATCCACAAGATTGTGAACGTACTCGGTTCTAACGGTCACGCAGAGTAATCTCGCCGAAGCATAGCCTCTCTGCGGAGAGGATAAAGAAAACCTACCTAACAGATGTTGGGTAGGTTTCTCTTTTTAGTTGATATGGTCTCTACTCCTGCTTGTCAAGAAACCTCTCGACGAACTTATCCTCCACCTTGTTGTAGGCTCCGACAACAGCATCCTCGACGGCTTGATAGCCCGACACAACGCTCTGCTCGACAGTCTGATAGCCTGACACGACGCCATTCTCAATCTTCTTGTAGGTATCGACAACCTTCTGCTCTACCTCCCCTGTTTTCAACTTGTACTCGCTCATAATCTATAAATGTTTGATGGTGCAAAGTTCGGGGTATAAAGGGCCGTGCGGTGGCCCATATTTCTCGATAGTTGGTATGTTTTTCCCCATTTTTCGCTTAAAGAGTATGAATATACGTGCAAAATGGGTATATTTACCACAAAATATAAACCCCTCGGATATGGTATGAAGCGCAGGCTATCGTCAATGGCGACATAAGATTGAACGGGAGATTGACTCCGGCAGCCGCATCGGCAATGACCTCGTGATTGTGAAGCGTGACCGCTACTTCGAGTATGCCGGTGTGCCGATTCGCAACGATGTGACCACGGCAATATTTATACGTCGGGGGCGTAGCCGTGTGAGGATTGATATGCGAGAGTATGCCGTCAATGCGCCCTGTATGATGGTCATCCTTGCGGAGCAGGTCTATCAGCTGCTTGATTGCAGCGACGATATAGAGGTTACGGCGATGGTGATGTCGCAGAACTTCTCGCAGGAGCTATTCTATGAGCAAGGGGTGGTGAGCAACCTCTACAAGCAGGTTGTCGGCAACCCTATTATGGATTTGAGCGGTGACTTGGCGATTTACGATGCCTACTTCGCTCTGCTTGCAAACCTTATGCGCTCGCCACATAGACAGTTCAAACTCGAAGCCGCCAAACACCTGACCCTCTCGATGTTCTACGGCTATACCCATATGCGCCACTCCCTCACGCAGGTCAGGCCCCGCTCGGGGAGCGAGCTGCTGGCGGAGCGGTTTGAGGAGTTGCTGCGCAGCCACTACGCTCGTGAGCGGGGCGTGGAGTTTTATGCTCGGCAGTTGTGCGTCACCCCGAAGTACCTCTCGCAGGTGCTGAAACGCACGAGCGGCCAATCCGCCTTGAAGCGTATCGAGGAGTATGTGGTCACGGAGGCGAAACTCTTGCTCTCGACGACCGATATGACCATCCAGCAGATAAGCTATGCCCTCAACTTCCCCTCGCAGTCGGTCTTTGGTAAATACTTCAAGCGCATAACCGGCCTCTCGCCTATGGATTACCGCAGGAGGCTCTGCCGATAGGGACGGGCTGCGCAACGATAAAGGAGGAAAAGGGGCATAGGGGACTCTCGTAAGGTCGCAGGAGCCTCAATATCGTTCGACCGTGCGAGGCCTTTCTTCTGTTATTATCTGATGCAGCGGGCGGATATCGCCTACGCAATTGTGCTACTTTCGCAGATTGTAACTATCTTTGTGGGTATGGAGTCGAACAGAAGAGTTTTATTGGGGATGAGCGGAGGCACGGACAGCTCTGTGGCTGCTCTGCTGCTGCAAGAGGCCGGATATGAGGTGGTGGGCGTGACCTTCCGTTTTTACGAGAGGGAGGGCTGCACAGAGTATCTGGACGATGCTCGTGATTTGTGCCGTCGGCTCGCAATCTCGCACATTATCTCTGACCAGCGAGAGCTCTTCCGGTCGGTCGTCATCGACTACTTCATCCGTGAGTATATGGATGGTCATACACCGGTGCCTTGTACTCTGTGCAACAACCTCTTGAAGTGGCCTCTGCTCCGCCGGCTGGCCGACGAGATGGGGATTTATCATCTGGCTACGGGACACTATGTTCGGAAGCAGCGCATCGGGGAGCATTGGCACATCATTGACGGTGCCGACCCGCAGAAGAGCCAGTCGTTCTTCTTGTGGGGCCTGCCACAAGAGGTCTTGGAGCGGATGCTGCTGCCGATGGGCGACCTTACGAAGCAGCGTGTCCGTGAGATTGCTCGGGAGCGTGGGTTCCTGAAAGTCGCTCGGAAGAGGGACAGCCTTGGGGTCTGCTTCTGCCCGATGGATTATCGCACATTTATTCGGGATAATGTCCCGTCAGAGTCTATCCGAAAGGGCAAATTTGTCGATGAAGATGGTAACTTCATAGCTTGGCACGAGGGCTATCCGTTCTATACCATCGGACAGAGGAGAGGGTTGGGCATTGACCTGAATCGGGCGGTCTTCGTGAAGGAGATTATCCCCTCGGAGAATAGGGTGGTGCTTGGTGACTTGAAGTCGCTGGAACGTACACAGATGCGTTTGAAGAGTTGGAACATCATCAACCCGTCGCTCCTTCTGGGACGGGACGATGTGATTGTCAAAATTCGCTATCGCAAGCAGTCGAATCGTTGCACCGTAACCCTGCTGCCTGACAACACCCTGCAAGTTTGTCTGCACGAGCCACTCGCCGCTATCGCCGCAGGTCAAGCCGCCGTATTCTATCGTGATGATGTGGTGCTGGGTGGCGGAATTATCGTGGAGGGATAGAGGGAGGTAAAGTCGTGTTTTGACCGTTCTGTTAATAATGGTAATGATGCAAAAAGCGCCGCTTTTTGCATCATTACCTTAATAATTATTGTGCAACAAACATCCAGAAGCGAACAAAGATGGTTTTCCTGCCTGCGCTCCTGCTTCACCTCTTACCTGCGTCCCTACTTCACCTTTTGCCACACCTCGAATGGAGCTACCTCCTCCTCGGCGAGGGTGTACTCTCGCACGGGAACATTCGAGCTTGTCACAAGGAAGTAGATGCAGGTGGCCTCGGTGCAGAGTTCGCCCGCCGAGTTATATAGCGACCCCTCGACGGTGATGATGTTGCGACGTTGCTCGACCATCTTCGCCCGCAGGTATATGGTGCCCTCCGAGAGGCGCACGGGCTTGCGGTAGCGCATCTCCATTCGGGAGGTCACGCCACTGCGTTGCAACTTTCGGGAGATGACCCAGCCGCACAACTCGTCGAGCAGGGTCGCCTGCACGCCGCCGTGCAACGTGTCGAGCCAGCTCTGAAATTCGATTGTCGGCTCCCAGCGGCAGACGATATATTCGCCATCCTCGTAGAACTCCATCTTCAAACCGGAGCTATGGTGCGGGTCGCAGCCGTAGCAGTGGTATCCCTCCTCTCCAATCCACGGATTGATAACTCTTCTCATCTTCGTATCTTTTTTAGTTATGCAACGCTCTGCATCTCAATAAGTTTAGCATATATTCCGCCAAGGGCCATCAACTCCTCGTGAGTGCCCTGCTCGGCTATGCGACCGCCGTCGATAACCAGAATCTTGTTGGCGTTGTGTATGGTGCTGAGGCGGTGGGCGATGACCACCGAAGTGCGACCTTGGAGCAGTGAGGTGAGTGCCTCCTGCACCAGCTTCTCGCTCTCGGTGTCGAGTGCCGAGGTTGCCTCGTCAAGAATCAGGAACTCCGGATTTTTGAGCACGGCACGTGCGATGCTCAACCTCTGTCGCTGTCCGCCCGAGAGCTTGGAGCCACGGTCGCCGATGTTGGTTTGGTACCCCTCCGGAGCCTCCATGATGAAGTTGTGGGCATTGGCAACCTTTGCCGCTGCGACAATCTCCTCGTGGGTGGCACCCTCCTTGCCGAGGGCGATATTGCTCTCGATGGTGTCGTTGAAGAGCACCGTATCCTGCGACACGAGGCTCATATACTTGCGCAGGCTCTCCTGCGAGAACTCCTTGATAGATACTCCGTCGAAGAGGATGTCGCCCTGCTGTGGGTCGTAGAAGCGTGGCATAAGCTCGCTGAGTGTCGATTTGCCACCGCCCGAAGGGCCTACAAGGGCAACGGTCTCGCCCTTGGCTATGTCGAAGGAGATGTTGTGCAGAATCTCACGCTCCCCGTCGTACGAGAAGCAGATGTTGCGGAACTCGACCTTATGCTTGAAGCCCTCGAAGGTGCGAGCTGACGGGGCATCCTGAATCTCGCTCTTGGCATCTATGATGGAGAAGATACGCTCGCCGGCAGCCACACCTTGGTTGATGTTGGCAAACTGGTCGATGAAGGAGCGTACCGGACGGGTAATCTGCGAGAAGGCGGCGATGAAGGCGATGAATCCTGCGGCGCTCAGCGACCCCTTGGTCACGAGCGAGCCTCCGAAGCAGAGGATGACACCCACGGCGGAGATGCCGAGGAACTCGCTCATCGGCGATGCCAACTGCTGGCGACGTGCCATCCAGAGCATCAGCTCCGAAATCTCGGCGTTGATGGCGTGGAACTTCTCCTTGATATACTCTGCGGCGGTGTAGGTCTTGATAATCTTGATGCCGCCGAGCGACTCGTCGAGCACGCTGACCATATCGCCTATGCGTTGCTGACTACGGCTTGCCGGATGGCGCAGACGCTTGACGATGCCGCCGATGATAACACCCACGATAGGGAGGAAGAGCACGGCGAAGAGAGCCAACTCCCACGACACTTTGAGCATCAGTACCAGGTAGCCGATGATAAGGAACGGCTCACGGAATGCCACTTGCAGCGTGTTGGTGATGCAGAACTGTACGGTGCCCACGTCGGAGGTAATCTTCGAGATGATGTCGCCCTTGCGCTGCTCGCTGAAAAAGCCTACGTTCATACCTATCACGTTGTCGAACATCTCGTTACGCATACGTTGCAGGCTGCGGGTGCGCAGACACTCCACCGTATAGGCACTCAGGTAGCGGAAGAGGTTGCTCATCACGTTGGCGCACACGACAATCACCGAGAGGAGGCCGAGGATGCGGGTCATACTGAACTCCGTGCCGAAGAGCGACGTGTAGAGGTAGTTGAGCCACTGTGTCAGCGCCTCGTTGTTGAAGGCAATCTGCGGTGGTGTGTATGTAGGCACAAAGGCAAAGCCCTTGTCGAACATCGTGTTCAGGATAGGTATTATCAGTGCGTAGGTCGCCGTGTTGAATATGGCGTGCAGTGCCGCAAAGAAGAAGTAGGGCACGGCGTAGCGGCTTATCGGTTTTGCGAAGCCTAAAAGGCGGAGATATGTTTTGAACATCTTTCTCGTCGGTTTTTAAGTTATACTAACCCCTCGTCGTGATACTCGTTCACAGCCTCGATATAGCGTTGTATGGTCTGCTCCATAGGGTCGAAAGACTTGCCGCCGGCAGCGTTCTTGTGGCCACCGCCGTTGAAGTATCTGCGGGCAAAGGTATTGACATCGACGTTGCCACGAGAGCGGAACGATATGCGGATAAAGCCCTGCTGCTCGGAGAACATCGCCGACATCTTCATCTTCTTGATTGTGAGCGGATAGTTCACGAAACCCTCGCTGTCGCCCTGCTGGAACCAGTGGCGACGCATCTCCTCCTCGGTGAGCGAGAGGTATGCCACACGGCCTTGCAGCAGCGTCTTCATCTTGCGGTTGATGACGTAGCCGAAGAGTCGGGCACGACCCTCGGTGAAGGAGTTATAGACGTTGTTATAGAGGGTCGGGATGTCGATGCCTGTCTCGGCGAGTTCGGCCACCACACGGAAGAGCTCCGGCGTGAGGAATGAGAAGGCGAAGTTGCCCGTGTCGGTCATAATACCCACGTACAACTGCTCGGCAATACGCTTCGAGATGGCCTGCTTGCCGAACAATTCGACGATGATGTGGTACATAACCAGCGCCGTGCTCGATGACTCGGGGTGCGAGAATATCACGTCGAAGCCCTGCTCGGGGTTGAGGTGGTGGTCCACCAGCACCCGTCGGGCCGTAGTATTCTGCTCGATGACCTCGCTGAGCTTTTCGAGGCGGGAGATGGCACTCATATCGGCGCAGATGATGATATCCGCCTCCGAGATGACCTGCTCGGCACGCTGCTCCTTGTCGAGCGAGTGCACGATGATGCTCTCCGACCCCGGAATCCACTTCAAGTAGTATGGGAATCGGTTTGGAACGATGCAATACACCGTATGGCCCGTCGAGCGGAGTGTCTCCGCCAACGCCAACGAAGAGCCGAGGGCATCACCATCGGGGTTGGTATGCGACAAAATTGCAATCCTCTTTAGCTCGGCGAGCATCGCTTTAAGAGCCTCTATTCCGCTTTTTGATATATTCATAATTGCAAAGATAATAAAAAAACGGGAATATCGGCATATATGCGAATTAGTTACGTTCTTTTAGTGTAGCCGAGTGTCCGTTTTGACGCTTGAAAGTGGTGCACCACGTCGCAATGCCACACTTGTTGCACTTGGGTGAGCGGGCCGTGCAGACGTATCGGCCGTGCAGCAGCAGCCAGTGGTGGGCTATCGGCAATAGGTGCGACGGGATATGCTTTTCGAGTTGTAGTTCGGTCTGGCGTGGAGTCTTCGCCCCTCGGCTCAACCCTATGCGTGCCGAGACTCGGAAGATGTGGGTATCTACCGGCATAACCTCCTTGCCCCAGATGACCGCACCCACGACATTCGCCGTCTTGCGACCCACGCCGGGCAGGCGCATCATCTGCTCTATATCGTCGGGCACCTCGCCCCCAAACTCGTCGCAGAGCATACGTGCCATAGCGGCGAGGTTCTTCGCCTTATTGTTGGGGTAGGAGATGCTGCTGATGTAGGGCAGTATCTGCTCGGCCGTCGCTGCCGCCATAGATTGCGGTGTCGGGAAGGCCTCGAAGAGTGCCGGCGTGGTCATATTGACACGCTTGTCGGTGCACTGCGCCGAGAGAATCACCGCAACGAGCAACTCGTAGGGGTTGCCGTAGTTGAGTTCACTCTCCGCCACGGGCATACTCTCCAAGAAGTAGGCTATGATGTTTTCGTATCGCTCTTTGAGGGTCATAGTTTCAGAAGTCGTTTTTTGATTACTATTTTCAGCGCATCGGGGCAGAGCAGCAGACGGGGCGTTCTGTGTACATCGCTCCACCAACGACGGCATAGCTCACGGAGCGAGCCCTCGATGGCGAGTGCCCACATGGCCTCACGATGGGCACGGCGAAGGATGCTGTAACGCTCCTTGTTGTTGCCGTAACGCTCATTAAACCACAGCATTATCTCGTACAGCGAGTCGCAGAAGGCGATGCGCTTGCGCAAATCTCTGCCGTGGCTGACACTCCCCGTCACAATGCGGTGCACGGCCGTTATGCGGTCTATAAATTTAATCTGCGAGTTGGCCGCAAACCACAGCCACATAGGCAGGTCGTCGGTGAGCCACTCGGGGTGCAGGTCGGGGCGTACCTCGGTGTAGTACTGCTCAATGAGGCCCTTGCGGGCTACCGTGGTGCAGTTCTCGGCGGTGTTCAGGCGTAGCATTGACGAAAAATCCTCGTGGCCACCCTGCGGAGGGTATATGCTGCGTATGCCCTGCGCCTCATCCACACGCTCGGAGCGGGTGTAGCACATTCCGCACTCGGGGTGAGCCTCCAACCACTCCGTCTGCACCTGCAACTTGTCCGTGTCGCTCCACAGGTCGTCGCCGTCGCACATAGCTACATACTTGCCACGTGCGGAGGCTATCGTGCGGCGATAGTTCTCTCGCCAGCCGACATTGTGCTCCGAGGTTATGATGCGCACCCGCTCGGGGTACTGCTCGGCGTAGGCTCGGCAGATGGCGGGGGTGGTGTCGGTGCTGCAATCCTCGCCCAGAAGCAACTCCACGCCAAAGGAGGTCTGCTGTGCAAGAACGCTCTCAATGGCTTGTGCGAGGTACTCTTCGTGGTTGTATGTGGTCATACAGACCGATACGAGGGGGGCTGACATATCTCTCTTACAGTTTTGTTAGTTTTGCCAATCGGGCGATAAGGGTCTTGGAGCCGTGCGGTGCGCCAAACTCTACCGTAATCTTATGGTCGGTAGCCAATGGGGTGACGTCCCGTATGACTCCACGACCGAATGTTGTGTGCTGAACGACATCGCCCACGGCGTAGTCGCACGGAGCAGAGGTCACGGTGCCCGTTGTCGAGGTGTTCACTCGGCGCATCTTCGAGGTGTCGATGGTCGGGCGTGGTGGCTCCGGCGCAGGACGTTGTGGCGAGGCGTATGGACTCCGGGTCGGCTGCGGTCTCTGTGTGGAGGCTCCCTGTGGGGTCCCCTTCTGCTGGTAGCGGTAGTCGAAGCGACGGCGCAGGGCATCGAGGGCCGACTCGCCATCCTCGCCGAGGTTCGTAGCACTGCGGCGGGCAGGTTTCAGGTCGAAGTCGCTATCCACATACTGCGGGTCAATCTCCGAGAGGAAACGACTCGGGCGTGAGAACTCCATATTGCCCCACTTGAAGCGCATCTCGGCGCAGGAGAGGGTAGCCAGACTCTTGGCACGTGTCAGGGCCACATAAAAGAGGCGACGCTCCTCCTCCAAGCCGTCGATATCCTCCATCGCCTGCATCGACGGGAAGAGGTTTTCTTCGCAGCCTACTATATATACATACTTGTATTCCAGACCTTTGGCGGAGTGTACGGTCATCAGCGTAACCTTGTTGTTGCCATCCTCCTCCTCGTTGTCCATATCCGACATAAGCATCAGCCCCGAGAGCCACTCCTCGATGGTTGCCTTGTCGAACTCCTCTCGCTCGCCGGCACGAATCTCCGCCTCGACCTGCTCGTTGAAGAGTTGGAGCGTGTTGAGCAGCTCCTCGATATTATCGACGGCACTCTGCGCCTCCGGCGTGTTGAGCATACGGTAAGATTGCAGTATGCCGGAGCGGGTGGCGACCTCCAAGCCGAAGTCGTACAGACCCTTCGCCTCACGGGCGAGCGACAACTCGCGTATGAGTGCCACGAACTCCGCCACCTTGCGGGCAACGGCCTTCTCCGTAGGGTCGTCGCTCTGCATCCCCACCAGAGCATCCACGGCATCCCACATCGACGTACCTCGGCTCTGCGCTATGGCGGCAATGCGCTCCACCGACGTTGCTCCGATACCTCGGGCAGGGGTGTTGATGATGCGCTTGAAGGCCTCGTCGTCACGAGGGTTAATGATTAGGCGTATGTAGCCGAGCATATCCCGTATCTCCTTGTGGTCGTAGAAGGAGTTGCCCTTATATATACGGTATGGTATCGCCTTGCGGCGCAGCACATCCTCCAACGCCTGCGATTGGTTGTTGGTGCGGTAGAGGATTGCCACCTCGCTCCACTCGTCGCCCGCCGTGCGCACCTTGTCACGCAGGTCGCTCACAATCATATCGGCCTCCTCACGGTCGGTGTAGGCCTTCAAGATGCGTATCTTCTCGCCCTGCTCGCCCTCCGAGAAGCATCGCTTCTTCATACGGCGGGCGTTGTGGTTGATGACCGAATTGGCGGCATCCACGATGGTCTTGGTCGAGCGGTAGTTCTGCTCCAACTTGTATATCTTGGCATCGGGGTAGTCACGCTGGAAGGAGAGGATGTTCTCGATTTTCGCACCTCGGAACGAGTAGATGCTCTGCGCATCGTCGCCCACAACGCAGACGTTGGGGTACTTCAACGCCAGACGGCGTATGATGGTATATTGTGCGAAGTTGGTATCCTGATACTCATCCACGAGCAGGTACCGAAAGCGCTCCTGATACTCGGCGAGCACCTGCGGGAAGTCCCTGAACAGGATGTTGGTCTGCAAGAGCAGGTCGTCGAAGTCCATCGCCCCGTTCTGCTTGCATCGCTTGCAGTATTCGAGGTATATGGTCCCCATCTCCGGTATCTGTCGCTGTCTGTCCTCCGTGGCGAGCGTGGTGCTTGCCATATATGCTCCCGGGGTGATGAGGCTGTTCTTGGCCGAGGAGATGCGGGAGGCGATATGGCCCGGCTTATACTTCTCGTCGGAGAGGTTGCGCTCCTTGATTATGGTCTTTATCAGGTTCTTGGCATCGTTGCTCTCATAGATGGTGTATGCCTGCGGGTAACCCATACGCTCGGCATTCTCACGCAGGATGCGGGCAAAGACCGAGTGGAAGGTGCCCATACGTATATATCTGCTCTGCGGACCCACCATGGCCTCGATACGCTCACGCATCTCCTTCGCCGCCTTGTTGGTAAAGGTGAGCGCAAGGATGCTCTCGGGGCGCACCCCCTGCTCTATCATATAAGCGATGCGGGAGGTGAGCACACGGGTCTTGCCGGAACCCGCTCCGGCAATAATCAGCGAGGGGCCCTCGTAGTTCACCACAGCATCGTGCTGCGCTGCGTTCAGCCCTTCAAGTATCTTGGATGTTGTTGCCATAAATTCTTCGTTACAGAGGACAAAATTAGCAAAATATGAGAAAAGCCGAAAGAAAAATCGTACCTTTGCAAAAATTAAACCTGAAAAGTATGGATATCGCTCAAGCACGCCGCAAGGAGAATATCGCAGAATACATCCTCTACCTCTGGCAGATAGAGGACCTGCTACGTGCCTTGCAGTTCAGCCCCGAGGCTATATACTCGCAACTTGTGGCTCCCCGCAACCTGCCCGAGCAGAACCGTGAACTCTTCCTGCTCTGGTACCTCGACATCGCCAACCTCCTGCGTGAGGAGGGTAAGGAGCAGGGCGGACACCTCAACCATACGCTGCACCTTATAGCCGATATGCACAACCTCCACCTGCAACTGATGGAGCTGCCCGTGGGGGCGCACTACCGACAGACATTCTCGGCCCTTGCACCATTTCTGCCAACCCTGCGCACGACGTTGGGCAACCGTGAGATGAGCGATACCGAGATATGCTTCCGTGCCCTATACGCCACGATGCTCTACCGCATAAAGGGCGGCGGCGAGAAGGCGGTGACCGACACGTTGGAGTATGTGTCGCCCGTGATTGCCGAGCTCAGCGCAATGTATCGGAAGGTGGAGCAGGGCGAAATAGACCTCTTCGAGGAGCAGAAGTAGATGGCTGAAAGGCTTTTTTTTGCGAAAATTGAGGGTAAAAAATAAGAAAAGTTTGTAAAATTAAATTTTCGTTGTACCTTTGCACTCCGCATAAAGTGTTTTATGCTGTTGAATTTGAATACAAAACAATAAAAACGATACTATTATGGCAATGAAGAGAACTTACCAGCCTTCCCGTCGCAAGAGAATCAACAAGCACGGCTTCCGTGCAAGAATGGCTACTGCTAACGGCCGTAAGGTTTTGGCAGCACGTCGTGCAAAGGGACGTAAGAAGTTGACTGTATCTGACGAGGCTACATTCAAGTACAACTAAATCGCACAAGCGATTACGGTTGCAACAATATAACCGGCATTCCTTTTTTTTTGGAGTGTCGGTTTGTTGTTTATAAAAATCATTTTAAGGGGTATTTACTGCCGCTAACGGCTTCCTCGTCAATGGGCAGTACGCCGAGTACAGCCCATCGCCTCGTCATCCGCCGAGCGTTGTAACTACCTCCTTAAAATGATTTTTTGTTGTGCAGGTGGGTAGAAAACCATTTTAAGAGCGATTTGCTTCCGCTACCTCATTCTCAGCAATGGGAAATACGCTAAGTATGTCCCATCGCTTCGAATATCGGCGAGCGTTGCAACTCATCACTTAAAATGATTTTTAGGTTTGTGCTGGTGGGAAATTAGGGATTTTAATGAGATTGGGGAGTTTAAGGGATGCCAAGATTACTACCCTTAAATTCCCTAAATTCCTTAAACTCCCTTCTCGCTTGACCTTAATTGACCTTATGTTGCGCAAAAGGAGGCGCACAAGTTTAATGGCTATTAAGGGAGTTAAGGGATATTAAGGGTAGTTAATGTTGCGCCGAGAGATTGCGGACTCTTACGACCGGCCCACAAAATCGCTTGCGTTCCCCTTAATTACCTTTAATCACCTTTAACAACCTTTACCTTTGCGCCAAGTCCCCTTCTGCACACCCCTCTTTGCACGTCGTTCCCCCCCCCCCTACGTGGGTATCGAAAACGATACCCACGTAGGGGGAAAGTCAATTAAGGTCTGGTAAGGTAGATTAAGGAGGTTGTGGGAGATTGGAGAGTGGGGTAGAGTGTCACTTCTGCGCCTGCCCTTACTCGACCTTAAAGCAACCGCAGGTTGCGTGACCTTACTTGACCTTTCGTTGCGCCAAGCCCGTTGCGCCGAAAAAACAAGGCGCAACACCCCTAAACGGAATGTTGCGCCAAGGTTATTCGAGCCGACAAGGGTCGGCGGTGTCATTTGCTGTTATCGTCTGCGCACAATTTGCACACAATCGGTGTACGACCTGCGCACAGCCTGCCCCCCCCCTCGGTTAGTGGGCGGAGGTGTAAGGCTTGATGATGCCTCGCTGCGAGGTGCGGATGAACTCCAACAGCGCATCACGCTCCGGCGATGGTGGTAGCTGCTTCTCGACCTCCTCGCAGGCGTGCAGGTAGTTCATGTCGCTCTGGAAGAGGAGTCGGCAAGCGTTGTGGATGGTCTCTATCTGCTCCGGCGTATAGCCACGGCGGGAGAGGCCTATCTTGTTGATGCCGGCGAATGACAGCGTGTCGCTACGCAGGGTGATGAATGGAGGCACATCCTTGTGTACGAGTGCGCCACCCTGAATCATTGCGTGGTCGCCGATGCGGCACCACTGGTGCACGGCGGCGTGGCCTCCGATGACTACCCAGTCGCCAACCTCGACCTCACCTGCCAACGAGCAGCGGTTTGCTATCACGCAGTGGCTGCCCACAACGTCGTCGTGAGCCACGTGAACATACGCCATAAGGAGGTTGCCGTTGCCCACCACGGTCTTGCCACGGGAGGCGGTGCCTCGGCTGATGGTTACATACTCACGGATGTCGTTGTCGTCGCCAATCTCGGCGGTGGTCTTCTCACCGGCGAACTTCAAGTCCTGCGGGAGGCAGGAGATGGAGGCTGCCGTGTGAATCTTGCATCGTTTGCCTATGCGTGCGCCATCGTGGATAACGGCGCCGGGGCCTATCCAGCAGTCGTCGCCGATGACTACGTCGCCGGCGATGTAGGCGAAAGACTCGACGGTCACGTTGTTACCCAGCTGTGCATCGGGGTGAACGTAAGCGAGGTTGCTAATCATAATCTTCTGTTTTTGTGGGTATTACTATTTTGTTGTCTTTGCAATCTGTGCCATCAGCTCCGCCTCGCATACCAGCGTGTCGCCCACGAAGGTCTTGCAGAGCATTGTTGCTATGCCACGGCGCATAGGCCCTGCCAGCTCGCACTCGAATTGGAGTGTGTCGCCCGGCGTAACCTTATGCTTGAAGCGCACGTTGTCGATGCGCAGGAAGTAGGTCGAGTACTCCTCCGGATTCTCCACGGTGGAAAGCACGAGCAGACCGCCGCACTGCGCCATAGCCTCCACGAGCAGTACGCCCGGCATAACGGGCTCCTGCGGGAAGTGGCCTTGGAAGAATGGCTCGTTGGTGGTCACGTTCTTGATGCCGCCGATGGCTGTGCCGTCGAGGTGGAATACTCTATCCACGAGCAGGAACGGGTAGCGGTGTGGCAGCATAGAGCGTATCTGGTTGATATCCAGCACCGGAGTCTGGTTGGCGTTATACTTGAAGCGTGGCTTCACGCCCTCACGGCGGATTGTGCGCTCCATCTGCTTCATAAACTCGGTATTTGCGAAGTGGCCCGGACGGGTAGCCCACACACGGCCCTTGATGCGCATACCCAGCAGGGCGAAGTCGCCGAGCAGGTCGAGGAGCTTATGGCGGGCCAACTCGTTATTGGCACGCAGTTGCAGGTTGTTCAGGTAGCCACCCGTAACACGGATATCCTGCTTGTTGAATATCTTTTTCAGGTGGTCGAGCTGCTCGTCGGAGACAGGGTTCTCGACTACGACGATGGCGTTGTCGAGGTCGCCACCCTTGATAAGGTTCATCTTGAACAGTGGCTCCAACTCGTGCAGGAAGACGAAGGTGCGGCACGGAGCAATCTGCTCGGTGTAGTTGTCGGCAGGCAGGTACGTTGCGTACTGGTTGCCGATGACCTTCGAGTTGTAATCCACGTGTACCGATACCGAGAACTCTTCGTCGGGGTAGAGCACTATTGCAACACCCTTCTCGGGGATGGTATATACCTGCTTCTCACGCACCTCGTAGTAGCGACGCTCTGCCGTCTGCTCTTCGAGGCCTACCTGCTCGATGCTCTCGGCATAAGCCTTTGCCGAGCCATCCATTATAGGGGTCTCGGGGCCGTCGATATCTATCAGCGCATTATCTACGCCGAGGGTCCAGAGGGCGGACATAATATGCTCGATGGTGCTTACTCGCACGCCATTGCTCTCGATGGTGGTGCCACGGGAGGTGTCGGTGACATATTCGCACAGGGCGGGTATTGTCGGCTGACCCTCAACGTCGGTACGACGGAAGAGGATGCCGTGGTCGGCGGGTGCCGGGTTGACCGTCATTGTCACTTGTACGCCTGTGTGCAGACCCTTGCCCGAGAAGGTGAGAGGAGCACGCAGCGTCTGTTGCTTGGTAGATGGTGTTGTTGTCATCTTTTTTCTACTTTTTACGTTTATTAAAAAGTGTGCGTGTCAAAATATTACGCAAATATAGGAAATTTTTGCCAAAAACCTACAACTGCATCCCTATTTGTTAAAGAATGTGCGGGAGTCGAAATTTTTGTTACAGAAAATTATTACCTTTGCCAAATAGTAATGTATTATTTGTACAGATATGAAGAGATTCCACATTCTTGTCTTGACACTCTTTTTTGCATTGGCTGCCTGCACACCGGGCAGTAGCGATATTGACAACACCGGTACGGGTGATGCCGGCGGCTCCGATACCGAGCAGACTACACCGGGCGACGGCACCGACGATGGTGGCTCGGAGGGCGAAGGTACCGAAGGCGGAGAAAACGGCGACGGCACCGGCGAGGACGGCGAAAGCGGCTCCGAAGGGGGTGAAGGTGGCGAAAACGGTGATGGCACAGAGGGCGGCGAAGGCGGCGAGGAGACTCCTCTGTTCGACATCGTCGAGCCGGAGCGTACTGTGGGATATGATTCTGATCTCTTGATATTTACGATAATATGTACCGATAATAATGCTATCTCGGGGACCGTGGATGAGAAGTACGAGGATTGGCTCTCTTTCGATGGTGTGAGAAGGGATGAAATCCATCTCTGGGTATCATCTAATAGAGGTACAAAATCCCGCACGGGCGAGGCTGTCGTGGCAGATAGCGTGACGGGAAAGAGTATTACGATACGCATCACGCAGCTGTGCGAGCAGGAGCGAGATATACTTCTTACGCCGTCGTCGTTTGGTGATATTCCATCTCGTGGTGGAACATTCGACCTGACCCTCGAAGCGAATATTGGTCATGAATACCTATATGTCCTATATGACGGCTCTGTATCGGAGCCCGATTGGTGCTACATCTACACATCCGACTCATCAGTATCGGCGACGGGTATGTGTGTGGATAATAAGATTCTGGTGGTGTTGCCAAACCTCACGGCAGAGTCTCGCTCGGTGACCGTAACATACCGTTGTCCGAAGTACGACCTGACCACCGAACTTGTAATCACGCAGAGTGGCTACACCTCGGATGGCGAGCAGACACAACTCCACTATACCACTACCGACGGTAAGATTATTGACGACGGCGTCTTTGATGTACCGGTGCTCTCCAACGTCTATTCGGAAGGCAAGGGTGTGATAACCTTTGACGGCACGCTTCGCAGCATTTTGAGCTTCTCGTCAATGAAATTGGAGTCGGTGACCATCCCTGACCACGTCGAGGAGTTGGGCAGTGCTGTATTCGCCAATGCCGAGAATCTTAAAAAGGTTGTCATCGGTAGCGGCGTGAAGGAGTTTGGAGACTCCATCTTCTGGGGCGCAGGCTTGGGTACTGACTTGGAGGTCGAACTCAACAGCAATGTCGGTATAGGCGTCTTTGACGACTCCTTTGTAACCAAACTTACCATTGGCAGCAATGTGACCGAGATTGGTGAAGAGGCGTTTTATCGTTGCTCGTATATTGAAAAAATAACTTTCAGCGAGGGCTTGAAACGTATTGGTAAACGAGCATTTAGAGGCAGTTGTTTCTTCTACAAACTGCCTAATAGTCTTGAAGTTATTGGGGATGAGGCCTTCTACTATTGCGATAATCTGATTGCTGTGTCGATAGGTAATAATACGAGCTGCCAAATTAAGGAGATAGGTGCCTTGGCATTCTACGATACCAGCATTACAACGCTGGTTTGTTATGCCACAACTCCGCCGAAGTACGGAGATTATGCCCTCTACAAATACAACGAGCAGACGCAGACGCATGAGCCTATTGCGACCTGCCCTATATTTGTGCCGGAGGCCTCGTGGAACAAATACAAGAGTGCAACAGGATGGAAGGCACACGCCAATATGACCAGCATCATAACAGCCGAGTTGGAGGACGGAATGAAAGATTGGAAGTAGTATGACAACAAAAGACGAAAAGATGGATGAGCAGGTGGGCAAGACGGGGGCCGAGGGGCAACCTTCTGCCTCGTCCTCCGCTGCGCCACGCCCTCGCCGTCGTCCGCTGCGACTCCCCTTTGATGGGCGGAAGCAGGATGTCGGAGGGTGGGCGTATGACCATCGCATAGGCTTGTGTATCACGCTGATAGTCTATCTGTCGCTGGGCATTGCCTTCTTCTCGTCGAAGATACTTATGGGGCGCAAACCCCACACGCAGGGGATGTATATCGACCTCTCGACCGTCGAGCTGCTCGAACAGGAGCGTGACCGTCTGGCGGAGGAGGTGCGACGTGCCAACTCCAAGATTGATTGGAGCGCTATACGCAACACCTCCTCAAACGAGAATGCCCTGAACGAGAACCTGCAAGATGACCGAGGCACGAACACCGCTGCGCTCAACTCCTCGGCGGAGGCTACGGAGCAGCGTATGCGTGCCAACCGTGAGGCCTACGAGCGTGGTATGGCGGAGGTGGAGTCCATATCCAAGCGCAGTGAGAGCTCGGGCGAGAGCGACGAGCGTAAGGATACCAAGGCGAAGGGGCGGGTCACTGTCTCCTTCTCGTTGAAAAACCCCGTGCGATACTCACGCCACCTTATCAAGCCCGCCTATCGCTGCGAGGGCGGTGGCGAGGTTGTCGTGAACATCATCGTAAACCAGAGTGGCGAGGTCACCTCGGCGTGGGTTAGCTCCGGAGGCGACGAGTGTATGCGCACAACAGCCGTGCAGGCTGCACGTGGCTCGAAATTTGATTACAACGAGAGCGCACCGGCGAAGCAGCAGGGGACTATAACTTATATATTCATCCCGCAGTAAAAAACCATTTTAAGGGGTGATTTCTTCCTTTGTCTGCGTGCGACGTGATAGTCACATACGCCGAGTATGCTCCTACCACGTCGTACTCGACGGCGTTGAAATCCCCTCCTTAAAATGATTTTTATGGGTTGTGCTGGTGGGTAAAAAAACATTTTAAGGGCGATTTACTGCCGCTACCTCATTCTTGGCAATGGGCAGTACGCCAAGTACAGCACATCGCCAAGAATCTCGGCGAGCGTTGCAACTCATCACTTAAAAGTGATTTTTTTGTGTTGTGGCGCAAGTATTTAGGGGCTATTAAGGGATTTAAGGGTTGTTAATGTTGCGCCGAAAGGTTGCGGATTCTTACAACCTTGTCACAACTCGTTTGCGTTTCCCTTAATAACCTTTACCGTTGTGCAATATGCTGTTTGCGCTGCGAACCATTGACTTTACGCACACACTATGATACGAAAACTATACATATCACTCTTACTGCTTGTGTCGGGAATATCTCTTCTCTCGGCGCAGGAGGTGCAGCCTTTGCAAAATCAAACGCAGGGGGTTGATTCTGTGGCGGTTATCTCTCCACAACAGCAGGGTGTGGCGAAGCGTTTCCCCACCTTCGGCCTATGGCGCACATCCTATGTTGCTACGGGATTTCAGACCAACAAGCGCATCAGCGTAAACACTGCCGACGTTAAGTTCCAGTTCAGCATAGCCCTTCACCTATGGCGCATACGCAACAAGGCCGATATCCTCTTCACCTACACCCAGCATAGCGTCTGGGACATCTACCGCCCTTCGTGTCCCTTCCGAGAGACCGCCTACAACCCCGGCATCTGGGCGGCGTGGCAGGTGAGCCGCAAGGTGGAGCTGCTCTTCGGTATTGAGCACGAGTCGAATGGTATGGGAGGGTTGGAGTCCCGCTCCTTCAACTATGCCACCGTGGCGTGTCTTTACGAGCCCTCGCCATATTGGCGGCTGGGTGCCCGCCTCTGGTACGGCTACTACGACATCGACAACATTGAGCGCTACTTCCGTTATCGTGGCGTAGGCCACCTCTGGGCGACGGTACACACCCCAAACAACCGCTTCCAGTTTACCGTGTTGGTAAACCCCTCAAATTGGTTTAAGAACTACAACCTCCACATCGAAACCTCGTGGCGGCTATCAAAAAGAAAAGGCGTAGTGCCATCGCTCTACGCCCAATATAGTTGCGGCTACGGAGATACTATGCTCGACTACAACCGCTATCACACCTCCCTCCGGATTGGGATTGCGTTGAAGAATGATAATATCTCCCTCTATTAAAAAACCATTTTAAGGGGTGATTTCTGCCTTTGTCTGCGTGCGACGTGATAGTCACATACGCCGAGTATGCTCCTACCACGTCGTACTCGACGGCGTTGAAATCCCCTCCTTAAAATGATTTTTCTTTTAGAAGCGGATGACATCATCCAATCCCAACTCCTTATAGTGCGCCTGCAACTCCTCGTTGCGGTCGGAGAGTATGAGCAGCTTATCGCCGAGTTGTAGCGGTGTCTTGCCCTTAGGCACGAAGTAGTCGCCATCACGACACACCATCACAACGAGCGTATTATCAGGGAGTTTGATATGGCTCAGCTCATTGCCCGAGGCGAGCATCTGCTCATTCACATCCACCTCCGTAAATGCAGACTTCATACGGTCCTGCACCGCATCGCCGAAGGAGGTCTCCTTTTCGGAGTATGCCACACCGAAGGCGTTGGCTGCGCCGCTGACCGTCGTACCCTGCATAACCAGCGAGATGATGGTCACGATAAAGACCACGTTGAAAATCAGGTCGGCGTGCTCGATGCCCTCCACAAGCGGATAGGTGGCAAAGATGATAGGCACGGCACCTCGCAGGCCCACCCACGCAATGTAGCTGCGGGCCTTGAAGGTGTAGCGACGGAAGGGTGCCATACAGGCAAATACCGCCGCAGGGCGTGCCACAAACATCATAAAGAGGGCCACGCCCACGCCCAGCAGCAGCGTGTGAGGCTCCAAGAGCGAGCGCACATTGACCAGCAGGCCGAGCATTATGAACATAATAATCTGCACGAGCCACGTCACGCCGTCGAAGAAGGTTATGAGCGTGCGCTTATGCACAATCTTATGGTTGCCGACAACGAGGCCGGCGATATATACCGCCAGGTAGCCGTTGCCGTTGATGAGCGACGTGAAGGAGAAGGTGAAGAATACGAATGCCAGCAGCAGCACCGAGTAGAGCGAGGCGTTGTTGATGTTTATCTTGTTGATGCTCCACACCGCCGCCTTACCCAGCAGGAAGCCCAGAGCACATCCCAGCACCATCTGCACCAAGAAGAGCACGATGCTTGCCCCTACACCCATACTCTCGCGTGTGGGCGAGAGTAGCGCAACGAGCAGCACCACAAGCACATACGCCATTGGGTCATTCGAGCCGCTCTCCAACTCCAACATTGGTCGCAGGTTCTCACGCAGGCCCTGCTTCTTGCTTCGCAGGATAGAGAACACCGAGGCGGAGTCGGTCGAGGACATCGTCGAGGCGAGCAGCAGTGCCGTAGGGAACGACAGCGCAACACCTGCCAGCGGGCTGACTAAATAGACAAACCCCGCAACGATAATGGCCGTGAGGAGCACACCCACCGTCGAGAGCACCAATCCCGGAGCCAGCACCGGCTTTATCTCCGAGAACTTCGTATCCATACCGCCCGAGAAGAGGATGATACAGAGCGCCAACATACCGATAAACTGCGTCAGTTCCGGCGAGTTGAACGACAATATCTCGTAGCCAAAGAATAGTCCCACCGCCAAAAACAGCAGCAGGGCAGGTGCTCCAAAGCGGTAGGCAAACTTACCTGCCACCACGGCACTGAAAAGTAGGATTGCTCCTATCAGTAAGAAGTTTTCACTCGTAATCTCCATTTTTTTCATTTTTAGGGGCAACTGCTGCCTTTGTCTGCGTGTGGTTTGATGGTCACATACGGTAAGTATGCTCTCACCAAACCATACTCGACAGCGTTGCATTTACCTCCTAAAAATGAAAAAAACTCACTTTTTGGGAGGTCTCAGTTACCTTAATTTATCTTCAAAACCCTTGACGGCTGGGTATTTTCACCTTAAAAAAAGAGAAAATGCCCTTTGCCGTTAGGCTCTGCTTTGTCTGCGTGTGGTTTGATGGTCACATACATTCTCGGAGCGGTAGCGACTAAGCCTCCCTTTCTCAAAGGGAGGTTTGGAGGGAATGTAAATGTAAAAATCCCATAATCGCAGATTATGCTCCCACCAAACCATACTCGACAGCGTTGCATTTACCTCCTAAAAATGAAAAAAAACTCACTTTTGGGAGGTCTCAGTTACCTTATCTCTACATCTTTTGCGCTGTCATCGTCTGCGCCCGACCTTAGCCGAGCGCAAACCTGACATCTCCTCTATTTCAGCATCATCACGCTGCCGATAGGGCGGTACTCCAACTCGGCGTACTCGAATGCCTGGGCAGCGGCAAAACTACCGTCCGGCAGGTCGTAAACGAGCACCGTGAGGCCCGAGGCATCGTCGGTAGGCAGTGCCATAAATGCCTTGTAGTCACCCTTTCCCAGAGCATCAAGCACCTTGCCACGCAGGTTGCGGTCGTAGGAGAGGGTACGGCGGCGCAGGAAGCACTTGCGTTCCAAGTGGTACGGCTCTCCATCGCCGGCAAGGCGACCCAGCAGCAGCACTGCGCCCGTGAGGGCTATGCCGATGCCGGCAATAACCAATGCCGAGTGCAGCGTGTCGCTCACGGCACCATCACCAAGCAGGCTGCCAAGCAGTGGCAACACAATGCCCACGACAATTATCAAAGCAGGTATCAATATACTCTTACGGCGGCGCACTACCGCTCCGTCACACGAGGCGTATAGTGTCTCGCAAAATTTCTTCGTATTCATTTCTCTATTTTTAGGGGAAACTGCTGCCTTCGTCTGCATCTTTTGCGGCGGCCACATATACAAGGGTTATTAAGGAATTTAGAGAGTTTAGTGAGTTCAAGAATTTGTAAAGGGGGTATCTTAATACCCATTGAAACCTCTAATCTCCCTTAGCACCCCTTAATAGCCATTAATACTCTTTAACAGCCCTTAAATTACCTTTGTTCCCGATGCAAAAATAGCAAAACAATCTCTTTGGAGGGCATCTGTTTCCCTGTTGTTTGTGTAAGTTTTGTCTGTTTTTCTATTCTCCCCCCCCCGATGTTGTGTGCCTCGTCCCGTTTACTCAAATCACAAAATATTAAACTCATTTTTTTGGGGTGAGGCCTCTTCAACATACTCTCCTCATTTGAGGGGCTCTGCTTGGGTTGCAGAGGGTGGCACGTGGTCACCCGGCACGGAATCACAGACGCAATACACACAGCGCATAGAGGTAATACTCTATGACCCTGCTACATAGACGGTAAGCGTTAAACTCTGCGCAGTAGGCTGCACCACTCGCCGTGGCGTGCATTGTCGAACCACCAAGCAGCAGGCGAGGTGCCGGTGTGCGGTGGGGTGTTGCCGTCGTACTTGTCGGGGCAACGCTCGGTTGCACGTGGCTCTCCGCCAGAGGGTTGCATCTGCGCTCGCAGGTTATCTCCTGCGCATAGTCACTGCGGAGCAGGAGGTGCTCCTGCACTTTGTGGGGGTTGGATATGGCGCAAGGTCTCTCGCTCGGCACGAAGCAGGTGCCGAGAAGCAGCAGTAGCGTTATCACAAACCCTCTCATAGTCAATCTTTTACTTTACCTCCCACGTGTCGCCGCTACGGAGCAGGTCGTCCATCGTGCGGATAGGGCTCGCCTCACGCACACGGTTGAGTTGCGCCTCCACCGCCTCGTCATAGATGCACGGCTCCTCGACCTCTCGGATGATACCCAGAGCTACGGGGTAGTCGGGGTAGCGCATCGCCGCAAGCATACAGTGCAGAGTCGTATCCTCGCAGTGGGCATCGTGGGTCAGCACATCCTCCTCCGTGTAGCCATCCTCGCCGAGGGTCACGACCTTCAAGCGCAGGCCGTCGAGCACAAGGCCCTTATCCTTATTGGCGCCGAAGAGCATCTTCTCGCCATGGCGCAGGGTGATGGTGTGCTCGGCACGTGTGGCCTTGTCGCCGGCAAAGTCGGCGTGGGTCTTATTGTTGAAAATCATACAATTAACGAGGGCCTCGACCACCGACATACCTCGGTGTTTGGCAGCCGCCACGAGCAGCTCCTTCGTAAGCATCACCTCGGCATCCACCGTGCGGGCGAAGAATGTTCCCTTGGCACCTATGGCGAGTTCGCCGGGGTTGAAGGGGTGCTCCACGGTGCCGTAAGGCGAGGTCTTGGTCACCTTGCCGAGCTTGGTGGTTGGCGAGTACTGGCCTTTGGTCAGGCCGTAAATCTCGTTATTGAAGAGTATCAGGTTCAGGTCCACATTGCGTCGTATGGCGTGGATGAAGTGGTTGCCACCGATGGCGAGCGAGTCGCCGTCGCCGGTGCATACCCACACCGAGAGGTCGGGGTTGGCGACCTTGATGCCCGTAGCCACCGCTGCGGCACGGCCGTGGATGGTGTGGAAGCCGTAGGTGCGCATATAGTATATGAAGCGTGACGAGCAGCCGATGCCCGATACGAAGACGAACTTCTCGTGCGGCTTGCCCAGCGCCTCGGCAACCTCCGGCAGGGCTCGTTGTACGGCATTCAGCACGGCGTGGTCGCCACAGCCGGCGCACCACTTGACCTGCTGGTCGGACTTGAAATCTTCGGGTGTATATCTATATTCTGCCATAGCTCTAATCGAAGTATTTGTTCAGAGTATCAATCAGTTCACTAACCGTGAAAGGTTGTCCTTCAACCTTGTTGTACTGCTCGAAGTGAAGGTGTGGAAAACTGCTGCGCAGGTGTGCGGCGAGTTGTCCCTCGTTGAGCTCGCATACCACCACGTGGCGGAAGCCGGTAAGGCACTGCTCCGTGCCTTTTGGCAGTGGGTTGAGGTAGTTCAGGTGGCAGAGGCTCACGCTGTGGCCCTTGCTGCGCATCTGCTCCACGGCACTTTGCAGGTGGCCTCGTGTACCTCCCCAGCCCACAACGAGCACCTCGCCCGTAGCATCGCCGAAGATGCTCTGTGCCGGTATGTCGTCGGCCACGGCGGCAACCTTCGCTGCACGTGTGGCGACCATTGTGGCGTGGTTGGCAGGGTCGTAGGAGATATTTCCCGTCAGGGCATTCTTCTCCAAGCCGCCGATGCGGTGTTGGCACCCCTTGCGACCTGCCTCTGCCCAGCGGCGCACATATCGCTCGTCACGGGCGTAAGGCTTGAAGTCGCCGTCGCACTCCGCAGGCTCGGGAGCGGTGATTGTCGGCATATCGGCCATCGAAGGTATGCGCCACGCCTCGGAGGAGTTGGCTATAAAGCCGTCGGTGAGCAGCACCACGGGGGTCATATGCTCCACGGCGATACGTGCCGCCTCGAAGGCGTAGTCGAAGCAGTCGCTCGGCGAGGAGGCTGCGATGACCGGCACGGGACACTCTCCATTGCGGCCGTGCAGTGCCTGCATCAGGTCGCTCTGCTCGGTCTTGGT
Organism: Alistipes sp.; assembly: GCA_017483225.1. Taxonomy (GTDB): domain Bacteria; phylum Bacteroidota; class Bacteroidia; order Bacteroidales; family Rikenellaceae; genus Alistipes. The sequence continues at coordinate 58,948 of JAFULF010000025.1, forward strand.
AGGCAGGCCCGTAGAAGGTCCGCCACGCTGTACATCCACAACCACGAGGGGCAGCTCTGCCATCACGGCAAGTCCCAACGCCTCGCTTTTGAGCGAGAGGCCCGGGCCCGAGGTTGTTGTCACGGCGAGTGAGCCGGCATACGAGGCACCTATGGCGGTGCAGATGCCCGCAATCTCATCCTCTGCCTGCACGGTCTTGACACCGAGGCTCTTATGCTTTGCCAGCTCCTCCAAGATTACCGTTGCCGGCGTGATGGGGTAGGAGCCGCAGAAGAGCGGTCGGGAGCAACGCTCGGCGGCGGCGATGAAGCCCCACGACGTGGCGACGTTGCCGTTGATGGTGCGGTAGTGACCCTTTGTCAGCCCCGCAGGCTCCACGGCATACGAGCAGTGGAAGAGGTGGTTGTTGGCGGCATAGTTGTAGCCCGCATCTATGGCGAGGCGGTTTGCCTCGGCTACCGATGGGTTCTTGCTGCCGAACTTATGGTCGATGTATTGGGATGCGTGGTCACTGCTCTTACCTGTGATGTAGAGGCAGATGCCCAGCGCAAACATATTCTTGCATTTGAGGCGTGATTTGTTGTCGAGCTCCACACCTGCCAGAGCCTCACGTGTCATTGTCGTTATGCGCACCAGCGCCACGTTGTAGCCCGTAAGACCCAACTCCTCCACGGGGTTGTCTGTCTTAAACTCCGCCTTGGCGAGGTTGTCGGCCGTCAGTGTGTCGGCATCGACGATGATTGTGGCGTTGGGCTTCACGAAGCGGCGGTTGGCCTTCAACGCCGCAGGGTTCATAGCCACAAGCACATCGCACGCATCGCCGGGGTTGTTTACCCCTGCCGTGCCGAAGTGTACCTGAAAGCCCGAAACGCCGGCGATAGTACCCTGAGGAGCACGTATCTCTGCCGGGTAGTCGGGGAATGTGGAGATGGCGTTGCCCGCCAGCGCCGAGGTCTCCGAGAAGAGTGTTCCCGTGAGCTGCATACCGTCGCCGGAGTCGCCCGAAAAGCGAATCACAACATCCTGCAAAGTGGTCTTTTCTTGTTCCATTTTTGGATTTAGGATTAAAAATCCTACAAAAGTAGAAAAGATTGGCAGATTTTGCAAAGAATCGGGGCGGATTTTTACGGATGCACCGCCCTATCTCTACCTCATCGAGTTCATTCGGATACTCGCTTTCACGAGTGCGAGGGCTCTCACACGGCTCAACTCGACATCCTTGTCGGCGTGGTGCGGGTTTTGGCTTACAAGTCGTATATATCCCTCACGGTCAGACTTCTGGATGTATTTTACCGTCACATACTCCTCGTCGTCGATATCTATCGAGAGCAGGTACATATCGCCCCAGAAGATGTCGTTCACGTCGTGCAACTGCTTGTAGAGCACGATGTCGCCACTTTTTAGCAGTGGGTACATCGAGTCGCCCACAACATACACCGCACCGTCGCACTTAGGCAGATTTGGGATGTGTATATAATTTACGGGCGTAATCTCCTCATTGTTAGTGAATAACGGCACCAGACCCGCCGTGCCCTCAATCGAGTAGAGCGGCACGCTCTGCAATGGTAGCGAGTTGTCGCTACGCAGACGGAAGGCGTTCGTAAGATTAGGCTCGGCATTGAACATCTTGCCCCGACCGTCGTCTATCCATTCGGGGTTGACGTTAAATTCTTGAACAAGAATGTTTCTGTTGCGGCTCGAAAGTCCCGCACGCCCCGTCTCAATCATCGAGAGGGCCGTCTTGCCAACTCCAAGTCGTTGTGCGAGTTGCTCTTGTGTCAAACCCAACGCCTTGCGGATAAGTTTTACTCTGCTGTCCATAAAAAATCATTATATTTTATTATACAAAAATTGAATAAATAGAGTACCAAATTCAATTTTTGGATATATCTTTGCACTGCAAAGTTAAACTATTTAATTCGAAAATACAAATAAATCTATAAAATTCAATAATTTATGTACGCTATTTCAAGAGAAACTTATGCAGACCTTGCCCGACAGATATGTGAGGGGCTCTCGAACCCCTACTATTTCAACGGTGAGGTAAGCAGTGATGACGGGGTTGCGGAGCACCGTCTGCTGGCGACACTTATTATATATAGACGGCAAGTTGAGCCGCTGGGGCAGGAGTTCGACACCATCACCGACATCATCCCTGTGTGGTGGGAGTGTCACACCATCACTGATGGTGGGGAGGTGGAGAATGATTTTGACTTTCGTCTGTTCAAAAACCATTTTAAGGGGTGATTTGCTTCCGCTACCTCATTCTCAACAATGGGCAGTACGCCAAGTACAGCCCATCGCTTCGAATATCGTCGAGCGTTGCAACTTATCACTTAAAAATGATTTTTAGGTTGTGCAGGTGGGAAATTAGGGATTTTAATGAGATTGGGGAGTTTAAGGGATGCCAAGATTACTGCCCTTAAATTCCCTAAATTCCTTAAACTCCCTTCGTACTCGACCTTACTTGACCTTACGTTGCGCACCCCTTCCCGCAGTGCCATCTCTTCCGGAGCGATACCTCCGCACTGCGTAGAACCCGGTCGCCTGTATCGAGGCAGCGGTTCTTTTTTTGATTTCTGTGGCTTTGTCATAGCCCTGACTATAAGAGAGTTTTGTCTTACAAATAAATTTATGAAAAGATGAGTGAAAAAGTAAATGAAGTTACGCCGACCTTCGAGGAGTTTGCCCTCACGGTCTATCCTTTTCTGGATATAAGGCCCTTTCACGCAACCTACTACCGTCTGCTTCAAGCCTTTGCCGAGGGGCGTGTGCGCCGTCTTATAATCACGATGCCGCCCCAGCACGGCAAGAGTGTGGGCGCTACGACCCTCCTGCCGGCATATATGCTGGGCCTCGACCCCGATATGCGTATCGCCATAGCCTCCTACTCGGCCTCGCTCGCCTCACGTTTCAATCGTCGTGTGCAGCGCATCCTCGAAGGCGACGAGTACGCCTCGCTCTTCCCGCAGACCACCATAAAGCGGGGCTCCAAGCCTCCGACGGTGGTGCGTACCTCCGACGAGGTGGAGGTTGTGGGGCGCAATGGTGTGCTGATGTCGGTGGGGCGTGAGGGGTCGCTGACGGGCAACCGTGTCGATTGCTTCATTCTCGACGACCTCTATAAGGATGCTGCCGAGGCGAACTCGCCCATCGTGCGTGAGAACTGCTGGGAGTGGTACACCTCCGTCGTGCGGACACGTATGCACAACGCCTCCCGGGAAATCATCGTCTTCACACGCTGGCACGAGCAGGACCTTATAGGCACCATATCGCAGTTGGAGCCTGTGGTGGAGTTGCGGCAATGGCGAGATTTAGAACATATCACGCCCGATACGTGGGTGTCGCTCAACTTCGAGGCGTTGAAGACCACTCCCGCCACCGAGATAGACCCGAGAGGCGAGGGCGAGCCTCTCTGGGGCGAGCAGCACTCGGCGGAGCTGCTCCTTGCCAAGCGCCGCCTTGACCCTCTGCGCTTCGAGTGTATGTATCAGGGGCGACCATCCGTCAGGGAGGGGCTTCTCTATGGCGACAACTTCGTGGAATACACAGAGTTGCCACGTGATATCGTGCGGCGTGGCAACTATACCGACACCGCCGATATGGGCGACGACTACCTCTGCTCGATATGCTATGCCGTCGATGCCGATGGGGTTATTTACCTGCTCGATGTCATCTATTCACGTGAGCCTATGGAGGTCACCGAGGCCCTTGTGAGCGATATGCTTCTGCGCACGCAGACACGCTTTGCGCTGGTTGAGAGTAACAATGGAGGTCGAGGCTTTGCACGTGTTTTACAACAGCGGGCACCTGCCGTGCGCATCGAGTGGTTCCATCAGTCGGCAGATAAGGAGGCCCGCATTTTGAGCAACTCCTCGACGGTGCTCCACACCATCCGCTTTCCGCAGGGGTGGCGTGAGCGGTGGCGTGAGCTCTACGCCCACCTGACCACCTATCGTCGCAAATTTGCCTCCAATCGCTGGCACGATGCCGCCGACGTTCTTACCGGTATTGTCGAGAAGGAGGTGTTTGCGGGGAAGGAGGGGGTTAGGGCGATACACTTTCTCCGATAAAAATCATTTTAAGGGGCATTTACTGCCGCTAACGGCTTCCTCGTCAATGGGCAGTACACCGAGTACAGCCCATCGCCTCGTCATCTGCCGAGCGTTGTAACTGCCTCCTTAAAATGATTTTTGGGTTGTGCGGTAAAATGGGTCGGGCGCAAGGATTTAATGGCTATTAAGGGAGTTAAGGGATATTAAGGGTTGTTAATGTTGCGCCGAGAGATTGTGGATTCTTACGACCGGCCCACAAACCGCTTGCGTTTACCTTAATAACCTTTAGTCACCTTTAACAACCTTTGCCGTTGCGCAAAAGTCGTTGCGCCAAAGCAGCCATCGTTTGCGTTCCTTGAACTCCCTTTGCGCTTGACCTTCTGCTACACCAAATCCTCGTAGCGGGCGATAGGGGCGACGTCGAGGCTCGACAGCTCACCTCGCAGGTAGCGGTAGTAGCCTGCCACGGCAATCATCGCCGCATTGTCGGTCGTGAAGCGCAGCTCCGGCAGGAAGGTGCGCCAGCCTCGTTTGGCACCCTCACGCTCGATGCGCTCTCGTAGGGCTGAGTTGGCCGATACGCCGCCTCCGAGGGCTATATCCTTGATACCGTGTTCTTTGGCGGCACGGATAAGTTTGTCCACGAGAATATCTACCACCGTATGTAGCAGCGAGGCGCAAAGGTCGGCACGGTGCTCCTCAATGAAGTTCGGATTCTCTGCCACGTGGTCACGCAGCGTATAGAGGAACGAGGTCTTCAACCCCGAGAATGAGTAGTCGAAGCCGGCGATGCGTGGCTTGGCGAAGCGGAACGCCTCACGGTTGCCCTCCTTTGCCAGGCGGTCGATGACAGGACCGCCGGGGTAGGGCAGGCCCATAACCTTGGCGCACTTATCCAGCGCCTCGCCCGCAGCATCGTCTATCGTGGTGCCGATAATCTCCATCCGCTCCGGCGCATCCACCTTTACAACCTGTGTGTGTCCGCCGCTTACCAGCAGACAGAGGAATGGATATGCGGGGTGTGGCAACTCTCGGTCGGGCAGGTCAACGAAGTGCGAGAGGATGTGTCCGTGCAGGTGGTTGACCTCGACCATAGGGATATTGTTGGCTATGGATAGACCCTTGGCGAAGGAGGCTCCCACCATCAGCGAGCCGAGCAGTCCCGGGCCTCTGGTGAAGGCTATGGCATCCACCTTGTCGATGGTCAACCCTGCCTGTTTGAGCGCCGTATCTACCACGGGCACAATGTTTTGCTGGTGGGCTCTTGATGCCAGCTCCGGTATCACGCCGCCATAAATCTCGTGCACCTTCTGCGAGGCGATGACGCTCGAAAGCAGTGTCGTATTTCTCAACACGGCCGCCGAGGTGTCGTCGCACGAGGACTCGATGCCCAGTATCGTAATCTCATCCATAATTCTCTGCATATTACCCGCTCTTTCACGCCCGCTCACTCGTGGGCGTGAACTTTTTTTTGCGTACAACGCAAAAAAGTATTAACTTTGCAAGTTAATTGACCAAAAAGAGCCCTTTTATTGTGCGCAAAGTTACAAAAATATTCTTTAAGTTGGTGTCAGCAATAGCCTTATTGTTGATATTTCTTCCTGTTTTTGTGGCTCTGCTTCTTTCGCTGCCGAGTGTGCAAAATGCCGCCGTGCGGAGGGCCTCCGAATTTGCCTCCTCGTATATGGGGGCCACGGTGAGCATCGACCATATCACGGTGGGTATGTTCAACCGTGTCAAGGTGCGGGGTTTCTATGTCGAGGACTTCGACCGAGATACGCTCATATATGCGGGCTCGGTGACCGCCTACCTCGGCGGTTTCTCTAATATGGGGTCGGGGCTGGTGCTCAACTACGGTAAGGTCAAGGATGGCAAGTTCATCCTGCGTGAGACCGACCGTGATGTGATGAATGTCAAGGAGGTGGTCGATAAAATCAGCCGCCGCAAGGGTGGCAAGTTCAAGTTGCTCGTGCGCTCGCTTGATGCCGATAATATAGAGTTCCGCCTCGACCGCAAGGCCAAGTTGCCGGAGGCGGAGCGTCAGGGCAGGGTCGATTATGCCGATATGCGCATACGTGAAATCTCGGGACATATCGCCGACTTCTACGTCGAGGGTGGTGCCGTGGGTGGCGACATCCGTAGGATGAGCTTTACGGAGCGCAGCGGCTTCGTGCTTGACGACCTGACGGGTGCACTGCGTATCGAGAGAGGCAAGATATCCTTCGTGGGGCTGACCATAGATGCCGAGCGTACACATATCGAGCTGCCTACCTTCGCTCTGACGGGCGATGGCTGGGAGGCGTACAAGGACTTTATCCGCAAGGTGAGCATCGACGGACGGGTGGTAAACTCCACGGCGTGGAGCCACACGGTGGGCTACTTTGCGCCGGCGATACGTGGCTGGGATACGCAGGTGCGTGGTGCCACATTCTCGATGCACGGTCCTGTGGCCAACTTCGACGGACAAATCGAGCAGGTGACGTTGGAGGATGGGGGCACGTTGCGTGCCAAGGCCTGCGTGAAGGGGTTGCTGGATATTCCGAACACGCACTTTGACGTGACAGTGGAGCGTGCCTCGGCGACCACGCCGGAGATGGTGCGCCTGCTGGGCAATATAGCCCGTCTGCACGTGCCGCAGAGTGCTATGCCGTATCTGGACCGCACCGAGCGGCTCAACGTTTCAGGACACTTCAAGGGGCTGCTCTCGCACTTCGAGGCGGATGCCGAGGTGGGGTTGGGCTGTGGAGGTTCGCTCTTGGTAAGTTGCAGCCTGAATAAGAGGGAGAGTACCCACCTTGTGGCCGACCTCGTCGTGAATGAGGTGGGCGTGGGAGATATTCTCGCCAAGCCACTCTTTGGAGCCCTCACGGGAGAGTTCCGTGGCGAGGCAGACCTCGCCGAGGGGGGTGCCGTGTTGAGCGGTGGCGGAGAGATAGACCACTTTGTAATCAACGACTACTGCTATCACGACATAGACTTTACGGCGGACTACTCGGCGGCGGAGCGCAGTGCGACGCTTGACCTGCATACTGCCGACAAGAGCCTGCAATCGGCACTCTATGCCGCCGTGCGCCTGCCGAGGGGTAAGCGTGCCTCGGAGCAGGGGGCTGAGGGCCTCGCCGCAGACGATGACACAGCGCAGAGGGTCGAGCAGGAGGATGCCGAGCCGGCCGTGGAGGCTGTCTTGGAGTTGGAGCGTGCCGACCTGCGAGCTATGGGCATAAATAAGAGGGACTCGGTCTCGGTGTTGAAGGCCTCGGTGTCGGTATCTGCTGAGGGTAGCACGTGGGATACGCTCGACGGAGAGATAAGCGTGGCGGATGCCACCTACAACTATAACGATGCGGAGCTGAACTCCGAACTGGCAACCTTGCAGGTGTCAAGCAATGAGGATATACGCTCCGTGCAACTCGCCTCGGACTTTGCCGATGCGGTCTTTGAGAGCCGTAGTGCATATCGTGACGTGGCCTACTACCTGCGCACGCTGCTTGCCCGCTACCTGCCGGAGTTCTACGACGAGCAGGTGCGTGAGCAGATTGAGCGCAAGGGGGAGGTGCTACGCAATAATGTGGCGATGCTCTCGCTCACGGCCAAGAGGATAGACCCGCTGCTGGCGTGTCTGACCGATGGCGTGGAGGTGGCGGAGGGTACTACGCTGCAACTCTTTATGAATCCGTCGGAGAACCGCTTCCTGATGCGTGGAGCCTCCGACTTCATCTCCCGCCACAACATTATGGCTACGGAGCTGAAACTCAATGCGGGCAATGCGAGGGATTCGCTCTCGGCATCGCTCGTCACCAAGGACTTCTACCTCGGCTCTATGCGCCTGAACAATATGCAGGTGCAGGGCGGAGTAAAGGATAACGTGCTGGATGTCAGGGGTATGTTCGCTGATACGGTGGGAGGTCTGCGTGGAGATGTGGATGCTGTGGCGAGGGTCTCCCGACGTGACGGTATGCGCCGTCTTACGATGCAGGTGCGCCCATCTTCCATCCTGCGCAATGATAAGCGGTGGGATATCTCCTCCGGCGAGATTGCCATCGACTCGTCACGTATCTCGGTGGGCCGCTTCCTCGTTGAGGATGATGCTCAACGGCAGCGACTTCTTGTCGATGGTGTGGCATCCCGCAGCAAGCAGGACTCCATATCTGTCACCCTCGACAACTTCTCGCTCTCGCCGCTGGGACAGTTCGTGCAGAGGCTCGGCTACCGCATAGAGGGTAGCATCGACGGCTTCGTGAATGTGCGCTCGGCGCTGCGGGATACGGAGATTTTTGCCGACGTGGACTTGGATTCGGTGGTGGTTAATGACCGTCCGGTGCCCGACCTGCGCCTCCTCTCGAAGTGGGATTTCGGCCGCTCACGTGCGGGCCTGACCCTCAGCCGTGCCGAGGACGACAAGGAGATTGTGCGAGGCTACTACTCGCCGTCGGATAACCGCTACTATGCCCGTATGCAGACCAAGGCGTTGCCGCTGGGCTTCATCGAGCCACTGCTGCAAACCGTCATCACCGACACGCAGGGCACGGCGGAGGTGGACCTTACCCTCACGGGACAGGGTCGTAATGCCGACCTCTCGGGCGAGATAGATGTGCGTGACTTGCAGACGATGCTCAAATATACCCGCTGCACCTACAAGGCACCAAAGGCGACCATCAAGGTCAGCAAAAACCTCTTCACCGCCTCCGAGGTGCCGATATTTGACACGAAGGGCAATAGGGGTGCGCTCGACGTGAATTTGAGTCTTAACCACCTCTCCAATATAGAGTACGACCTCGGCGTGCAGTTCCGCAATATGCAGGTGCTCAATACCGGCAAGCGTGATAACGATATGTTCTACGGACAGGTCTATGGCTCCGGCACGGTGACCGTGCGTGGCGATAAGGCGGGTGTGGCGATGGATATTGTCGCCTCGTCGGAGGATAACTCCCGATTCTATATGCCTCTGTCGGACAAGAGCAATATATCGTCGGCGGACTTCGTTACATTCATAAACCCTACGCAGGTGGATACGACCTCCTACCTTGTGCGTAAGAAGATGATGTTCGAGCGCAGACAGCGTCAGCGTACCGCCTCGGGCGGAGGTATGGATATCACGATGGCGCTCGACGTGCGGCCTAATACCGAGGTGCAGCTTGTTATCGACCCTACCGTGGGCGATATCATCAAGGGCAGGGGTGACGGCCTGCTCAACCTGCGCATAAACCCGAAGGCGGATATCTTCGAGATGTATGGCGACTATACCATCGAGGAGGGTAGCTACCTCTTCACGCTGCAAAATATCGTCAACAAAAAGTTCGTCATCGAGCGAGGTTCTACGATACAGTGGACGGGCGAGCCGCTGGATGCGCTCCTGAATATTGATGCGATATACAAGCTCAAAGCTTCGTTGCAGCCGCTACTCGAAGGCTACATCTCGCAGGACTCGCACTCGATACCTACACGTGCCGTGCCTGTGGAGTGTGTCATCCACCTCACCGACCGCCTCACACGTCCTACCGTGACCTTCGACGTGCTGGTGCCGAGCGTGGACCCTAACATACAGTCGATAATTACCAATGTGCTCTCCACGCCGGAGCGACGCTCGCAGCAGTTCCTCTACCTGCTGGTGGCCAACTCCTTCATCTCGGATAACTCGGCGGGAGCCTCCACCTATGGAGCCTCGACAGCAGCCGCCACGGGATTTGAGCTCCTCTCCAATCAGTTGAGCAACTGGCTGGCGACCGAGAACTCGAACATCGTGCTACGCTACCGACCAAAGACCGAGCAGATGATGAGCGACGAGGTCGATTTCGGCTTCTCGCAGGCGCTGCTCAACAACCGAGTGCTGATAGAGGTCGAGGGCAACTACCTCGTGGATAAGTCGCAGGTGGTAAATGCGACCTCCGCATTCACGGGCGAGGCATACGTGACTTGGCTCATAGATAAGGCGGGAACGCTCCGCCTCAAAGGTTTTACCCACACCATCGACCGCTTCGACGAGAACCAGGGTTTGCAGGAGACAGGTATAGGTATATATTATAAGGAGGACTTCGATAACGCCTCCGACCTGCGCCGCCGTGTCAAGAGCCGCTTTACACGCACCAAGCGCCGCCAGACGGAGCGCACCGTCGAGCCGACGGATAGCCTTGCGGTGAACGAGCAGGTGTCGGAGCAGGTGCCGGAGCAGAAGGGCAAGAACAAAAAACTTAAACAATAAATAAAAACAAACGCAATTATGAATTTCTCTTTGTTACAGGCCGCAGAGGTGGTTGAGCAGACCACGGCGGCGAGTAAGATGAGCCTCTGGGAACTCTTCAACGCAGGAGGCTGGCTGATGTGGGTGCTGCTTGTGCTGGGCGGTGTCACCGTCTTTATCTTCGTGGAGCGCTTCGTGGCGATACGCCGTGCCTCGAAGATGGATATGCACTTTATGAATCGCATCCGTGACTACATCTCCGAGGGCAAGATTCGCTCGGCGGTGGAGCTGTGCCGCAAGACCAATACCCCTATCGCCCGTATGGTCGAGAAGGGTATCGAGCGTCTGGGCCGCCCTATGAGTGACGTGCAGAGTGCCATCGAGAATGTCGCAAACCTCGAAGTGTCACGCTTGGAGAATGGTCTGCCTGCGCTGGCAACCATCGCCGGAGGTGCGCCGATGATTGGTTTCCTCGGTACGGTTATGGGTATGGTGCAGACCTTTATGGATATGTCAGCCGCAGGCGGTACCGTAGATATGGCACTGCTCTCGGGCGGTATGTATGTCGCTATGGTGACCACCGTGGGCGGTCTGGTTGTCGGTATCCCTGCATACTTCGGGTACAACTACCTCGTGGCCAGCATCGAGAAGCTCGTATTCCAGATGGAGGCAAACTCTATCGCCTTTATGGATATCCTGAATCAACCCGTTCAAAAATAGTGACTTATGGCTATAAAACGAGGTTCAAAAGTAGATAAGTCGTTCTCCTCGTCGGCGATGACGGACTTGATGTTCCTGCTGCTTATCTTTATGCTGATAGCAACAACGCTCATCAATCCCAACGCCCTTAAACTGATGCTTCCACAGAGTAGCAATCAGTTGAAAGACAAGGCTATAACGACCGTATCTATACAGCATAAGGGAGGCTCCTACGACTACTACGTCGAGTTGGATAAGGTGGCAGGTATCGCCGGCATTGAGCAGGCTCTGCGCACCCGCCTCGAAGGGCAGACCGAGCCTACGGTGTCGCTCCACTGCGACAAAACCGTAGCCGTGGACGAGGTTGTCAAGGTGATGAATGTGGCGAAGGATAATGGGTATAGGCTTATACTTGCCACCCAGCCGTAAAAATCATTTTAAGGGGAAACTACTTCCTTCGTCTGCGTGTGGCTTGATAGTCACATACGCTTAGTATGCTCCTACCAAGCCATACTCGACAGCGTTGTATTTTCCTCCTTAAAAGTGATTTTTTTGGGGGTTGTATGGGGGAGAACGGATTTTTTTGTCGTAGGAAAAGAAAAATGACGAAAAATCCCTGCCTTAAAAGTGATTTTTAGGGCGCAAGAAGTAAAAGACTATTAAAGGAGTTAAGGATATTAAGGGTTGTTAAGGGTCGCAATGTGCTACGGGCTCGTACAACCTTACCATAAACCGCTTGCGTTTCCTTTAATCACCTTTAACAACCTTTACCGTTGCGCAAAGGTCGGGAGCGGCTGACAGCCTTTGTCATTGCGCCGACAACGACCACGGAGGTTGTTGAAAAGAAAAGTAAGAGAAGAAAAACTTAAACAAGTGAAACCGAACTATTTAGGTTACATATCGACATTGTTATATGCTGTGGTGATGGCTGTGGCGATGGCCCTCGTCTCCTTTGAGATGAAGCTGCCGCCACAAGAGGGTGAGACCCTCTACATAGAGATTGTGGAGCCGAAGCCGGAGCCTGTGCCGCCACCGCCACCCGTGAAGAGGGTGTCGAAGGCGCCACAGCACGAGCATCCTGCGCCGGTGGATAACTCGCAGCAGGTGAGTGGTACCGACGAGCAGACTCGCACGGTGAACACACGTGCGCTCTTCAAGATGAGCAAGGGGGGTGTGGATGCCCCCGAAAATGCCGGCAATCCATACGCCAAGCAGGGCGAGAAGGATGAGGCAAAGGGTACGGGGGGAGGTCTTAATCCGCTGGGTACCGATGCCCTCGATGCGGGGTTGCAGGGGCGTGGCCTTGTGGGGGCCCTGCCGGTGCCGGAGTTCCCGGGAGGTAATCGTGGCGGCAAGGTCGTTATACGTGTGAGCGTGAATCGTGCCGGTGCCGTGACCGATGCTGCATTTGAGCCAAAGGGCTCGACAACGACCGATGCAGTGCTGGTTGAGGCGGCGATAAAGGCGGCCCGAAAGGCTCGATTTACAGAGAGTCAGGCATTTATGCAAGGTGGCACGATAACCTATATTTTCAAACTCAAAACGTGATGATAATGAAGAAGTTACTGCTTATATTTTCGCTGTTTGCTCTCAGCTCGTCGTATGCCGTGGCATCGGAGCCGGAGCAGAGTCTATGCTTCGAGACGACGCTCTTCGACTTCGGAACCGTGGTGCGTGAGAATAGCACCCACACCTGTCGTTTTCTCTTCGAAAATCGGGGTTCGGAGCCCGTTGTGGTGCTGGGGGTGCAGACCTCATGCTCCTGCCTCAAAGCCGAGTGCTCACGTCGCCCGATACGTCAGGGTGAGACGGGTGAGGTGTTGGTGCGCTTGGAGGCCGCAAAGGTCGATGAAGGCATCTTTCACAGAGTGATTAAGGTGCAGACAAACAGAGGGTTATATCTGCTTACGGTCAAGGGTCAATCGGTAAGTAAATAGCCTCTGCTACCCAAAATAGAGAGGCATCCCATCACGGACAACCCATTTCCTTGCTGTATAAGCCCCCTCTATTTTAGAGGTAAAAAACTATCGCTATGAAGTGGCAGATGACGGCCACATTTATCAGCAGGTGCCACACGAGGTGATGGTATCGAAATCCCTTCTTTGCATAGAACCACGCACCTATGGTGTAGAAGACTCCGCCGGCGGCAATGAGCGTAAGCAGAGGTAGTGATGCATTACGCCAGAAGAGCGGAAAGAAGAGCACAATCGTCCATCCCATAATGAGATAGATCGTCAAACTTACGGCTGGAATAGAGCGACGAGAAAGCGACTTATAGAATATGCCGAATAGCACCATACTCCATTGTAAGATTACTATCAGTGTGCCCTGCCATCCTCCTATTACCGATAATGCAATAGGTGTATAACTCCCTGCTATTGCGAAATATATAAAGATATGGTCGAGAATGTGGAATATCTCCTTATGGTGTGATGTCGGATGCATCGAGTGGTATAGCGTCGAAATCAGAAACATCATAAAAAGCGATATAATGAACACCGATACACCAAAGGATGAGAGTGCCGGTTCGGCGGTGGCGTGCAGGTAGCTCCACACGGCGGCAAAGGGGAGTGCGAGTAGCATTGCCACGGCCATTACGCCGTGCGAAATAGTATTGGCGACCTCTTCGCCGAGGGTTGGTATGTAGATTCTTGATTTTTTCATCTCTTCTATTTTGTTTTGGTCTTTTTCTGCCTGCAAAAGTAGGGTTTTTTTTGTCAAAAAGGCTCTTGTGAATGGTTTTATTGATGTTCCGTTTTTGCTCTTTTGTGGCAGCGTGGCGGCGGAGCGGGGAAAATGCGAAGTTTTTTTCGATTGTTAAAGAGGGATGTCGTAGTTATTAAAGGCGAGGGGCAAGTAAAAAAAATATTGCATTTCTTGAAAAATATGTTGCCGAATCTTGCACGAATAAAAATAATTTTTTATTTTTGTATGAATTTAAGCAACCAAATTTTTAATAAAACTTAATAATTAACCTATGAAAAGAGATTTACTTCTTGTTTCAAACGGTGTTCGCAAACTTATGACGGCAGTCGTAACTCTGTCTTTGTTAGTTTGTTGTACATTGTTGAGCCCTGCTGTTGCATATGCGCAGGCGGGCAAGGGAAAGATGGTGACCGGTAAGGTTACCGATGCGAGAGGACCAATGATCGGTGTTACGATTTCGGTCAAAGGTCTTGCTACTCGTGCTGCCCTCACAGATTTGGACGGTAACTACTCGATCGATGTTTCGGGTGTTGCTGAGCCGGTTCTCGAATTCACCTATGTCGGCTATGAGTCGCAGGAGACCCCTGTCGGCGCTCGCAGCGTCATCGACGTAGTGTTGAAGGAGTCCACACAGAAGATTGACGAGGTCGTGGTTACCGCTCTCGGTATCACACGTGCCGAGAAGTCACTCGGTTACGCCGTGTCGAAGGTGTCGGGTGACGATATCGCACAGACCGTGTCGGGTAACTGGTTGGATGGTATGAACGGTAAGGTTGCAGGTATGTCCTTCGACTCCGCTTCTACCGGTCCCGCTTCTACCGTACGTGTCACTCTTCGTGGTGAGTCTTCACTCTCTCACGACAACAACGAGGCATTGTTCGTAGTGGATGGTGTGCCGTTGGGAAATGAGAAGACTGCTTCCGGTGGTACCTCTGAGGATGAAGATGCCCCTATCGACTACGGTAACGGTCTTGGTGACCTCAACCCTGACGATATCGCTTCGGTTTCTGTCTTGAAGGGTCCTGCTGCAACTGCGCTTTACGGTTCACGTGCACAGAATGGTGCTGTCATCATCACCACCAAGAGTGGTCAGAAGCAGAAGGGTATCGGTGTAAACTATACCTTCGCTTTCGTTGGTGAGCAGGCATCTTACTGGCCAGAGTTCCAGACCGAGTATGGTAGTGGTTCCTCTTCGATTACCACCTTCGCTCGTCTTGACCAGAAGGACTACAAACCGCAGGAGTACACCTCATTCTGGACCGTATATCAGGGTAATACCAAGATTGCTGACCGACTCTGGTCACGTGCTGCTTGGGGTATGAAGTATGGAACAGAGACATTATACGGCACAGACGAGAATGGTGTAGGTTTGGCTTATATGTACGCTTCCCTCGACTGGGATAAGTTGAAGAACAATCGTCTGGATGCTCCGGGTTCGATTTCGGTCGGTACTTGGGAGGAGACTATCGGTGACGAGAAGATTACCCACTACGATGGAGCAAGCTCCGACTACTACACTCCTCTCCCATACCTGCCACAGGATTACTACAAGGGATTCTACGAGACAGGTCTTACTTTCAAGAACTCTATCTCGGTAAGTGGTAACAACGGTAAGGGAACCTCGGTACGTGCTTCGTTCCAGGATACTCGTAACAACTGGATTGTTCCTAACACTGGTTATAATCAGGAGTCGGCTTCGTTCTCTGTGAACAGCAAGCTTAACAAGGTGGTTACTATTAAGGCAAAAGTTAACTACTATCGAAAGAAGTCTGATAACCTCCCTACAACGGGTTACAACACCTCTTCGTCGGTTTATCAGTTGCTCTACACTCACCCTGACGTAGATTTGTCTTCGTACTGGGATGAGTATGTCAGCGGTCGTATCGACCAGGCCTTCGAGGCGAAGGATGGTGGTAATGCCGATGCTGTAAACCTTAACTCGCTGATTAACTGTAACGGTGCTACCGATACAACCAACAACCCTTACTGGTTGACATACGAGCACCTTAACACGCAGGTGCGTGACCGCGTGTACGGTAATATACAAGTGGACTTTGCTATCACTAAGGACTTGAACCTCTTCGTTCGTTCGGGTCTCGACTTGTTCAGCGACAACCGTACTCAGCGTAAGCCTATCCACACCACAGGATTCCTTAACGGTTGGTACCGTGTTCAGAACATCTTCCGCTATGAGGTTAATACCGACTTCCTGCTCTCGTACAAGAAGCAGTTTGGTCGCTTCCACCTCGGCGTAAACTTCGGTGGTAACAACATGGTTTACAACCACCGCAACCAGACTATCACCGCAGAGAAGCTCTCTACTCCGGGTGTTTACCAGATTCACAACTCGGTTGACCGTCCAAAGGTTAACTACGTATTGACCGAGAAGATGATTAACTCTCTCTACGGTATGGTTTCGTTGAACTATAACGACACTTACTTCCTCGACTTCACAGCACGTAACGACTGGTCGTCTGCTTTGGCAAAGGGTAACAACTCTTACTTCTACCCTTCGGTATCGGCAGCGATTCTGCTCGATCAGGCAATCCCGGGTTTGAGCGATACCAACTGGTTGGATATGTTGAAGATTCGTGGTTCGTGGGCTAACGTGGGTAACGATACCAGCGCATACCAGATTACAGACTACTACACCAACTCGTCGTACTCGTCTTCGTATCTGTTGCCAGGAACTCTGAACAACCCATACTTGAAGCCGGAGAACACCGAGTCTTGGGAGGTAGGTTTGGAGGCTCACTTCTTCAAGAAGCGTCTCTCGCTCGACGTTGCTTACTACGACTCGAACACCACCAACCAGATTCTGAAAGTTCCTACCGACCAGATTACCGGTGCGGACTATAAGATGATTAACGCAGGTAAGGTAAACAACCACGGTGTTGAGTTGTCGTTGGGCGCAAAGCTTATCCAGCACCGCAACTGGTCTTGGGATATAAACTTCAACTGGTCACGCAACTGGAACAAGCTCGTTGAGCTGGCTCCTGGCGTAGAGTTGTATCAGCTCAATACCTCGTTCACCGCAGGTAACAACGTCTTCATCTATGCTTACCCTGGTAAGGAGTTGGGTCGTATCTACGGTTATGGCTTCCAGCGTGCTCCTGAGGGTGCTTACTACACCGATGCAGAGACTGGTGAGCGTGTTGATTGCTCGGGTCAGATTATCGTAACCAGCGACGGTTACCCTGCAATGGATAACCAGAACCTGATTGACCTCGGCTCTATCTACCCTGATTGGAAGGGTGGTTTGAATACTACACTTCGTTACAAGAACCTTCGTCTGAGTATGAACTTCACTTACCAGTATGGTGGTAACTGCTACTCTCGTACTCACGCATCGTTGGCATCCAGCGGTAAGACTGCCGATACTCTCTACGGCCGTTATGACGGTTTGGTACAGGAGGGTGTTCAGCTCTCTTCCGATGGTACTTACACGAAGAATACAACCATCACCAACTCGATTGCGGCATATTATAGCGATTACTACTACAACGCAAAGAATGCCGAGATGAATACTTACGATACTTCATTCTTGAAGTTGAAGCAGATTAACCTCGACTACACTCTTGGTAAGAAGGCTATCCAGAAGATTGGATGGTTGCGCAGCCTCTCGGTAGGTGTATTTGCAACCAACATATTCTGTATTACCGACTTCCCTCAGTATGACCCAGAGGCAGCAACCTTCAATGCAGCGTCTATCAGCCGTGGTATTGAGACCGGTGCTTACCCTATGACTCGTACATATGGTGTTACACTCAAATTGGGCTTCTAATAATATAAATATAGGTATATAATATGAAGGCATTAAAATATATTTCAATTCTTCTCGTCCTGCTTACCTTCTCGCAGTGTCGTACATTGGAGGAGTACAATGTGAGCCCGAATAGTGCCGAGATAGGTACAATTGCGCCACAGGATATGATGGACGAACT
Source organism: Alistipes sp. (assembly GCA_017483225.1). Taxonomy (GTDB): domain Bacteria; phylum Bacteroidota; class Bacteroidia; order Bacteroidales; family Rikenellaceae; genus Alistipes. The sequence goes on from JAFULF010000025.1 coordinate 76,530, forward strand.
TATATGTAACGGTGCACTCAACTACCAGCAGCGTTTCTACGATACGTTTGCAGAGTTGATGCAGTACACCGTGGCAGGTGCATCATCCAATCAGGTGATTCACCGTTACTTCTTCGCTCCTTCTTACATCGAGAACTGCTGGGACAACTGCGCAAAGTGGTCAGCCAATGCAGATCATATGTATCAGTTGGCAGTTGCAGCCGATCAGCCTAACTACCAGGCTATCGCTCTGACCCTCCGTGCTTTGTGGATGGATCAGCTGACAGCAATCTTTGGTATGGTTCCATTCTCAGAGGCATTCTTGCTCCGTGACGCTGATATCAACAAGCCAAAGTTCGATACCGAGAAGGAGATTTATACTCAGCTTATCAAGGACCTCGACCTCGCCAACAGCCTCTACAACATAGGTGTTCAGTTGCCAAACCCTGGTAAGGATAAGATGTACAATGGTAAGACTGAGAAGTGGCAGAAGTTTACCAACTCGTTGCAGTTGCGTATCCTTATGCGTCTTTCGAACCGTAGCACCGAGATGGAGATTGCTATGGGCGAGTCTGTTGCACAGAAGATTCACCGCATCCTCGACAATCCAGGCGAGTATCCGCTCATGGCGTCTTACGAGGATAATGCTTGTGTATATTTCTCGGGCGAGTCTCCATTCCAGAACACTTGGGGTGGTTATAACCAGAACACTTTGTCCGGTCACCGTGGTGCAGAGTACTTCATCGCACAGCTTACAGGTAAGCAGGACCCACGTCGTTGGTTGTGGTTTATCCCTTGGTCTAAGTCTGTTGGTTGGATGGGCGCCGTGTCGGGTATGCCTGGCGACGAGACTTCTACAACAGGTTATCCTATTATGAACTACAACATCTTCCTCTCTTATAAGTTGCCTGTATCGTTCATGAACTACGATGAGGTATGCTTCATCAAGGCAGAGGCTTACTATCGTACCGATGATGACCACTGGGCAGCAAAGGCTAACAACGTGTATGCAGAGTACTGGTATCAGGAGGGTATCCGTCAGTCTTGTCAGTTCTGGCGTCACATCTTCTGCGATTGGTTCGCATTGGACGGCTTCTTGGCTCCTTCGCTCGGTACTTCGTATCGTGACTTTGCAGCCGTAACAAAGACCGTATCCCCAACTTCGGGTCTGGAACTTATTCCGGTTATCGACGATGCTGCTATCGACAACTATATCGAGGAGTTCGCAGCATTTGATGTTCGTAACGGTATTGAGTGCATTATTAAAGAGAAGTACATCGCTAACTTCCGTGTTATGACCGAGGCTTACAACGACTATCGTCGTACAGGCTATCCACAGCTTGCTATCGGTACAGGTACACAGAATAACGGCCAGTTCCCTTCCCGTATCGTCTATCCTACGAAGACTAAGACCACTAATCCTGACAACTATCAGGCAGCATTGGATCATCTTCGTGCGACATACTACGATGGAAACGATGATATGCTCACTCCTGTATGGTGGAGCGCACAGGGTCTGGGTAAGGAGATTCGCTAATTTTATAAAGAAGAGATTACAGTTATGAAAAAGACTTTCAAATATGTAAAGGTTCTCTCCGTTGCGGTAATGGCGTTTGCTACTTTGACTCTCACGGGTTGTAAGGAGGATTCGCAGTACATTACCTACGGTGATTCAGATGAGATCTATGTAACCTTTGCGGGTACAGGCTCAACCGAGACCGAACTTTTCGTAACCGAGAATGGTTACATAGGTGCTAACTATGCTACATCGCTCACTTACGATATGTACACCAACGCAGAGGAGTGGGAGATTGTTCCAGACTATTCGGATTGTTTCGAGCCACGTCACAACTGGGTGAAGATTTGGCCTTCAAAGGGTAACTATGATGGTCGCTTCACTATCAGCTTCGTGCAGAACGTTGTTCAGGGCGATACTCGTAACGTGAAGATTAACGTGGTAAGTAAGGGCCAGATTATCAAGACTATCACTGCTGCACAGGATGGTTTTACCCTATCGTTCTTCATTCAGCCGTTCTTGACTATCCAGAATTTCGATTGGAATCCAACCAAGGCGAAGTCGGTATCCGTAACATCGAATGTTAAGTGGAACGTGCGTGTTAATGATGGCGAGGATGGTCTGCCAGTTGAGTGGGTACACGTAGCGATACCTTCAGATTCAAATTCTAACTTCAACATCACTTGCGACCCTAATACTACGGGCTTTGACCGTGAGGCAACGCTCACCGTATATCAGGAGTCTGACGTGAACAACTACAAGATTGTTACCGTTAAGCAGGCTGCGGAGTCCTTTGAGGAGGTTCCAGAGGAGCCAACTCCGGAGGAGCCAACCCCTGGCGAAGGTGAAGGTGAAGGCGGCGAGAACACCGGCGGTGAAGGCACCGAGGGTGGAGAGAATGCCGGCGGCGAGAGCACCGAAGGTGGTGAGACCACAGGTGGCGAAAATGCCTAATCAGTTTGTTAAGATTTAGAAACAACGTACATTTCAAGATTCAAAGAAGAAATGAACAGTGTTGGAAAGAAAATATTTAGTTTGATTCTCTCGGTGGCCATCGTGTTCGGTATCGCTTCGTGCGGTCCCGATCCGGTGGGCGGCGGAGATGACCAGACGACGACGCTTGTAACCAACGTTGTTGCTCCATCCTCGATGGTTGTTACTGCGGGTAAGACGCATAACATCCAGGCTGCGGGTGCCAACAAGGATACTGATGTGCTTGTCCTCAGCAATGCGGAGCATACCTACGAGTGTGAGGTTACCGCAGTTACGAGTAAGTACGTGCAGTTCCGTGTTCCGGGCGACTTTGTCGAGGGCACATATACCTTTACTCTCCGCAGAGGAGAGCAGACACAGGAACTCTTTACCGTAAAGGTTCAGGTGCAGTCTGTCGATACGACCGTGAAGGATAAGGCCGGCAATACCCTCAAAGGTATGGTCTATTGCGGTGGCGTAGGTGTAGAGGGCGTGCTCGTTAGTGATGGCGTAAAGTTCACAAAGACAGACGCTAATGGTCACTACTGGCTCAACTCCGACAAGCGTTACGAGGTTGTCTATATCACTCTGCCGAAAGGCTACGACGTGAAGAGCAAGTCTGCACTCCCTGCATTCTGGGCACAGACCTCTTCTGATGCAAACTCCTCGGTGCAGGAGCAGCACAACTTCGAGCTCGTGAAGAATACCACGAATGAGAATCATACCGTATTGGTGGTAACGGATATTCATATTGCCAACCTTGGTCGTCTGCCAAACGATTACGTACAGTTCAATCAGGGCTGGAAGGCAGAGGTTAAGAAGGATTACAACGGCAAGTCGAATGTCTATTGCCTTAACTTGGGTGACTTTGCTTGGGACGTTCACTGGTATGCAAGTAAGTATGCAATACCGGAGGCGGCTGCGGAGGTTTCGGACCTTCCATTCCAGTATTGGTCCACAATGGGTAACCACGACAATGACGGCCACGCACAAGGCGAGAGTAATGATGTAGTCGATATGTTGGCATCCCGCCCATATCGCCAGAACCTTGGCCCTACACACTACTCACTCAACATCGGCGATGTTCACTATATTATGTTGGACGACATCCTCTATCGTAACTCCTATCCGGGCGAGACGGAGGGCGATCCGCTGATGGGTATGCGTGACTATCGTGCAGGTTTCCGTGAGGATATGATGGAGTGGTTGCAACAAGACCTCTCGTATGTGTCGAAGGATACTCCGATTTTGGTAGGTATGCACATTCCTGTTTGTAACTGGAATGGTAGCGGCTACAATGGCGAGTTTGCCTCTTCGACGCAGTGGCAGGAGTTTCTCGGGCTCTTCTCGGCCTTCAATGAGGTAGAGTTTATCTCGGGACACACCCACGTTAATCGTATGCGCTCGATTCCGAACTTCGGAACCAATATGTACGAGCATAACATTGCGGCTATTTGCGGTATTTGGTGGCATACAAGCCAATATACCGGTGGCACGACTTCGAAACTCGGCGCACTGAACCTCTGTGCGGATGGTAGCCCTGCGGGTTACTACATCTATGATGTTCAGGGCAAGTCCCGCTCTTGGCGCTTTAAGGCTGTTGGAGCCCATAAGGATAAGCAGTTCAAGAGTTACGATATGAACGAGGTTAAGAAGTACTTTACGGCCAATACGGATGCCGCTTCGTATGTAACAACGGGAGTTGCGGGTAATATCAACACGACAAGTGGTAAGATTACCGTTACGAAGGCTTCGCTCGGTTTGGAGGAGCCTGAGAATATGGTTTGGCTCAATGTCTGGGGCCACGAGACCGGCGACTTCGTATCGTATGGCGATTGGACAATCACGGTCAAGGAGAATGGTAAGACTCTCAACGTTGAGAAGATTACCGGATATCGTGACCCGTTGGCGGTTGCCTGCTACGATGTGCCACAGTTGGCAAAGTCGAGTCAGTTGGGCAACTCACGTGCATCGAACAACCAGACGCACCTCTTCCGTGTTCAGGCGACGAGTGCAACTTCAACACTGGATATCACTGTTAAGGATCGCTTTGGCAATACCTATACAGAGACAATGAAACGTCCGAAGAGATTCTACACGAACAGCAGTTCGGATGTTTGGACTCTTGAATAACAATGAAAACACTAAATAATATGAAAACTTTAAAGCAATTTTTTAGCGTAGTAGCGCTTTGCGTAGCGGGTATGTTCGCTTTCGCATCGTGTACTGTCGGCCCTGAAGGCACCGAGAGTGCTCCTGTGGTTCCGTTCAGTATTACCTACTCAACAGGACAAGCTGTATGGGATGAGGCTAATCCTGGTGGAAGCGAGTTCGTCCTTAATAAGTTGGGTGTTGGTACCACAGGTACTCAGGCCTTCTTGGAGGTTACTTCGAGCATCTATTGGACTGTAAGCGTAGAGTATCCGGAGGCAGCTGAGGGTGAGACCCCTAATTGGATGTCGGTTACTCCAAAGGGAGGTCCAAGTCCTGCACAGACCAAGACCAACGTATATTTGGAGTTGAGCCACAACAGCGGTTATGACCGTTTGGCTTATGTAGTGTTCAAGACTATGGACAAGACCTATAAGGTAGCTGTTCGCCAGCGTGGTCCTTTGACTGATGCTACACAGGGCAAGCTCCGTTTCTTGGAGGATAACTTCGGTAAGACTGTAGCCGACGAGGTTGTTGTTAAGTTCTATCCGTTCTCTGACGTAGAGGGTAACAAGACTTATAGCGGTGTTGCTGCTGCCGGTGGTACTTATGCATTTGGTTATGCAGGTTCCGAGACAGCATTTGCTTCGAAGGAGGACCCTTCGTATGGCTATGAGGATGTTCTCTATGGCGGTACTGCTTCGGGGGGTGTTAATATTATGATTGATGGTAAGGGTTACTTCGATGTTAAGAACTTTAACAATCAGGGTAAGACCGACTTCTATTTGACCTTTGGTGCAAAGAACTGCGACGGTAAGTTCCGTACCGAGGACCTCAAACTGATGATTTCGTGTGACCAGAAGCGTTGGGAGTCTATGGAGTATGTTCACTCTTCTCACCCAACTAACGACTGGTCGATTAACACTCTCGACTTCTCGATTGCTCCTAACGTGAGCGATATCCTCTACTTCCGTTTCGAGAATACCTCGGAGGATTTGTATCGTATCGATGACCTCTTCTTCATCGAGCACGAGCCAAGTGATAACCTCTACTCGCTTATTGAGTATGGTTCCGACCTGCTCGGTATGCCTGTAAACTTCAAGTTCAACGACCTGACAGAGGGTAACGTTAAGGGTGAGAACTGGCACGCATTTGCAATGGTTCTTTCGGAGGAGTCCGGAGCATACGAGGAGGCTGATGAGGCTGACGAGAATGCGGTGGTTATCGACTTTGCAACCGCTTCGCACACCTCTGCACATATGCAGTTTGTCTGCGGTAGCGATGCATCACAGGTTAAGCGTCGTTCGGATGGCAATGGTGTCGTTGTAACCTCGGGTTCGCCAAAGATTCAGGGTATCTACGAGGGCGACTATTGGATTTGGACATTCCCTGTATATAACACAACAGCGATGACCAATATCCAGTGCGACCTTACCCATATGGCAACTGATGCAGGTTCTAAGTACTACACTTTCGAGTATGCACAGTGTACAAAGGATGAGTATAAGTTAGCTGGTATGTTCCTCGGTTCGGTAACCGATGAGGACAAGCGTAACTTCTACGACTCTCTCGACTGGACTATCTATGACCCTGTGACCATCGAGGTCCCAAACGATGAGGACTTCGGTAGCGGCGGTAATGGTATTCCGATCGGTTCTGCTGCAGAACCAAGTGGTTACTGGTCCGGTGAGATTACTTATTCTCGTGACTTTGCGGGTGGTCGCTCGTCGTTCCAGCGTAACAATACTCCTATCGTAACCTTTGTTGAGGCTATGGATGAGGGTTACTACTTTATGCGTCTGCGCTGTGCGTCGAACCTCACTGCTGGTGCTTGTAACTCGACCAACTACCAGCGTATGAATAAGGTTGACCACAATGGTACTAACTACCTGCGTCAGGTAGCGAAGTTCTCGTTCCACAGTTGCGGTACCGTGGTTGACTCTTCGGATGGTGGTTATAAGTTCCTATCTATTATCAATGGTTTGGATGTATCTACCAAATATACCGGTGAGGCTCCTGTATTTGCAAGTGGTGCCGATATGGGTGCTTTCGCAGGCGCTGCTGCCAACATCTCTTCGGAGACCTTCGGTAACAACACCTTTGCAGGTGTTTGCGATACCGCAAACGAGCAGACCGGTAAGGCGTTCTATGTTTACCATCCATACGATGCTACTAACGAGACTCCGGAGAATGTCAAGGTATCTGTACCTGCAAAGCAGTACTTTGACGATGGCTACCTCGTATGTAATGCTGCTCCGTTCGTTCAGACCAATACGCAGACCTTCCGTACTACACGTACTATCCGTTGCGACGTGGAGACTCCTGCATCGTTGCTCAACCTCCGCATCTTTGCAAACGAGAGCTTGAACAACAAACTCTGGCGTATCGACTTGGAGGCAAATACCAATATCGCAGGTTCGCACGATATTAACCTTACTACCGGTGAGGACTTGGGCGAGAATACTCCTGCACAGTCGTTTACAGCCGAGGCTCTTGCTGCATTGGTTGTTTCGAATGATGGTACCAAGCCTACGTCTGTATATTTGAGCTTGTGGGAGGGTGAGCACGCTCTGACTGCGAAGCTCTACCTCGGAACGAGCATCTATACAGTGCCTCTTGATGCAACAGTGTTTACTAAGGGAGAGGTTACTTCTCTTGAAATTTGCCTTGACGACTACGAGGCTGTTCAGGATGACAGCATTCAGGTAACTGCTATCGACTCTGCTGAGAAGCTTTTGAACTTCCTCACTGACTTGAAGGCCGGTAAGGAGGGCGAGGAGATGCAGCAGTATCGTACTATTGACGGTAGCTACGGTCTGGGTGCAGATATTGATATGTCGGCTATTGATATGGCGACCTGGCCACAGGTAACCCTGACCGAGGACTTCAATGGTTGCGGTTTCAAGATTAAGGGCATGGTTGTTAGAAATCCGAACATTGCACTCTTCGGTAATGTTGCTTACGGCAAGACTTTGTCGAACATCATATTGGATGAGAGTTGTAAGTTGTATGTTGACTCCACGGTTTCCGCTTCGACTATCGATAACAGCTGGTCTTTGCTCGTACATGGTGGATTCCCAACTGCCACTGCTTCTAATCACGTATGCTCCGGTAACCTTGACAACTGCGTATCTTACGCTTCTGTAGAGGTTACTCGTACCGGTGATTGTAAGGACCAGATTTACATCGGTTCTCTGATTGGTATGGCATCCGGTGGTGATGACGATACTCAGGTTCCTTCGCAGATGTCTAACTGTAAGAACTATGGTACTATTTGGATTCACGATGTGAACCAGGGGGCAGGCTATGGTACGACTCCTTACAACTACTACTGTGTCATCGGTGGTCTGATTGGTGAGGCCGGAGGTTATGTTGTAACCAACTGCGAGAACCATGGTGACGTGGTTATCGAGAACTGTAACATGCAGACCGGTACCCTCTATGTTGGTGGTTTGGTAGGTTATAACTGTAACCGTGTGAACTCTAACATATCCAACCTGATGGGTGATGTCAATAACTGTAAGAACTATGGTAACTTCCTCGTAGGTCAGGATGAGAGCAAACCTGTAACTCTCAATGTCGTAGGTTTGGCAGGTATCTGCGCTCGTTTCCAGTGGGGTGGTATCAGCTACTGCGAGAACCATGGTACAATGAATATTAAGGCTACTCAGGCCGATTCATTCAAGAGCGGTGGTTACTCTCACAGCAATTACTCTACTTGGTCAGAGTATCTCGCCTCTGCGACTAATGGTCTTGGTTTCTTCTCTGTTGGTGGTATCTCTACCTTCGCACAGTCGAATATGGACGTAGGTGTTGACTTCTTGGAGTTGAACAACTATGGTAATATCAATGTTGAGGTGGACACTGCATTTGACTTTGGCGAGGAGGGCGCTCTCTACTACGCCGACAACACCAGCGTTTGCGTAGGTGGTGTAATGGGTCTGATGGGTGCTAACGCTAAGAACCCACGCTTCTCGCAGTGCACGAATATGGGTAATGTACGCTTGAAGTCTAACAAGACATCTTCGGAGGCATTCGTAGGTGGTGTTATTGGTAAGGCTGCTTCGAACCGTAACGTGAAGGATGGTGACTTCTACTCTGTAAGAGGTTGTGCTAACACCGGTAAGGTTGAGTTCGTAACAGATGCTCCTGAGACTACCGTTGCACACGTAGGTGGTGTCGTAGGTGGTGCTATCGCAGGTATATTCTCGACATGTCTCAACGCAGGCGATGTAAGCAACGCTTCGACCCACGCACAGTCTAATACTGCAGCTATCGTTGGTTGCTTCCACAACTCGAACATCGGCTACAAAAACGTAACTGCTAACCCTCAGGCTGAGGTTACAAGCGCTTCTGTTGGTGGCTCTGTTAATGGTGTCGAGATGAACGAGGCTAACTTCAACAACTTCGTATCGGGTGCTGTTGAGTATGCCGACCTCAAATTCTATACTGCCAAGAACGTGTACTTCGCTTACGAATAATCGATAAGTAAATAGAGATAGTGAAGGTGCGGTGCCGTAAGGTGCCGCACTTTTTTATTCCTGAGCGGGTTGTAATTACCCATAAATCACTATCTTTGTAGAACTAATCAACCAAGAGTCTGGATAATGAAGGAGAATCTGCGTGGGGTGTTGGCACTATCGCCCGTTGTTGTGCTGCTGGGGGTCTATCTTGTGGGGTCGTTACTTCTAGGCGACTTCTACGCCATCCCTATCGCCTCGGCATTCGTCGTGGCGGCGGTATATGGCATTGCCGTCACTCGTGGCTACTCGTTGCAGGAGCGTATCGGCCTCTTCTCGCAGGGGGCCTCGCACCGTGACATTATGTATATGATATGGATTTTCTGCTTGGCGGGCATCTTTGCCACCACGGCAAAGAGCGTCGGGGCTGTGGATGCCACGGTGGCGCTCACGCTGCAACTCGTGCCGAGCAACCTCCTCCCTGCGGGCATCTTCATCGCCTCGTGCTTTATCTCTATGGCCGTGGGTACCTCGGTGGGTACTATTGTGGCACTCACGCCCGTAGTTCACGGCTTGGCGGCACAGGTGGGGTGCGATACGGCGTGGCTCGTGGCTATCGTCGTCGGGGGTGCCTTCTTTGGCGACAACCTCTCCTTTATCTCCGATACTACCATCGCTGCCACACAGACGCAGGGGTGCCGTATGAAGGATAAGTTCCGCACCAACTTCTTTATGGTGCTGCCGGCAGCGTTGCTTATGCTTGCCATCTACCTCTTCGGCAGTGGTGCCGAGGCTACGGAGGTCGTGACCCCCGATGCCTCGCAGTGGGTGAAGGCTCTGCCGTACCTGCTTGTCATCCTGCTTGCGCTGACGGGTATGGATGTGCTGCTTGTGCTGCTGCTGGGTACGCTCGCCACCTACGTCGTGGGCTTTGCCTGCGGCTCGCTCGCCGTGGCGGAGGTCGCTACGGTGGCAGGGCAGGGCCTCGCCTCGATGTATGAGCTGATACTCGTCACGATGCTTGCCGGAGGTGTTATGGCTCTGGTGAAGGCGGGAGGAGGCTTCGACCTCCTTATTCGTATGCTCACACGTACCGTCAAGGGCCGCCAAGGTGCCGAGGCTGTCATCTCGCTGCTCACAGCGTTGACAAACCTCTGCACGGCAAATAATACTATCGCTATCCTCACCGTGGGCCCTATTGCCCGTGACCTCGCTCAACGATATGGCGTTGAGCCACGCCGTAGTGCCTCGTTGATGGATACCACCTCCTGCTTCGTGCAGGGCGTTATACCATATGGCGCACAACTACTTATGGCTTCGGGGCTGGCTGGCATCTCCCCTGTGGAGATTATCCCACACCTCTACTACCCGATGTTTATCGGGGCTATGGTTGTGCTGTCGGTGCTCTTTGGCGGCATGCGGTGGGGTAAGGCGTGATTAGAATAAGGAGAATGGATATGTATAAGTTGTTGAAACATATAGTGTTGGTGCTATCGTTGCTACTCTGCTCGTGCGAGGAGGGCGGCATTGCCATCACTACGGGGCAAGATGTTACCTTCGTCATGCCGGAGTACCTTGTCGAGGATGCCTCGGCAGATGGCGTGGCGGACGGCAGCGCATATATCGAGGGACGGCTGACGTATAATGCCGACATCGTGACCATTACCTCCGTGAGCCTCTCGTGGAGAAGCGACTCTCCGCTCTCGGAGGGCTATACCCACGCCGAGTGTGCGCTGGATGGGCGTAACTACTCGATTCTGCTCGAAGGGTTGCCCGTCGGCAGGTGTGAGTTCTACCTGCGGGCGAACTATTATAAGGTCGATAGCGTGACCAAGGAGCAGGTCAGCGACCACTACACTCTCGACGTCTCCTCGTTGCAGCCACGGCTGGTGGATGTTGCCTCCGAGGTCGAGGGCTCTACCGCCACGGTTACGGGCCGCTTGAAGTATGATGCCGAGCAGGTGACACTCGCCCTTGTTCGGGCGCTCGGCTACACTGCCGAGGAGAGCTCGGAGGGCGTTGAGACGACGTGTGTGGTGGAGGGCGACCTCTGTACCTTCACCTTCGAGGAGCTCCCCGCAGGGGAGTACACCTACTGCGTTACGGCAGATTATCAGGTGGGCAAGAGAGTGGCAATGGCGACGTTGCATACGGGTAGCCTGACCCTCTCCACTTCGGGCGATACGACAGAGCCGGAGCCGGAGCCAACCCCCGACCCCGACACTCCGCAGCAGCCTGCAACCCTCACGGCAACGCTGACATACGACGAGGCGAAGGGCTCCATTGCAGGCTATAAGAGCCCGCAAACCTATACGAATAGCTATGGCGAGTGGACCATCTGCGCCTACGACTATGGCAGTAGTGCAATGCAACTCAATGACGGCAAGGTGGCCTATATCAAGACACCTACCTTCGAGCAGAATATAACCTCCATCGAGCTTACGACGCTCTACTATACGGACGACCTGTACATCTGCTCGGCGGCAGGCACCACCTCGGCATCGGGCATCATCAAGAGTTTCCGTGGCGGAGGCTATACCGCTACGGCCGATTTGAGCGATACGGAGTGCCGCTCGGTCTATATCCGCTCGGGAGCCTGCGTGCGAATATCCTCTATCACGGTTACCTGCGCAGGGACATCCTCCGAGGACAATACCCCTGACACCCCCGACACCCCTGACAATGGTGGCGGAAGCGGCTCCGAGGGCGATGGCACGGGAGGCAGCGAGGGAGGCAACGACGGCAATGAGGGCGGCACAGATGGTGGCGAGGTTGTCACTCCGCCGACAACGACCTCCACGCTCTCGTGGGCGGAGCTCCCTGTGATAACGGACGGTGATGGCGATGGTGTGTGCGATAGTGACAATACCCTCTACTACGCTCGTCATCTCTGCGCCGGAGGTGAGAAGAATGCCCAGCGTGATGCTGCGGCACGCAACTATACGGTCTGTTTCAGTGCCCGTCACCACTGCCCACTCTGGGTGGCAGCGCCCCGCCACTCGATGTATGAGGGGTCGTCGGGACGTAACGACTCCTACCGCCAAGACCCCGATATCCCGGAGAGCGTGCAGTATAGCAGCAAGAGCACAGGTGGCGGCTGCAATAAGGGCCATATGATTGGCTCTGCCGAGCGTACCAGCTCCGTGGCGACCAACAAGCAGGTCTTCTACTACTCGAATATCGCTCCGCAGTACTCCTCGACCTTCAATACGGGTGGTGGAGCGTGGAACAACCTCGAAGACCATATCGACGGACTCGTATGCAAGGATACGCTCTATGTCGTCGTGGGGTGCTACTTCGAGGCCTTCTCCCGCAATGGAGCCTCGGCATCGCCCTCGACAATCTCCTTCGGTGGCCGCTCGGATGTCTCCTGCCCGACGATGTTCTACTACGCCCTGCTTCGCACCAAGTCGGGGGCTTCGGGTAAGCGTGTGCAGGAGTGCTCGGCAGACGAGTTGCAGTGCGCCGCCTTCACAATCTGCCACAAGATGGCAAAGGGGCATAAGCCCGAGGCTGCCGATATGATGTCTATCTCGGAGTTGGAGCAGCTGACGGGCGTTACCTACTTCCCGAATGTGCCATCTGCCCCAAAGAGCAGTTTCTCGCCTTCGGATTGGCTATAAGAGTCACAGGACGTAATAATATCTCAGGCGATATTCCCGATTCGGTGTTTTTGTGCTGAATATGGGCATATCGCCCTTTTTTATCGTTGCATCCTTGTGTTGTTTAGATTATATTTATAACTTTACACTAAATAATTTAGATTATTGTTATAAACAAACAGCCACATTATGCTACATCAACAAAATGAATCTCCAACGTCGCAGGATGTTGTTAAGGTGATTGAGACCACCAACCAAGGCATTCGTTCCATAAATCTGTCGAGAATAGCCATCGGCTACGTAGTGCGTGGTCGCAAGGTGCTATACCATAACGACGTCGGCACCGAGATAGGCGAGGGAGGAGTCTTCCTGCTTGGTCTTGGGGTGCACTATGAGGAGAATATCTCGCTGTCGGAGGGCTTCGAGCAGATACTCTTCTACATCTCGCCACAGACGTTGCAACAGACCATCATTTCGCTCAGTAGCAACTACGGCATCGCCTGCGATAGCAAACACACCTGCGAGCGTTGCCACTATGCCAACTACCTTGTCGCTCGGCCCACGCCGGCACAGCGGGACTTCTTTGCCGGCATCAACCATTCGTTTCGGCGCAGTGACTTCCGCAACGACGAGGTGGATAGACGTATCAAACTCAACGAGCTGATATATCTCATCCTCTCGGGCGAGGATGAGTGTCTGCGTGCTATGTTGCTCGGCTTTGCCGATGTTGTGAATGGACAGTTTGCCAGAGAGGTCTATAACAACCTCTTCAATGATGTGACTATCGAGGCGTTGGCCCGCAAGACCAACCGCTCGCTGACCTCGTTCAAGAAGGAGTTCCGTCGCCAATTTGCCGTTCCGCCTCATAAGTGGCTCATAGACCAGCGACTGCAACGAGCCAAAATACTGCTTATGTCAACCAACCTTACTATCTCGGAGATTGGTGCCGAGTGCTCCTTCTCCAATATCTCGCACTTTATCAAGCTCTTCAAGCATCGTTTCAACGACACTCCGGCAGCGATGCGACGCAAATCCCGTGCGGCGATGTAGCCTTTACTCCTCTCGCCTCTACTCTTCGTCGGCGCTCTCCTCGGCAAATAGCGGCGTAACCGTTGCCTCCGTGTAGCGGATAAGGTCGTGCGGGTTGAGGCACAGCTGCAAGCCCCTCACGCCGGCGCTGATATAGATGTGGGCGAAGTCGCACGAGGTGGGGTGGATAAATGTCGGCAGTCGCTTCTTCATACCTATCGGGGTACATCCGCCACGGATGTATCCCGTTGAGGGTAGCAGCTCCTTCATCGGAATCATCTCAGCCGACTTGTTGCCCGAGACCTTTGCCACCATCTTCAAATCTACCTCCTTATCCCCCGGAATTACGCATACGAAGAGACCGTTGCGGTCGCCACGCAGCACCAACGTCTTGAAGACCTGCTCTATCGGCTCGCCCAGCTCCTTGGCCACGTGCGTAGCTGCCAGGTCGGACTCATCGACACGGTAGGGCACCAGCGTATATTTTATGCCGGCACGGTCCAGCAGACGTGCCGCATTGGTCTTCTCTATCTTCTGTTTAGCCATCTCTCTATCTCTTTTTGCATCCCCACTTCGGCGTTATGCCGACAAAAATCTCGAAGTTTATGCCCGGCATTGGTCGTGAGAGCACCGAGAGGTACTCCTCGTCGAAGAGGTTATTGATTGTTCCCTTGAACGAGAGCTCCGCCCAGCGCACCGAGAGGGCCTTTTCGAGGGATATGTTACTCATAAAGTATGGGGGCAACTTGCCCGTGAGCGATATGTCGTTTGACGACATCGTGTATCGCTCCGAGTAGTAACACCACTTGTAGAGGAATGTCCAGCCCCGCCACGATAGTCGTCCCGTGATGGCGGAGGAGTACCTCGGCACGTATGGCAGCTGCTTGCCTACGGATTGGTCGGCAGGCGTGCGAGGCTCGCCGCAGTTTATTGACGGGGTCCACGAGAAAGTGCCGTTCAGCCCCAGCTGCCACTGCTTCGAGAGTGCCACGTTGAGGTCTGCCTTCACCTCTACGCCGTATGCGTGTACATCCTTGATATTCTCCGGCGAGAAGAAGCCCTTGGTTGTCGGCAGCCATATAATCCAATCCTTGATGTACGACTCAAACCAGGTTGCCGAGCCGCTCAACTTATAGACCCCCTGCTTGCCCACCGCAAACGAGAGCCCCGCATCGTAGGTCCAGCCGCTCTCGTGGCGCAGGTCAGGGTTGCCGCCCGGCAGGAAGTAGAGGTCGTTGAGGCTTGGGAAGCGGAAGTTGCGGGATATGGAGGCCTTCGCTATAATGTTGCCCTTCGGGGATATCACGCCGTCGAGGAAGAGTGCAGGGATGAGGGGTATCCACTTTCGGCCGAACAACTCCTCACGGAGGACTACCGATACACCCAGCCGCTCGATAGGTCGCCACTTCGCCGAGAGCGATGCGGAGAACTCGGGGCGGGCCTTGATGTAGCCGACGATGGCTTTGTTGCCATCCTGTCGTATGATATTCTTATCCTCGCTCTCGACAAAGTGCTGGTGGAGCGATAGGTTGGCGGTAAAGAGCCACTTCTTTCCGAGGTAGTATTCTCCCTCCGCCTGGCCGTATATGGTGTTTATGCGGGAGCGGGAGCGGGTCATATGCGCCATCGTTCCGTTGCCGACATCTCGCTTGTAGTCGTATGCCATCCACGTATAGATGTAGCCCGCCTTGGCCCCCACCTTCCAGTTCTTGCGCAGATGGTCCCACGAGATGACACCTCGGAAGGTGTGCTCACGCTGGCGGTTGTCGAAGTCGGTGTCGTCGCCATAATCCACCGTGAGCATCGGCAACTCTCGGTTGGAGTTTATGTACCACGCATTCAGCCCCACACGGTCGCCACGCCCCGAGTTGTAGTACGCCTCCTGCAAGATGTGAAGGTCTCGGTAGGCACCACTGCGGTTGCGCTCCACGGGGTAGTACTGCCCGATGATGTTCATCTGCTCGTCGTAGATGTTCTCCTTCTTGTCGTGGTTGCGATACTTGTAGTTGTTGGGCGATGACGAATAGACGGCACGGGTCGATACCTGCCAGTGGTCGTTGCCGTAGGTCAGGCGCAGAAACTCGTCGAAGGTGCAGAAGGAGCCCACACCCTGAATGTACTGCAAGCCGAAGCCTCTCGCCTCGGCAGGCTTTGTCGAGAGCCTCACCGCTCCGCCCAGACCGCCTCCCGTCTCGTTCACCGAGGAGGTGCCGTGCAGCAGCGAGGCATCGTCGATGAAGTATGAGGGTATCATCGAGAAGTCGGTCATACCCAGCATAGGGTTGTTTATCTTCATACCGTTCCACGATACCTGCGTGTGGGATGGAGAGGTGCCTCGGAAGGCGACGGTCGAGAGTGTCGCACGACCGTAGCTCTTGACAAATATCGAGGAGTTGAAGGTCAGCACGTCGGCCATCGAGAGCGATATGTTCTCTTTGAGGGCCACGGTGTCGAACTTGGTCTGCTGCGAGCCAATCTCCTTCATCGGTCGCTGCCCATAGACCCTCACCTCGGGGATGTTTATCCCCTTGTGAACCCAGTCACGGGTGCTCGCCTCCTGCGCCGCAGCAAGATACGGAGCGATGGCAGCAAGTATGTATATGAGCAACCTTTTCATCAATCACAAAACTCTATTTCCAACAGAATGACCCGGGTATGATGCCCACGTAGAAGCTGTCCAGCAGCTCACGCTCCTTCGAGTAGCGGTATATCATCCCCTGCTGAACGTAGTCTATGGCATCGGCAATATATACGTCGCCCGTGTGAGGGCATACCGTCAGTCCGTAGTATATCGTGCCGTTGTATGGCAGGAATGGACGCACCGGCAATCGCTCGGCCGTCACATCCATCTCCCAGACATCGTCGTTGAGCCAATATATCTTATCCCGAGTGCCGTTGAGTTGCACCTCGGAGGGCCAGTCGCCAAACTCGAACTCGAACTGCTGCTCGACGGCAAACTCTTCGAGGTCGATGCGGTAGAGCGATGGCGTCTCGTGGCCGTATGGCGACCCTTCGTATCCGCCGTCGGTCACCGTCCAGAGCTTGTTGTTGCAGTCCAGCACGAGCGATGTGGGTTGAATGCCGACGGTGAGCTCATCGACAATCTTATCGCTCTCGGTGTCGATTTTGAGTATGCGGTTCTGGTACGACCAGCAGTTCACGTAGAGGTACTTGCCATACTGCACCATCTGCTCTGTTGAGCCACTCTCCATAGTCATCTCCGGCACCGTGATATACCCCGTCACCTCATATCGCTTGGGGTTTACGATGAAGATGCGGTTGTCCCATATCTGGGTGATGTAGGCCTTCTCGTCAGATATGAAGTGTATGTAACGTGGCGAGGTGAGGTTGGTTATGCGGCCCACCTCCTTGAATGTATCTATATCTATGGCAAAGACCACGTGCGAATTATTCACCACCACCCATCCTATGCCGTTACGGATGGTCATCGACTGCACCACATCGCCCAGCTTCATTGCGTTTGAGCGGTAGAAGACCTCGTTCTGCACCGTCTTGGTCGCAGGGTCGTAGTAGGAGAGGGTGGCATTGCCATATTGGAAGTTGCCCTCATTGCAGATGAACAGCCCCTCGCCCGAGACGTCGAACTCCTCCTCCAAGCCATACTCCCACCGCATACACGAGCAGGGGAGCAGGAGCAGATATAAGAGTGCTAATCCGACGAACCTTCTTGCCATACTATCTCTCCATATTATAGTCATAGAATCCGAAAACCTCCGTGGAGAGCTCTCCCAGCCAGCCGCTCTTGGCGTTTACGGCGCACTGCACCTTCACAAAGTCGATGAACTCCAAATGTATAGGCTCCCCCTCAAAATCTATGGCATTCGAGATTTTGAAGTGGTTGGCATTCGCCTCCGCATTGGCATTCTCGTCGCCCGAGAGTCGGTCGATGGAGCTGTAATTGTCGGCATAGCCCCAGTCGTAGTGTGCGTTTACCCAGTAGGAGCCTTTGCCGGAGGCGTCGCTGTTGCGAGCCTTCAAGCAGGTGCCCGTGAGGGTGTAGCTCTCCTGAACAATCCACAGCGGATAGTAATACTCTTGCGAATGGTAGGTTCTCAGGTAGTCAATCTGGCCGCTATTGCCCTGATTGTCGGTCCATTGCACCGGCATTCCTGCGCCACTTGGGCGGTAGTACGTCACGGCGTAGTTCTGCGTGGTTTCGCTTTTGCCACTCTCCGACCCTGCCAGCTCGTACCACGTGTCGTCGGGCAGGCCATTGCCATTCTCGTCCTGCATCACCCATACGATGCCCGGCTCCGAGGAGCCGTTGAACGAGTTGCCGATAACGCCGAGGTCGTAGTCGCCGGAGTTGTCGATGCTGTGGTCGAAGCCTACGACGATATAGCCGCCGAAGCCTCCCAGGGATACCCATACAGGGTTAGGGGTTCCGTCGCTGCCGCACTGCGACATACGCTGCTCCGCATAGGCAATCGCCGCCTCCGGAGTCGTCTGTGTGCCATCGAAACCTCCCGTCTTCAACTCGTTGATAAACTGCCCCGGAGCAGGAGTGTACTCGTAAACCTTGTTCCACTCCGCCTTCGAGCTCTCGCTCCTTTTGCGGCGGAAGGCCCCCGCCTCATAGACCGTCACGTCGAAGGTGTGGCGCAGGGTTACCTCTCCGCTCTCCTTTTTGAGCGTTGCTGTCGCTGTGATTTGATACTCGCCGGCCCTCTCCGCCGTGAAGATAAGGTGTGGCTCACTCCCTGCCGCCTCGCTCTCCCCGACAACCTTCCAGAGGTATGTGACCTCGCTGTCGTGGCTTGTCGCTGATGGCTCAATGAGCAACTTGCGCCCCACAACCGTGTGGTACGAGGTGCTGTCAAACTCCCATAGCAGGGGCATATCCTCCTTGCGGCGCACCTCGACCTCTATCGAGTCGGAGTGCGAGCCGTCGTCGTTCGATGCCGTCGCCATTATGGTGTATGTGCCTGCGGTGGTGGCCTCGAAGTCGAAGACCTCTCCCTCGGCAACCTCCTCGCCGTTGAGGCTCCATACGACAGAGGTCGTGAGCGATGTCGCCTTGACCGAGGTGCGGAGCGACAACGTCGAGCCTACGGCTATGCATAGGCTCTTGTCGCTGATGATTGATATGGTAGGCACCTCCAATGCCGTCACGTCGATACGAATCTCCTCCGACGAGGAGCCCGCCTCGGTCGTGACCGTTATGGTTACATAGAATTTGCCTGTCTTGTCGCTGTAAAAGTTCAGAGAAGGTCTGGTGCTGATTACCTCGCCATCCATAGTCCAGCGAAAATCAGCACCATCTGCCGACTCGTAGTTGGGGGCAATCCTTATCTCATCTCCCTGCTTTACCGAGTAGATACCACTTTGTTTGTCAAGTAAAATCTTTGGCGGCTGTGCGTCTGTAATCACCTCGTCTATATTGCAAGACGAGGTAATTGCAAACAGCACACTAAACACAATAATCCCTAAAAACCTTCTCATTATATACTATAAATTTCTCTTACTTACTCTTTCGGAAATCTCACGGCCACCTCGTCGTAGGCGAAGTAGGCAGGGATAACCAGACCATACGTGCCGTAGCCCTCGTAGCAGGCCACCAAGTTGAACTCCACACGAACAACCTCGCCCAAGACGGACAAATCCCACTTCGTCCAGTCGGTGACGATACGCTTGCCCGTATTCAGGAGGTAGAATTCCGATGTTGTCGGCTCGGTATCATCCATAGAGTCGTAGCCGTAGGCGATGATTTTGAATGTGCTCTCGTCGGTATATTCGTATGAACCACCGAAGTCGCACTCGCCATTTACGATGATGGCGTAGGCGTATGAGGTGTTGGTCACATACATATGGTCGATAACTCGTGGCACCTCATCATAGAACTGGAATCCCGGCAGCACGCCTTGTGGCGAATACTGCGTAGCATACTCGGCAGGGTCGAGGTAGCCGTATTGCGAGCAGAAGTTCTTCGTGCCGTTAGCACCTCCCGTCACGTTATATGCTTGGAGGTCAATCATAAAGAGCATATTATCATCCTTGAATTGGGCAATATCCTCGTCGGTGCCTACGTAGTCCGAGATACCTGCGTGTCCGGATATTCCCCACCAAGATTCAATCGTCGGCTTGACGAATGCCAACTCCGTGTTACCTTCGTCGTACCACTCGTACGCACCGTGGCCGTTGCCATATTGGCTATCACGAGGGATGTAGTCCGACCAGTTGGTAATCGTCTTGTACTCCTCGGTATAGTTCATTGCGTAGGAGAACAGACACTCGTATGGCTCGAACTTCTCGGTGCCATCCTCAAAGGAGAGTGTGCGTAGCGTGTACGCAGGCTCCGGCGTAGGCTTTTGGACCTCCGTAATCTCGGCGGCTATGCGCAGAGTCTCTCCCGCCACAAGTTGGCGACCCTCCTTCACCTGCGTATATGTGGAGCCATCCTCGAAGGTGTAGAGCACGGTCACCTGCTCTGCCGAGAGGTCGGCAGGGTAGAGCACCACGGCGGCGAAGATACCCTCCGAGGTTGCCCCTACGCTGCGAGGCTCGTCGAATGTGAGTGTCACGCTCGTGCTCCCCTGCGAGATTGCTCCCCACGTGTTGCTCGTGTGGTCGAATGTCGCCTCGCCGACAATCGGTGTCGAGGTGGTCGAGAGGGTTATGGATGCGAGGCGCAGAGAGGCGAGTGTCGTGGTAGGTGCAAACCATACGTAGGAGCACTTGTGCGACAGGCAGAAGGTGCCGAAGTCGTCGGTCTCGGCATAGGCGAAGTCGCCATTTGCGCCGAGGTTGATGCGCTCGCCCTCCTGCACCTGCCGGGCAGGTACCACGGCGGCGTTACTCTCGCCCGTGATGTTGTAGAATACGTGGTAGTGCCCCACGGTCGATGGTGCGGGGCTAACCGTGAAGGAGGCGTAGTCGCAGTCGCTCTCCAAGAGGGAGGACTTGTACGACCCCACCCAGATATAATCCTCCGCTGCCCAGCGGAACGGAATCTCGGACTCTGTCGCATCGCCAAATGTGGTGCGTGAGCCTACGTTGCTGTAACCTTTCAGTACGAGCACCTGTGGCTCGTCGTTGATACTCTCTTGTGCGCAGCCGGCAAGAAGGGCGAGGGCTGCTATCATTATAAAAATTTTTCTCATTGCTTGATTTTTTTGCGTGTGATAAACAGTTTGTGTTACTCCCAATCCTCCCATTGTGAAGGTTCGTGCTGCGAGAGGGCAAATCCCGCCTCTACACAGACTCGTAGCGGACGTACCGCCGGCTTTGTGTACTCTTTTTTCTCTCTTTTCATCTTTTAATAGACCTGTTAAAAGTTAATAAAAAATTACCGTAAGCCTTTCGGTTTACGGTAATTAGGTCTATCAAAACAATCTTCTGCGGCTACGGTCCTTTTGGGCTCTTTTGCACACCTTCTATTTGTGTGCCCCTTCCTCAATAAGTACCTCTTGTAAGCCTCCCGGGATGAAAATGTGTTTTGATTCCGATCCCGTACACCTGCAGGCTCAATAATCTGTTGCAAAGGCAGGTCTTCTGACTTATTCCACTTGAAGCGCCTTCCCAACGATTCTCGTCAGTGGCAAAGAGTGCTTCAAGCAACTATCTCCTTTGTGGAGAGGAACTTACAGCAGCAGGTACTGTCTTGGATTTTCACCAAGTTTCCTTTTCACCCCTCAGGTTGCGCTATCCATCGGGGAACCTTTACGTGGCAAAGGTATATATAAAAAATCATCTATGCAAAAAAAAATCATTTTAAGGGGCATTTACTGCCGCTAACGGCTTCCTCGCCAATGGGCAGTACGCCGAGTACAGCCCATCGTCTCGTCATCCGCCGAGCGTTGTAACTGCCTCCTTAAAATGATTTTTATGGGTTGTACAGGATGGAAGGTCGGAGCGTAGCGACAAAGTCCCCCTTTATCAAAGGGGGATTTAGGGGGAATGTAAATATAAAAATCTCATAATCGCAGATTATGCTCCCACCAAACCATACTCGACTGCGTTGAAATCCCCTCCTTAAAATGATTTTTTTGGTTGTACAGGATGGTAGAAAACCATTTTAAGAGCGATTTGCTTCCGCTACCTCATTCTCGGCAATGGGAAATACGCTAAGTATGTCCCATCGCCGAGCCTATCGGCGAGCGTTGCAACTCATCACTTAAAATGATTTTTTTTGTAGTACAGGTGGAAAATTAGGGATTTTAATGAGATTGGGGAGTTTAAGGGATGCCAAGATTACTACCCTTAAATTCCCTAAATTCCTTAAACTCCCTTTGCACTTGACCTTACCTGACCTTTACTTAACCTTACGTTGCGCAAAAGGAGGCGCACGAGTTTAATGGCTATTAAGGGAGTTAAGTGATATTAAGGGTTGTTAATGTTGCGCAATACGTTGCGGACTCTTACGACCGGCCCACAAAATCGCTTGCGTTTCCCTTAATACCCTTTAATCACCTTTAACAACCTTTTCCGTTGCGCCAACCCCGTTGCACCTATGCCATCGCCTGCGCTTACGGCTCGTCAACTATCAGCAGTGACGAGTCGCCATAGGAGAGGAAGCGAAAATCGTGCGACAGCGCATAGTCGTAGATGCGGTGCCACGCCTCGCCCACGTATGCCGAGACAAGCAGCAGTAGTGTCGATTTCGGCTGGTGGAAGTTGGTCACGATACGATTGACGATGCGGAAGCGGTAGCCCAGCGGCGTAATCATAATCTGTGTGGCGGCCTTCAACTTCGTAATACCCTCACGCTCAAAGTATTCGAGTAGCGTATCAACCACCTCTCTGCCCGTGAAGGTGTCGGGTATGTCGTAGAGCTCCCACTGGCCTATCACCCTCTCTGTGTGAGGCTCTCCGCACTCGTGGATACGCCACGCCAGCGCCGAGAGCGACTCCAACGTGCGCACCGAGGTAGTACCTACGGCGGTGACAACTCCCGCCTTCTCACGCAGCAGGTGCAGCGTCTCGGCGGTAATCTCGAAGTGCTCGGTATGCATCGAGTGCTCGGCGGCATTCTCATCCTTCACGGGGAGGAATGTGCCTGCACCCACGTGCAGCGTCACCTCGCCAAAGCGGAAGCCACGCCCCTGCATACGCTCGATAAGTTCACGAGTGAAGTGCAACCCCGCCGTGGGTGCCGCCACCGACCCCTCGAAGCGAGAATAGACGGTCTGGTAGCGTGTGTTGTCTATCTCTTCACTATCTCGGTTGAGGTATGGCGGGATAGGAATACGGCCCAGATATTCAAGCAGTTGTCCGAAGGTCATCGGGGCATCCCACTCGAAGCGTACAATATGCTCACGCTCGCCTCGCTCGGCGATATATGCCTGCAACAGGTAGGCGTTGCCCTCGTGCTCGAAGGGTATCTGCACCGCCCCCTCCTTCCACTTTTTGAGGTTGCCGACGATGCACGACCACTCGCACTCTCCTCGCACGGCAAAGGCACGCTCGTAGTCTGCCGGTGCGGATGGCTCCAAGCAGAAGACCTCGACACGTGCGCCCGAAGGTTTATGCATCACAAGTCTTGCACGCACCACCTTTGTATTATTAAAGACGAGGAGTGACCCCTCCGGTAACTCCTGCTCTATGTCGGCGAAGTGTCGCTCCGAAATCTCGCCATTGCGATAGACGAGCAACTTCGAGGAGTCACGCTCCGCAAGCGGGAACTTGGCTATACGCTCATCCGGCAGGGGATAGTCAAAGTCGTTTATATTTATGTGTCGTTGCATATTGCTTTTTCTCTCAGGAAGGAAGCTGTCTAACAAGGCTACTTTGTCGTTATGCTCGCCCTCGAAATCCTCACATACGCCCGGGTATGCTGTGGTTTCTCGGGCTTCGCAAGCCTAGAATTAGCTCTTGTTATACAACTTCTAGTAAAGTGGGCTGCCCGAAAACTTGTGTCGGAACAGCCCAAATGAAGTGTTAAATTGATTTTAGACGTGTTTTTACATCGCTCGACGCAATCTGTCGGCAGCAAAAAACGTATAAAAACGATTCGGATTAGAAGCCCTTACCGATAGCGAGGAAGTCCTCAGCCTTCAATGCAGCACCTCCAATAAGACCACCGTCAACATCCTCCTTTGCGAAGATTTCGGCAGCGTTAGAAGGCTTGCAAGAGCCACCATAGAGGATTGGGCACTCGGCAGCAGCCTCGCCAAACTTGGCAGCCAACACCTCACGGATGTAAGCGTGAATCTCCTGTGCCTGCTCTGCGGTAGCGGTCTCACCGGTACCGATAGCCCATACCGGCTCGTATGCGATAACAAGGTTTGCAAACTGCTCAGCGGTGAGGTTGTAAACTACCTCCTCAATCTGCGCCTTGCAAACTGCGAAGTGGTTACCTGCCTTACGCTCTTCGAGGCTCTCGCCTACGCAGTAGATGGGGGTCAGACCGTTAGCGTAAGCCTGTGCCATCTTCTTATTCAGGGTCTCCGAGGTCTCGCCATAGTACTGACGACGCTCCGAGTGGCCGAGGATAACGTACTTGCAACCCAGAGCTGCAATCATCTGCGCTGCAACCTCTCCGGTGTAAGCACCCTTTGCCTCGGTAGCGCAATCCTGCGCACCAACAGCGATGTCAGAGCCCTTAACAGCCTCTACAACCTGTGCGATGTGGGTAAATGGAGGGCAAACGATGAAGTTTACGCACTCGCAAACCTCCGAGCGACCGGCTACTACGTTCTTTGCCAACTCAACGCCCTCGGCAGGGAGGGTGTTCATCTTCCAGTTACCTGCAACAATCTTCTTTCTTGCCATAGTTTTCTTGTATTTAATTTAAGTTTAACAAAATATTCTTACTCCTTGTTGGCCTCAATCCACGCCTTAATCTCTGCGGTAGGCAGGCCGAGCTTGTTCTTCTTGTTGAAGCCGCAGAGGTCGTTGAAGAGCTTCATACCGCTCGACTTCACGGTGTTGCGGAAGGCCTCCACGGTGATATAGCCCATCTTCTGGATTGGTGCCACCCACTCGGCAGGGATGCCCTCGGCGGTATATGCCTCCTCGGCATCTGCCACCACCTTCTTCTCCGGACGCATCGTAGGGAAGAAGAGCACATCCTGAATGGAGGTCTGACCCGTCATAAACATCGTCAGGCGGTCGATGCCCATACCCATACCCGAGCAGTTAGGCATACCGTACTCCAAGGCACGCACGAAGTCCATATCGATAAACATCGCCTCGTCGTCACCACGCTCCGACAGGCGCATCTGCTCCTGGAAACGCTCCAACTGGTCGATAGGGTCGTTCAACTCCGAGTAGGCGTTGCACAGCTCCTTGCCTGCCACGAACAACTCGAAGCGCTCGGTCAAATCCTCGTTGTCACGATGGCGCTTGCACAATGGCGACATCTCGATAGGGTAGTCGCAGATGAAGGTAGGCTGAACGAGGTCGCCCTCGCAGTACTGACCAAAGATTGCATCGATAAGTTTACCCTTGCCCATCGTGTCGTCAACCTCGACGTTGAGGCGGGCGCAAGCCTCACGCAGCTCAGCCTCGCTCTGACCCGTAATATCGTAGCCCGTCTTCTCACGGATGGCGTCGGTCATAGTCAGGCGGCGGAACGGAGCCTTGAAGGAGATGGTCTTGCTGTCAATCTCCACGTCGGTAGTGCCATTTACGGCCAGAGCGATACGCTCCAACATATTCTCCGTGAACTCCATCATCCAGCGGTAGTCCTTGTAGGCGATGTAAATCTCCATACAGGTAAACTCCGGATTGTGGGTTCTGTCCATACCCTCGTTGCGGAAGTTCTTGCCGAACTCGTACACGCCGTCGAAGCCTCCCACGATAAGGCGTTTGAGGTACAACTCCGTAGCTATTCGCATATAGAAGTCGATATCCAGAGCGTTGTGGTGGGTGATGAACGGACGTGCCGAGGCTCCTCCCGGAATAGGCTGCAAGATTGGGGTCTCGACCTCCAAGCAGCCGTGCTGGTTGAAGTACTCGCGCATCGTGGCGATAATCTTTGCACGCTTGGCGAATACGTCACGCACCTTCGGATTCACGACCAAATCGACATATCGCTGACGATAGCGCACCTCAGGGTCGGTCAGCGCATCGAACTGCTGTCCATCCTTCTCCTTAACCACCGGCAGTGGGCGGATAGACTTCGAGAGCACGGTGAACTTGCGGCAGTGTACCGACAACTCGCCCGTATTGGTGCGGAAGGCAAAGCCCTCGATACCTATGAAGTCGCCGATGTCGAGCAGCTTCTTGAATACGGTGTTGTAGAGTGTAGGGTCGCCCTCCGGACATACGTCGTCACGACGGATATATACCTGAATACGTCCCGTATGGTCCTGCAACTCGAAGAAGGAGGCGCTACCCATAATGCGGCGGCTCATCATTCGGCCGGCGATGGTTATTGCCTGATACTTCTCGGGGTCGGCATCGAAGTTCTCTGCCAATTCACGAGCCGATGTCGTAACATCGAAACGCTCGGCAGGGTATGGGTTGATGCCGAGGTCACGCAGTGCTTTGAGCGACTGGCGACGCAGTTGTTCTTGTTCGCTGAGGTGTTCCATATATCGTTAAATTTTATTTTTCGTTCATTAAACCGTGCAAAGATAGGCTATTTACCTCAATTTTCGAAGAGTTGCATCGAGTTTTTTCCACAGAAAGTGGAGAGGCAGTGCCGAAATGAGTCCGACTACTATGCCGAGTGCTATATCCACGGGGAAGTGACACGCCAGATAGATGCGTGAGTAGCATACGAGCAGCGTCACTCCGCACATCAGCCACGAGAACCAGCGGCGGCGCAGTGCCAGCGACGAGAAGAGGGCGAGTGCCGAGACCGTTGCGGCGTGTGCCGAGACGGTTCCATAGGGGCCGTGGGCATACGAAGGCACGTGTGCCAACTCCCTGACTGCCACATCGAACATCGGGCGATGACGTGCCGGAAAGGATGCCCATAGGTCTTTGAGCATACCCGTATGTTTGAAGATGCCGCAGAGCATATCCGCAATGCCCATAGCCAACGCCAGACAGACGATGAACGTGAGCATCGTGCGCAAGCCCCACCTGCGCCATACGGCGTAGAATATTGCGGCGTAGAGCGGTGCCCACATCAGCCAGCCGGATACGAGCTCCATTGCGTTATCCATCACGGCTCCACCATCGAAGTTGAGCCATAGGAAGAGGTCGTGGTCAAACGTGTACATATCTTTCAGAGTGTTTATCTATCGCAGATTGGTTCCCATTGCCTCGGCAATCGCCTTCGGGATGTCGGTGTTGTCGTAGCATTCGTAGAAGCGCTCATAGCCTACGCCCTTGACCCAGAGCGGCACCTGCATACCCGTATGCGAGAGGCTTATCCAGTCGATGTAGGCTCGCTTGTTGAGTATCTTGATAGCCTCTGCCGCCATCTTCTCGTTGCTGGTGTAGAGGCCTACGACCTTCTCGCCGTTGTTGAGGAAGTTCTTCTCGAAGGTCTTGCGGAGCGACTTCTCGTCCTTCTCTCGCAGCGACACCTTATCCCACAGTCCGAGGTGCTCTTTGAGCAGCGACTGCATATCCTCCCAATCCATCTTGCCCTGCTCACGCATACGCTGCATAACGCCCGTCAGCGACTCCATCGAGATATCCTGATGGAGCAGTCGCTCGAAGTTGATTTTGTACTTCGAGTAGCCGACCGCCATACCGCCCGTCTCGTGGTCGGAGGTTACCACGATAAGCGTCTGGTCGGGGTGGCGCTCGTAGAAGTCGAGCGCAAGGCGTATCGAGGCATCGAAGTCGTTTACCTCCTTGAAGGTTGTCACAGCATCGTTGTCGTGGCAGGAGTAGTCTATGCGACCACCCTCGATCATCAGCAGGAAGCCTTTGTCGCCCTCACGCTCCAAGTAGCGTATTGCCGCATCCGTGAAATCGACAATCGACTCCGACCCTTCACGACGGTCGATGGCGAAGGGGAGGTTCTTGCGGCTGAGTGAGTCGGAGAGCAGTATCACACGCTTGCCACGCACCTGTGCCGCCTTGTCGGCACTCTGCACAACCTCTATGCCCGCCTCTCGGGCACGTGCCACCATATCCTGCGGTTTCAACCCGCTGCGACTGCGGCAGAGGAAGGTTGCGCCGGCGGCAAAGTCCATCTCGCCGGCAAAGAGTTGAGTGCATAGTTCGGTATAGTCGCCCCTATCCTTGCAGTGGGCATAGAAGCCGCTCGGTGTGGCGTGGTTGATGCCCACGTTGGTCGCCACGCCCGTAGCGTAGCCGAGCCCCTTTGCCACCTCGGCAATGTTGCGAGCCTGCTCCCCCTCCTTATCTACGCCGAGGTAGCCGTTGTTGGTCTTGATGCCTGTGGCGAGTGCCGTAGCGGCGGCCGCCGAGTCGGTCACGGCGGAGGATGAGGAGTGGTTGGTTACGTATGTGCGCACGGGGAAGCGTGTGAAGCTGAGGCGACCATCGCCACCCCCTGCCTGCGCATTATACAGCTCCGTGCCGTATGTCTGATTGATGCCCAGACCGTCGCCGATGAAGTAGAATACATATTTGGCACGATTTTGGGCGTGACCCATACCGACGACAAGCAGTAGCAGCGTCACGGCGAGGGTCGCTCTTTGCAGAAATCTCCTGTTCATTGTTTGGGTAGTGTTGTGTTAGCGTTGCTCGGAGCCTCGGTTAATCTCTGTTGCGGCCATTTACAAGGGCGATGTAGTATATCACGGAGGCTATGGCGGAGAGTGCCGCTACCAGATATGTGCGTGCAGCCCAGCGGAGCGAGGTGCGTGCCCCCTCCATCTGCTCGCCGTAGAGCGTGCGGCTCGATTCGAGCCACTCCAACGCTCGGTCGGAGGCGTTGTACTCCACGGGCAGGGTTACGATGCTGAACAGCGCCGACATAGCAATCATACCGATACCTATCCAGCAGACCACGGTGCTGCTGGTCGAGGCGGTCATAACGAGGCCTATGATGATGACCCACGTGGCCATACGTGCCGAGAAATTGACAATGGGCACCAGCGCCGAGCGCAGTTGCAGAGGGGCATACCCCTCGGAGTGCTGTATGGCGTGGCCGCACTCGTGACAAGCTACCGCTGCTGCCGCTATCGAGCGACCCGAATAGACCTCGTCGGAGAGGTTTACGGTCATCGTGGCAGGGTTGAAGTGGTCGGTGAGTGACCCCGGAACGTGTGTGATGCGCACGTTGGTTATGTTGTGGTCACGCAACATCTTGGCGGCAATCTCGGCTCCGGTCATACCGCCCGGAAGCGGCTCCTTCGAGTATTTCGCAAAGACGGAGCGCAGACGCATCTGCACCAAGAAACCTGCTATACCTATGACGATGATGAGCAGGAAGGCCTCCGAGGTGGTGATGTTCGAGAGCGATGTGTTCGCCGTCTCGTAGCCCGATTGTAAGAGTGTTAGAAGCATTGTATGTACTTTTTTATGTATGTTTACGTTCTTATGACGGACAAATGTAAGAAAAATTGTGTAAATTTGCCAAAATTGTACGTTCCAAAACAGCAATGACGATGAACAAAACAGTTTTATATACGAGCGACGACGAGCGCTTTATGCAGATGGCCATCGACCTCTCGGTCGAGAATGTCGCCAACGGCGGAGGCCCCTTTGGGGCGGTCATCGTGCGTGATGGCGAGGTTATCGCTACGGGCACCAACCGTGTCACCGCCTCGTGCGACCCTACGGCGCACGCCGAGGTGAGTGCCATACGTGCGGCGTGCGCTGCCGTGGGTGACTTCAAGCTCGGAGGATGTACGATTTACTCCTCGTGCGAGCCCTGCCCGATGTGCCTGAGCGCAATCTATTGGGCGGGTATCGAGCGCATATACTACGGCAATACCAAGGAGGATGCCAAGGCTATCGACTTCGACGACTCGTTCATCTACGAGCAGATAGCACTTCCGCTCTCGCAGCGAGCCATACCGACCGTCAATATGATGCGGGAGCAGGCTCTACGAGGCTTTCGGCTGTGGAGCGAGAAGGAGGATAAGATATTGTATTAGAGATAGTAACAGAGAACCCAAACGATGAACACACCGCTCCTCATAGCACGACGCACGGCGCAATCGACGACCTCGACACAGCGTATAATGGTGCATATCGCCACCCTGGCTGTTGCCGTGAGCGTCGCCGTTATGATTGTGACCGTGGCGGTGGTTTCGGGTTTCAAGGAGCAGGTGCGGGGTCTTATCGGGGGCTTTACCTCGGAGGTTACGGTCACCGACCTCTCTACCTACGGTACGGGCAATACGTCGCAGATTCTCGACACGCCGTCGCTGCGCAGCTTCCTTGCGGAGAGTTGCCCCGACGTGGATATCACTATTGATGCATACGCCACACGTGGCGGAGTCCTGCGCTCCGAGGTCGGCTCGGTGGCGATAATGGTCAAGGGCGTGGATTCGCTCCGCACGCTCGCCCCGTTGCAGGGGCGTGTGACGGAGGGTGTGTTGCCTGCTACCGGCGGGGCCCGACGACGTGAGCTGCTTATCTCCTCCACCACGGCGCAGAGCCTCGGCGTGGGGGTGGGTGACCGTGTGGAGCTGTTGCTGACTCGTGGCGAGGGGTTGCCACAACGGGAGGTGATGAAGGTGTGCGGCATCTACGCCTCGGCGGGCGAGGAGATGGGTGGGCTGTCGCTTGCCGATATTCGCAACGTGCGCCGTATGAATGGCTGGCAGGAGAACGGCATCTCGGGCTATGAGATATCGACCCATGGCGACGATGCCGTGGCGGCGGAGGTCGCTTCACGACTCAATATGAGGCTTATATTCGACTATACGGGCGACGAAAACCTTACCGCCGTGACGATGCAGGAGCTGCATCCGAGCATCTTCTCGTGGCTCGGCACCCACGACGTGAATGCGGCGGTCGTGGTGGTGATAATGGTTGTCGTGGCACTCTTCAATATGGCTACGGCTCTGCTTATTCTGGTCTTGGAGCGTACCCGAATGGTCGGCGTGCTCAAAAGCCTCGGAATGAGTAACCGTCAGGTGCGACGTATCTTCCACTATCGGGCAGCGATGCTTATCGCCCGAGGTGTGGGTATAGGTGCTGCGGTGGCACTTGTGGCGGTGCTTGTGCAGAGATATACGCACTGCATAGCGCTGGATGCGGAGGCATACTACGTGGACCACGTGCCGGTGGCTGTCGAGGCGTGGTGGGTGGTGCTGCTCTGCGTCGCCTTTGCGCTCGTGGTGCTGCTTCTGCTCTCGCTCACAACCTCAATAGTGGCACGCATAGAGCCTGCCGAGGCGATAAAATACGAATAGTAACACAAACAAGAATATGGAAACACAACAGACTCAGGAGCGTAAGCGTGACCGTGTGAAGCAGATGTTTGACGACATAGCGCCCACGTACGACTCGCTCAACCACATCCTCTCATTCTCGATAGACCGCCTGTGGCGACGACGTACCGTGCGTATTGTCCGCCGTCTGGGTGCCAAGCGCATCCTCGATATGGCGACGGGTACGGGCGACCTCGCAATAGCGTTGGCACGCCGCATCGAGGGCTCGACAATCTGCGGAGCAGACCTCTCGCCCGAGATGTTGGAGGTGGCAAGGGTCAAGGTGGAGCGACAGGGTCTTGATGAGCGCATACTCCTTGCGGAGTGCGATGCCGAGCACGTGGATATGGCCTCGGAGAGTGTCGATGCGGTGACGGTGGCATTCGGTGTGCGCAACTTCGAGAACACGGAGCTGTGCCTTCGAGAGCTACACCGCACCATACGCCCCG
The DNA here is from genome assembly GCA_017483225.1 of Alistipes sp. Lineage (GTDB taxonomy): Bacteria > Bacteroidota > Bacteroidia > Bacteroidales > Rikenellaceae > Alistipes. Next base: position 107,907 of record JAFULF010000025.1, read on the forward strand.
GCGGACATATCGTTATTTTGGAGTTCTCGAATCCGCAAAACCGACTTGTCGGCTGGTTCTACCGCATCTATTCACACCGCATACTCCCATTTATCGGCGGTCTAATCTCCCACAACCGAGGGGCCTACGAGTATCTGCCCGCCTCGGTCGATACCTTCCCTGCGCCGGCCGAGTTCCGCAAGATGCTCGAAGGGGTAGGGTTTACGGAGGTTACCTCCCGCAGCCAGAGTTTCGGTATAGCACAAATCTACGTAGGGAAAAAGGTCTGATATATGAAAAGGTCAATACAGATACTGTTGCTACTTGCAACGGTCGTATCAATAACCCTCACCACAGGGTGTAAAGGTGAAAAGTCGGAGCGTCGCAGCCACCGACAGAAGCAGCAGAGCGAGCAGGTCGTAACGCCCGTGCCTGACGGAACGGCGGCACAGGAGAGCGACAAGGCGCAGAGACAGGCCGAGCGTCGGCAGCAGCGTGAGGAGCGGTCGGATAAGCGTACATCCATCGCCGACAAGTTTGCCATCGAGGCGATAGAGGGGCTGGATGGCTCGTTGCTTGGGGGGTGGACCCTCAAAGTGCGAGTGCGCAACGACTCTGCCTACTCGCCACGCATAACCTCCGGCAAGGCGTTCCTCTACAATGGGGAGCAACGTGTTGCCTGCGTGATGCTCGCCGAGGCGGTAGAGATTCCGAAGCGACAGACAACCTCGATAGAGGTGCCGCTGACCCTTACGCTCGATAATCCGTTGCAGGCACTTGTGCTGCTGCCACGCATCAAGAATCGCAACTTCGAGGGTATGCAGGCCTCGATGACCGCCACGGTGGAGGTTATGGGTATAAACCGCACCATAGAGATTGGGCGTACCGACATCAATACGATACTGACACAACTCGGATATAATATATAATATGTATAGGAAGATTTTACTCCTGCTGCTTATGGCAGCGTGTGCCGTGGGTGTAGCCGAGGCACAGAGAATAGAGCAGTTCAAGCAGCACCTCGCCTCGCCCGTGCTGGCCGATTCGCTCACTACGATAACGACCACGGTGCGTGTTGTCGAGCACGGCGACGTGCCGACCTTCATCGTGCGAGAGAAGGAGGATGGTCCGAAGGCTGTGAGCGGCTTTCGAGTGATGATTTTTATGAGCAACTCGCAGAGCGCACGTACCGATGCCCTTGCGGCACGTGATCTGTTTGATGCCAAGTTCCCGCAGGAACGCAGTTATGTCACCTACGAAAACCCTTACTTCAAGGTCGCCGTGGGAAACTGCACCTCGCAGGAGGAGGCTCTCATTCTGTTGGAGAGGCTCAAAGGGGACTTCCCGAAGGCATTTATAATGCGAGAGAACATCTCTTTCGAGGAGTTGTCGAGATAAAATTGCGACTTTTAGCAAAAAATATGCGAAAAAATTTGCTTTTTCTCTTTGCAATGTTTAATTTTGTTTTCACAAACACTTTGTTAAACACTTAAAACTTTAAGGTTATGAAGAAGATTCTTTCGTTGGTAGTTCTTTTTGCGGCTACTGCTATGATTAGCTGCTGTGGTAATAATGCAAAGAAGGCAGAGGCATCTTGCTGCGAGGGTTGCAAAACTGAGTGTGCTGCTTGCCCAAGCGCTGAGGGTTGCGAGGCTGCTGCTCCTGCTGCTGAGGCTCCGGCTGAGGCTCCTGCTCAGTAATTATTACTAACGCAAGAGAAAGAGAGATTGCTACGAGTGAGCAATCTCTCTTCTGTTTTTTTTCTCGCAACGCCAAATCATCCGATTTTGCAAGATGGTGAATATTATTCTCTTTTATTATTAAAAAAGTGGCGTTTTGGTGAGGATAAAAATAAAAAATGTGTATATTTGTGATTTCAAAAAAAGAAAACTATAATTCTACAACCTAATAAAAAGACCTAATATGAAAATTGTATGTATCGGTGATGCTTTCATCACTACCGAGATGATGGAGGATGCTGTTCGTCCATACCTCGGCGAGGGGGATATCTTGGAGACCTTCTTCTTTGGCGAGCCCGACAAGGTGAATATGCGTGACATCGTTAAATCTATTGAGGCACGTCAGTTCGACGGTATTCCGATGCCGGAGGGACTCTATGAGTCGGTGGAGGATGCCGACCTTGTGATTGTACACCTCTGCCCAATCAAGCGTGACCTTATCGAGCGAGCAAAGAGCCTCAAAGCGATAATGAGTTGCCGTGGCGGCTTGGAGAATGTCGAGGTGGAGGCAGCGACCGAGCATAAGATTGTCGTGTCGAACAACCCTGCCCACAACGCCAACGCTGTTGCGGAGTTCGTTATCGGTATGATTCTGAGCGAGACACGCAATATTGTCCGCTCCAATATCGCCCTCCGTGCAGGCGAGTGGCGCAAGGTATATCCAAATACCGAGACGACAATCAAGGAGATGACCGATATGACGGTGGGTATCATCGGCTATGGCTCGATTGGCCGTCTGGTAGCCTACAAACTCTCCGTATTCGGCTGTAAGATTCTGGTTGCAGACCCATTCTTGAAGGAGTGCAAGGAGGAGTACGCTACGCTGGTGCCTATGGATGAGCTCTTGGCAAATGCCGATATCGTCACCCTGCACGCACGCTCCAACGGCGCAATTATGAACGACCGTGAGTTCGGTCTTATGAAGCAGAACTCCTACCTTATCAACTCGGCACGTTCATACCTTGTTGACCCTGAGGCGTTCCAGCGTGCGATGGATAGCGGTAAGTTGCTCGGTGCTGCATTCGACGTGTTCGAGTCCGAGCCTGTGATTCCGGAGTTCTACCTCAAATATGACAACATTACCCTCACCAACCACTTGGGAGGTCAGACTATCAACTCGTTCCGTGATGCGCCGAAGTTCGCAATCAAGAACTACCTCGACTACCTGAATGGCCGTAACGAACTGATGTTCTGGGCGAACAAGAAGCGGTTGGCGTAATGTGAAAACCTTAAAACTCAAACTAATATGGAATCTATCTTAACCAATCGCCCTGCCTTGAAGCAGGTGCTTGATGCCGCAGCCGAGGTTGCGGGCTATCTCTGGGAGAAGGGATGGGCCGAGCGTAACGGCGGAAACCTTACCATCAACATCACCGAGCACGTTGACGAGCAGATGCGTGCAATGCCCGCAATCAGCGAGGTGTTGCCTATCGGCGTGACACTCCCTCATTTGAAAGGTTGCTACTTCTACTGCAAGGGTGCCGGCAAGCGTATGCGTGACCTTGCTCGTGACCCTATGTGCGCAGGCAGTATAGTTCGTATTTTGGACGACTGCGCAAGCTATGAGATTATCGCAGACTCTCCAATCGTGCCTACCTCGGAGTTGCCGTCGCACCTTGCGTTGCAGAACTATGCAATAGGCTGTGGCTGTGGCTACAAGGCGACACTCCATACCCACCCGATTGAGCTCGTGGCGATGTCGCACTCGAAGGAGTGGCTCGACTCGGAGCACCTGACACAGGTACTCTGGTCTATGATTCCCGAGACCCTCGGTTTCGCTCCGCTGGGCATCGGCGTAGTGCCTTACGCTTTGCCGTCATCTACCGACTTGGTTGCTCCAACCCTCTCGCTCATCGAGAAGTACGACGTGGTATTGTGGGAGAAGCACGGTACCGTTGCAATCGCTCCACACATTATGGAGGCATTCGACCAAACCGACGTGCTCAACAAGGCCGCCACTATATATATGACAGCTCGCAACTTCGGCTTCCTTCCTGAGGGTATGACACCGGAGGCTGTTCAGGAGATTCGTAAAGCGTTTAACCTTCCAGACCACAGATAGTTATGAAGAAGATTTTTGCAATACTTTCGGTTGTTGTGATGGCACTTACTGCCTGCACGCAACAGACCCATAAGGTAAAGGTGCTCGCCCACCGAGGCCACGTCAGCGCAGGCAAGGAGGTCGTTACCGACGAGAACTCACTCGACGCTCTGCGCCGTGCACAGGAGCTCGGCGTCAATGGCGTGGAGTTTGATGTGCATCTTACAGCCGACAACCAGCTGGTAGTTCACCACGACAATAAGATTGCCGAGGGGCTGTCGTGTCAGGGCAGTACCTTCGATGAGATTCGTGCCTACCGCCTCCCATTCGGCAACCAGATTCCTACACCACGCGAGTGGCTCGAACAGGCAAAGCAGACCCCTCACATTATGCAGATGATAGAGATTAAGGCGCATAAGAAGGAGGGTAGCGAGGCGGAGATTGTCCGCCAGACGTTGGCGATTATTCACGAGCTCGATATGCTCGACCAAATCTGCTTCGTGTCGTTCAACAGCAATACCCTCGACGAGGTAAAGCGTCAGGAGCCAAACGCAAAAGTTGTCTTTAATTCGAGCAGCCTCAGCAAGTCGTGGCCTCCGAAGAAGGTTCACGAGCACGGCTACGACGCTGTGTCGTACAACGTGAGCGTTATTCTCAACCGCACGGAGTGGATTGAGGAGTTCCGCTCGTATGGCATTGATACCTTCCTCTGGATGGTTAATTCTGACCTCCTCCATGATATCGCCTCCGAGTGTAGATTCGACTGGATTACATCCGACTACTGCGAGTTGTTCGTTAAGTAAAATAGGAGGTGGGGGGGGGTAACTACCTTATATACAAGGAGTTCGGCGGTGGCGTCGAACTCTTTTTTTATTGTAGCACGAGGGCCGGTGTCGCACCTCGTGACAAAGAATAATATAGCGTTGCCAATTGGCTCGAAGGCTCAAAAGGGGCAAATATAACCTGCTCGGCAAGGTCGGCAGCGGCCCAATTACGAAGTTGCGAATTGGAGAACGAGGGGCGGTCGTAATCTCGGAACGAGATAAAGAGAACCCGACCTTCATCGTAGGCAGATTGCAGATGCGAAGGGATTTTGTGATAGAGCGAGCGCCCGATGGCGACAACCACCGAGGCCCCCTGCGACAATAGAATATCAAGCACAAGCCGCTCTATCGGAGAGTGAAAGCCGCTGATTACAACCTTGTCCGAGAGTGAAATTTCGTAGGCCCACTGCCGAGCGAGGTCGTCTGCACCTTCGGGCGCAGTACGGGAGGCAAAGAATGCGACTAACGGTCTGTCCAACAACTCCTCGTTTCCGGATAAGTTCATAGAAAAAGCGCAGGCTACTGCATACTACTTATCCCACCCCAAGGTCTTGGCTACCTGTAAAATGAATAAGCAATACAGATAGCCCACGCCTGGAATATATCTCACATACCAAGCCAAACTCGGTAGAGGGATACACACCTAACGTGGACATCTGATTGCAAGCCTCCATTCTACTAATAAAACCGCCAAGTTCTGAGGTGGAAGATTACATCAAAATGTCTAATCTATGTAATTGGCTAACAATAAATAGTGTAAGCCATTACAAAGATATACAAAAAAAATGTAAAGCCGAAAATTATTTACAAAAAGAGAGAGAGGCAAAAGAAGGGCCATACAACAAGTTTTGTTGACAGCCCATCTAAATAGTTAATCATTTAATACAGCCCCACCACTTTGAGTCGCCACATAACAGTCGTACCAATCTTCTCTATCCCAATATTCAAAGTGATTGTGTTTTGCATAGACATAATCGGACTCTATAAATGTAAAGGAGTATTTACAACTATATTTAGTCTCTTCTAATGTTTCAAAATAGGCTTTGACAGAGATTGTATGCCTTGGATCCCCATGTACCGTAGCAAACTCATTATCAAAGATAATTAAAGGATACTCCCCAACAACCTCATATAATGAAGCAGGTGCACCCATACACGAGAGACTGCTCTTCTGTGAGCCGTGAGCGAGAATAACCAAATCATCAACACCCACATATTGCGAGCGCAATCTTATCTCGTGATTAGTCTGATTAATATATGTAACCTCTGTTATTGATACCGGATCTCCTATTATTGAGCAGGAGGTTGTTCCAATAATTGTAAAAGCGACAACCAAAGTCCATCTAATAATCTTATTCATAGTAACTAAACAACGCTTTAAGTTTTTCTATTTTATCTTTACCTTCATAGGTCAATGTACTATGAAAGCTTAACAACTTTGCCTTTACATCACTAAATTGATATGAGTTCATCACTTGAGTATTCAATCGAGACATTGTTATAAAATCCACTTCATCATTAGGGATAAGCGATAAGTCGTATGGTTTAATCCACGAGTTAGTTGCATTGTTACACGCTTGTGCATATTCATATTGATTATAATCATCTAAAATATCAATAAACAAAGGGGTGTAATCTGTAGTACTATTAATCGTCCAGCCCTGATTATTTAAATAGTTTGGCATCATCCAATATTTTTCATTCATATACACATATTGATATAGACTGCTATACGCTCCCAGTTCCGTGTATTCCAATTTCGTTAAATGCCACCCCACACAATCAGCCCAACTCTCACTATACTTTAGGCCTTCCGCAATATATGCTAATAACATATTAGCAGATGCATTATACCAATGAGAAGAATGTCCTAATTCGTGCGATACTGTATTATAAATCACATCTGTTGTATAGCAAGTCCCGTTTTCGGACTTACCATAAACCCTAATATCTGGGAAAATATTCATTCCCAATTCAAGCCAATAATCCCCACTCTTTTTAGGATTATTCTTATGCAAATAGGCGATTTGTGTTTTCCTCCATCCCGGGCGTGATACACCCTCAGTATTTCCACATAGCATTCTGTATGCTGCCCTATGAATAGTAGCAAACCTCAATGACTTCAGTCCATTATCCTGGATTAACAAATCCCAATACTCTCTTTGTTTTGGGCCTTTATAATAGGCTTGACAAATTGCCCCATCTCTAATATTCCATTTACTATTTTGGGCATTCTCCCCCTCCCACACAATCGTATACCTTGCAGGTCTACGAAATGTTCCATCACACACAAAATCTCCAACACTATCAGTTATGCCCTTTCTTGTTGTAAACCAGCGGGTTGCCCTCACCTTGACCCCGACTATTGGAACGTAGCCTTGGACAATATCATCATACGCTGATATATTCCCAGAAGGAGTCCATATTGTTGTATTAGTACTATTAACACTTGCATTATTATCATTCAAGTTAACTCCAAGAACCTCATTATAATGTCCAGTTATCTTCATGGCTTCATCCACTAAAGCCTCCGCAACAATTGCGCTCATTCCAATGGGTTGAATTGGAGAAAGTGACATAGTCTCCAAGTCAGACCCACCTTCAATATCGTCAACAATATCATCTTCTGGGATATAAAGTTTCTCTAGAACAGTATACGCAATACTTAATGTATCACACATATTTTCCCATTTCTCAGCTTCTATTGATGCATATTGAAAAGTTGGCAACGAATCCACTATAGTAGGATCATGGTATGATACTCCGCTAATAATCTCCCTATCTAATGGATATTCATAAAATATGATAGAAGTATCTTGTAAATGTAATCGATTTAATTCGTCACTGGAAGAAGGGGCAAAGCGCACATAATAATGAGAGGTACTAATCTCTGGAATAACTAATCCTGGCGTTACTTCCATCAACGTCAATCTTGCTTCCTCCATAACCTCTAATGCATACGGGTTTGCTAATTGTTCTCCAAGGACCATTTGACCATCCGAGATTGAATCCGCAGGTTCAACTCTCGTTACCTTTTGCATATTCTGAGATTTTACAACAATTATATCATGATCTTTCACACAAGAAGTACAGGCTATCAACAATAAAATTAGCCAAATATATTTTTTCATAATTCTGTTTTCCTTTATAAATAGTTATTAATTAATACTATTTTACAGGGTTAACAAGTGTGAAGCCACACTTGTTACAACAATTGCACGCTCACCCTATCGAGCGTATAATGATACAAGATTATGTGGCAAGTTTCGAGATGCGTCTTTAATTTTAGATTACGAATTTCTTGACGCATACATAGATAATCAACACGGCATAGGTATCGTTGACTATACTCCAAAAGATATTTGAGAAATATTTTCATCCGTAGTAGCAATAAAAATTTCCCCACCTTTCGCAAATATAAATATAAAATACGAGAAAAACAATAAAAATAATAAAAAACAAACGAGGTTACCAATATTATAATTATTAGGCAACCTCGCTTATCTTATATTGGATTTAATCTTTTAGCGCTTTTTTAGGCCGTACTCCTCGGTCAGCTGCTCCAAGAGGGTGTGGGCAGCGGTGTAGTCGTTGGGTATCTCGCCGTCAAGGATGGCGTTCTTGATGCGCTCCTTGATGTCGCCGAGGATGCGGCAAGGGGTGATGTCGTACTCCTGCATTATCACGTCGCCCGTAATCGGCGGCTGGAAGTTGCGGATGCGGTCACGCTCCTCCAAATCCTTCATCTTGTGGCGCACGAGGGCGAAATTTTCGAGGAATCGCTTCACCTTCTGCTCGATGCCCGAGGTGATGTCCGCCTCGCAGAGCGCCATCAACGCCTCCACGTCGTCGCCCGCCTCGAAGAGCAGACGGCGCACGGCGGAGTCGGTGACGATATCCTCTGCCAGAATTATAGGGCGCAGGTGGAGAAAGACCAGCTTCTGCACGAAGCGCATAGGCTCGCCCAGCGGCAGTTTCAGACGGCGGAATATCGACGGCACCATCTTGCTGCCCAGCACTTCGTGCCCGTGGAATGTCCACCCGACCTTCGGGTCGTAGGCCTTCGTGAGCGGCTTGGCGATGTCGTGCATAACGGCCACCCAGCGCAGCCACAAATCGTCACTACGGCGTGCCACGTTGTCCAGTACTTTGAGCGTGTGCTTGAAGTTGTCCTTATGTGCGTGCGCACCTCGTCGCTCCACGCCACAGAGGTTGTGCAGTTCGGGAAATATCAGTTCCAGAAGCCCCGTGAGTTCGAGCAACTCGAAGCCCATAGAGGGCACGGGCGAGGCTACTATCTTGTTCAGCTCGACGATGATACGCTCCTGCGACACTATCTTGATGCGCTCCCTGTTGCGCTTTATTGCCTCGAAGGTCTCGTCGTCGAGGTTGAAGCCGAGTTGCGTGGCGAAGCGTATGCCACGCATCATTCGCAAGGGGTCGTCCGAGAAGGTTATGTCGGGGTCGCACGGCGTGCGGATGATGCAATCCTCCAAGTCGTACATACCCTCGAAGGGGTCTATCAGCTCGCCGAAGGTTGCGCCGTTGAGCGACCACGCCATAGCGTTTATCGTGAAGTCACGTCGTCGCTGGTCATCCTCTATCGTGCCATCCTCGACGTGCGGCTTGCGGGAGTCGGGTGAGTAGGACTCCTTGCGGGCCCCGACGAACTCCACCTCCATCCCGTCGGCACGCAACATCGCCGTACCGAAGCGTTTGAATACCGACACGTTGGTTCGCAGCTCACGCCCCAGCGCCTCGGCAATCTCTATGCCGCTGCCTACCACCACCACGTCTATATCCGTACACTTGCGACGGAGGTAGTAGTCACGCACGTAGCCGCCGATGACGAAGGCCTGCACGCCTCGCTCATCGACAAGGCGTGAGATACGCTTGAATATGGGTAACGAGAGCGGATTATTCACTTTTTGCCTTTCTGATTTCACGTTGGTACATCTGCACGGTGTTCTCCAAGCCATAGTAGAGGGCATCGCTGATAAGGGCGTGGCCGATAGAGACCTCGTCGCACCACGGGATGCGCTCGCAGAAGTAGGCGAGATTTTCGAGCGAGAGGTCGTGGCCTCCATTCAGCCCCAGACCGCACTCGCAAGCCGCCTCGGCAGCCGCCACATAAGGGGCGATAGCAGCCTCACGGTCAGCGGCATAGCCCGCAGCATATGCCTCCGTATAGAGCTCCACACGGTCGGCACCGCACGCCTTCGCACCACGCACCATCTCGGGGTCGGGATTGACGAAAATCGAGACACGGATGCCGTAGCGGTGGAAGAGGTCGCACATCGAGGTCAGGAACTCTCGGTGGGCGATGGTGTTCCAGCCGGCATTGGAGGTGATTGCATCCGGCGCATCGGGCACAAGGGTCACCTGTGCAGGCACCACCTCGCAGACCAAATCGACGAAACTGTCCACGGGGTTGCCCTCGATGTTCAGCTCGGTGGCGATGACACGTTTCAGATTACGCACGTCGTCGTAACGAATGTGACGTGCATCGGGTCGTGGATGCACCGTGATTCCGTCGGCTCCGAAGCCCTCGATGGCAAGCGCTGCCTTGACCACATCGGGCAGATTGCCGCCACGAGAGTTGCGAATTACGGCAATCTTATTGATATTTACGCTAAGTTTTGTCATAAGATTTCTATTTATAAAGGTAAATATATTACCTTTGTACCACAAAGTTAAGAATTTTCCACGAGATTGGCAATGAAGATAGCACTTTTTTCAAGACCACGAGCAGAACTTCGCATCGACGACATCGACCGCATCTTCTCGGCGATAGAGAAGTGGGGGATGGATTATACGGTAAATGAGGAGTTTGCAGAGTCGGTATCGACCCTGACAGGCCGCAATATCCCTGCCACAAATCGCTATGGGCAGGAGTTGGGCGAGCAGCCTGCCGATACGGTTATGGTATGTTATGGTGGCGACGGAACGCTCCTCGAAGGTGTCCACCGCCTCGGCGGGCAGGCGATACCTGTCGTGGGTATCAACTCCGGACATCTTGGGTTCCTTGCGCTGGCACCACGCTCGGAGATTGCCGAGGTCTTCGCCGCCATTGCCGAGTCGAGACTCTCGGTCGAGGCTCGCTCGATGCTCTCGGTCGAGGGCGAGATAGATGGCTCGCAGCAGAGGCTCTACGCTCTGAATGAGGTGGCTGTGCAGCGTCTTGGTGCAACGATGATTTCGGTCGATATACGCATCGACGGTAAGCATACCTCCTCGACAAATGGCGACGGCGTAATCCTCTCCACACCAACGGGTTCCACCGCCTACTCGCTCAGTGCCGGAGGGCCGATAATAGCCCCGACGTGCCGCTGCACGGTGCTGACACCGCTCTCGCCGCACAACCTGACGATGCGGCCTGTTGTGGTGCCCGATACGAGCCTCGTGGAGTTGCATATTCACACCCGCAGCAACATAGCCTCCATCTCGGTCGATAATCGCACCTTCGAGGTTAAGGATGGGGCGGTGCTGCGCATAAAGAGTGCCGAGCATACCATTTTGCTCGCCGTGCCACACAATATTTCGTTTTATGACACGTTACGAAATAAGATGATGTGGGGCGTGGATGTCCGATAAGAGGGGACTTTACGCTACAATTTCGCATTGTCGAGGCATAAACTCGTAAGAAAAAGCGTGTAATTCGAAAAAAAGAGATATATTTGCGTGTTTATATGAACCAGAAACGCATACCGGCTCACGTTGCAATCATAATGGATGGCAATGGTCGCTGGGCAGAGGCCCACGGCAAAGAGCGCTACGAGGGACATATCGAGGGTGTTCACTCTGTGAAAAAGTGCATCAAGGCTGCACTTCGAAACGGGGTGAAGTATCTCACGTTATACGCCTTCTCGACCGAGAACTGGGGTCGCCCCGCCGAGGAGGTCAATGCGTTGATGGAGCTCTTCTGCAAGAGCGTTATGGATAATACGGCAGAGCTTGCAGGGCAGGGTGTACGTGTGCGGATGATTGGCCGTCGTGACCGCTTCTCGGAGCGTGTGTGCCACCATCTGAACGCCATAGAGGAGCAGACGGCAGCGGGCGAAAAGCTTACGCTCGTGCTCGCCTTCGACTACTCGTCACGTGACGAGATAAAGAGTGCCGTGCGGAGTATCGCTGCGGCAGTGGCAGAGGGACGACTCTCGGTGGAGCAGATTTCGGAGCAGACAATCTCCGATGCACTCTACACGGCAGAGATTCCCGACCCCGATTTTATCGTGCGCACAAGCGGCGAGTGCCGTTTGAGCAACTTTTTGCTTTGGCAGGCATCCTACGCCGAGATGTATTTCCCGAGTGTGATGTGGCCGGAGTTTGATGAGAATGAGTTTGACAAGGCTATGAACGTCTATGCGGAGCGTAACCGCCGATATGGTAAGTTGTAGCCAAAACAGATAAGAGAGTTTTTTTTGATGAAGAAATTTTTGAGGATTTTATTGCTGGGCGTAGCGGGCATCTGCCTGCTCTGCGGCAATATATATGCACAGACGGTACAGGCTACCGATGCGCAGCCTGCCACGGAGCAGGAGCCGGCGCATACGTTGAGCGAGAAGGAGCGCAAGGCGTTGGATAAGGAGAACCGCAAGAAGGCTCGTGAGGAGTTGCGAGCATCGTTGCGCAACGGCTCCACGACACCGCAACGCCGTGGTCCGATAACCATCACCGAGAATCCGGAGAGCAACTTCACCATCCCTGAGGGTGCGGAGTTCCTCGACGGTAGCCGTCAGCAGAAGTATTACCTGCGCAACGTCAATATCCACGGTGTGAAGTACCTCAATCACGACATCCTTCGCTCGGCATCGGGATTGGTGCCCGGCGACTCGGTATATCTGCCCGGCTCGTTCATCCAGAATGCCGCCAACCGCCTCTGGTCGCAGCGCTACTTCGCCGACATCAAGATTGGTGCGACGATTGAGGGCGACAGCGTAGATTTGGAGGTGATGCTCAAAGAGCGGCCACGAGTAATCAACTGGGCAATCACGGGCGTACCGAAGGGCAAGGCTGCCGACCTGCTCACTGACCTCAAACTCAAACGAGGCAACGAACTCTCGGACTACATCATCGACAAGAACAAGAAGCTCATACAGAAGCACTTCGGCGAGAAGGGTTTTCGTAATTGCGAGGTAGAGGCGAAGATAGAGAACGATACGGTAATCACGCAGGGCGTGAACGTCACCTTCCACGTGACGAAGAACCCTCGTGTGCGCATCAGCGAGATAACCTTCTCGGGTAACAACTCCTTCGAGGATAAGCGTCTGGCCCGCACCTTCAAGAAGACCCACAAGACAAGCTGGATGTTCTGGCAGAACACCAAGTTCAACGAGGTGGAGTATGCCGAGGATAAGGATTTGCTCATCGACTTCTACAACTCGAAGGGTTATCGTAATGCCAACATCGTCGGCGACTCGGTCTATGTCATCGACCAGAAGCGACTCGGTATCCATATCGACGTGGAGGAGGGCAACAAGTACTACATCCGCAACGTGAATTGGATTGGTAACTCGAAGTTCGATACCGAGCAGCTCAAACAACTGCTCTCCGTGAAGCGTGGCGACGTATATGACAAGAAGTCAATCCACAAGCGTCTGGGTATAGGCAAGGAGCAGAATCCTGACGATATGTCAATCCTGACGCTCTACCAGAACGATGGTTATCTCACCTCGCAGATTGAGCCGGATGAGGTTATCGTAGGTGCCGACTCGCTCGACCTCGAAATCAAGGTCTTTGAGGGTAAGCAGTTCACAATCAATAACATCGGCATCTCGGGAAATATGCGTGTGGATGACGAGGTTATCCGTCGAGAGCTCTACACCCGTCCAGGCGAGTTGTACAACCGAGGCCTGCTGATGCAGTCCATACGTACTCTGGCGGCGATGCAGCACTTCAACGAGGAGGCTATTATGCCGGATATCAAGCTCGTGCAGGGTGCCTCCGACCTCGTGGATATCAACTGGCCATTGGAGGAGAAGGCCTCCGACCAGTTCAACATCGCAGCGGGTTGGGGTTCGGGTACCTTTGTCGGCTCGGTGGGTATCACGCTCAACAACCTCTCCATCCGCAACTTCTTCAAGAAGGGTGCTTGGCGACCTTACCCTATGGGACAGAATCAGCGTCTGTCTATCTCCGGACAGACCAACGGTACATATTACAAGGCGTTGTCTATCAGCTTCTCCGACCCGTGGTTGGGTGGCAAGAAGCCTAACTCGCTCTCCATCTCGGGACATATCTCCGAGACCAACGATGCCTATTACGTATGGCAGACACCGACGACCTTCTTCCGCTCGTATGGTTTGGCGGCAGGTCTGGGTAAGCGACTCTCGTGGCCGGACCCTTACTTCCAATTCTACGGTGAGTTGGCATACCAGCGTTACGGCTTGAAGGGCTACACCTCCTTCATTATGTCCGACGGTAATGCGAATATGCTCTCGTTGCGACTCGTGCTCTCACGTAACTCCACCGACCAGCCTATCTACCCTCGTCGAGGCTCGGATATCTCACTCTCGGTGCAGGTTACACCTCCATTCTCGGCGTGGGACGGAAAGAACTATGCCGACAAGAGTATGGACCAGCAGACACGCTACCGTTGGATTGAGTTCCACAAGTGGCAGTTCAAGGCGCAGTGGTTCCAAGCCCTCACACCGAACAACAACCTCGTGCTGATGGCAAAGATGGAGATGGGATTCCTCGGCCACTATAACAAGAACAAGATTTCGCCATTCGAGCGTTTCCAGGTCGGTGGCGACGGTATGACGGGATATAATATATATGGTGTGGATATCATCTCGCTGCGTGGTTACGAGGATGGTGAGCTGGACCCTGCCGGCAGCTCGTACTCCGTGGCCTACAATAAATATACGTTGGAGTTGCGCTATCCTATCATCTTGAAGCCGTCGTCGCAGATATATGTGCTCGGATTCCTCGAAGCGGGTAACGGATTCTCGTCGTGGAAGGAGTTCTCGCCATTCAAGGTTAAGCGCTCGGCGGGTGTCGGCGTGAGATTGTACCTGCCTATCGTGGGTATGCTCGGCATCGACTGGGGTTGGGGATTCGACCCACCTGCGGGAGAGACCAAGCGCAGCGGAAGCCAATTCCACTTCGTCATCGGCCAAAGTTTCTAACCCGGACAGCGTTTGGCAACGTATTTGAAGCAGAGCAATATATTGAAGCCAAACACCGTTTATTCTACAAGGAGTTGCTAATAAGAAATTTTCCGATACAATAAAATAGAGAGTTATGAAACGTATAGTTGCAACATTAGCTTTGATTATTGCCTTTGCCGGCAGTTGCTTTGCGCAGAAGTATATTGTGGTGGATAGCGAGAAGATTTTCAAGTCGCTCGACGAGTATAATAGTGCGATGACTACGCTCGACAACCTTGCCAAGGATTACCAGAACAAGGTGGATGCCAAGTATAGCGAGATAGAGTCGCTCTACAACGCCTACGTGTCGCAGAAGGCATCGCTCTCCACGCAGTCACGCACGCAGTACGAGCAGGCAATCCTTGCCAAGGAGCAGGCGGCTGCGGAGTATCAGGAGTCGGTGTTTGGCAACGACGGCGTGATTATGAAGAAGCGCATAGAGCTGATTCAGCCGGTGCAGCGACGTGTATTTGCCGCTATTGAGCAGTATGCCAAGGAGCAGGGATGCGATATGGTGCTTGACAAGGCCTCCAACGCCACGATGCTCTACTGCGCCGAGGGTGTGGACCACACGCAGCAGGTTATCGAGATTTTGAAGAAGTAAGATTTATAATAACAATAAAACAGTTAAATGCAGATGAAAAAGATTATTAAACTAACCCTCGTGCTGGCGATGATGCTGGGTGCGACTACGGTGTCGGCTCAGAAGTTGGCACGCATCAACACGCAGGAGGTCTTCGCACTGATGCCGGAGACTGCCGAGATGCAGAAGAATTTGGAGGCTTTCGGTAAGGACCTTCAAGAGCAGATTGAGCAGATTCAGGTGGAGTTCAACAACAAGTATGCCGAGTTCCAGAAGAATCAGGCTACGATGGCGGAGTCTATCAAGCAGATGAAGCAGCAGGAGTTGGAGCAGTTGCAGCAGCGTTACAGCGAGTTCCAGCAGATTGCACAGCAGGACTTCCAGAAGAAACAGCAGGAGTTGGCTACCCCTATTCAGGAGAAGCTCTCCGCAGCGATTGGCAAGGTAGCAAAGGCGGGTGGTTATGCCGTGGTATTCGACACCTCGATACCTACAATGGCATATATTGACGAGGCGCAGGCTACGGACCTCGCTCCGGCAGTGAAGAAGGAGCTGGGTATCAGCGAGAGCGCTACACCTGTACAATAGTGTGACGGATTTGGAAACCAATTAGGGCTGTTCTCAACCGAGAACAGCCCTAATTGGTTTGTGAGGGTAAACGCAATCGTTACAGCTCTTACGCCCTTACCATACAATCGGCTCCTTGCCGATACTTTGCAGGTAGGCATTCGCCTGCGAGAAGTGGCGTGAGCCGAAGAAACCTCGATATACGGATAGTGGCGAAGGGTGTACGGCTTTGAGTATCAGATTGTTGGTAGGGTCGGCAATGGCACCCTTCTTCTGCGCATAACTGCCCCAGAGCATATACACCACCCCCTGCTTGCGCTCGGCGATGGCACGCACCACGGCATCGGTGAACTTCTCCCAGCCACGCCCTGCGTGTGATGCCGCCTCGTGTGCCCGCACCGTCAGCACGGCATTCAGCAGCAGCACCCCCTGCTCCGCCCAGCGGTCGAGGTTGCCGCTCTGCGGGATAGGCACGCCGATATCGCTACTCACCTCCTTGAAGATGTTTTGCAGTGACGGCGGGAATGGTACTCCGTCATTTACCGAGAAGCAGAGGCCGTTGGCCTGCCCCTCGCCGTGGTATGGGTCTTGGCCGATGATGACGACCTTCAACTTGTCGAGCGGACACTTGTCGAAGGCTCGGAAGATGTTGCCTCCCTGCGGAAAAATCTGGCGTGTGGCGTACTCCTCACGCACAAAGGAGACCAACTCCTCGAAGTAGGGCTTGTCGAATTCGGGCTGTAATACCTCCCGCCAACTGTCGGCTATACGGACATTCATAGTGACTCATTTTTGTTTTATAAAAACAAAGATAGCCAAAAGATGCGGATTCCGCAAAAAAATTCATACCTTTGTAGTAACCTAAAACAGAGAATTGATATGGCTGATTTGACACCTACTCCGCACATCGGAGCGAAGGCCGGCGAGATTGCCGAGCGTGTGATTATGGCGGGCGACCCCCTGCGTGCCAAGTTTATGGCGGAGCGATACCTCGAAGAGGCTCAACTTGTGAGTCAGGTGCGAGGTATGTACTGCTACACGGGCACCTATAAGGGCAAGCGAGTGACGGTTATGGGTCACGGTATGGGCATCTCCTCCATAGGCATCTACACCTTCGAGTTGTTCAACTTCTACGGCGTGAAGCGCATCATCCGCACCGGCTCGGCGGGGGCATACCACCCCGACCTGCATATCGGCGACATAGTTATCGCTATGGGTGCCTGCGACAACTCCAACTATGCGGCGCAGTATCGTCTGCCCGGCACCTTTGCCCCTATTGCCGACTACGCAATGCTGCGTGCGGCGGTGGATAAGGCGGAGGCGATGGGCGTGAACTATCGTGTGGGCAACATCCTCGCCAGCGAGATATTCTACAACGACGATGCGGAGGCGTGGAAGCGCTGGCAGCGTATGGGCGTGCTGGCGGTGGAGATGGAGGCCTCGGCACTCTATATGAACGCTGCACGCAGTGGCAACGAGGCACTCTGCATCTGCACCATCTCCGACTCGCTCGTCACGCACGAGGAGACTACTGCCGAGCAGCGAGAGAAGACCTTTACCGATATGATGGAGATAGCCTTTGAGATTATATAGGATTCACGTAACCCTGCACTGAACCGACAACTAAACCTACCGCATAAGATGAGAAAGATGATTTTTGCACTGCTTGGCGTGGTGCTCTGCACGAGCAATGCTATGGCTTGGGGAGTGGTTGGCCACGAGACGGTTATCGCCGTGGCGCAGCGTCACCTCACCGAGCGCACGAAGGCCAACATCGCCAAGTATATGAACTACGACCTGAAAAAGGATGCCGTGTGGATGGATAAGCATCGCTGGGATAAGGAGATTGCATACACGACCCACTACCACACCTACGCCTGTGATGCGCAGGGCAACTACGACCCGAATCCACGTGTGTCGAAGGGTGGCGATGTGGTCTATGCGTTGCATCTGGCCGACTACAACCTCTCGCAGTATGAGCGTCTGACCGACAGCGCCGTGGTGATGAACCTGCGTATGATTATCCACTTTATGGGCGATATGCACTGCCCTGTTCACGCACACCCTGATGGTCGTGCAACGGCGTGGCCGTGCGAGTTCAACGGCAAGCCGTGGAAGAAGTTCCACGCCATCTACGACCGTATTCCCGAGATGCTCTATGGCGAGGATGTGGATGTGGATGCGCTCGCCGAGCAGCTCGATAACTGCAAGAGGGGCGAAATCAAGAAGATTGTAGGCGGCACGCTGCTCGACTGGGCGAATGATAGCACAGCCGAGAACCTCACCATCTACGACATCAACGCCTTCCACACCAAGCAGGTGGCACCCGACACGGTGGAGCGCTCCCGTGCGCTCATCTCTCGCCAGCTGCGCAATGCCGGCTATCGTCTGGCGCACTCGCTAAACCTCTATTTCGACAGATAATATGAAGAAGAGCCTACTTATACTTTCGATGTTGCTCCTCTGCACGCAGAGCGTGTGGGCGTGGGGCAAGCATGGCCACGAGATTGTCGTGGAGGTGGCAAAGCGTCATCTCACCGAGCGTGCGAAGGCCAACATCGCCCGCTATATGCCTTACGACATAACCACCGAGGCACTATGGATGGATAAGCACCGCAGAGATGCGGAGATTGAATATACGACGCATTGGCACGGTGCCGGCTATGACAAGCAGAAGCGCTACCTGCCGACGGCTAAGCTCGCCAAAGGTGGTGATGTGGTGCGTGCGCTGCAACTTGTCGAGTACAACCTCTCGCACTACGAGCGCCTGACCGACAGCGCCGTGGTGATGAACCTGCGTATGGTGCTCCACTTTGTGGGCGATATGCACTGCCCGACACACTCGCTGCCCGATGGCGTGAAGGTGCGCTGGGACTGCACCATAAAGGGCAAGGAGAGCAACTTCCACTCCCTCTACGACCGTATGCCTGCTACTCTGTATGGCAAGAAGACTCCGCCGTCGCAGGTGGCGGCAACGCTCGACAACTGCAAGAAGGACGAAATCAAGAGCATCGTGAGCGGCAGCATTATCGACTGGGCCGACGACTGCTTCGAGCGCAACTCGGCAATCTTCGACATTAACCCGTTTGGTACGCCGGTGCTCGACCCGCAGACCATCGAGAAGTCACGTGCGCTGGTTGATGTGCAGCTGCGCAATGCCGGCTATCGTCTGGCGGCAAAACTCAACAAATATTTCGACAAATAACCGTAAAAAATATAACAATGAAAAAGACACTGCTTACACTTGTTGCCCTGCTCGTATGTACGAGTAGCGCAATGGCGTGGGGTCGTCTCGGCCACGCCACCGTCGTTGCCATAGCGCAGCGCCACCTCACCGAGAAGGCGAAGGAGAATATCGCCAAGTATATCAATTACGACCTGAAAAAGGATGCCGTGTGGATGGATGAGCACCGCCGTGATGAGCCTATCGCCTACACCTCCTCGTGGCACGTCTATAACGTGGATGCCGATGGTGTTTATGACCCCAATCCACGCCTCTATAAGGGCGACTGCGTGCACGCACTCAAAGTTGCCGACTACAACCTCTCGCAGTATGAGCGCCTGACCGACAGTGCCGTGGTCTTCAACCTGCGTATGGTGCTCCACTTTGCCGGCGACCTCCACTGCCCGACACACTCCTACGTTCCCGGCCCTCGCTGCTTCTGGCCGTGCGAACTCAATGGTAAGAAACAGAAGGCTTTCCACGGCGTCTATGACCGTATGCCTAACCTGCTCTGGGGCAAGATTAAGGCGGATGCTCTCGCCGAGCAGCTCGACAACTGCAAGAAGGGCGAAATCAAGAAGATTGTTGGCAAGGGCGACTACCACGCTTGGGCTCACGACTGCGGACTCCGCAACCGTGTGATTTACGAGTGGAACCCTCATAACACTTACTCCCTCAACCCTAACACCGTAGAACTCTCCCGTGAGTTGGTATCCATCCAGCTTCGTAATGCCGGATATAGATTGGCTTATTTGCTTAATAAATACTTCGACAAGTAGTCTTTGATGTGATAAGAACGCATCTGCGGCACATCTTTATAAATCCCGAATGGGCAGTACGACAAGTACAGCCCATCCGGGATTTCTTTCAGATGCACCACACCTGCATTCTTCTGACATCAAATCCTCGCTTGCCCGGAAAATAATTTCATGCGGATTTTACTGCCGCTAACGTAATCTGCTTACAAAGGGCAGTACGCCAAGT
Organism: Alistipes sp.; assembly: GCA_017483225.1. Taxonomy (GTDB): domain Bacteria; phylum Bacteroidota; class Bacteroidia; order Bacteroidales; family Rikenellaceae; genus Alistipes. The sequence goes on from JAFULF010000025.1 coordinate 127,998, forward strand.
ACAGCCCTTCGCAAGCAATTCCGCCGAGCGTTGTAAAATTCTACCTAAAATGATTTTTAGGAATATCTCCTAATCCTCGAATGGGCAGTAGGAGCGTTAGCGACCAAGGAGTGTGTTCAAAAAAAAGGACACACTCCTTGGCTTTTTTTCCTTCGAGGGGCGCAGGCGATGGCATCTTGGCGCAACGAAAGGTCGAGTAAAGTCAAACACAGGGGGGATTAGGGAGTTTAGGGAATTAAGGGAAATTAAGGAGATTGCGTCATCCCTAAATTCTCTAACTTCCCTAACTTCCCTAAATTCCCTAAATTCCTTAGTCGTTACACCCCTCCCCTAACGTGGGTATCGTTTTCGATACCCACGTTAGGGGAGCGTGCGCAATAATAAGGGGTATTAAAGGTGATTAAAGGTAATTAAGGGAAGCGCAAGCGATTTGTGGTAAGGTCGTAAGAATCCGCAACCTCTCGGCGCACCATTAACAACCCATACTATCTATTACCCCCCCCCGCCGCCTAAAAAAAAGATGCCCGACCCGCAGGCGGGTCAGGCATACTCTCTATTGCTTTTGTGGTTGGGACTACATCATTCCGCCCATTCCGCCGCCCGGCATAGGTGGCAGTGCAGGCTCCTTCGATGGCTTCTCGGCCAGCACGCACTCGGTAGTCAGGAACATCGAGGCGATAGAGGCTGCATTCTCCAATGCAACACGTGATACCTTCGTAGGGTCGATGATACCCGCCTCGTGCATATCCTCGTAGCGGTCCTCACGAGCGTTGTAGCCGAAGTTGCCCACGCCCTCACGCACCTTGTTTACCACAACCGAGCCCTCGCCACCGGCGTTGGCTACGATTTGGCGGAGAGGCTCCTCGATAGCACGCTTGACAATCTGGATACCGGTTGTCTGGTCCTCGTTGTCGCCCTTGACACCCTCCAAGGCTGCGGTAGCACGGATGTAGGCCACGCCGCCACCCGGAACGATACCCTCCTCGACAGCGGCACGGGTTGCTGCCAGAGCGTCATCCACTCTATCCTTCTTCTCCTTCATCTCGACCTCGGTAGCGGCACCTACATAGAGAACTGCTACGCCGCCGGCGAGCTTTGCCAGACGCTCCTGCAACTTCTCACGGTCGTAGTCCGACTTCGATACCTCGATAGCGGCACGAATCTGTGCTACACGAGCCTTGATAGCCTCCTTGTCGCCACAGCCATCAACGATGGTGGTGTTCTCCTTGTTGAGCGTCACCTTCTCGGCGCAACCGAGCATTTCGAGTGTAGCATCCTCCAAGCGCATACCCTTGTCCGAAGAGATAACGGTACCGCCGGTCAGGATTGCGATATCCTCCAACATCTCCTTGCGGCGGTCGCCGAAGCCCGGAGCCTTGCAGGCTGCAACTTGAAGAGAAGCACGCAGGCGGTTTACTACCATGCCCGAGAGAGCGTCGCCGTCAACATCCTCGGCGATGACAATAAAGGCACGACCACTTTTTATGACAGCCTCCCATATGCCTTTAATCTCATTGATGCTCGAAATCTTCTTGTCGGTGAGCAGGATGTAAGGCTTCTCGAACTGCGCCTCCATCTTCTCGGTGTCGGTCACGAAGTATGCCGAGAGGTAGCCACGGTCGAACTGCATACCCTCAACAACCTCTACGTGTGTGTCGGTGCCCTTTGCCTCCTCCACGGTGATTACGCCCTCGTTGTTCACCTTCGACATCGCCTCGGCGATAAGTTTGCCGATGTTGCTGTCGTTGTTTGCCGAGATGGTTGCCACCTGCTCAATCTTGGAGAAGTCGTTGCCCACAACCTGCGACTGCTCACGCAACGACTCCACGACCATAGCCACAGCCTTGTCGATGCCTCGCTTCAAGTCCATAGGGTTTGCGCCTGCGGTTACGTTCTTCAAGCCTACGCCGATGATTGCCTGCGCCAATACGGTGGCGGTGGTTGTACCATCACCCGCATCGTCGTTGGTCTTCGAGGCAACCTCCTTGACCAGTTGTGCGCCCATATTTGCGACAGCATCCTCCAACTCAACCTCCTTGGCTACCGTTACGCCGTCCTTGGTTACGTGTGGAGCACCAAACTTCTTGTCGATGATTACATTACGACCCTTAGGACCCAATGTTACCTTTACTGCATTTGCCAAAGCATCTACGCCCTCTTTCAGAAGGTCACGTGCCTCGACGTTGTATTTGATATCTTTTGCCATAATTTTCTCTTGGTTTTTGTGAGCGTTTTTTAATGATTACTCGATTACTGCCAGAATCTCCGACTGTTTGAGGATAAGGTACGAGGTGCCCTCGAAGGAGATTTCGGTGCCGGCATACTTGCCATAGAGCACCTGGTCGCCGGCCTTGACCTCCATCTTCACCTCTGCGGTGCCCGGGCCTGCGGCGATAACCTTGCCTGCGAGTGGCTTCTCTTTCGCTGTGTCCGGAATGATAAGACCTCCGGCGGTCTTCTCCTCTGCCGGATTAGGCAGCACGAGAACTCTGTCTGATAATGGTTTTACATTCATACTTTTATGGTTTTATTAAACTTTTTCTGTTTGCTACTCTCTCAATCAATAGGTGTGCCAATCGGCGTGCTCTGACAAATTTGTCAGTCGAGTTTGACAATTTGGCGTAAAATTACTAAATTCGCTGACATAAAAGCGTGGCAAGGATGAAAAATATTGCAAAAATCGTAATATTCCTCTCGATTCTTTTCGTGGGAGGCAGGCTTTGTGCGCACAATATTACCGCCGAGATGATGTCGGATATGAAGCCTCATCCTCGCCTGCTCCTGCGTGAGGGGGATGTGGAGAGGGTGTGCAGTATGGCATCGCAAGTGCCACAGGTGGAGGCTCTCTACGACTATGTGATGAAGAGGGCTGACCTCGCCCTCGAAGGTGAGGTGTGCGGGCGGGAGAAGAGGGGAAGGAGGCTGCTTGCAGTCTCTCGTCTAGTGCTGGAACGGGTGCTCTCCTGCTCGTGTGCCTATCTGCTGACGGGAGATGGGCAGTACGCCGAGAGGGCCGAGGCGGAGATGGTCGCTGCGGCACGCTTCGAGGATTGGAACCCGTCGCACTTTCTGGATGTGGGAGAGATGGTTGCGGCGCTGGCGATAGGTTACGATTGGCTCTATGATGTGCTGTCGGAGCAGAGCCGCAGCGAGATAGAGAGTGCCATCATAGAGAAGGGGCTGCTTGGTGCGGAGGACGAGAGGCAGATGTGGTTCTATCGCCGTGAAAATAATTGGAATCAGGTCTGTAACGGGGGCCTTGTGATGGGGGCTCTGGCTATCGCCGACCGCAATCCGGAGCTCGCTGCAAAAATAGTCAAAAAGTCGCTTTCGTCAATCTCTTACGGATTGAGACCCTATGCGCCCGACGGAGTCTATCCCGAGGGGTATGCCTATTGGAATTATGGCACGTGGTATCAGGTGATGATGATTGAGTCCTTGCGCTCGGCGTTGGGCGACAGCTTCGGGCTTGAAAAGAGTGACGGATTCCTGCAATCTGCATATTTTATGAACTTTATGGTCGCTCCGTCGGGACGCTCGTTCAACTTCTCGGATAGCGGAGCAGGCTCCTCCGTGCAGAGCAATCTGCTGCTTGCGTGGTTCGCCTCGGAGCTGAACGATATGGCTCTTGTATATCGTGATATGGAGGTGTTAAAGAGGGGTAAATTCAGGGTTTCGGATAGGAGATTCTCGCCGTTGGCTCTGTTCTATTTGGGGCGGTGCGACTTCGGCCGAGTTACTCCGATAGACGATAACTTCTGGTATGGTTACGGGGAGCAGCCGCTCTTTATCTATCGTGGCGGATGGGGCCGAGAGGATGATGCCTATCTCGCCGCAAAGGGAGGCTCGCCATCGTCGAACCACGCCCATATGGATGGCGGCTCGTTTGTGTATGAGTGGGGCGGTGTGCGCTGGTCAAGCGACCTCGGCTCGCAAGATTACCACTCGCTCGAATCTCGTGGGGTGAAACTCTGGGCCAAGGGGCAACATTCACCTCGCTGGGATGTCTTCCGACTGAATAACTTCTCGCACTCGACGCTCACGGTTGATGGCGAAAAGCATCTCTATGAGGGGCGGGCGGAGATGGTGGAGGTCTATGATTCGCCGAAGTGCTACGGGGCCACATTCGATTTGACCTCGCTGTTGAGTGGCGTTGAGAGTGCCAAACGCAAGATAACCATTGATGAGAGTGGGCAGGTTGCCATTGACGATGAGGTTGTGGCAGGCCGCTCAGCAGAGTTGCGCTGGACGATGTGTACGCCCGCCGAGGCCGTGATTCACTCTGACCGCACTATACTCCTCGAATCCAAGGGGCGCAGATTGCGTGTGGAGGTGCTCTCGCCAAGCAGAGTGAAGCCTTTCATCCTCTCGAATGACCCGCCGCACGACTACGATGCCCCAAACAAGGGTAGCCGTCGGGTGGGATTTGTCGTCCGTCTGAAACCGCATCGCCACCACTCCTTGCAGGTGCGCCTTGTGCCCGAATCGTAGCGGGATTTTGTGCGAAAAAGGCCTTAATCTCTTTTGTTTCTGCCAAAATTGCAATTTGGTGTCTATAATATTGATTTTGTGAATATTTTTACCTATATTTGCATCACTTGTCTCGCTCGTGCGCTCGTATGCGTACGACGGGGCGAGACCCGAGAAAGGGGAGGGGTGTTGTCTGGAAAGCCTGTAAGTGATTGATACTGACTGCGTTTTGTTGGTGTCAATGTCCCCCGATTATGCGCCACGCCGAATCTTCGGAGGTTGTAGATGCCGGCAAGAAGAGCGAGAGAGGCCGTGGCGGGCAGCAATAACGAAGAGGTAGGGATGAGCGAGAGTGTCGAGCAGTGGTATGCGATGCGGGTGACCTATCAACGAGAGTTGATGGCGAGGCAGTTTCTGTCGGAGCAGGGCATTGAGTCCTTCGTCCCCGTGCGCCTTGAACGTCGCCTTGTGGGCGGGCGTTTCCGTCTGCGACCACGAGCCTTGCTACACAACTATATCTTCATCCGCTCCACACGCGAGCAGATAGACCAAATCAAGCAGTTTCAACTTCCATACCTGCGCTATGTGATGCATACGCTCAATGGCGAGCGACAGGTGATGGTGGTGCCGGAGCAGCAGATGCGCTCCTTCGTAATCGTGGCGGGGAGTGACGATGAGCGGGTTATGTGGCTGCCGTCGGAGGGGCTCAACCTTGCAAAGGGCGAGCGGGTGCGTGTGCTGGCGGGGCCCTTCGAGGGTGCCGAGGGGGTGCTGACGAAGGTGGAGGGTGTGCGAGACCGCCGTGTGGTGGTGAGAATTGAGGGTGTGGCCGCCGTGGCTGCGCCGACACTGCCGGCAGAGCTGGTAGAGAGAATCGAGTAAGAAACAATCAAAAAACAGAATATGAAGATTGCTATTGTGGGAACGGGATATGTGGGCCTTGTTTCGGGTGCCTGCTTCTCGGAGATGGGTATAGATGTGACCTGCGTGGATATCGACAGCGCAAAGATTGAGCAGCTGCGCCGTGGCGAGATACCTATCTATGAGCCGGGCTTGGAGGAGTTGGTCAAGCGTAATGTCGAGGCGGGTCGCCTCCACTTTACCACCGACCTGTGCGACTGCCTGCACGATGTGGAGGTGGTGTTCTCGGCCGTCGGCACACCTCCCGACGAGGATGGCTCGGCAGACTTGAAGTATGTGCTTGCCGTGGCAAAGACCTTCGGAGAGAATATCCGAAAATATACCATCCTCGTAACAAAATCGACCGTGCCGGTGGGTACGGCGCAGAGGGTCAAGGCGGCGGTGGCTGCCGAGTTGGAGCGCCGAGGTGCGAGCGTGGAGTTCGATGTGGCCTCCAACCCCGAGTTTCTCAAAGAGGGTGCCGCCATCAGCGACTTTATGACTCCCGACCGTGTGGTTGTAGGTACCGACAGCGAGCGTGCAAAGAGGATTATGGCACGCCTCTATAAGCCTTTTATGCTCAGTGGCGAGCGTATGATTTTTACAGATATTCCGTCGGCGGAGATGATAAAATATGCCGCCAACTCGATGCTGGCGACACGTATCTCGTTTATGAACGATATCGCCAACCTCTGCGAGCGGGTGGGTGCTGATGTCGATATGGTGCGCAAGGGCATAGGCTCGGATACCCGCATAGGGAGAAAGTTCCTCTACCCGGGCTGCGGATATGGAGGCTCCTGCTTCCCGAAGGATGTCAAGGCACTGATAAAGACCGCCGAGCAAAATGGCTACGATATGCAGGTGCTGCGGGCTGTTGAAGCGGTGAATGAGCGACAGAAGTCGGTGCTCTTCGATAAGCTGTCGGCGCACTTTGGCGGCGACCTGCGAGGCCGGAGGGTTGCGCTGTGGGGCCTGTCGTTCAAACCTGAGACCGACGATATGCGTGAGGCTCCGTCGCTGGTGCTTATCGAGCGACTTGTGGCTGCGGGGTGCCACGTGAACGTCTATGACCCGATAGCTATGGGCGAGTGTCGCCGCCGTGTGGGGGATAGTGTCACCTACTGCGACGATATGTACGTGGCGGCGACGGATGTCGATGCGCTGCTGCTGGTCACGGAGTGGAAGGCGTTCCGCATCCCGTCGTGGACGACGCTACTGCGCCTGATGCGCTCCCACGTCATCCTCGACGGCCGCAACATCTACGACCGCCACGAGCTCACCACCCACGGCTTCACCTACTACGCCATCGGAAAGTAAAACGGGAACAGAATGGCCGTAAATCAAATCAAAGCAGGGGTAATATTGAACTATGTCGTCATAGGGCTTAACGGCCTTGTCGGCTTGCTCTATACGCCTTATATGCTTCGTATGATGGGGCAGAGTGAGTACGGATTGTACTCGCTTGTGGCATCTGTTATCGCCTATATGACGATAATGGATTTCGGTTTCGGAAATGCTATTGTGCGTTATACTGCCAAATTTAGGGCAGAGGGCAAGAGTGAGGAGCAATACTCGATGTTCGGAATGTTCGCAATCCTCTACTCGGTGATAGGTTTGTTGGCGTTGATAGGTGGTGCGGTGTTGTACTTCAACGTGGAGAATCTGTTTGGAGATACAATGACGGTCGTAGAGGTGTCACGAGCCAAAACAATGATGGCGATAATGACATTTAACCTGGCCATCTCCTTCCCGATGGGCATATATGGCTCAATAATCACGGCGTATGAAGATTTTGTATTCCAAAAATCGCTCAATATCGTTAGAATCGTACTGAATACGGTTGTGATGATATGCTTGTTGCATTTTGGCTATAAGGCGGTCGCCATGGTAGTTGTGCAGACAGTGTTTAATCTGCTTACTTTTGTGGCGAACTATATCTACTGTAAGCGTAAACTATCCATACGATTCACATTTAGCAAGTTTCGTTGGGGCTTCCTGAAAGAGGTCGCCATCTACTCTTTCTGGATATTCCTCAATGCGATAATGGACCGCATATATTGGAGTACAGGACAGTTTGTGCTGGGTGTCGTTTCCGGAACAGCGGCGGTTGCAGTCTTTGCCTTGGCGATATCTCTCGAAAATATTTATATGTCGTTCTCGACAGCGGTTGTTGGAGTATTCCTTCCAAGGGTGTCGGGTATGGTTGCAAAGAAGGCAACGGATAAAGAGGTGTCTGATTTGTTTGTGAAGACGGGACGAATACAATATGCAATACTGGCCTTTATTTTGTCTGCGTTTATAGTGTTTGGACGACAATTTGTAGCTTTGTGGGCGGGCGATGGATACTCAGAGGTTTATACCATTACACTGCTGTTCTTTGTTTCGTTGCTTGTTCCGCTGATTCAGAATATGGGGATAACAATATTGCAGGCCCGAAATCAAATGAGGTTCCGCTCTGTGCTGTATATAGTTATTGCCTCTGTGAGTTTCGTGGGGCAAATTCTCCTCGGAAAATGGTTTGGAGCCATTGGTTGTGCTGTGTCGGTGTCTATGGCTCTGATTCTGGGGCAGGGTGTCATAATGAATATCTACTATAAGCATAAACAACGTATCGATATTGTGCGATTCTGGGTAGAGATTGTCAAAATGTCGCCTGTGCCTGTCATAATGACCATTGTAGGGGTGTGGGTAACATCTCGACACGAGATATCGGGAGTGATTGATTTCGTTGTCGGAATAGTTGTGTTCACATCTGCCTATTTACCTATGTTTTGGCACTTCGGGCTGTCGTCCGAGGAGCGCAATATGGTTGCCCGAATGTTCAGGAGAAGAGGAAGTCTGGCTCTGTAATTTGCGGGTTTAAGTATGATACACCTTTCTCAAAAGAGCGATTGTTGTGGTTGTCACGCCTGCGTGCAGGTGTGTCCGCAGAGGTGTATCTCTATGAGAGAGGATGATAGGGGCTTTTTATACCCGGAGGTGGATGCTCTCTCTTGTGTGGAGTGCGGTCTGTGCGAAACGGTCTGTCCGGTAATCAATGCCGGCGAATCAAGACGACCTTTGAGAGTGCTTGCCGCAAAGAATCCCGACGAATCGGTGCGACTTGCGAGTTCGTCGGGAGGCCTCTTTACAATGCTTGCCGAGCGAGTTATTGCTGAGGGCGGAGTGGTCTTTGGAGCAAAGTTCGATGAGTCGTGGGGGGGGGTAGTACATACTGCCGCAGAGAGTATGGATGAGGTTGCAGCATTGCGAGGAAGTAAGTATGTGCAGAGCGTTATGGGAGATGCCTATCAAAGGGCATACGCCATCCTCCGACAGGGTCGTAAGGTGCTGTTCTCGGGTACTCCGTGTCAAATTGCAGGGCTAAAAAAATTCCTGCGCAGAGATTATGATAATCTGCTCACGCTGGATGTGGTATGCCACGGCGTGCCGAGTCCGCTTGTATGGCGGGAGTATCTCAAAGATAACTTCGGCGAGAATGTGCGAGTGGTGAATATGAGAGATAAGTCAAAAGGTTGGTCTGCATACCGTGTCAAAATAGAGGCTGATTGTAATAAATATTGTCGGCCGGCCTCAGAGAATGTTTATATAGAGGGTTTTCTTAAAGATTTATACCTTCGCCCTTCGTGTTATGTATGCCCATCAAAGGCAGGCCGTAGCGGTAGCGACATAACTCTTGGGGATTTTTGGGGCATAACGCAGTGCCATCCCGACTTTGCGGATGACAAAGGAGTGAGTTTGGCTCTTATTGGCAGTAAGAAGGGTGAGGGTGCTGTTGACGGAATAGATATATCGGCAGAACATTCAACTTACGAGAATGCTGTAAGGTATAATCCGTGTATTGAATGTAGTGTATCGGAGCCTCCGCAAAGTGTGGCATTTTGGAATTTGTTTGAAAAGATTGGGGCCCAGGCGATTGAAGAGATTTGTCGCAGTATGCGCCCAAGTGCACTCTCCCGCATCATACTGAGATTAAAAACCATATTGTGGCACATAATTCATAGAAGATGAAGATTGGAATTTTGACACACTGGACAGGGAAAGATAACTATGGGCAGGTGTTGCAATGTTACGCATTGCAACAATATCTAAAAAAAGAGGGGCATATGCCATTTCTTGTGAGATATATAGCTCAGATTCCAAAGGTGGGTTTGAAATATAGGCTTATGCATTTTTGGCGTTATCTAAATATATCGCATATAATTGCCTATATCCGTTACAGATTCGGACTAATGCGAGATGCGAAATATTATAAGAAGCACAATCCGGAGCTGCGTAAGTTTGAGCAATTTCGTAATAGATATATAATTCAGAGCCCGAAAATATACTTGTCGTTAGAAGAGTTAGAAGCAGAAGATTGGGATGCAGATGCGTTTGTAGTAGGGAGTGACCAAGTGTGGAATTGTCCGGCCATACATCGCCCGATATATTTTTTGCAATTTGTACGTAATGCGAAACGTATTGCCTATGCTGCAAGTTTTGGTAAAAATGAATTGGATGAGGAGTATAAATCCGATTTGCCGGACTTGCTGCGTAAATTTTGTGCAGTTGGGGTACGTGAAGATAGGGGCCTTGAATTCTGTCAAGAGGCAGGAAGAAACGATGCTGTTGTAGTGTGCGACCCTACGTTATTGCTCACGAAACAATTCTATGTAGATAATTTGTTGGATGGATGTTGCACGTCTGAAAGTAATCATCTTTTCTGCTATCTCATAAATTGGCAAACTCGGATACCTATGACGGATATAAAGCGGTTTGCATATGATAATAGCCTTGATATAAGGTATTTTAATGCTCATGCATTGGAGCTGTCGGACTTCGTGGAACCATACGACGATTTGACGATAGAGTCATGGCTTCGCTCGCTTATCTCTTCTCGATACGTTTGCACTAATTCGTTCCATGGTGTCATATTTTCAATATTGATGCATCGTTCATTTATAGTTCTGCCTTTGCAGGGAATCTATTCTGGGATGAATAGCCGAATCAACGCATTGTTAGATAGATTGGGATTGTCAGATAGAATATTTCGAGAGGATAGTAACTTCGAGAGAGTCTTGAATATGCCAATTGATTGGGGTGATGTCGAACTACGATTAAATGAGTTCAGAGAATCTTCTGAGTCGTTTTTGAAAAAGGTAATATGAAAAAAAAGATTCTATTTTTGACCGGGCCATTAGGTGGCGGTGGAGCAGAAAGAGTCCTTGTCGATATTCTACGTAATTTCGATTATGATAGATATGATGTCGATCTCGCACTTATCTCGGCGGAGGGCGTGTTGCTGCCGGAGGTGCCACCACAAGTTAATGTTATATCGCTCTGGAATGGATATGCTTTGGAGTATAAGATAGCTTATAGATTGTCAAAGTACTTAGGATGTAACGCTTTGTTTGCTAAAACATTAAGAGAACGATTGCCCCAAAAGTATGATGTCGAAATCTCCTTCTTGGAGGGTATGCCGTTAAAATTGCATGCTATGATAAGTAGTTCTGCCCGAAAGATAACGTGGGTGCATTGTGATTTAGATAAATTTCGATATGAAGCGTCCCAATTCTTTGATGGAGAAGAGATTGCTGCCTATAATAAGATGGATGAGATTGTCATTGTATCACAAGATGCAAAGAAGGCATTTGACAAGCGTTTCCCTGATTGCCGTACCCATAAACGTGTTATATATAACCCTATTGATAGAGATAAAATTGTTCGTATGTCTTCCGAGATGGAGGTGCATAATGATAAGTTTACTATCGTGACGGTTGGTCGTTTGACCTTACAGAAGGCAATAGATAGAGTGGTACGATTGGCTCGTCGCCTTAAAGATGAGGGTATTGATGTTCTATTCAAGATTATAGGAGAGGGAGAGTTGAGGCAAGATCTCTCCGAACAGATTTCTCGATATGGAGTTCAAGATAGTGTTGAATTGTGCGGATTTATGAACAACCCATTTCCTGTGGTAAAATCTGCCGATATGATGCTTTGCCCTTCATTCTCAGAGGGGTTCTGCCTGGTTATATGTGAGGCAATGTGCTTGGGAGTACCTATTGTGTCCACGAAGACGTCGGGCCCTTGCGAAATTATAGGAGATAATGAGTTTGGAATATTGTGCGAGCATAATGATGAATCTATATATAGAGCGGTAAAATGTATGATTGAGGATAAGGCTCTGCGTGAGTATTATGGCGAAAAGTCTTTGCAGAAGGCATCGTCATTTGATATTGATTCTACAATGCAACGTATATACGAAGTGATAGGATAGATATGTATTTGCAAGGGAAACATATAGCGTTTTTGTGCCAGTATGCTGCACCCTATGAGGGCAATTTTTTGTTGTCGTTAAAAAAAATGGAGTTAGTATTGGGCGAGAGATATGCAGCGCAATGTGCATATGTTTTTCCGATGCAGGCAAGTCAACAGAGTTGGTTTGATGGTTTTAATAGTGCGCATACTGTTTTTTTGACATCTGACTCGATGGAAATGGCAGATGGTGAAATTCAGAGAATGTTTGCGAAATTCTGTCCGGATATTGTTTATACCCATTTTGATGGTTATGATATGCCGGTTGCTCGTGTTGTGCAGAATATGAGAAGGAGTGTTAAGCAAGTGTGGCATATGCATAATACATTAGGATTTCATCCAAATCCGATAAAATCTTTGTATCAAATATTCTGCTTTTTTAGACACTACGGCTTGCCGTTTTTAAGGGGGGGGAAATTTCACTCATAGCAGTTAACGGGCACGAATTACGCTTTGTTAGACCTTGTAGATGTGGAATAGCCATTAAAGAGGAGGTCATTCCAAATGGAATAGATTTCGTGCGATTACTGAAAACACCAGAATTGAAGCATAAGCGTAATAGCAAGTTTAGGTTCCTATCGTATGGTGGCCGCAATGTACAGAAGAGGGTTGATTTATTGATAAAAGCAGCACTTGCTTTATCGGGAACTAGGGATGATTTTGAGGTCGTTATTACAAAAGGGACCGATACCGAGAAGGTGGTTAATCATATCTTTAATGGAGATATTCCGGGATGGTTGCGTTTGATTGAGCAAACGGATACAATAGTAGATTTGTTATCATCGGTAGATTGCTTTGTGTCAACATCTGTACACGAAACTTTCTCGTATGCGGTGGCGGAAGCCTCTGTATTTGGATTGCCTGTCATACAATCTGATATAGATGGGACAATGTGGAATGCATCCAATCCTTCGACGTTCTTGTTTCAATCTGAGAATGTGGAAGATTTGGCGTGCAGAATGAGAGATGTTATAGATTTGCCGAAGGAGGATATGAGAAGACGCTGTGAGATAACTCGGCTTCGAAATGTAGAGCAATACTCTTTTGATATGTGGGTAAACAAGATTGTTGATTTTTTGGAGCGGTTATGATGAATAGGAATATAGCATCTTTTCAGGACTATAAATATTTTGTAAAGGGTGATTTGTGTCGATATCTTGATGGGAAACCGCCTCGATTTAGGAGATTTCTGCGTGCTTATATTACGCCAGGGTTTAGATATACATTCTGGATGAGAACTTGTCAATGGACAAAATCCTGTAATCACCCTATATTATTCGTATTTGCAAGATTAATGTTATGGATATATTCGGTGAGATTCGGAATAATGATTCCATATACAACACAAATAGGGCCAGGTCTTTATATAGCACACTTTTCTTGCATAGTGGTATCTCCTTTGGCAGTGCTTGGACGTAATGTTAATTTGTCGCAAGGGGTTACTATTGGACAGAAAATTAGTGAGGGCCGTTTTTGTGCGCCGATAATAGGTGACAGAGTGTACGTTGCACCGGGAGCGAAACTTATTGGCAAAATAAGCATAGGTGATGCTGCTGCCATAGGAGCAAATGCGGTTGTTGTCAAAGATGTTCCAGCAAAAGGAGTCGCAGTTGGAGTTCCTGCTAGGGTTATATCCGATAGGGGCTCGTCGGAGTATGTTGGCAGTTTCTTTGAATATTAAAGCAAAATTTGCAAAATGAAAAGGCTCCTATTTATCATAAGCAATTTGGAGAGTGGTGGGGTGTCGAAGAGTATGGTCAGCCTGCTTAATACGATTGATCGTGAGCGATATGATGTCTCTCTATTAATTCTTAACCCTTCGGGATTATTTATGGAGCTGTTGCCAAAAGATGTTCGGATTATAACAAATCCCGATATGGCAGCCCTGGGGATGAGAGTAGGTGGTGCCTGGTCTTTGTTAAAGAGGGGGAGGATTGCCTTGACGTTCGGTCATCTTGTCAGGATGGCTCTTTCGTGTGTAAGCAAGAGTTGGGCGGGGTGGTTGCTATCTCGTCTTATGCCGGCGTTAGAGCAGGAGTTTGATTGCGTTGTTGATTATAATGGGCAGCACCAACTATACTATATGGTGGATAAGGTACGGGCAAAGAAGAAGATAACCTTTTTTCACTCCGATTATGACAAATGGAGCTATTACCGCTCTATGGATGCCCGCTATTTCCCGAAGGTGGATAATATCTTTACGGTTTCGGAGCATTGTGTAGCGTCATTGAAGAGAAACTTTCCGGATGTGGCCTCAAAAGTTGCTTGTATGGAGAATATATCCAATCCGAAGTTGATAGACGAGATGTCCGGAGCTCCAATTGATGATATGTCGGAAGATGTTGCCACAATTCTTACACTTGGTCATATTTGTAAAGCCAAAGGCTCTGACTTGGCAATTAAGGCTGCGGGTATCTTGAAGCAACAAGGGGTACAATTTAAGTGGTACTTTTTGGGGCTTGATTCAAAGGATATGGATTATTCGGCTTTGATAAAGGAGTGTGGTGTCGAAGATTGTGTAGTGTTGCTGGGTTTGAGGGTTAATCCATATCCATATATCAAGAGAGCAACCATATATGTTCATCCTACGCTGTTTGAGGGGAAGTCGATTGCATTAGATGAAGCAAAACTGATGTGCAAACCTGTGGTTGTTACAAATTTCTCCACAGTGCAGGACCAATTTCAAGATAGAGTAAACGGAACAATCTGCGAGATGACACCGGAAGCGTTGGCAACGTCTGTGGAGGAGTTGCTGACTACGGAATCGTTGAGAGATAGATATTCAAAATATTTACGAGAACATCGTGTAGATAATTGTAATGAAATAAATAGACTATACGATATGTTTGATAGTGTGTAGCGGCGATGTTTGAATTATACTTTTTTCATCTGCTATTTATAATAACGATGGTGTCGGCACTCTTGTTTCTGAGACCGGCATCAGGCTCTCTTTTGGTAAATTCTCCCGATAACAGATTTACATTTCTGATAATGTTGTTGGTGGTATATTTGTTGGCATATACGCCGATTCCGGTTGGTACGGGAGCAGATAGAGAGTACTATGTTCGTAGTTTCTTGGCAATTCAGGAAGGATATAAGCCGAGTGAGGTCAGCGACCCGTTTTTCTACTATTGGCAGACTATAACAGGAAAATTGATGGACTATAAGCAGTGGCTTGTAGCAACAGCTATGCTGTACGTGGGCAACTATTTTATAGTTTCACGGCGGGTGGCGCCACGCTATGCTTTTGTGTTGATGCTGATGTTTGTGACATCATTTTCGTTCAGAGCTTATGGTGTAAATACTATGCGAGCGGGATTGGCGGCCTCATTTATTTTGTTGGGAATCACGACTAAAAAATCATTATTCCAACTTTTGTTCCTTTGGGTCGGGGTGATGTTCCACTTTTCTATGATTATTCCGGTTTTAGCATTTCTTGTTGCCAAGTTTTATGACAACACGAGGCTCTATTTCGGATTGTGGGGTTTGTCTGTTTTCTTGTCTGCGGTTGCCGGAGGTTTCTTTGAACAAGTTTTCTCGGTGTTTGGAGATGTGGACCAGAGGGCAATGGATTATCTTATCGGAGATGATGAGAATTCATATAGGACAGGTTTCCGTTTAGACTTTATTGTTTATAGTTGTGCCCCTATGATATTGGGTTATTACTATATTTACAAACGCAAGTTTAACGATGTTACCTACAAACAGCTGTATAACACATACATTTTGGCCAATATGTTTTGGGTATTGGTTATTCGTGCGAGTTATTCAGATAGGTTCGCCTATCTGTCGTGGTTCTTGTATCCGATTTTGTTGATATATCCTTTGCTTAGACAGCGTATCTTGCCGAAGCAAAATGAGAAGATAGCATTAACGGTATTCTTGCAGGAGAGTTTTACTTATTTAATGTTCTTAAAAGGGTAGTCGCTTATGGTTACGGTATTCACCCCTACATACAATCGGGCCTATATTCTGCCACAATTGTACGAAAGTTTATGTCGTCAGACCTCTAAAAACTTCGAATGGCTGGTCGTTGACGATGGCTCAACGGATAATACAGAGGAGTTGTTTAAGGTGTTTGTTGCGGAGCAGAAGATAGTAGTTCGCTATTACAAACACCCCAACGGAGGTAAACATAGGGCCATTAATGCCGGTGTGAAGTTGGCGGAAGGGGAGCTGTTCTTTATCGTTGACAGCGATGACTACCTTACAAATGATGCTGTGGCATGGATAGAGAGTAGATATGCAGATATTCGTGGGGATGAAACCTTTGCAGGCTTGTCCGGTTTTAGACAGACATCATCGGGTGAGCGTATCGGAGGCGAGCTGTCTTTTGATTATTTGGATTGTAGTGCTCTTGATTTAAGAATGAGATATCACGTGGCAGGAGATATGGCGGAGATTTATAGGAGGGATGTGCTGCGAGAATTTCCGTTTGATGAGATTGAAGATGAAAAATTCTGCCCGGAGGCTTTGGTGTGGAATCGTATCGCCTTACGTTACAAGGTGAGGTGGATTAATTATGGTATATATGTGTGCGAATACCTGCCGGATGGATTGACAGCACGTATAACACGTATAAGAATGAAGAGCCCGCAGAGTGCAAAACGCTATTATGCGGAGTTATATAGAATGCCGATACCTTTTATGCAGAGGGTTAAGGCGGCGATTAACTTTTGGAGATTTGCTTTGTGTGCAAATGTTTCGTTCGGAGAGAATCTTCGACAGGTTGGATTGTCGGCTATGCTTTGGGCCCCATTAGGCATAGTCATACATATTATTGATTTGAGGAGATGAAGATTCTACACGTTATAACATCATTACAGACGGGAGGCGCAGAGAAGTTGATGGTGGATTTGCTGCCTCGCTTTAATGCGCAGGGGGTGCAGGCCGATCTGTTGCTCCTTGATGGTACGGAGACCCCTTTTAAGCAGCAACTGCGTGATGCCGGAGTGAAGATTTACGAGTTGGGGCGAGGCTCGGTGTACAACCCTATGCACATAATACGGTTGATTCCGTATCTTCGTAAATATGATGTGGTACATACCCACAATACTGCTCCGCAGCTATTCGCTGCCATAGGCAGCGTGTTATGCTCGGTGGTCCTTGTGACCACCGAGCATAACACGACCAATCGCCGGCGCAATTGGTCGTGGTATGCTCCTATCGACAGATGGATGTACCGACGATATAGAAAGGTCGTCTGTATATCGGATAAGGCGGAGGATAATATTCGGGAGTGTCTTGGCAATGGAAAGTACGATATTAGTACCATCTATAATGGTGTTGATGTGGGGAAATATAGCGAAGCAGAACCGATAATGGAGCCCTCCGACACGCAACGCAGAATTGTCAAGGTTGCGGGTTTTCGGTATCAGAAGGACCACTCTACGGTAATTCGGGCTTTGGCGATGCTTCCGAGTCGTTACCATCTCTACCTTGTTGGTGATGGAGAGCTGAAAGAGGATTGTGTTCGGCTCTCGCAAGAGGTGGGGGTATCGGATAGATGCCACTTCCTTGGAGTGCGTATGGACGTGCCACAGATACTGAAATCGGCGGATTTCGTCGTGATGTCATCGCATTGGGAGGGGTTGTCCTTATCCTCAATAGAGGGGATGAGTGTTGGCCGCCCGTTTATTGCAAGTGATGTTGATGGCCTGCACGAAATGGTCGCCGGTGCAGGAATATTATTCCCTCATCAAGATTGTAAGGCCTTGGCAGATATAATCCTGCATTTGGACTCCGCCCCGGCGTATTATCAGCGTGTTGCTGATGCGTGCTATGCCAAGGCCAAGCAGTTTGATATATCGGTTATGGTTGATAACTATTTGAAACTATATGAATCACTATAAAGATATTATCTCCCATGTGGTGATAGACCCTCGCTGTAAGGTCAATTATGCATCGTACTATCTGTATGGGTTGAGAGAGTTGCTCGGAGGAGGCAAAGTGAAATTTGCGCTTCTGGACTATCCGATTGCCGGGAATGAGGATTATCGCAAGGGCTTCGGAATGCTTGTCAAGTATAATGATGGTAAAGAGGTTAAGGTTTTTGTAGATACAAACGACCCTCGTTCCATATATGAGAGTTTCTACGATTGGGCGGATGTGTATGCGAAGATAAATGTCTTAGAGGAGGATTTGAATATACCCAAAATCTTTGCAATAGGTCCAAGTTTCGGTGTAAGTGTATGGAATCCTATAAGGAGTTTGTTTATGGGTGTGATAAATTATATCAAGGTCTTGAAGTCCGGAGATGAATATAGAATCCCTTTTGCTACCTACATCAAAGATTACATTTATACATTCTGGCGTAGGTTAAGGTACGAAAAATATAGGGGGGGGGAATTTCCGGAGAGTCGAAATTATGTCTTTGCAATGAGTACTTTGTGGTATGATGATGTGTCATTGCGGACTGTGAATAGATATCGGGGAGAGTTTATCCGTGTTTGTCAAAAATTATTTCCGGTATTCGAAGGTGGACTGTTTTATATACCGAATGTCGAATCCATATATCCTCCATATGTGCGATACAAGGCGGAGTTTAAGGATGTGTTGATGAATAGACGAGTCGGGATGCAGGAGTATTTGCGAGGAACTCAACGTTCCTCCATTGTCTTTAATACGCCAAGTGTGTGTCAATGTCACGGATGGAAATTGGCCGAATATCTCTCGATGGGCAAGGTGATAATATCGACACCGCTGTCGAATGCTATGCCGGGGGAGTTCAGGAGTGGTGTCCACTACTTGTGTTGTGATAGTGTGGAGGATATGGAGCATATTATCAGAGATTTGCAGGCGGATGATGCAAAACGAAGGGCATTGAAAAAGAGTGCGTCAGAGTATTTTGAAGCGTACTTGTCTCCGCAGGCTGTGACTAAAAGAATTTTAGAAAGAGCGTACCTATGCCGAAGTTGCTTCGATTGACGACCGTAGATATAAGTCTTGATGCGCTGCTGAAAGGGCAGCTGCGATATTTGTCGCACCACTTCGAGGTGGTGGCGGTGGCGGCCGATACAGGGGTGTTGGCGCAGGTGGGTGAGCGTGAGGGTGTGCGCACCGTGGCGGTGCCTATGCATCGTGAGATATCGCTTTGGGCAGACTGCAAGTCGCTCTGGGCACTCATCAGGCTCTTCCGCCGTGAGCGACCCGATATTGTTCACGTGAATACGCCGAAGGCGAGCCTGCTCGGTATGGTTGCAGCGGCGTTGTGTCGTGTGCCGCACCGCATATATCTTGTCACGGGGTTGCGTTTCGAGACCACGCACGGCCTGCTACGTCTCGTGCTCAAAACTATGGAGCGCATCGCCTGCCTTTGTGCCACGAAGGTTGTGCCGGAGGGGGATGGCGTGAAGGCGACGCTCGTGCGTGA
Source organism: Alistipes sp. (assembly GCA_017483225.1). GTDB lineage: Bacteria > Bacteroidota > Bacteroidia > Bacteroidales > Rikenellaceae > Alistipes. The sequence goes on from JAFULF010000025.1 coordinate 147,034, forward strand.
GCGCATCACCCGCAAGCCGATGCAGAAGGTGCTCAATGGCAACATCAACGGCATAGACCTCTGCTGGTACGACCGCACGCCGGAGGTGGAGCAGCGTGCCGACGAGGTTCGGGGCGACTCCTCGGACTTCACCTTCGTATTCATAGGCCGTATGGTGGGCGATAAGGGGCTCAACGAGCTGGTCGAGGCATTTGACCGCCTCTCGGCCGAGCGAGAGGATGTGCGCCTGAGGCTCGTCGGGCGGTTTGAGGAGGAGTTGGACCCACTGCCGGCACATACGAAACAACGCATCAGGCAGAACCCCAAGGTTGAGGAGGCCGGCTACCAGAGTGACGTGCGCCCATACTTGGCAGCGTCGGACGTGCTCGTGTTGCCGTCATATCGTGAGGGCTTCCCGAATGTTATCTTGCAGGCGGGGGCTATGGGACTCCCCGTGATTGTTACCGATGTGAATGGTAGCGATGAGGTTATAGAGCAGGGTGTGAATGGTGTTATCGTGCCACGACGTGATGCCGAGGCGCTGTATGGGGCTATGGCGCAGATGGCCGCCGAGCGTAAGCGTACGGCACAGATGGCCTCGGTTGCCCGAAAGATGGTCGCCGAGCGGTTCGACCAGCGGGATGTGTGGGCAGCGATAGCGCAGATGTATAAGAGAGAATTGGGAGATGATGTATAGGAACTTTTTTAAGCGATTCTTTGATTTTTGGATTGCCCTCGTGGCATTGCTCTGCCTCTCGCCACTGCTGGTGGTGGTGTGGGTATGGCTCCACTTCGCCAATAAGGGTGCGGGTGCGCTCTTCTTGCAGGAGAGGCCGGGACTGCACGGGCGGGTGTTTAGGATTGTGAAGTTCAAGACGATGACCGACGAGCGGGGTGGTGACGGGGAGTTGCTGCCCGATGCCGAGCGTCTGACGAAGGTGGGCCGCTTCGTGCGCTCAACATCGATAGACGAGCTGCCGCAGCTTGTCAATGTCTTGAAGGGGGATATGTCGCTCATTGGCCCACGGCCACTGCTTGTGCAGTATCTGCCGCTGTATAGTGCCGAGCAGATGCGCCGCCACGATGTCCGCCCGGGAATTACGGGATGGGCGCAGGTGAATGGGCGCAATGCCATCTCGTGGAGCGAGAAGTTCAAGCTCGATGTGTGGTATGTGGACAACCTCTCGCTGACAACAGACCTGCGAATAATATTTATAACAATAAAGAAGGTGCTTCGTCGTGCGGATATCTCATCGGCAACCTCCGTCACAATGGAGCCTTTCAATGGGGAGAATTAGAGTATGTATCTTTATGGAGCGAGCGGACACGCAAAGGTTATCGTGGAGATATTGGAGGCGTGTGGCATTGAGGTTGAGGGGCTGTTCGATGATAGTGAGGCAGTAGAGAGCCTCTTCGGATACCCCGTCTGCCGATATGGTGAGGAGCACAACGGGCAGATGATTATAAGCATTGGCAATAATGGTGTCAGACGGAGCATCGCCGAGCGTGTTGGCGGTAAGTTCGGCGTGGCAATACACCCCTCGGCGGTAATCTCGCCAAGGGCTGCGATAGGCGAGGGTAGTGTTGTTATGCAGGGGGCTGTTGTGCAGGCGGAGGCGAAGGTTGGCCGCCACTGCATCGTCAATACGGGTGCGACTATCGACCACGAATGTCATCTGGGCGACTATGTGCATATCTCGCCAAATGCGACCCTCTGCGGTAATGTTACCGTCGGGGAGGGTACACAGATTGGTGCGGGTGCGGTTGTCGTGCCGGGGGTGCATATCGGCAAGTGGTCGCTCGTCTGTGCCGGCTCGGTGGTCACGAAGGATATCCCCGACAATTGTATAGCATCGGGCAACCGCTGCGAGGTGGTAAAGTATTTGAATAAAGAGTAAACAATATATCTATGCAGAAGCGAATATATCTCTGCCTGGCGCATATGTCGGGCGAGGAGCAGAAGTTTATACAGGAGGCATTCGACACCAACTGGGTGGTGCCGCTGGGCCCCAATGTAAATGGTTTTGAGGCGGACCTCGAAGCCTTTGTTGGCGAGGGTAAGAGTGTTGTTGCCCTCTCGGCAGGCACGGCGGCAGTGCATCTGGCGCTGGTGGCGTGTGGTGTGCAGGCGGGCGATGAGGTTATATGCCAGTCCTTCACATTCTGTGCCTCTGCCAACCCGATTAAGTACCTCGGTGCTACGCCCATCTTCGTCGATTCGGAGCCCGACACGTGGAATATGTCGCCCGATCTGCTCGCCGAGGCTATCGAGGAGCGTATCGCCAAGACGGGGCGCAAGCCAAAGGCGATAATCCCCGTATATCTATATGGTATGCCGGCGAAGATGGACGAGATTATGGCGGTGGCCGACCGCTACGATATCCCCGTTATCGAGGATGCTGCCGAGGGCTTCGGCTCCCGCTTTGATGGTCAGGTCTGCGGCACCTTTGGTCGCTATGGCGTGCTCTCGTTCAACGGCAACAAGATGATTACCACCTCGGGTGGTGGTGCCCTCATCTGCCCCGACGTGCAGAGCAAGCAGGAGGTTATGTTCTACGCCACGCAGGCACGTGAGGCCTACCCGTACTACCAGCACGAGCATATAGGCTACAACTACCGTATGTCGAACATCTGCGCTAGTATAGGGCGTGGACAGATGACCGTCGCCGAGGCTCATATCGCCCACCACAAGCATATATGCGCACTATATAAGGAGTTGCTTGCCGACGTTGAGGGGGTTACGCTGCACGAGAACCCGTCACCACGCTACGACAGCAACTATTGGCTCTGCACCATACTGCTCGACCCGTCACTGCGTGTGCAGGGCGAGGAGTCGGCATATGCCGAGCAGGTGGAGGGTGCCGTCGGCGGAGCTGCCGGCGTGACCCACTGCGCCGCATCGCTGCGTACCGATTGCGAGCCTAACAGCAACGTCGAGGCTATGCGTATCGCTCTGGATAGGGCAGGCATCGAGGCCCGACCTCTCTGGAAGCCGATGCACCGCCAGCCTGTATATGCCGACTCGCCGGCATACGTGAACGGTGTCAGCGAGTGGCTCTTCGCACGAGGATTGTGCCTTCCGAGCGGCCCGTGCGTGAGCGACGAGGATGTGCGATATATCGTCGAAAACCTCAAATCGGCAATTTTGAAGTAGCTGCACCCGAAAAAGTAGTTGGAAATTGTCGTTTTGGTAATAGCTGATAATCAGCAATTTACGAATTGTTGTTAAAAAAGATTAAAATTTTATTGAAATTTTTTAATAAAATATTTGCACAGAATAAAAAAAGCCCTTATCTTTGCAGTGAAGTTTTAAGGTTCATTTTAGGTTAGTAGTTTTAGGTTGGTTGAGGAAATCGGCGGTTGCAAGGCATAGGGCTTTGCTAAGACTCCCAGGAGGTGCTCTCTTGGATGAGTCGAACACCACCGAAGACCTCATTTTTTTGTTTTTAGGGGTAACTGCTTCCTTAACTTGCGTGCGCCACGATGGTCACATACGCCGAGTATGCTCCCACCGTGGCGTACTCGTTAGCGTTGCATTTACCGCCTAAAAAGCAAAAAAAAAGTGTTTTACTGTTGCGCAAAAGGTGGCGCACAAGTTTAATGGCTATTAAGGGAGTTAAGGGATATTAAGGGGTGTTAATGTTGCGCAATACGTTGCGGATTCTTACGACCTTGTCGCAAATCGCTTAGCGTTCCCCTTAATACCCTTTAATCGCCTTTAACAACCTTTACCGTTGCGCAAAGTCCCCTTCTGCACGCCCCTCGCCCCTCTTTACCGTTGCGCAAAAGCACCATCGCCTGCGCCCTCCTTCTGCACCCCCCCCCGCAAAAGGGGCTTTTTCAATCTTTTATGAAATAAAAAATGGCGACAATTTGTTGTTTCAAATAAAAGTGTTATCTTTGCGGCGCTAAATATTTAGCAGATAACTAATTTTTATAAACATTATGAACAATTACGAAACCGTTTTCATTGTCACTCCGGTGCTCTCTGAGGCTCAGGTAGCAGAGGTTGCTGACAAATTCCAGGGCGTTATTACCGAGAACGGCGGTCAGATTGTGAATGTAGAGAATTGGGGCTTGAAGAAGCTCGCATACTCGATTCAGAAGAAGACTACCGGTTTCTACTTCCTGGTAGAGTTCACCGGCGAGGGTTCGCTTATCAACACTTTGGAGACCCAGTATCGCCGTGACGAGCGAATTATCCGATTCTTAACTTTCAAGCAGGACAAGTACGCTGTCGAGTATTCCGAGAAGCGCCGTGCAAAGCTTGCTAACAAAAACAAGGAGGAGTAAACTATGGCAGAGAATGTTCAGGCAGGCGAACTGCGTTACCTCAACCCTGTATCGGTTGACGTAAAGAAGAAGAAGTATTGCCGTTTCAAGAAACTCGGCATCAAGTATGTAGATTATAAGGATGGCGAATTTTTGAAGAAGTTCCTCAACGAGCAGGGTAAGATTCTCCCACGTCGTTTGACCGGTACTTCGCAGAAGTTCCAGAAGAAGGTGGCACAGGCTGTTAAGCGTGCTCGTCACCTCGCAATTCTGCCATTTGTAACCGATTGTATGAAATAAGGAGGAGGCAACTATGGAGATTATTTTGATTAAAGACGTAGAGAACTTGGGCTACGCAAACGATATCGTAAATGTACGTCCCGGTTATGCCAACAACTACCTTATTCCTCAGGGCTTCGCAAAGACTGCTACCGCATCTGCGAAGAAGGTTCTGGCAGAGAACTTGAAGCAGCGTGCTCACAAGGATGCCAAGATTCTGGCTGATGCACAGGCTCTTGCAGAGAAGCTCGCTAACCTTCCACTCACCTTCACTGTTAAGGCGGAGGAGGGCCGTATCTTCGGCGCCGTTACCAACGCAGACGTTGCAGAGGCTCTCGCAGCGAAGGGTGTTGAGGTTGAGAAGAAGAACATCACCGTTGAGGCTATCAAGACCGTAGGTGAGTACAAGGCAGTTGTTAAGTTGCACCGTGAGGTTAAGGCCGAGGTTGCACTTACAGTTGTTGCCGAGGAGGAGTAATCAATCCTTGCATTGTTAGGAGGTCGTTCCATTTTAGAACGACCTCTTTTTTTTGTTTTTAGGGGTAACTGCTTCCTTAACTTGCGTTCGCCACGGTGGGAGCATACTCGGCGTATGTGACCATCGTGGCGTACTCGTTAGCGTTGCATTTACCTCCTAAAAAGCAAAAAAAACTCTCGTGCGTTTAGGGACAACTGCTTCCGCTACTTCATTCTCAGCAATGGGAAATACGCTAAGTATGTCCCATCGCCGAGCCTATCGGCGAGCGTTGCAACTCATCACTTAAAATGATTTTTTTTGTAGTGCAGGTGGGAAATTAGGGATTTTAATGAGATTGGGGAGTTTAAGGGATGCCAAGATTACTACCCTTAAATTCCCTAAATTCCTTAAACTCCCTTTGCGCTTGACCTTAATTGACCTTACTTGACCTTACGTTGCGCAAAAGGAGGCGCACAAGTTTAATGGCTATTAAGGGAGTTAAGGGATATTAAGGGTTGTTAATGGTGCGCCGAGAAGTTGCGGACTCTTACGACCTTGTCGCAAATCGCTTGCGTTTCCCTTAATACCCTTTAATCTCCTTTAACAACCTTTCCTGTTGCGCCAAGTCTGTTGCGCCTATACTTACGGGGCGGCCTCTTATTCGTGATAAAAAATAGGCGATTCGTTGAAAAAAATAAAAATCATAATTAGAAATAATTTTTAATAATTATTTTTACGACGTTATACCTATGTATATTTATTACAGGGATTGGTTAGATTTAGTTGATTTATAGATACGAAGATGATTTTTAGCGAGAAAAAGATTTATGAGGAGCCGCAACTCTTCCTCACGGAGATGCTGTGCGAGCGTGGCTTTGCCGGCACTCTTGACCCTGAATACGATTTCGACGACGACGTTGTCGAGGAGGAAGATGAGTGGATTTAATGACAACCTAACGAAACAGAAGATTATGAAGAAGATATTTGCATCACTATTCGCAATCGCAGCCATCGTGGGTTGCGCACAGAACGATATCGAGGAGATTGCTCCGAAGATTCCGCTCGAAAAGGGCGTTATGGAGGTGGGCACTGCCGGCGAGGCAGATGATGCCAGCCGTGCTACGTTTGACAAGGCGCTCCAATTCTCGTGGGAGGCGGGTGACCGTATGGCCGTGCTGCAAGGTTGCACGGGCGCACCGCAGCAGAGCCTCACGCTCACGGGTGGCGAGGGTACGACCAGCGCACGCTTCCGTAGCGAGGAGTTTGAGTATGTGGCCAACACGACTGCTGCCTTCCACTTCGTATATCCTGCATCGTGCGCCACGCTGACCACCTCGGGGGCAACCGTTGCGCTCCCTGCGCAGGACGGCGTTTGGAATCCTATCCTTGTGGCTTCGACCGAGCCAACTACTCACGATGCTATCGAGAATGTTGATTTGCAGTCGCTTACGGGTTGCCTTGGTATCCGAGTATTCAGCAACAACAAGAGCGACGCTCTCGCAGTCAAGAGCATCTCTGTCAAGGCGGAGAATAACTTCCTCGGCGAGTTTGTCGGCACGGTGGGCTCCGATGGCAAGATGACCTATACGCCAAATGGCACGACCAACCAGTTTACGGTCAATGTTGCCGATATGGCAAGTGGCGTTATCGACAACGAGTACCGCTTCGAGGTGCTGCCTGTTGATGCGGGCGTTGTGACCGTAACCCTCACCGACGAGAACGATAATGTCATCACCCTCTCGACCAGCGGCAACAAGCTCTTCAAGGCTCACACCATCACACGTATCAACGTGGCGTGGAACCCTACCGTCAGCCTCGGAGGTGTGACTACGTGGTACGAGGAGACCATCGCAGGCAAGGAATCGACGCTTAATGGTGGTGATGTGCAGTTCACGGGCGTTACCGCCAATGGTGGCAAGGTTACGCATATTGCTTGGAAATACAACGAGGGTGAAGCTTGGAACCTGCTCGAACTCAACGATAAGCAGAACCTCAAACTGACGGGTATCGGTAGTGGCACCTACTATGTCTGCGCCGCTATTCAGGCTCCGGATGGCACCTGGAACTATTCGCCGGAGAGCTATCAGGTTACCGTTACCGCCAAGCCTACCGTGACATATAAGGCACGCTCGACCTACGCCTATAACGATGGAACGTCTGTGCGACAGAATGTTCTTGCCGACCGCACCAGCATCATCTACGAGAGCTATACAATCTCGAATAGCGACGACTTTACCAATGCGCTGCTTAATACCTCGGCCGCAAAGTTCGTCTATGGCTCGTCGGAGTGGGATGCCAACACGGCAGGCACGGTAAATAGTGCGCTCGCTTTGGGGCAATATGGCTGTTATGTTAAAATTCCGTTCGTAGAAAACAGTGCCGTTTCCCTCGAATCGGAGAATCAGAACATCTACGTTACGGGAGTGCCATATAGTGTAAGTGGCGAAGGTGTAAGCTCTATTTCGGGATGGACAAATAGCAGTACAACAGATACTGGCAATTACCTCCTGATAAAAGATGGAGGCTCTATAACCTCTCCAAGTCTTTTCTATGCGAGTACAAATTGTACTTACGACATCGTGTTAAGTTCGTATGTTTATTGCTATCGAGGTTCGTATACTAGTGCAACTTATAGACTGTCAATGCAGATGAATCCGTCGATCGGAGCAACTTTTAGCGAGGATTTGTCGGGTGGAATATTATTGGACAATACAACAAGTGGATATAGGTTTGTGGAGAAGACTCTGAATACTACATTGAGCCAAAACTCGGGAATCAAGATAAGCACAAGCAAAGTGTCTTCCAGAGGTCTGGCGGTCGTCACTACGCCAGGTATGAATATAGATGTAATCAGTGTAAGGTATAGATAACCTCGTTACACAAACGCAATCAGCCGACCTTTTGGGTCGGCTGATTGCGTTATAATCGAGCGAGTTAGTTGCCGCTGTATTGAATACGTATCTTATTGATATATTGGTCGTGAATCTTGAAATATTTTGAATAGACAAGGCACGGCTTACTCTCCGTAAGACCAAATACATTTGCGCTATCAACATAGTCTGCGTTGCTGTCAGCATCTACACTATATGAGGCTGTAATATATACTCCACTGGTATTTTGAGCCGCCGAACTCTTTGTTCCTGTCTCTATATAGGCATTGCGATACCATACATAATCTCTTGGGCCGATAAAATTGTAATCTACATTACGCGACGTTGCAGCGATGGATGTTGTCACGTTTACCGGCTCTATTGCCTTTGCAATATAGAATGTAGGAGAGTATATTGCGACATTTCGCTCCGATGCAGTTGTGCTTGTATCCAGTCGCAGGTACGATGTGCTACTAAGAGTCGGAGTGTATATTCCCACATAGGAGTTACTGCTCCACGACCATCCATCGTAACTGCCCTCCATAAAGTTGGCCTCGCAAGGGATTCCTGTTACATATATGTTTTGGGTCTGTGATTTTAATGTAACGCCATTTGCATTTATGAACGGAATTTTAACATAACAGCCATATTGCATCATCTTTGAGGGCTGTTTTGGGGAATAATTACTAAAAATATGACATTTTACGCCCGGATAAAAATGTTGCAAATGTGATATTTTTCTCTTCGAGAGGCAGGCGTGGCGTTGTGGAGCGGTGGCGGAGGAGACGGCTGTGCGGAGTATTGGTCAGTAGTGGCGTAAAAACCGAGCAAGAACCATACCTGCGAATTGCAAAATTTTTGTTATATTTGTACCGTGATATAGCGTGTGTTGCGCAGATGTGTGTGCAGGATGTAATTTTCAGAAGAGTTTGAGCGTTTGTCATCTGTTGCATAATAAACACAAAAGAGGATGAAGAGTTTTTTTAGTTTTATAGCAGAGTTTATAAGTCGCAATCCGCTGACCGTGGTGTTGCTTGTGGTGCTGTGTGTTGCTGCGCCGCAGGTTATGGGGCTCTTTGCGCTGGTGCTGCTTGTGCCGCTGCTTCTGGCACTCTTTGGGGCTGCGCTCTTCTGGTGGCGACTCCGCAGGGTGCGCAAGGAGATGGAGCAGCAGATGCACAGGGCGGAGCAGCAGGGTAGGGCCTACACGCAACGTCCACGAGGCGACGGAGCCACCTGCGAGGGGGATATTACGGTAGTAGCCTCCGAACCCCGACAGAAGAGGGTGAGCGACGACGTCGGCGAGTATATCGATTTCAAAGAGGTCGAGTAAAGCGGCCTTCGAAGAACTTAAATAGAAAGAAGACAAAGTAAATACTATGTTGAAATTTTTTGAAGCCATAGGCAAGTATTGTATCCTGATGGGCAAGGTCTTCTCCCGACCGGAGAAGGGCTCTATCTACTATCGCCGAGTGGTTGCCGAGATTGAGCAGTTGGGTATCAACTCGATACCGCTGACGGCGATTATCTCGGTATTTATCGGAGCGGTAATCGCCCTGCAAATGTCCATCAGCCTCGAATCGCCATTCATCCCGCAGATGATGATTGGCTACGCAACCAAGGAGGTTATGATTCTCGAATTTTCATCGACGGTCATAGCCATAATCCTCGCCGGAAAGGTGGGCTCGAATATCGCCTCCGAGATAGGTACTATGCGTATCACGGAGCAGATTGATGCCTTGGAGATTATGGGTGTGAACTCCGCCTCCTACCTCATCCTCCCGAAGATTATCGCTACGATGTTCTTCTTCCCGCTGCTGGCGGCATTCAGTATGATTGTCGGTATGCTGGGCGGCTACCTCGTGGCATATATGGGCGTGATGCTGCCGAGCGACTACGTCGATGGTCTGCTCTACGCCTTCGACGACTGGGAGATTACCTACTCGCTGATAAAGATGACGGTATTCGCCTTCCTTATCACCTCGATTTCGGGCTACTACGGCTACTACGCCAAGGGTAACTCGCTCGAAGTGGGCCGTGCCTCGACACGTGCCGTGGTGATAAGCTCGATTATGATTATGATTTTTAACCTTATCCTGACACAACTCTTGCGAACATGATAAAGTGTGACCATATATTCAAATCCTTCGACGGCCGCACAGTGTTGGAGGATATCTCGGTGGAGTTCGAGACCGGCAAGACAAACCTCATCATCGGCCGTAGCGGCTCGGGTAAGACGGTGCTGCTCAAAACGCTCGTGGGGCTGCATACACCCGACAGCGGCTCGATATACTTCGACGACATCTGCTACACGGACCTTACGTTTGCCGAGCGCAAGCGCATCCGTAAAGATATAGGTATGATATTTCAGGGAGGTGCACTGCTCGACTCCTCGACCGTCTTCGAGAATGTGAAGCTGCCCCTCGACCTCTTCACCACGCAGAGCGAGGCGGAGAAGCGCAAGAGGGTGGAGTTCTGCTTGGAGCGTGTGGAGCTCTCGCACGCACCGCACCTCTATCCGTCGGAGCTGTCGGGAGGTATGATTAAGCGTGCGGCCATCGCCCGTGCCATCGTGCTCAACCCTCGCTACCTCTTCTGCGACGAGCCCAACTCGGGCCTCGACCCGCAGACCTCGATAGTCATCGACAACCTTATTCAGGGCATCACCCGCGAGTACGGCATCACGACAATCATCAACACCCACGATATGAACTCGGTGATGGAGATTGGCGAGAAGATTGTATATATCCATCAGGGCAAGAAGTGGTGGGAAGGCTCGAAAGATAACATCCTGCACGCCGAGAATAAGGAGCTGAACGACTTTGTCTTTGCCTCGGCAATGGCCAAGCGGGCCAAAGCGAACATCGAGGAGAGCGAGAAGTGATAAAAAAGCGTAGTGCGGAGGGGTAAAAAACTTTCGTTTTATTTGGTAATTCTGCACAAAGTATGTAATTTTGTGGCGGTTTGACAAGAAAATAATTTTTCATTAACATTTCATAAAACATTTTTAGAAAATTATGGCAACAATTAAGATTGGTATCAACGGTTTCGGTCGTATCGGCCGTATGGTATTCCGTGCTGCGTGCACTCAGACTGACAAGTACGAGGTTGTAGGTATCAACGACCTCTGCCCTGTTGAGTACTTGGCTTATATGCTCAAGTATGATACAATGCACGGTCAGTTCCAGGGCACTATCGAGCACGATGCAGAGAAGAACCTCCTCATCGTTAACGGTAAGGCTATCCGTGTAACTGCTGAGCGCAACCCAGAGGATTTGAAGTGGAACGAGGTTGAGGCTGAGTATGTAGTTGAGTCAACAGGTTTGTTTCTCACTGCTGAGAAGGCTGAGGCTCACATCAAGGCTGGTGCGAAGTACGTAGTTATGTCGGCTCCTGCGAAGGATAAGACTCCAATGTTCGTTTGCGGTGTTAACACCAACACTTACGCTGGTCAGACTATCGTTTCTAACGCTTCTTGTACTACCAACTGCTTGGCTCCTATCGCTAAGGTTCTCAACGACAACTGGGGTATCGCTGACGGTCTGATGACTACCGTTCACGCTACTACCGCTACTCAGAAGACTGTTGACGGTCCATCTTTGAAGGACTGGCGTGGTGGCCGTGCTGCTGCCGGCAACATCATCCCATCTTCTACCGGTGCTGCTAAGGCTGTGGGTGTTGTTCTTCCTGAGCTCAACGGCAAGCTGACAGGTATGGCATTCCGTGTTCCTACCCTCGACGTATCGGTTGTTGACCTTACTGTAAACTTGGCAAAGCCTGCTACCTATGCAGAGATTTGCGAGGCTATGAAGGCTGCTTCTGAGGGTGAGTTGGCAGGCGTTCTCGGTTACACCAACGAGGATGTTGTATCGTCTGACTTCTTGGGCGACGCTCGCACTTCGATTTTCGATGCAAAGGCAGGTATCGCTTTGACCGACACCTTCGTAAAGGTTGTTTCTTGGTACGACAACGAGTGGGGTTACTCGAACAAGGTTCTCGACCTTATCTCGGTTATGAAGGCTTACAACAAGTAAAAAAATTAAGCGTTGCTTAATATCGGAGTGGTTGATTTCTCAACCACTCTTTTTTTATTTTTAGGGGCAACTGCTTCCGCTACTTCATTCTCGGCAATGGGAAATACGCTAAGTATGTCCCATCGCTTCGAATATCAGCGAGCGTTGCATTTGCCTCCTAAAAATAAAAAACTCTCGTGCGTTTAGGGGTAACTGCTTCCGCTACTTCATTCTCAGCGAGCGTTGTAACTGCCTTCTTAAAAGTGATTTTTATTGTTGTTTGGTAGGGTAGGTCGGGCGCAAGGATTTGATGGCTATTAAGGGAGTTAAGGGATATTAAGGGTTGTTAATGTTGCGCAATACGCTGGCAGACTTGTACAGCCTTCCCATAAACCGCCTGCGTTCCCCTTAATGCCCTTTAATCACCTTTAACAACCGTTACTGTTGCGCCAAGCCCGTTGCGCAGCTCCGAAGGAGCGACCTTACTCGACTTTACTTGACCTTACTTGACTTTAAGCCTGCGCAAATATGTCATTGCCGGCCGATGCTGATGCAGGTCGTGGGTGGGCTCTCGGTGCCTTAAAACGCCTTAAATCTTGTCAAATCCCTGCGTGAACTTACGCCAGTAGTACTTCCACGGGTTGGTGTATTTGAGTTGCTTCCACGGGCGGCTGCCGTGTGGGCGGTGGAGCACCGGCAGGTTGAGGAACAGGTAGTTGAGAAATCCCATAGCACGTGACTGCTGCGAGATGTGTACGTCGTACCAATGCTTGCCGCTATCCATCTCGCAGAAGTTGTACTGCGAGAGGAAGCTGTTGGTCAGCAGTGAGCAGCAGAAGCTGCAATGTCGCTTCACGGCATACACCTTGCGGGAGTCGTAGTCCTGCGCAAACTCATACGGGTAGTTGATGACCTTGTTCTCGTCCACGGTCACTGAGGCAGCGATACCGCAGTCGGGCCGTACGGCGGCACCCTCCGCCAGCAGGCGCAGCGTGTCGGGCTCAACTACCACATCCGACTCGACGATTACCAAGTCGGCACCTGCCTCCAAGGCCTTCTGTTGGCTTATCTGCAACACGAGCAGGTAGTTGGGCGACGGGTGGTCGGTGATGTCGGCAAGATTTACCAACTCGAAGCCATGCTCTACGGCATAAAATTCCAGACGCTCGGTATTCTCGGCGGTGCTGAAATCGTTATATACGGTGTACTTCCACTCACCCTCGATATCTGACGCCATAATGGCCTTGATGGTTTGGAGGGTAGAGTCGATGGAGTCTTTCACCGGCGTTATGATATGCAGAGGCTTCATATCGTCTATTATTAGAGGTGTATGTATTGGTTTTTTCTCTAAAATAATTTATCTTTGCCTTGTGTTCGGGGCGTATGCAGATAACCTTTTGCAGACGCTTGTCACAACCTCTCCGCAGAGGGGAACGGTAACATATATAATACAAAGATAATGAAATTTTCACAAAAAGCAATAGTTGCGCTTATTTCTGTGGTGGCGATGTTCGCATCGAGCCTCTCGGCGACGGCTGCAACACCACGCCAGACACGTGAGGAGTATATCGAGCGATATAAGGCTATCGCCGTGGCGCATATGGAGCGATACGGCATACCGGCAAGTATCACGATGGCGCAGGGCATCCTCGAATCCGATAGCGGCAACAGCCGCCTGTCGAAGGAGTCGAACAACCATTTCGGTATCAAGTGCAAGAAGACGTGGAAGGGCGAGCGTGTCTTTCACGATGACGATGCCAAGGGGGAGTGCTTCCGTGCCTACCCGTCGGTGGAGGCATCGTACCTCGACCACGCCGAGTTTCTCGACTCCTCGCCACGTTACGACTCGCTCTTTGCCTACCCTGCGACCGACTACCGCAGCTGGGCTCGTGGCTTGAAGGCGGCGGGGTATGCTACGGCACCCGACTATGCCGAGCGGCTTGTGAAGATTATCGAGAACTACCGCCTCTACCTGCTCGACCAGGAGGATGGAGCGAAGATTTATACCTCACGCAAGAGTGCCGAGGCCAATACCGAGAGTTGGTTTGCCGGCCAGAGTACCGCTACGGGTGAGGAGTTGGTCAACCCGGATGCCTTCCGTGTGACCATCAACTCCCACCGAGGCTACAACATCTACCGCACCAACCACACCTGCTACGTCGTGGCGAAGGAGGGCGATACCTACTCGTCGCTGGGTGCTGCGTTCCATATCTCGGAGCGTATGCTTCGCAAGTTCAACGATGCCTCCCGCCTCGGCAACCTCGCCAAGGGCGACATCGTCTATATCGAGCGCAAGAAGGCGCAGTGGGAGGGCAATGCTATGTGGCACACGGTACGCCGCAACGAGACCCTGCACACTCTGGCGCAATCCTACGGCATACGTGAGCGGTCGTTGGCGAAGCTGAATCGTCTGGGTGGTGGCGAGTTCAAACACGGACAAACAATAAAATTGAGATAGAGTATGGCAACACAACCTTTGCGTGAAAAGATTCTCTCGACCATAGTCGAGAAGTCGGCAGTCAAGATGCGTGTCTTTGATAACACCTTCGGGGTCTTCAACCTCTTGAAGGATACACTCTTTGAGATGGCCTCGGAGATGGAGGATGCTTTGGAGGGTAAACTCGACCGCCGTGTGCGATTGGAGTACCGAGATAAGGGTAAGCACGAGGCGCAGTTGAAGATAGCCTCCGACCTGCTTATCTTCCGTATGCACACCGACGTCTTCCAGTTCGACAACAACCACGTCATCTGGCAGAATACCTATGTGCAGGGCGACCGTAGCAATGCCTACTGCGGCATCATCGACATCTACGACTTCCTCTCCGACTCGGACAAGGATAGACGTTGGGCAGACGAGGGCTACCTCATCGGCCGTATCTTCATCAACCGTGAGCGTATGTTCTTCGTTGAGGGCAAGCGCCAGACCTCGATGCGTGCGATGAACTTCGGCAAGGCGGAGATTACGCCTGAGGCGCTGATTACCATCATCGAGACCGCCATCGACTACTCGATAAACTTCGACCTGCTCACGCCTCCGTTTGAGGAGCATAAGCGTGTGACGCTCGAACAGTTCAACACCAAGTTCGACACCACGACCTTCGTGACGGGTAAGCGTCTGGACTACGAGTTCAACGTGGATGATATTTAGAAACACCTCTCTGACGATATGATGTTTAGACTTCCACTTATACTTGCAGCGAGCCTTATGCTCGCTGCAACGGCTTTTGCTTCGGGCAGTGATTATGATGCCGTGTTGCGTACACGTCGTGCCAACCGCACCGTTACGGGTATGCGCCCTATGGCTGACGGCGACCACTATACGACCCTCTGCGGTGCGTCGGTTGTGCGCCACTCCTACGCCGACCGTCGTGATAGCACGCTGCTCTTCACCGCCACCGCCAAGCCGGCACACTACCTCCTCTCGCCCGATGGGAAGAGGGCCCTCTTTGCCGATGCTGCCTCCGTGCGCCCTATCTACCGCCACTCCTTCACGGCGAACTACTCGCTTGCCGAGGGTGGCGAGTGCCGAGCGGTGTTGCAGGGGGTACGTGATGTTACCTTCTCGCCCGATGGAGAGCATCTGGGCTACGCCTTCGAGAATAACCTCTACCTCTACAATATCGCCTCGGGCCGCTCTGTGGCAGTCACCGACGATGGCCGCTGGAATGAGATTATCAATGGCACGAGCGACTGGGTCTATGAGGAGGAGTACGGCTTTACGCAGGCGTATGCCTTCTCGCCAAGTGGCGATAAGATTGCTTACTTGCGCTTCGATGAGCGAGGGGTGCCTCTGTTTGAGATGATGCGCTACGACGATACGCTCTATAACCGTGCCTACACCTTCAAGTACCCGAAGGCGGGCGACCGCAACTCTACGGTGGAGCTGTGGCTCTACGATGTGGCTACGGCTGCCAAGCGAAGGGTTGATGTGGGGTCGGAGAGCGACCAATATATCTTTAATGTAGCGTGGACTCCGGGCGGCGAGTTGTACTTCTACCGTGTCAATCGCCTGCAAAACCACTTCGAGGTGGTTCTTGTGCGTGGCGACGGCTCGCAGCAGACTATCTACGAGGAGCACTCGCCTCAGTATGTGGAGCGCCCTTCCGCCTCGACCATCACCTTCCTCGATGGCGAGCGATTCATTGTGCGTGAGGAGACCACCACGGGGTGGATGCACCTCTACCTCCATACCATCTCGAAGGGTAGGGTGGCGGCCCTCACCAAGGGTGAGTGGGAGGTCACCTCGCTGGTTGGCGTGGATAAAAAGCACCTCTACTATCTCTCTACCGAGTGCTCGCCACTACGACGTGCCCTCTATGTTGTGGGGCTCAACGGCCGAGGTAAACGTCGGCTGGGCGAGGGTGACGGCTTCCTCTCCGTGGCACCTGCGGCGGGGATGAAGTACTACGTGCAGACCCTGAGCAACGCCTCTACGCCTAATGTTATCACGGTGCACCGTAAGGATGGCTCTGTGGTGGATACGCTGGTCGATTCACGTGCCGCCGTGGCCGCTACGGGCGAGTGGTCGCAACGCCTCTTCAAGCAGTTCGCTACCGAGCGTGGCGATACGCTGAACTACGATATCCGGCTGCCCCGCAACTTCGACCCTGCCAGACGCTATCCGGTGCTGCTGACACAGTACTCCGGCCCCGGCTCGCAGTCGGTGCGTGACCGCTGGTCGCTCGACTGGGAGGATGCGCTGGTGGAGCATGGCTATATCGTCGCCTGCTGTGACGGCCGTGGTACGGGCTTCCGAGGCGAGGCCTTCAAGAAGTGCACCTATGGCGACTTGGGCCGCCGTGAGCGTGAGGACCAAATATCCTTCGCCCGCTACCTTGCGACGATGCCTTATGTCGATTCGGAGCGCATAGGCATCTACGGCTGGTCGTATGGAGGCTTTATGGCGCTGAACTGCGCACTGCACGGCGAGGGGTTGTTCCGTATGGCTATCGCTGTGGCGCCGGTCACCTCGTGGCGCTACTACGACACGATATATACCGAGATTTATAACGGGCTGCCGCAGGATAATCCGCACGGCTACGACGACAACTCTCCACTACACCACGCCGAGAAGCTGTCGCCACGCACCCGCCTGCTGATAATGCACGGCACGGCGGATGATAATGTCCACTTCCAGAATACTGTGGAGATGTGCCGCCGCCTTAACGATGCAGGCAAGCAGTACGATATGATGGTATATCCCGACCAGAACCACTCTATGATGCCGTCTTGTACGTCGCAGGTGCGGCAGAAGATGATAGACTATACTATTCAAAACTTATAAATCCGCATAGCAAGGCTCTTTTGGCGTCTTGCTCGTCGAGCGATAGAGTCACATCTAAACCAAACGATAAAGGCTATCCGCCACTGGCGGATAGCCTTTATCGTTGCCTCTCCTTGTTAGGATTAGAGGCTCTGCAAAAACTCGGTGACGTTCTTCTCGATGCGGGCGGCAACGTCGTCGCTCTCCGCCTTCACGAACTTCTCGCCAACGATATTCTCGTACAACTCTACGTAGCGGTCGGTGATGCTGCTGACAATTTCGTCGGTCATCTCCGGCACCTGCTCTCCCTCCTGGCCTTGGAAGCCGTTTGCCATAAGCCACTCACGTACAAACTCCTTCGAGAGCTGCTTCTGCTTCTCACCTGCGGCCAAACGCTCTGCGTAGCCCTCGGCGTAGAAGTAGCGGGAGGAGTCCGGCGTGTGAATCTCGTCCATAAGATAGATTACGCCATCCTTCTTTCCGAACTCGTACTTGGTGTCCACCAAGATAAGACCCATCTTGGCAGCAATCTCGGTGCCACGCTGGAAGATGGCACGTGTGTATGCCTCCAACTTCTCGTAGTCCTCACGGCTCACGATTCCCTGTGCGATAATCTCCTCCTTCGAGATGTCCTCGTCGTGACCCTCGGCAGCCTTGGTTGTAGGGGTGATGATTGGCTCCGGGAACTTCTGGTTCTCGACCATTCCCTCCGGCATCTCCACGCCGCAGATGGTGCGCTTGCCCGCCTTGTACTCACGCCATGCGTGACCCGAGAGGTAGCCACGGATAACCATCTCAACCTTGAACGGCTCGCACTTGTGACCTACGGTAACCATTGGGTCCGGTACGGCAATCTTCCAGTTTGGAAGGATGTCGGCGGTAGCGTCGAGGAACTTCGCCGCAATCTGGTTGAGCACCTGACCCTTGAAAGGAATACCCTTCGGGAGTACAACGTCAAATGCCGAGATACGGTCCGACACAACCATTACGAGGTAGTCGCCGTCGATGCTGTACACGTCACGCACCTTACCGACATAGTGGTTGTTCTGGCCCGGGAAGTTGAAATCTGTCTTTACGATTGCTTTCATAGTCTATATTTGTGATTTTATCTGTTCCAATGCACAAAAGTAATAAATTTATTTGTGTAAGAATTAACTATTTCTGCTAATTTTGCACAAAGTTTGAACTTTATTCGACGTTTATGGAGTGGCTTCTTGATTTGGGATACTTCGGGCTCTTTGTCGGCTCGTTTCTGGCGGCTACCGTGGTGCCTTTCAGCGCCGATGTGTTGTTGGTGGGTATGCTCGTTGCAGGTGGTACGCCCCTGCTTACGCTCACGGTTGCCACGCTGGGCAACTGGCTCGGCGGTCTGACCTCCTACGCCATAGGGCGTGCCGGCAAGTGGGAGTGGATTGAGCGACTGCACGTGAGTCGTGAGAGCCTCGAAAAGCAGAAGGCACGCATCGACCGCTACGGTGCCATTGTGGCACTGCTTACGTGGGTGCCCTTCGTGGGCGACATCTTCGCCGTGGCACTCGGCTTCTACCGTGTGAAGGTGGTGCCTATGGCCCTCTGGATGCTGGTGGGTAAGTGTGGCCGCTTCGTCACGTGGTACCTTATATATATAATATTTAAGGCCGGCTAATTGTCGAAGGAAGTTTAATATTTTAGAGTTTTGCCCCTTTTTGATTTTTGTTTCTTTATTTTCCCAAAGAAATAATCATAAGAGTACTTGGCACCTAATATGTCAATAACAAATTTAGCATTCTCTCCATTTATACGTTTTACAAGCACGTACCCAGCAATAGTTTCTCCGGGATATATTGTGTTTTCTTTTATGTATTCCAATCTCTTGTTTTCCTTCTCTAAGTTCAAAGCGTTGCAAAAATCCGTCAAACGCTGTTGTGATATTACACTAGCCTGATAAGCGGCGTATCCATTGTATGTGCGACTTACGTGGGTTGCACTTCCGGTGTAATTTCTTGAAGGATAGCCCCTATACCCATAATTATTAGTTCTTCCATTGTAATATGAAGTGGTGTAGGATGTACTATATCCAGCATTCGAGCTTGCTAGTCCCTCGCTAAATCCCGCTAAAATAGCGAATGCTAATTGCACTCGATTTACTTTTTTAATATATCTATCGCACGACCAAACATCTAAATAAGTAGTGATTGACTTTTTATCTGTGGATTGAGCAGATATATTTCTAGAAGGGTCGAATCTGATAGACTGTAAGGAGTTGTTTGTAATGACGATAT
This sequence comes from Alistipes sp., assembly GCA_017483225.1. Taxonomy (GTDB): domain Bacteria; phylum Bacteroidota; class Bacteroidia; order Bacteroidales; family Rikenellaceae; genus Alistipes. Next base: position 166,428 of record JAFULF010000025.1, read on the forward strand.
CTAGTTTGTGCCATTTCCCATAGCTCCTATAATTCGTAGAAGTTAATGCAATAGTAAGGCCATTCTTTGAGTAATATTGCCATGCTCGGCCATCTATGTATTTTGTTTGGCGTTCATTAATAGCAGGCGTTTCCCAAATTATTGAATCGTCAATGTGTTTCCGTTTTATCATTAATCCGTCAGAGTTCGCCATTATATAGTAATCAGAAGTGAGTTCTCCCTCGGAATATTCTTTTTGAATATAACGGTCTTTATTTATGAATTTTGTGTGTATTCCGTGCTTTTTACCATTAATAAACCATCCTGCATAATTAATCAAACCATCCTCGTTGAATGATTTATACTCACCATCTAAAACACCTTTTCTAAAATTCTTTATCTCTGCGGTTTTGCCGTTTTTGTAATAACTCTCACAAAGACCATCGAATATGGAGTATTTGTCATCTTTGTTGTCAATAGAAATAAATTGACCTTTGGACTGAATCTCTCCTGTTATATAGAAATCTATATATTTACGTTCTTGCAGAGAATCTTGTGGATATTTTGCAATTCTGTAATAGTCTGCAAAAGTTTTGTCATTTGTTGTACGCCAATTTCTGTCATAATACAGAGTGTCGGTTCTGTCTTGGGCTGATAATATATAGTGCGTAGATAAAATGATAGATATTGTAAATAATAGTTTCTTCATAATATTTTGTTTTTGCAATAAACATTGATTAAGGTTGTTCGGAGCAGAATTTATTCTGCGACAAAGCCTCCCTTTTTCAAAGGGAGGTTTGGAGGGAATGTAAATATAATTTGCTATGCGCAGCATAGCGGATTCAAGGAGAATTATTTCTCCTTGAATCCCTGTGCTTTTAACTTAATCTCCGAGCCGTCGGGTGTTACGAGGTATGCGCCCGTGTCCTCTGCCGTGATGTGGCCTATGATATCTATATGGCCGACATTCATCACATTCTCACGCTGGTCGAGCGGCACGGTGAAGAGCAGTTGGTAATCCTCGCCGCCATTGAGTGCCGCCACCACGGGGTCTATGTGCATCTCTTCGGCGAGTGCCGAGGTCTGCTTCGCCAGCGGCATACGCTCCAAATATATGCGTGCGCCACACTTGGAGGCCTTGCATATCTGCAACAGGTCGGATGCCAGACCGTCGGTGAGGTCAATCATCGCCGTCGGCACAATCTTCTCCTTCGACAGCGCCGCCACCACGTCGTAGCGTGCACGTGGTTTAAGGTAGCGCTCCAACAGATACTCATACCCTTCAAACTGCGGCTGAGGCTCGTTTATACCCTGCAAGACACGCTTCTCACGCTCCAAAAGTTGCAGCCCCATAAATGCCGCTCCGAGGTTGCCCGTGATGCAAATCAGGTCATTGACCTTTGCGCCACTGCGTTGCACTACGCTCTGCTTCTTGGCACGGCCTACGGCGGTGATGCTGATGATGAGGCCATTGACGGAGGCGGTGGTGTCGCCACCTACCAAATCGACCTCCGCCTCACGGCAGGCGAACTCTATGCCGCTGTATAGCTCGTCGAGGAACTCGACCGAGATTTTCGACGATATGCCGAGCGATATGGTCACCTGCTCCGGCGTGGCGTTCATCGCCACGATGTCGCTGATACCCTTGGTTACCGCCTTGTAGCCGAGGTGCTTCGGAGGGAAGTAGGTGAGGTCGAAATCGACGCCCTCGGTCATCATATCCGTCGATACGACGAGTGCCGTGTCACGTGATGCCTCAATCACTGCGGCATCGTCACCCACACCCTTGATGGTCGATTTGCGTGTCGCCTTGAAGGGGGCGGTCAATCTATCTATAAGTCCAAACTCGCCAAGTTCGGCAATCTCGGTACGCTTTTTACTGCTCTCTGCCATTACTCTCTGTTTAATGTTTGCGTGCTCCGCCAATGGGTCGGGGCAAAATTACTCTCAAAGTTACAAATAAAATATCGAAAATCAAACTCCTCGGCAGGGAAATGGCAAATTGACGATAAAAAGATATTAAAAAACTTTACAAATTAGGACAATTTCACGAAAAAAGGTTTATCTTTGCCTCGTTAGGTTTTAACAAAAATAGAAGGAAATGCTCAATATAGTGCTTTTTGGTGCGCCCGGATGTGGCAAGGGAACACAGTCGGAACTCCTCGAAAAGAGGTTTGGTTTGGCGCACATATCTACCGGCGAGATTATTCGCCGAGAAATCGCCTCGGCAACTCCGCTGGGTGTTGAAATGCAATCTTATATCAGCCGTGGCGAGCTTGCGCCGGATGCCATCGTTATCGGTATGGTCGAGAACTATCTCGCTGCCAATCGTGACGTCAAGGGCACAATCTTCGACGGCTTCCCTCGTACCACCCCGCAGGCGGAGGCATTCGACAAGGTGCTGGAAGCCATCGGCGAGAAGGTCGATTTGATGATATATATGGATGTGCCGGAGGAGGAGCTCGTGAAGCGTATTCTGTTGCGAGGCAAGGATTCCGGTCGTGCCGACGATGCCTCGGAGGAGGTTATCCGCAACCGAATCGAGATTTACAACAAGCAGACGGCTGTTGTTGCGGAGTACTACCGTGCGCAGGGCAAGTACGAAGCTGTGCCAAGCCTCGGCACCATCGAGGAGGTCTTCGAGCGCATCTGTGCCGTTGTGGAGAGATATACGAAGTAATACGCTCGCTATAAAACAGGCAGGAGAGGTTGATAATTCAGCCTCTCCTGCTTGTTTTGTGCGGTAGGGAGCGTTGCGCCCCGTCTCTAATACTTCATCCAGCGGTATAACTCTTTGAGTGTCGGCTTTTTGCCGTGCATAAAGATTCCTACACGATAGACCTTGCCGGCAAGCCATACCATAACGACGAAGGTGGCATAGAGCAGCACGAGCGAGGTGACAATCTCCCACGCAGGGATGCCGCTCGGGATGCGGGCCATCATAACGATAGGGGAGGTAAACGGAATCATCGAGAACCAGAAGACCACCGAGGAGTTCGGGTCGTTCATCACGAGTGTCGTGACGATAAATGCGAGGATGATAGGCACGGTGATTGGCGTTGTGAGCTGCTGTGCATCCTGCGCCTCATCGACACTTGCGCCCACGGCGGCGTACATTGCGGCATAGAGGAGGAATCCTCCCACCATAAACAGGAGCAGCAAGACCACGATGCGGGTGATATATGCCGTGTCGAGTAGCGATGCGAGGTCTGTAACCATCTCGGTATCAATGCCACTCGCTGCCATTGCCGTAAGGTCGGCACCGCCCTGCACAGCCTCGATGTTGGCCACCAGCTCTGCGGGCATCACCGCCGGCAGAACGACACCGCTCATAACGATAAGCAGCACGCCCCACACCAATATCTGCGTTGCGGCAACGAGGGCCACGCCCAGAATCTTGCCCATCATCATCTCGAAAGGTCGTACCGTAGATACCAGCACCTCCAAGATGCGAGAGTTCTTCTCCTCGATGATGCTCGACATCACGATAGAGCCGTAGATGACGAGGAAGAAGTATAGCACGAAGCCCAGAATCATTCCCACGATGCCGGCGAAGAGCGATGACGAGGAGGCGAGAGCATCGTCGTCGTTGCGGTATATGGAGAGGTTCACGTCGGCCTTGACCTCGTCGAGAATCTCTTGCAGGTTTTCGAGGTTGTAGGCTTTGAGTCGCTCCCGCTCGATGGCCCCCTCGACCATATCGGCAATCTTCTCCTCCACGATGGCCGAGGAGGAGGCGTTGGTGTAGAGCTGTATGTCGCTCGGGTTCTCGATGATGCTCCGACCGATGTAGAGCACGCCGAAGTTCTCGTCGGCGAGCGACCTTTTAAGTGCCTCTTGCAGGTCGCCATCCTCCGAGAGCGTAAACGCCACCTCCTCGTCGGAGGTAAGCTGCGAGGCGATGACTCCGCTGTGGTCGATGACCGTGATGTTGCGCTCCTCGCCCTTGGCAAACATCATTATAAGCGTCGGTGCGACGCTCAGCAGTACCATCATCAGAGGCATAAGTATTGTGGTGATTATGAACGACTTCTTATATACTCGCTCCTTAAACTCACGCATCACTATTAAACCGATGTTCTTCATAACTCCTCTCGCTTTTTTACTGTTGCAGGGTGCCGTTTACGGCACGGATGAATATGTCGTTCATGCTGGGCATAGCCTCGGCAAAGGAGCGCAACTCCACAGCCTCGTTTACGGCGGCTATGCAGTGGCGCACATCCTCCGTGCGGGCGATGTGCAGCTTTGCGGCGGTTATGCCCGACAGAGCGTCGTGCTCGCACTCCATCACCTCGCAGAGCGATGCCGTCGCCCTGCGCAGCTTCTCCTCCTCGCCTCGGAACTGCGCCGTGAAGATGTTGCCTCCGTAGCGGCGGCGTATCTCGTCCACACGCCCCGAGAGGATGTTGTGCGACTTGTTTATCAGCGTGATATGGTCGCAAATCTCCTCCACGCTCGCCATATTGTGCGTCGAGAAGATGACCGTAGCACCACGGTCACGCAGTTGCAGAATCTCCTGTTTGAGCAGGTTGGCATTTATCGGGTCGAAGCCCGAAAATGGCTCGTCGAAGATGAGCAGCTCCGGCTCGTGAATCACCGTGACGATGAACTGTATCTTCTGCGCCATACCCTTCGACAACTCCTCTACTCTCTTGTCCCACCACTGCTCGATGCCCAGACGTGTGAACCATCCTTTCAGCCGCACCAACGCCTCGTGGCGTGACAGTCCTTTCAGGCGTGCCAGAAATACGGCGTGCTCACCCACCTTCATCTTCTTGTAGAGGCCTCGCTCCTCAGGCAGGTAGCCTATGCGGTATATATCCTGCTGGCGGATGGGCTTGCCGTTGAAGAGTATCTCTCCCTTGTCGGGTATCGTGATGCGGTTTATCACACGTATAAGGGTGGTCTTTCCCGCTCCGTTGGGGCCCAGCAGCCCATATACGGAGCCTTGCGGAATCTCCACCGAAACATCGTCCAGAGCGGTGTGCCCCGTGAAACTCTTTGTGATATGTCGGGCAGAAATGATGCTCATAAATAAAAAATAAAGGGTTTGTGATGCAAAGGTAGGAAAAAAAGAGTAACTTTGTTACGTTGCAGGCAGGATTTGTGCGTTGCTGCTTGTATAACTAATGAAATCAAAAACAATACTATAATGAAGAAAAATTGCGTACTTGTCTCCGGAGGAGCGGGATATATCGGCTCACATACGGCGGTGGAACTTATCACGGCGGGCTTCGATGTGGTCATCGCCGACAACCTCTCCAATTCGGATATGTCGGGCGTGGAGGGCGTGCGCCGCATTACGGGCGTGGATGTGCCCTTCGTAAATGTCGATTGTTGCGACCGTGAGGCCTTTGCCGAGGTGTTCCGTCGGTATGACTTCGACTCGGTGATTCACTTTGCGGCGTATAAGGCTGTGGGAGAGTCGGTTGCAGACCCGATGAAGTACTACCGCAATAACCTCACATCCTTTATGAACGTCATCGACCTGATGCGTGAGTATGGTCGTAGCAATATCGTCTTCTCCTCCTCGGCCACCGTCTATGGCGAGGCCGACGAGCTCCCCGTGACGGAGCAGACACCCCGCAAGCCGGCAACAAGTGCTTATGGCAACACCAAGCAGATGTGCGAGGATATCCTGCGTGACTCGGTGGCGGCATACTCCTCCCTCAAAGGTATCGCCCTGCGATACTTCAACCCCGTGGGGGCTCACCCGTCGGCACTCATCGGCGAGCTGCCTCGTGGTGTGCCGCAGAACCTCGTGCCATATATCACCCAGACGGCGGCAGGCATCCGTGAGTGCCTCTCCATCTTCGGCGACGACTATCCGACCGAGGATGGCTCCTGCCTGCGTGACTATATCGACATCGTTGATTTGGCCAAGGCCCACGTGGCGGCGATAAGCCGTATGGTGGAGCAGAAGAACAAGGAGCGCTACGAGGTCTTCAACGTCGGCACGGGACGTGCTGTGTCGGTGTTTGAACTTGTGCGCACCTTCGAGCGTGTCAATGACCTGAAACTCAACTACAAGGTTGCGCCTCGCCGTGCCGGTGACGTGGTGGCGGTATGGGCCGATACCACACTCGCCAACGAGGAGCTCGGCTGGCAGGCAGAACGCCCCCTCGACGAGACTATGCGCTCGGCGTGGGCGTGGGAGAAATATGTGAGAAAGTTGTAGGGGAGTTGACGAATATCCAAAATTATTTCTACCTTTGTAGCAAATAGCGAAAGATTATGGAGTATAGCAACATTCTCAAAGAGTACGCTCCGGCAATGACCGAGGAGCAGGTGGCGGCAAAGGTCGCAGAGATTCGTGAGGTGACACATCGCAACGAGAATAGCGATGTCTATAAGTTCTGCCTCTCGGCGGTGGACCTTACAACACTCACCTGCAATGACTCGGTAGAGTCGGTGACCGACTTTGCCAAGCGCACGGTGACCTTCGAGCAGGCATACCCGGGAGTGCCTAACGTGGCATCTATCTGCGTTTATCCTGCATTTGTCGAGACCGTGGGCCTCGCCGTCGATGGTACGCCTATGCGCATTACCAGCGTGGGTGGCGGCTTCCCCGCATCGCAGACCTTCCTCGAAGTGAAGATGCTCGAAGTGGCTATGGCGGTGGAGAATGGAGCCGACGAGGTGGACATCGTCCTGAATGTGGGTAAGATGCTCACCGGAGCCTACGACGAGGCGGCTGCCGAGGTGGAGATGATTCGCTCGGAGATGGACTCCGACGTGGTGTTGAAGGTTATCATCGAGTCGGGAGCACTCAAAACTCCGGAACTTATCCGCAAGGCCTCGCTGCTCTCTATGGCGGCAGGTGCCGACTTCGTCAAGACCTCCACGGGCAAGATTGACGTGGCGGCAACGCCGGAGGCGGCCCTCGTGATGTGTCAGGCAATCAAGGACTACTACGAGAAGACGGGCCGTAAGGTTGGATTTAAGGCGGCAGGAGGTGTCCGCACACCGCAGGATGCTGCCCTCTACTATACTATCGTTGAGGAGGTTTTGGGCTCCGAGTGGCTCACCACCGACCTCTTCCGCATTGGAGCCTCCTCGGCAGCGAATAATTTGTTGTCGGCGATAGTTGGTAGGACCGTCTCCCACTTCTAAAAAATCATTTTAAGGGGCATTTACTGCCGCTAACGGCTTCCTCGTCAATGGGCAGTACGCCAAGTACAGCCCATCGCCTCGTCATCCGCCGAGCGTTGTAACTACCTCCTTAAAAGTGATTTTTTTGGGGTTGTACAGGAGGGTAGGGGGCGCAAGAATTTAATGGCTATTAAGGGAGTTAAGGGCTATTAAGGGTTGTTAATGGTGCGCAAGAGATTGCGGACTCTTACGACCTTGCCTCAACCGCCTGCGCTCTCTAAATTCCCTAATCTCCCTAATGTTGCGCCAAGCCCGTTGCGCCCCCGATTTCAATAATTTCACGATTTTTATCCGATTTTTATCCTTGCCTGGTTGTTCGTGATGATTTTTTTTGCTATCTTTACACTGGAAAAAGTTTTTCTAATCATAAAAAAACGTGAAGTTGAGGGCGAAAAATACTGCTATTCAGGCGGTTGGTGGGAGTAGTAAATATTTCCGCAACATAGTTGCGCCCGTAACTTATTGTGGGGGGGGGTATTTAGGCCCCTCTATTTCAAGCAATACTTATATAAATATAAATACAAAGGGGTGTTACTACGATGTGTTCCCTCCGGGAGCGTATGCCGTAGCAACGCCACTACCTTTTACCTGACGCTTACGAATTGCAACTCGACGATGGGTTGTTGTTCGCAAGCGTCTTTTCGTGAAATGAGCAAGCAGAAATGATAAATAAACAAATATAGCAATGAAACGAGAATGGATTTTTTATGAGCCGCCAACGGTCAATATTGTCAAGGTGGCAATGGAAAAAGGCTTTGCCGTCAGCAGTGTGGATGTCGATCCGTGGGGAAACGGTGGACATCTTGGCGATTATGATGCAGAATAAAAGAGTATAAATAATATAATAATTTAAGAACAATGAAAGCAAAGTATTTTGCTTATGCAGCGGCTGCCTTTATGTTGGCAAGCT